>LYSW01000043.1 GCA_001657295.1 Oceanicaulis sp. BBD 1991-10 | reverse complement strand
GGCGGAGGAGGGGGCGGGGGCGGCGGAGGCGGGGGCGGCGTGGCGATGGATCCGGTGCTGCCGCCGCCTCCGCCGCCGCAGCCCGCCATGGCGACGGCCGCGCCGACGAAAACCGCGGCCATCAATGCTTTGCGAAACTGTTTGGTCTTGGCAGCCATCTGTGCGGCGCTCCCTCGTCCTGACCTGCATGCGGCTGATGCAGGCCGACTCTCCTCAGTCCCCTGAGGAGGAAGGCTAGCGCGCTGAACGGACTCGACCAAGAGGCTTGAAGCCTCAACCCGCCTTCAAACCGCTCACAAAGTTATCAAAGACGTTAAAGCTGTCCTGCGGGCCGGGGCTCGCTTCGGGATGATGCTGGACGGCGAAAACGGGCTTGTCGGTCAGTTTGAAACCGCAATTTGTGCCGTCGAACAGCGAGACATGGGTCTCGATCGCGCCGTCCGGCAGGCTGTCGCGATCCACAGCGAAGCCGTGATTCATCGACACGATCTCGACCTGGCCGGTTTCATGGTTCTTCACCGGATGGTTCGCGCCATGATGGCCTTGAGCCATCTTCACGGTCTTTGCGCCGACCGCCAGAGCGAGCATCTGGTGGCCCAGGCAGATGCCCAGCACCGGCACGCCCGCGTCGATGACGCCGCGCAGCGCGTCCAGTGCGTACGCGCCTGTGGCGGCCGGATCGCCCGGCCCGTTCGACACCACCACGCCGTCCGGCGCCAGCGCCAACACGTCAGCGGCGCTCGCCGTGGCCGGCAGCACGGTGACGCGTGCGCCCGCCGAGACCAGGCGGCGCAGAATGTTGGCTTTCACCCCATAATCGAGAACGGCGACCAGCGGTCCGTCGTCCGGGCCCGCGACATATCCTTGCGGCCAGTCCCAGCCCGCTTGCGCCCAGGGTTCGATCGCAGCGCGCGTGACCTGGCCGGCCAGCTCCGCGCCTTCCATGGCGGGCGCGGCGGCGGCGGCGGCTTTGACGGCGTTCAGATCCAGCGCCCCTGCGCGTGCGTGCTGCACGGCGGCCATGGGCATGCCGGTGTCTCGAATGCGCCGGGTGATGGCGCGGGTGTCGACCCCGGTGATCGCCACAATGCCCCGCGCGGCGAGCCATTCTTCAAAGCTCTGTTCGGCGCGCCAATTGGCCGGCGGAGTGAGGCGCGCGCGCGACACCATGCCGACCGCGGCCTGTTTCGCGGCGGCGCTGGCGGCCTCTTCATCTTCGGCGTTTGCGCCCGTATTGCCCACATGAGGAAAGGTGAAGCAGACGATTTGTGCGGCGTAGGACGGATCGGCGAGGATTTCCTGATGGCCGGTCATGGCGGTGTTGAAGCACAGCTCGCCGACCGCCGTGCCGGTGGCGCCGGCGCCGATCCCGTAGAAAACCGTGCCGTCTGCAAGCGCGAGGGCGGCCGTCGCCCATTGCGGCGGTGCAGCATCTTCGCGCTGAGTTGAACGCTCGAGGTCTTGATTCTCGATCGCTTCCGGCATACGTCCCGCCTCTGGTTTTAAGTGGAGGCCGCCGACCCGCGGCCAAACGCGCGGAACCTAGGCGAGGCCGGAGGGCCGGTCAAGGAAACAAGCCTGCCCTTCAGCGTATAAAAAACAATAGCTTGGCTGTGCCAGGCGTAATCTGGTGATTGTCCCATGTCGCTGCGCGACACCATCTTCGAAGACCTTAAGACCGCCATGCGCGCCAAAGATCAGGTGCGCGTGTCGACCCTGCGCCTGATCCAGGCCGCCATCAAAGACCGCGATATCGCGGCGCGGGCGGAAGATCGCTGCGAAGGCTGCGAAGACACCGAGATCATGGCGCTCCTGCAAAAGCTGGTGAAGCAGCGCGAGGAAAGCGCGGCGACGTATGAAGACGCCGGCCGGCTGGACCTGGCCGAACGCGAGCATGCCGAAGCCGAGATCGTGCGCGCCTATCTGCCCGAGCCGATGTGCGACGATTCCATCGCCAAGGCGGCCGCCGAGGTTGTCGAGGAGCTCGACGCCACCGGCTTGAAAGATATGGGCCGCTGCATGGGCGCTTTGAAAGAGCGCTATACCGGCCGCATGGACTTCGCCCAGGCGGGCAAGGCGGTCAAAACCCTGCTTCAGAACCCGTCCTAGGGCGTGGTCTCACCGGCCTGCGCGGTTTAAGCTGAAGGGCTCGGTTCTTAGCATTCGGCGTCCATGGCCCTTCCTGACGGCTTTCTAGACGAGTTGAAGACGCGCATCCGCCCGTCCGATCTGATCGGGCGGACGGTGGCGCTCAAGCGCCAGGGGCGTGAATTCGTCGGACTGTCGCCGTTTAAAAAGGAGCGCACGCCCTCTTTCTTCGTCAATGACGAAAAGGGTTTCTACCATTGCTTCGCCAGCCAGGAGCATGGCGACGTCATCACCTGGCTTCAAAAAACCCAAGGCCTAAGCTTCATCGAAGCGGTTGAGGCGCTGGCGGCGGAAGCCGGCATGGAGGTGCCGCGCGACGCGCCGCCCGATCCCAAAACCGAAGCCCGGCGCAAGTCGGCCCTGGAATGGATTGAAGCGGCTCAGGCCTGGTTCGTCCGCCAGCTGCAATCGCCCGCCGGAGAGGACGCCCGCGCCTACCTGGAGCGCCGGGGTCTGAGCGCTGCGGATATTGAAACCTTCGGTCTGGGTTTCGCCCCGGACAAGCGGCGGGGCCTGGTTCAGGCGTTGACCCAAAAAGGCGCCTCGATCGAGGACCTCAACGAGGCCGGACTGATCATCGTCCCGGACGACGGGGGCGAAGCCTATGATCGCTTTCGCGGCCGGGTGATGTTTCCCATTGAAGACCCGCGCGGGCGCCTGGTGGCGTTTGGCGGGCGGGCGATGTCCAAAGACGTGCGGGCGAAATACCTCAACAGCCCGGAGACCAGCCTGTTCCATAAGGGCGCCCAGCTTTACCGCTATCCCCAGGCGCGCCGGCGCGCCAACGACCCCAAGGTGAAGGCCAGGGGCCTGATCGTTGCGGAAGGCTATATGGACGTCATCGCCTTCGCGCGCGCCGGGTTGGCGCATGCGGTGGCGCCGCTGGGCACGGCGCTGACCGAGGAGCAGATCCGCCTGTTATGGCGCGCCGGACCGGAGCCGGTGGTGTGCCTGGACGGCGACAGCGCCGGGGTGCGCGCGGCGGGCCTCGCGGCGGAGCGCGCGCTGGCCTTGCTTCAGCCCGGCCGCACGCTGCGTTTCGCCATCCTGTCGGAAGGCGCCGACCCGGATGATTTGCTGCGCGAGAAGGGTCCGGACGCGCTCAAGGCCGTCGTCGCCGAGCCGCGGCCCTTGATCGACGTCTTGTGGGAGCGCGAAGCCAATCTGGAGCCGCTGGACGATCCCGACCGCCGGGCGGGCTTCAGAAAGCGCCTGCGCGCCCTGGTCGCCAAGATCGAGGACGCGGACGTCAAGGCGGAATACCGCGCCGAGTTTGACCGCCGGCTCGACGCGATGTTTCAGACCGCGCGCCCAGGGGGCGCGCGCCGCGCTCCGGCGTGGAAATCCGGCGGCTCCCGCTTTGGTCCGCCGCCCGGTCCCAGCGGGGCGTTGAAGCAGGCCAGGAAGGCCGGTGCGGCGTATTCCTCAGTCCCGGATCAATTGCTGTTGGCCTGCGTTGAATTTCCCGAGATCGCCGAGCTGGAGGCGGAGGCTCTTGCAGAAATGGCCTTCGGATCACTTGACAGCCTACGCGACGCGATTCTAGACGCCTGTTCTTCTGGGGAAGTTTTACCTGACGGCGGATTGCATGAAGCGCTCAGCCAGAAGGGATTTGGCCCAGATCTTTTGCGTATGCGGCGGTTTCGCTCCGCGATGCGCGCCAGCCTTGGGGGTGAGGAGGCCGATGCGGAAAGCCGTCTTGGGGCTTGGCGCAGGCTTTCTGCTTCCTATATGGAACGAGTCGCGGATGACGCCCGTATCGCCGAGGAGCGCGCACGCCAGGCCGATGTTTTTGAACAGGGCGATCCGCAAGCCTTACAGACTTTCCTCGCCGCTGTGCGGCGGGACCGCAAACGCTGACGCGCGATACGCCAAACGCGCCGTCACGACCCGACGCCCGGAGCGAAAGAGCACCGCATGAGCAAAGCTGCCGCCGAAACCGCCGAAGCCCCAGCCGAAACCCAGGACGGTCCGCTGCTGGACCTGACCGATCAGTCCGTCAAGGCGATGATCAAGACCGCGAAAAAGCGCGGCTATGTCACCCATGACGAGTTGAACAAGGTCTTGCCGTCCGAGGAATTCAGCTCCGAGCAGATCGAGGACATCCTGGCCCAGCTCTCCGAGATGGGCATTACAGTCGTTGATTCGGAAGAAGACGCCGACGCGGACGGCGAAGGCGAGAGCGAAAACGCGGACGCCGCCGATGAGGACGGCAAGACCAAAGCGGTGGCTCAAAAAGCGGGAACTGCGGCGGTCAAGGGCCAGAACACCACGTCGGCTCAGGACCGCACGGACGACCCGGTGCGCATGTATCTGCGCGAGATGGGCTCGGTCGAGCTGTTGTCGCGCGAAGGCGAGATCGCCATCGCCAAGCGCATCGAAGCGGGCCGCAACGCGATGATCCGCGGTCTGTGCGAAAGCCCGCTGACCTTTGAAGCCATCATGGTCTGGCGCGACGAGCTGACCGAAGGTCAGGTCCTGCTGCGCGACATCATCGACCTGGACGCCACCTATGGCGGCACGCGCGAAGACGCCACCGCCGTCAACACCGCCGACGGTGAAGAGGGCGAGGAGGCCGAAGAGACGGCCGCCGCCAAGGGCGGCGAAACTCAATCAGACGACGCTGAAGCCAAGTCCGAGGACAGCCAGTCCGAGGACGGCGAAGGTGAAAGCGAAGGCGAGGGCGAAAACCGTTCATCGGATGATGACGACGATGATGACGGCGCGGCCCTGTCCCTCGCGGCGATGGAAGCGGAATTGCGCGACGGGGTCATGGAGACCCTGGACGCCATCGCGGTTGATTTCGACGCCTTCCGCCGCCTGCAGGACAAGCTGGTGAATCTGCGCCTGGCCGGCAAGCATTTCTCCAAGAAGGACCAGGAAACCTATGACGCGGCCTTTGAGGCCATCGTGGCGAATTTGAACTCGCTGCACCTCAACAACGCCCGGATCGAAGCCCTGGTCGAACAGCTCGAAGCCATCAACAAGCGCCTGGTCGGCCTGGAAGGCAAGCTCCTGCGCATGGCCGAAGCCCACGGCGTGCCGCGCACCTCCTTCCTGAAGGAATATCAGGGCCACGAGCTGGATCCGGAATGGCTGGCCGGCATGGCCGAGCAATCCAAGGCCTGGGCCCGCTTTGTCGACCGCGAAGCCACGGAAGCCGCCGAGATTCGCGATCAGATCGGCGCCTTGGCTCAGGAATCCGGCGTGCCGGTGGATGATTTCCGCCGCATCGTCGCCACCGTCCAGAAAGGCAAGCGCGAAGCCGCGGTCGCCAAGAAGGAGATGGTGGAGGCCAATCTGCGCCTGGTGATCTCGATCGCGAAGAAATACACCAATCGCGGCCTGCAATTCCTCGACCTGATCCAGGAAGGCAATATCGGCCTGATGAAGGCGGTCGATAAGTTCGAATACCGCCGCGGCTATAAATTCTCCACCTACGCGACCTGGTGGATCCGCCAGGCGATCACACGCTCGATCGCGGACCAGGCGCGCACCATCCGCATCCCGGTCCACATGATCGAAACGATCAACAAAATCGTGCGCACCAGCCGTCAGATGCTCCACGAGATCGGCCGCGAGCCGACCCCGGAAGAGCTGGCGGAGAAACTCTCCATGCCGTTGGAGAAGGTCCGCAAGGTGATGAAGATCGCCAAGGAGCCGATCTCGCTCGAGACCCCCATCGGCGACGAAGAAGACAGCCATCTGGGCGATTTCATCGAGGATAAGAACGCCGTCCTGCCGATCGACGCGGCGATCCACTCCAACCTGCGCGAAACCACCACGCTGGTGCTCGCCAGCCTGACCCCGCGCGAAGAACGCGTCCTGCGCATGCGTTTCGGCATCGGCATGAATACCGACCACACCCTGGAGGAGGTCGGCCAGCAGTTCAGCGTGACCCGCGAACGCATCCGTCAGATCGAAGCCAAGGCGCTGCGCAAGCTGAAGCATCCGAGCCGGTCGCGGAAGCTGCGCAGCTTCTTGGACAGCTAGGCGGCGCGCTCAGCACGAAAACATGAAAGCCCCGGCCGGTTGGCCGGGGTTTTTTCGTCGGGGGCGCTGGACTGAAGCTTGATCGACAATCTAGGCGCGAATAAAATTTCGCCTATGGTGTGTGCGGGCGAGGCCGCATTCGCTGCGGCGCGAGACTGGAGGCGACGATGACCGGGACTATCGGATATTGGCGCTGGACCTGGTCGTCGAGCGCCACCCCGCCGGCGGGCGCCAATGTCGGCGTCGCCTTCAGCGGCTATGCCGGCGTCGCCGAGGCGCTGTCCAACAGCCATCATGTGATGAGCGGTCTTGAAGGGACGAAATACATCGCGCTGGGCGGCGGCAACGCCGCCGGTGCGTTTGATGCGGACACGGTCTCGCAGATCGCCTCGGCGATTAAGGACAATAGATTTAAAGGCTATGACGGCGTCGCGTTCGACGTTGAAGAATATGCCGGCGATTTGCGCGAGGCCTTCGCCGACGCCTTCGCCGCGGCGCGGGCGGCCGGGCTCGACGTGATCGTCACGGTCAGCCATTCCGCGCCCTACGGCGCGCCGGACCAGGCCAATGCGCAGGCGCAGATGCAGGCCTTCTTCGAGGACGAGAACATCACCATCCTCTCACCTCAGCTCTACACGACCGGCGAGGAAAAAAAGAACGACTACGCCACGACTTATGGCGTGGAATGGTCATCCTACGCAGGCGCCAAGCCCGCCATCTGCCCAAGCCTCGTGGAAGCCTCCTATTACACCAGCGCGGTGGAGTTTTTCGACGCTCAAGGCGTAAACCTCGCCGGCTTCATCCAATGGAGCCAAGCCTAGGCACGCGGGTTCGCGCCACTCGACTGCCGCGGACCTCATCGCCAACCTCATCCCTAACACCGCTTTCACTGGACCCATTCCTAACTCCCTGTTAGCCATTCGTTTCTGAGGGAGACGGAATGAGACGCATGTTTTCGCGCCGGCGGCGCAGTCCTCTTGCGCTGATGGGATTTCTGGTCGCGCTGGGAATCCTGATCGCCGACCAGATTTCCAAGCATGTGATCCTGCGCGTCGTCGATCTGGACGTGATCGGCCAAATTCGCGTGCTCGATCCCTGGTTTAATCTGACCATGGTGTGGAATCGCGGCGTCAGCTTCGGGCTGTTCCAGGCCGGCAGCTGGTGGCAGGTCGGTCTCCTGATCGCAGTTTCGCTGGGCGTCTCGGCGCTTCTGGCCAGCTGGATGATGCAGGCGGAACGCCGGCTTCAGGCGATCAGTTTCGGCATGATCATCGGCGGCGCGATCGGCAATGTGATCGACCGCGTCGCCTACGGCGCTGTGGCGGATTTCTTCGACTTTTCAGGCCTGTGGTTCCCCTATGTCTTCAATGTCGCGGATGCGGCGATCTCGCTGGGCGTCGCGGTTCTGATCCTGGATCTGTTTCTCAGCCGGGACAGCCGGTGATCGCGCCGCCGGCCTATTCCAACCGCGTTGCGCGCTGGTCAGGCCGGTCAACGCCCGGTAAAAGACGACACGACTGACAGGGCTGGGCCCAGAAGAGGTTTTCCATGCGCATCCGCTCTCTCCTCATCGTCTCCACCGTCGCGCTTTTCGGCGCCACGGCCTGCACCTCCGGCGTGCGCCAGGCGCTTGGCGCGGACCGCACGACGCCGGACGAGTTCCGCGTGGTCACCATCGCGCCTTTGAGCGTGCCGCCGGAATACAGCCTGCGCCCGCCTCAGCCCGGCGAGTTGCGCGCCGAGGACATTTTCCAGGACCGCCAGGCCCAGCGCGCCCTGTTTGGCGATTTTGAAGCCTCCAACGCGTCCGACGGCGAGATTCTTCTGGCCGCCCGGGCCGGCGCGGCGGACGCCAATCCGGACGTGCGTGCGCTGATCGACGGGGAGACCGCGGCGCTGGTGCGTAAGGATCGCAGCTTCTCCGACCGCATCTTGTTCTGGCGCGACAGCGGTGAGGGCGGCGAGACGCTGGTGATCACCGACCGTCCCGCCCCGATCGATCCGGAAGAAGAGCGCGCCCGCATCGAAGCGGTGACCGGCGGCGGCCAGGTCGAGATCGAGCGCCGGCGCAATATCCGTCCGAAACTGCCCGGGCTCTGACCGCCTGATCCGCACCTGATTTGACAGCGCCCGAGGTTATCGCTGACATCGCGGGCGATCAGATCGGGGAGCCTAAGGTCATGTTATATATTAACGTTGCGGCCGCGAGCGCGGCGCTTCTCACGCTGTGCGCGGCGCCCGGCGCGCTGGCCCAGGAAAGCGAAGGGCCGCTGACCATCATTCATGCCGGCCACTTGATCGCCGCGCCGGGCGAAGACGGCGTGCGCGAGAACGTCTCCATCCTGGTCCGCGATGGCGAGATCGAAGCGATCGAGCAGGGCTATGTTGAAGCGGTCGATGCGGAACTGGTGGATCTGACCGATCATTGGGTGATGCCGGGCTTCATCGACGCCCATGTGCACATCACCAATCAGCAAGGCCCTGGGCGGCGCATCGCCGCCTTCACCGAAGGCCCGGCCGATCGCGCGATCGACGGCGTTCTGTATGCGCGGCGCACGCTCATGGCCGGTTTCACCACGGTCCAGGATGTCGGCGGCGATATCGAAGCGCTGCGCGCCTTGCGCGCGGGCATTGAAGACGGCGACGTCATCGGACCGCGCCTGCGCATCGCGGGCGGGGCGGTGACCCCCACAGGCGGCCATGGCGACGCCAACGGCTGGGCGGTGCAGGTGCTGCGCGCCAATTCCAGCCCCTATGCCTGCAACGGCGCGGATGACTGCGCCCGCGCCGCACGCCAGCTGGTCCAGGAAGGCGCGGACGTCATCAAGATCACGGCGACGGGCGGGGTCTTGTCCTCCACCGGCGCGGGCGTCGAACAGCAATTCTTCCAGGAGGAACTCGAGGCGATCGTCGGCGCGGCGCATATGATGGGGCGCCGGGTGACCGCCCACGCCCACGGCGTGACCGGCATCAACGCCTTCCTGCGCGCCGGCGGGGACAGCATCGAACACGGCACCTATCTGGACGATGAGAGCATCCGCCTGTTCCGGCGCAATGACGCCATTCTGGTGCCGACCGTCATGGCGGGCGTCTGGGTCGCCGATCAGGCCGATGCGGGCTGGATGACGCCGTTTCAGGCGGCGAAGGCGCGGGTGGTCGGCCCGCAAATGATCGACATGGTTCGCCGCGCCCATGAAGGCGGGGTCACCATCGCCTTCGGCACCGATTCCGGCGTGTCCGCGCACGGCGATAATGCGCAGGAATTCGGCCTTTATGTCGACGCCGGCATGAGCGAAATGGAAGCCATCGCCACCGCGACCACGACGGGCGCGATCCATGTCGGACTGGAAGAGGAGATCGGCCGCATCGCGCCGGGCTTCGCCGCAGACATCGTCGCCGTCGACGGCGATCCGCTGGCCGATATCGATGAATTGCTGGACGTCGACTTCGTCATGGCGCGGGGCGTGGTGCATAAGGGCGGATAGGTCGAGCCGGATGCGCGATCGCCGGCATCGGGCCGGCTGTTGGGCTTTTGATCGCGCTCTTCGCCGCCCGGCGATCCGAACACCCTCACGATGTCCGGCCGCCCGGCGGGGCGCGCCTGGCGTCAACTGAATTTTTGGGGGACCTTTCTCGCAATCGCTGTGCTTTTATCTCCGCATTGGCTGCTTGACCGCTTCGAGATCAATTGATGTCCCAACTCGACGACACCTTTTCCGGCACCAAGCCGGTCGCCGATGCGCTGAAATTCGACGAGGGCGCGTTGAGCGAATGGATGGCGGCCATGGTGGAGGGCTTTGAAGGCCCGCTCGCCGTGGAGCAGTTCAAGGGCGGGCAATCCAATCCGACATATAAGCTGACCACGCCGTCCAAGCGTTATGTCTTGCGGCGCAAGCCGCCGGGCAAGCTGTTGCCTTCGGCCCATGCGGTGGACCGGGAGTTCAAGGTGATGCGCGCGCTGGGCGGGCAAGGCTTTCCCGCGCCGGTGATGCATGGCCTGTGCGAGGATGAGGCCGTCATCGGCACCGCCTTTTACGTGATGGATTTCGTCGATGGGCGGATTTTCTGGGATCCCTATCTGCCCGACCTGTCGCCGGAGGATCGCCGGGCGATCTATGACGCCTCCAACGCCACGCTGGCGCAGCTTCACGCCGTCGACGTCGAGGCGGCCGGCCTGTCCGATTACGGCAAGCCGGGCAATTATTTCGAACGCCAGATCGGGCGCTGGTCCAAGCAGTATAAGGCTGCGGAAACCATGCCGATCGCGGCCATGGACCGGCTTATCGAGTGGCTGCCCGCCAACGCGCCGGCGCAGGAGCGCACCAGCGTCGTTCACGGCGATTACCGCCTGGACAATATGATCTTCCACCCCGCCGAGCCGCGTGTGATCGCGGTTCTGGACTGGGAGCTGTCAACTCTGGGCGATCCGCTGGCCGACTTCACCTATCAGCTGATGCAGTGGCGCACGCCGAAGGATATCCGCTCCGGATTCCTGGGCGTCGATCTTGAAGCGCTCGGCATCCCGACCGAGGACGAATACGTCGCGGCCTATTGTGCGCGCACCGGCCGGGAGTCGATCCCGAAACTCGATTTCTACTTCGCCTACAACATCTTCCGCCTCGCCGGCATCGCCCAGGGCGTGTATGCGCGGGCGTTGCAGGGCAATGCGTCCAACGAAAAAGCCAAAGAGCTCGGCGCGCTGGTCGCGCCCATGGCGGATTATGCCTGGAGCATTGCGGAAGGCGCTTAGGACGCCGTCTCCGGATGCCGGCGTGCAGCCACCGCTTCTGATGCAATCAGCGCCCACAATACGATGAGCGGCTGAAACAGCGGGCGCAGCGCGTAATAGACGTCGCCTCCGCCCAACCCTTCAACACGCCCCCCGGTTTCGGCCACATGGGCGTTGGCGATCACCATGACGCTGAGCAGCATGGCGAGGCCGACCCCGGCCGCCGGCCGCAGATTGGGCCAGCCCAGTCGGCGCCAGACCCAAAGCGGCGCCAGAAGGCCGACAGCGCCGGCCAGCTCCAGCGCGCCGGTGATGTGCACCATGCCGAAGTCATACGGCGCCAGGTAGTCCGGGATCATCGGCTGATAGCGCGTGTCCGCGCGCAGGAAGTGATCCACTCCGGTGTAAGCGAAAGCGCCGCCCATGCCGTGGCGCAGCGCCATCCGCCAGTCGCCGCGGTCGCCCCAGATCGCTTGCGGGAGATAGGCCAGCGCCGCGAGGACGCCCATCAGCGCGAGAAACATCATGACGAAACCCTCTTATCTAACAGTGTTAATTTGTAGCTTAACACTGTTAGATGCGCAAGCGATCTGATAAGAATCAACGCGGGACCAATCGCGAGGCCGGTGTTTATGGACAAGTCGCCGTTAAGGCAGCGCCTGCTCGAATGCGCTGAAGACATTCTGGAAAAACAGGGATTGGACGCGCTGAGCCTGCGTTCGGTCGCACGCGCCGCCGGTGTAAGCGAGGCGGCGCCGTACGGCCATTTCTCCGGCAAGCCCGGCCTTCTGGCGGCGGTCGCCGGCCGAGGGTTCACCGCGCTCGGCGACCGTCTTGGCGACCGGGATGTTCGCACGGGTGATGCGCAGGCGCGCCTGATCGTCATGGGCCGGGCTTATGTGGAGTTCGCGATCGCGCGCCCGGCGATGTTCGGTCTGATGTTCGGCGCGGCCGGGGCGCTGGACCGAACCGCCCAGGCCTATCGGAGCAGCAGCGAAGACGCCTTCACGCGCCTTCGGGAGGCCGCGTCCGCCTGTGCGGGACTGCCGGCTGACAGCGCAGCGGGCTATCACGCCGCGATCACGGCATGGTCGGCGGTGCACGGCCTCGCGGTTCTGATTTTGGACGACCGGCTGAGCGGCGATCGCGACGAGATGATCGACGCCGTCACGCGCGCAACGGCCCAGGCGATCTGCAGGCGTTAGACCGAATGCTTTGGCGCGACGGCGGTCGCGGCGACCGCGCTAGCCGTGGACATCCTGCGCTTCGGTGATTTTATAGACCAGATTATCGCCGTCGGCTTCGTGGATGGTGACATAGTCGCCGACACGCAGCAGGTGGTCGCCCAGCTTGTAGACCGGCTCGTCCGGACCCTCATGCTCTTCGTCATAGTGGAAGAACCAGTTGGCGCCCCGGTGGGTCAGCCAGCCGTCGGCGCGCTCGTCCTCGTCAGGCGAGAAGCGGATCACCGTGCAGGCCTTTTTGTGTGCGCGCCACAAGTCGGCGTCGAGATTCCCGTCCTTGTTCAGCGGCGCGGTGATGACATAGCCATGATTGTCGTCGCCCTCCGGATATTCGGTGCCGGGATTGCGTCCAAGCCGCAGGGTAAGCCGGGTGAGCGCCATTGGTGAAGTCTCCCAAGTCGTATTGGTTATTCAATCAGTGTGCGATGAGAAGCGAGGGGCCGCCAGTCGCGGTCAGCAGTGAGCGCGTCACCCCGCCGAACATGAATTGCGCAATCCGCGAATGGCCATAGGCGCCCGCGACCAGGAGGTCGGACCCGCCCGCCGCCTCGAGCAGCGCTTCGCCGACTGGGCCGTGCGCGCCGCAGGCCTTGACGATCGGCTCGATGCCGCGGGCGCGCAGCCAGTGGGTCAGACGATTGGGCGCTGAGGCGGCGCGGTCATGGAAGTCCAGATTGCGCGGGCTGGACAGGATGGTGACCTCGGTGTCGGCGGAGAAGAACGGCTCGGCGGCCAGCGCCGCGCGCGCGGCTTCCTTCGACCCGTCCCAGGCCACGGCGATTTTTTTCGGCGGCGCGGCGCCGTTTCGCGGCACGAAGACGGGGCAGCCCTCGTCTACCAGGCAGGCGGCGGAAAAATCCGCCAACGGTCCTTTGCCTGCAGCCGCGAGAGGGCAGGTGACGAGCAGCCGGATCAGACGCGCCTGCTCGGCGGCGTCCGACGGGCTGTCGCAGATCCGCTTGAAACTGGCGCCGGCTTCAAGATCCGTGCCCGCCAGGGCGTCTGTGAAGGCGCTCTGGGCTTCCTCGGCGGCCTTGTCGGCTTCTTCCTTCACCGCGTCGAGTGCGCCGGAGACGACCGACGCGCCCGCCGCGCCCGGACCCGTCCACAGCATGTAGGCCGCGGGATCGGGCTCCACGAAAACGCCGCGAATATCAGCATCGAAGACGGGGGCGATGGATTTCGCCGCCGCCAGCGGCCCGGCGTCGGAACTATTACCTTGCAGGGCGACGAGAATGCGTTCGCGTTTCATCAGACGGCCTCCCTTGGCGGCCTTGGGCCTTTCTGCGCCGTCATGTGCGGCTTTTCTTGAACTTACGCCGTTTCACGATAGGACGGAAAGGAAGCCAATGCGGAACGGGACAAAGTGGCGCGGTCCAGAACACCTAAAACGGCACCCAGAGCCTGGCAGCGCATGTTGTCGGGCCGGCGTCTGGATCTGCTTGATCCTTCACCCTTTGACGTGGAGATCGAGGATATCGCACAGGGTCTCGCCCGGGTGGCGCGATGGAACGGGCAGACGCAGGGCGATCATGCCTTCTCGGTGGCTGAGCATTCGGTGATCGTCGAGCGCCTCTGCGTCCAGCTGGAGCCGGACTGGGCCTATAAATGGCGCCTCGCCGCGCTGCTCCATGACGCGCCGGAATACGTCATCGGCGACATGATCTCCCCCTTCAAGGCGGCGCTGGGGGTGGACTATAAGGCGTTCGAAGCCCGGCTCGAGGCGGCGGTTCATGCCCGATATGGCCTGCCCTCCGCCCTCCCGGACGACATTAAGGCCGTCATCAAGCGGGCCGATCGGGTCTGCGCTTTTTTCGAAGCCACCCAGATCGCCGGATTCACCGTCGAAGAGGCGCGCAAATTCTTCGGCCGCCCCCCTAAAGGCGTCGCCGTCACGCTGAATCCACTGCCCGTCAAACAGGCGCAAGTCTTGTTTCTGGAGCGCTTCGCGACCTTGCTGGAGCGCACCGAGCGCGAGGCGGCGGCATGAAGCCGAAACTGGACGCCGATCCGCTGGGCCGGCTGGTCGTGGGCCTTAACGCCGTGATCTTCGCCGCCGAGGACGGCGAGCTGAACGTGCTGGTCACCGAAGGCCTCGACGGGCGTCAGCCTGCTCTGCCCTTTGGTCCATTCGATCCGGAAACCCACCGCACCTTCGAGATCGGCTTGCGCGAATGGGTGAGGGGGCAGACCGGGTTTGAGCTGGGCTATGTGGAGCAGCTCTACACCTTCGGCGACCGGGGCCGCGAGGCGCCGGTCGCGGCGCTCACCGGCGCCGACGGCGCCCGCGTGGTGTCGGTGGGCTATCTGGGCCTGGCGCCGGAGGCGCGCGTGCTGAAAGGCGCGGATGCCCGCTGGGTGCGCTGGTCGCGCTTTTTCCCATGGGAGGATCATCGAGACGGCCGTCCCGCCATCCTCACCGATCAGATTGCGCCGGCGCTGCGCAGCTGGGCCGATGAGGCCGCCGCCCCGGGCCGCCGCGCCGCGCGCTATGACCGGGTGCGCTTGACCTTCGGCCTGGACGGCGCGCCCTGGAATGAAGAACGCGCCCTGGACCGCTATGAATTGCTCTATGAAGCCGGCCTCGTCGCCGAGGCCTCCCGCGATCGCGGTGAAGAGCCCGGCGATGCGGTGTTTGGAGAAGCCATGGCGTCCGACCACCGCCGCATTCTGGCGACGGCGCTGTCGCGCCTGCGCGGCAAGATCAAATACCGGCCCGTGGTCTTTGAGCTGACGCCGGAGCTGTTCACCCTGTCTCACCTGCAAAAACTGGTCGAGAGCATCGCCGGATTTCCGTTGCACAAGCAGAATTTTCGCCGCGCGCTGGACCGCGCCGGCTTTGTCGACGGGACAGGTCGGATGGAGAGCCGAACGGGCGGCCGGCCGGCCGAGCTGCACCGCTTCGCACGCGAAACAGTGCGCAGCGGCACGGCCCTCGGCCTCACAATTCCGCGACTGAAAGACGCGTAGCGGGAAATTGCGCTTGTCCCGCCCCTTGCGCTGGGCTAATTCGGCTGCCACCTTAGGCTCATAAAGAGCATAACTGCGGCGACGCCCCTTTCAGTCGCCGTTTCTTAGTCTCCCCCTAATGCTCATTCCGAGCAAAAGAGTGAGGCGCAAGACGGGAGTCCGGCGATGGACGGCATGACGTTTAATCCTTCGGGGGAGTGGCCGGAGGCGGACGCGCTCAGCTATGACGACGGCGTCAAGGCGCGCGTCGATCACCTGTATGAGCGGGTCAAGGACGTGGTCACCCCTATGGAGTGGCCGAAATTCGCGCCGGTCATCGATGCCATTCTGCGCCTGAAGCAAGCGCGCGGCGCGACCATCCTGGCGCACAATTACATGACGCCGGAAATCTTCAACTGCGTCGGCGACATCACCGGCGACAGCCTGAAGCTGGCGCAGGTTGCGGCCGAAGCGGAAGAAGACGTCATCGTCCAGGCCGGCGTCCACTTCATGGCGGAGACCGCGAAAATCCTGTCGCCGAACAAGACCGTGCTGATCCCGGACCTGGAGGCCGGCTGCTCGCTGGCCAGCTCCATCACCGGTGCGGACGTGCAGCGGATCAAGGCGGCCTATCCCGACCTTCCCATCGTCACCTATGTGAACACCTCCGCTGAAGTGAAGGCGTATTCCGACATTTGCTGCACCAGCTCCAACGCCGTTCAGGTCGTTGAAGCGGCCGCCCGGCAGTGGGGCGTGGACACCGTGATCATGATCCCGGACGAATATCTGGCGAAGAATGTCGCGGCCCAGACGGACATCAAAATCCTGACCTGGAAGGGCAGCTGCGAGGTGCACGAGCAGTTCACCCCGCAAGACATCGACGATCTGCGCGCCGCCCATCCGGACGCGATCATCCTGACCCATCCGGAATGTCCGCCGGACGTGATGGCGAAGGCCGATTACGCCGGCTCCACCGGCGCCATGGCGGCCTATGTGAAAAATCAGGCGCCCGCCAAAGCCATCCTGATCACCGAATGCTCCATGAGCGATAATGTGGCGGTGGAAAATCCCGGCGTGACATTCGTCAAGCCGTGCAATCTGTGCCCGCACATGAAGCGCATCACGCTGACCGGCATCTATGACGCCCTGCGCGACATGAAGCACCAGGTCGAAGTCGATCCGGTGATCGCGGCGAAAGCCCGCGCCTCGCTGCAGGCCATGCTCGACCTGCCCAAGGCGGACACGCCGCCGGCCTTCGATACCGGCAAGGACGCGGTGGCCGTGCCTTATGTGGCGGTTTGATTCAATCTCGACGCCGGACCGGACACCCGCGCCTTGACGGGAAGAAGGTCCGGCGGAGCCGGACGGGCGGCGCGGCGCCGGCGGCTGGCCGATCCTGACGCCGCCTTCCCACCCCGCCGAAACCGAGGCGCGCCTCGGCCCAGCCTCCCCGCAAGGGGAAATGACGGAGCGACATGCAAGCAGTGACCCGCCCCCTCCTCATCCTCGGCGCCGGCATCGCCGGCTTGTGGACCGCGCTGCACGCCGCGCCGCGCCCGGTGATCCTGCTCACCGGCGCGCCGCTGGGGCGGGGGAGCTCCACCGCCTGGGCCCAGGGCGGCGTGGCCGCGGCTTTGGCGGACGACGACGCGCCGGCCTTGCATGCGGCGGATACGATTGCGGCGGGCGCCGGCCTGGTGGACGAGGACGCAGCGCGTCTGCTTGCTGAAGCCGGACCGGGTGAGATCGAAGATCTATATGCATTGGGCGCGCCGTTTGAGAAGGACGGCGAGGCCTGGGCGCTGTCGCGCGAAGCCGCCCACTCGCGTGCGCGCGTGGCGCGGGTGAAGGGCGATCAGGCCGGCGCCGGCATTTTGGCCGCGCTGATCGATGCCGTCCGGCAGGCGCACCATATCGAGCTGCGCGAAGGCTGGCGGGGCGAAGCCCTGCTGCCCGCCAGGGAGCGGGGATGCGCAGGCGTGCTGGCGCGTGATCCTGTAGGCGGGCTGCATCGCCTGGAAGCCGCCGACACCGTGTTGGCGACGGGGTCGCTGGGCGGGCTTTACGCGGTCACCACCACGCCCTGGACCAGCCAGGGTCAGGCGCTGGCCATGGCGACCAAGCTCGGCGCCGTGATCCGCGATCCGGAATTTGTTCAGTTTCACCCCACCGCGATCGATATCGGCCGCGACCCGGCGCCGCTGGCGACCGAAGCGCTGCGCGGGGAGGGCGCGATCCTGATCGACCGCGAAGGCCGCCGCTTCATGCCGGACATACATCCGGACGCGGAACTGGCCCCGCGCGATATTGTCGCCCGCGCCGTTCATCGACAGATTCAGAGCGGAGCGGGCGCTTTTCTGGACGCGCGCGCGGCGGTCGGCGACACCTTCCCGGACCGTTTTCCTGCGGTTTTTCGGGCCTGCGCGTCCGGCCGGATCGATCCGCGCAGCCAGCCTATCCCCGTGGCGCCGGCGGCGCACTACCACATGGGCGGAATTGAGACGGACCTGGACGGCTTCACGGGCGTCGACGGTCTGTGGGCGGTGGGTGAATGCGCGAGCAACGGCCTCCACGGGGCGAACCGGCTGGCGTCGAATTCCTTGCTGGACGGGCTGGTCTTCGGCCGCCGCGCGGCCCAGCGGCTGCGCGAGGCCGCGCCGCGTTCGATCCATGCAGGTCATGGCGCCGCCGCGCCGGTCCTGCCGGACATCGCGCTGCAAACCCTTCGGGGCGCCATGGCGCGCCATGCCGGCGTCGAACGCGACAAGACCGGCCTGGAAGCGCTGCTCGCCGTGGTCGATCAGCTGGAAACGGCTCATGGTCCGGCGTCCGCGCTGATCGCGGCGCGTTTCGTCGCCTTGGGCGCGTTGCGCCGCGAGGAATCCCGGGGCGGTCATCACCGCCGCGATTTCCCGCAGCCTCAGGCACGCCCGGCGCCGACGCGCCTGACGCTCGCCGATCTGGCGCAGGCGCCGGCCAACCGCATTCTGGAGGCGGCGGAATGATGAATACGGCGCCGGCCGGTCTGGTCACCGACATCGTGGCGCGCACGCTCGCCGAAGATCTGGGCGGGCGCGGGGACGTCACCACGCTTGCGACCATACCCGCGGATGCGACCGCCGAATTCGATATTGTCGCGCGTGAGGCCGGCGTGCTGGCTGGGAGGCAGGCCGCTTGCGAGGTTTTCACGCAGATCGACCCGGCGATTGTTTCAAACTGGCGCCATGGGGATGGGGCGCGGATTGAAGCCGGCGACGTGGTCTCCCGGCTGAGCGGGCCCGCCCGCAGCCTGCTGACCGCCGAACGCGCCGCCTTGAACTTTCTGGGCCGGATGAGCGGGATCGCGACGCTGACCCGCGCTTATGTCGACGCGATTGAAGGGACCGGCGCGGTCATCGCCCATACCCGAAAGACCACGCCGGGCCTGCGCGCGCTGGAGCTGCAGGCGGTCAAGGCCGGCGGCGGCGCCTCGCACCGCTACGGGCTCGACGATGCGATCCTGATCAAGGACAACCATGTCGCGGTCTGCGGCTCGGTCGCGGAGGCGGTGCGCCGGGCGCGGGGCTTTGCGGGACACATGACGCGGGTCGCCGTGGAGATTGACCGGCTGGACCAGCTGGACGAAGCGCTGGCGGCGGGCGCCGAGAGCGTCCTGCTGGACAATTTTCCACTCGAGGATCTGCGCGCCGCCGTCGCCGCCGCGAAGGGGCGCGCGGCATTGGAAGCGTCCGGCGGGGTCAATTTGGGCACGGCGCGGGCGATCGCGGGGACCGGCGTCGACGTGATCAGCGTCGGCGCGCTGACCCATTCCGCGCCGAATTTCGACGTGGGGCTCGACGCGGTTTAGGCCGCCAGCCAGCGCGTCATATGCGGGTAGGGGGCGGGATGGCGCCCGTCGCCGAGGGGCGGCGGGGCGGCGCACAAGCCGGCTTTCTCCAGCATCATGATGCCGGGAAACAGCCCCATGGCGAGCTGGGATGCGATCACAGCGACATCACCGCCTTCCCCGGCGCCATAGCCCGCCGCATCGAAGATGAAGACGGGATCCATATTGATGGCGAGCGCCGCAGCGTAGGACCAGGCGATGGGCGCAAGATCGGTATGGTCGATCGCCGCAGCGCCAGCCTGATCGGCCTGCAAGGCGGCGAGCGAGGCGTCGATATCGCCGCTGACCTGCGTGCGCATGTTTGACGGCAGAACGGCGAGATGGCCCGCCTCGTGCAGCAGATCGCCCGGCGAGAGCAATCGAGACGCGTCATAGACCAATCCGCCCCGGCGAATGGCGACGCCAGGAAGAAAACTGTCTTCGCTCACGGCGCCGCGGCGCAGATCAATCCCGATCCCGCTCAAAAGGCGCAGCACCGGCGCGAGGGTTTCAGGATGCTTCATAGCGTCGTCCTCAGGTGCGAGGACAATCCTAGCGCTGCGGCGCCGTTGCGCCAGGGGCGATCAGGCTTCGCGCTGCGCGATCAGGAGCTGGCGCTCGGACCGGTTGGGGAAGCGGTAGAAAATGTGCGAGCCGATGCGGCGGGTGCGCACCAGATTGTCGTTCCAGTACGGGTCCACCTCGGTGGTGTGATAATGCGTGGCGCGCCGGGTCACCGGGCGGGCAAAGCCCATCAGAGCGTGATCGGCCACCAATTGCGCCCGCCGCCAGCCGCGGCCATAGGGCGCCCGCGCCATCGAGCCGTCGCAAGTGAAAGTGAACTGGCAGCCGGTGACGCGCTCGGAGCCTTGATAAACCACGTCGCAGACCGTGCTCGGATAGGCGCGATGGCGAACCCGGTTGAGCACCACTTCAGCCACGGCCAATTGGCCGGACAGGCTCTCGGAGCGGGCTTCATAGAAGATCGCCTCGGCCATGCACTGGCGCTCATGGGCGGCCGTTTGGGCGTTGTCGAGATGGCTGAGGTCGAAGCTGCGCAGATCAGCGAGCGAGCGCTGGGTGATGCGCGCGCCGGTCTCCGCATCCGCCTCCAGCGTGAAGCTGGCGAACTCAAGGGCGGGCGCGCCGTCCCAGCCGACCATGTCGCCGGCCTGAAGATAGCTGGACGCCAAGACCCGCCAGGCGGCCGCTTCATCCTGCTCGCGCGCACGTTCGGGAGCGAGCATCACCGCGCCGGCGGTCACAATGACCGCAACGCAGGCGCCAAGGCCCGCCGCCGTGCGCTTCAAGCGCCGGATGAAATCGTCACGCGTCATGGCGTCTCCCGTTCGCGACGCCGCCCGATCGCGGGGTCGGCGTCACATCCTGCATCAGCCAAAGCGGCGCAGAATTAGTCTGAGTCGTCTTAGCAAGGAATAAACCAGCCGGACGCCTCAAGGGCGCGCGGAGGTAATCCACCCGTGAGCCGGGGTCAATAGTCCTTGCTTGCGGCGGAAATGGGGCGGCCGCCGCCAGGGTTCAAGGCCTCGGACTGACCGCGTTGATTGTGCTCAGCTTTTCTGGCTGCGCCGCAGGGCGGACTGGGCGGCGGCGAGGCGCGCGATCGGCACCCGGTATGGCGAACAGGACACATAATCCAGGCCGACCGACTCGCAGAATTCGATGGAGGCGGGATCGCCGCCATGCTCGCCGCAAATGCCCAGCTTGATGCCGTCGCGCACCGCCGTGCCGCGCTCAGCCGCGATTTCGATCAGGTCGCCGACCCCATCGGTGTCGATGGAGACGAAGGGATCCTTCTCAAAGATGCCGGCCTCCAGATAGGCGCCCAGGAATTTGCCGGCGTCGTCGCGGGACAGGCCGAAGGTCGTCTGGGTCAAATCATTGGTGCCGAAAGAGAAGAATTCGGCATGGGCCGCGATATCGCCGGCGCGCAATGCGGCGCGCGGCAATTCGATCATCGTGCCGATGAGATATTGCGGTTCGACGCCGGATTCCGCGCCGACCTGCCGGGCCACCGCTTCAATGCGAACCTTGAGGATTTCGAGCTCCTTGGCGGTCGCCACCAGCGGGATCATCACCTCGGCGACGGGTTTGACCCCGGTGTCCGTCTCCACGGCGGCCTGGGCTTCAAAGATCGCCCGCGCCTGCATCTCGTAGATTTCCGGAAAGGTGACGCCCAGTCGGCAGCCGCGATGGCCCAGCATGGGGTTGGTCTCGCCCAAGTCGCGCGCGCGCTCCATCAGCCGGTCGGCCGAAAGGCCGGTGGCCTCGGCGACGGCCTCCACGTCTTCGCGGCTATGGGGCAGGAATTCGTGCAGCGGCGGATCGAGAAGGCGGATCGTGCAGGGCCGCTCTTCCATGATCCGGAAAATGTCTTCGAAATCCTGGCGCTGCATGGGCAGGATCTTGGTCAGCGCCGCGATGCGGCCTTCAGAATCCTCCGCCAGGATCATTTCGCGCACCGCCGCGATGCGGTCGGCGTCGAAAAACATGTGCTCGGTCCGGCACAGGCCGAT
>LYSW01000042.1 GCA_001657295.1 Oceanicaulis sp. BBD 1991-10 | reverse complement strand
CTTGAAAGGCGCGCACTTCATCGAATTGTGCTGCCAGCGCCAAATCCCGCTCCTCTTCCTGCAGAACATCACCGGCTTCATGGTCGGTTCGAAATATGAGGCCGGCGGCATCGCCAAGGACGGCGCCAAGCTGGTCACGGCGGTCTCCACCGCCAAAGTGCCGAAGATCACCGTGGTGATCGGCGGTTCTTACGGCGCGGGCAATTACGGCATGTGCGGGCGCGCCTTCGGACCGCGATTCCTCTTCATGTGGCCCAACGCCCGTATTTCAGTCATGGGCGGCGAGCAGGCCGCCAGCGTGCTCGCCACCGTCAAGCGCGACGGCATGGAGGCGCGGGGCGAGGACTGGAGCGCTGAGGACGAAGACGCCTTCAAGGCCCCGATCCGCGAAAAATACGAAGAAGAAGGCTCGCCCTACTACTCCACCGCACGCCTTTGGGACGATGGCGTGATCGCGCCGGAAGACACGCGGCGCGCGGTCAGCCTGGCGCTGAGCGCCTGCCTCAACGCGCCGATGGAGGAGACGAAGTTCGGCGTGTTTCGGATGTAGGGACCCCGCCTAGCATTTTCTAAAGCGCATGCCCTGGGGCTTCTTGTCGGGGCGCGTGCTGACCACGTCGATCTTACGACCTTCAGCGAAGATATATTGGTTGTCCTCGCCAATGCGCTCGATCAACTCATCGTTCACGAACACTTCGATCCGGGATCCTTTGAAGGGCAGCTGAACATGCAGCTGGAAGGTCTGGTCCTGCTGGCCGGTGAAAAGATTTTTCTTCTTGTCGTGTAGCAGCGTCGCTTTCGACCAGAACACGTCGGTGTCGTCGAATTGGATTTCTACATCGTCAGACATACATGCCCCCAAAGAGAATAAATTAAAACCTGAAAGGGCATTGAGGGCGTTGACGCAGGAGGCGTCAAGGCTTTTTGCTTAACTTCGGCATCCGCTGGGCGCTGTGCTGCGTATCTCCAGACATGCAAAATCTGGAGCGCCCCCATGCGATTGCTCAAGTTCACCGCGATGACGGCGATCATCACCGCCTTCGCCATAGGTTTGGCGCCGCCCGCCATGGCGACTGAAGAACCCGCACACACGGTCGTCGAGCGCGTCGGCGCCATCGAAATCCGCGCCTACGCCGCCATGATCGTGGCGGAGGTGGAGGTCGCCGGCGACCAGACCAGTGCGAGCAATCGCGGCTTTCGCCCGCTGGCCAACTATATCTTCGGCGGCAATACGCCGCGCCAGGAGATCGCCATGACGGCGCCGGTCACCGCCCGGCCGCAAGGTCAGGAGATCGCGATGACCGCGCCGGTCACCGCTGAAGCGGGCGCAAACGGGCGCTGGACGGTGGCCTTTGTGATGCCGTCCGAGTGGACCATGGAGACATTGCCCGAACCGGCTGATCCCACAGTCACCCTGCGGGAAGTGGAGCCTCGGCGCATTGCGGTGATCACCTTCAACGGCGGCCGCAGCGAGCGCCGTTTCGCGGCGCGCGAGGCTGAGCTGATGGCCTTTCTAAGCGCGCGCGGGCTGAGCCCGGCGAGCGCGCCGACCTATGCCTATTACAGCCCGCCCTGGATTCCGCCGCCCTTGCGCCGCAATGAAATCTGGGTCGAACTGTCCTAAGGCTTGATCACGTAACGGGTTTGGGGAGCGGCCGAGTATTGAGCGAAGACGCATCATCGCCGCATGAGGCCGCACAGGATCTGCAGCCGCCTTTGCTCCAACCGCATCCTGACCGGGGCGTCCTGCTGGATGAATTGCACGCCCGGCCACGGCCGGTGCTGCCGGCGCCGTGCCTGGTCACGCGGCTGGATATTCAGATCACGCCGGATGAGGCGGCGGAGCATCTGGCGCGTCTGTCCGCTCACGCGAAGCTGGCCGAAAACGCACGCCACGCCTCATTCAAGGTGGGCGATATCGACGTCGTGTTCGAACGGCGCACGGAATTCGTCTCCTACACCATCATCGACTTGAAGCCCGAAAAGGACGCGCTGGCCTCCAACGCGCCCGATCCGACGGTCGACCGGCTTTTGCAGGGCGCGCCCGGGCGCCTGGTCTCGGCGATCCGGCTGCATCTGGTGAAGGCGAAAAACGGAAATCCGGACCGGTCCTGGTGCAGCGATCTGTTCGGCGGTGAAGCCTTCGCCGCCAGCCTGATCCGCGACGGCGCAGCCGGTCTGGCGAGTGATTTCAAGCCGGACCGGACTGGTTTCATCCGCTTTCTGGTTTTTGATTCCAACACCAATGATGTTGTCCGCGGGCGCATGGTGCAGCGCATTCTGGAGATGGAGGCCTATCGCGCCGCCGCCATGCTGGCGCTGCCCCTGGCGCGGCGGGCGGGCGCGGCGCTGGATCGGCTGGACGCCTCGCTGGACGAGGTGAACGCCCGCATCGCCGCCGGGCCCCATGCCGGCAAGGACCGGGATATTCTCCACCGTCTCACCCGGCTCGCCGGCGAGGCGGAGCGCTTGCGCGCCGAGGGCGATTATCGCTTCGCCGCCGCGCGCGCCTATGGCGACCTGGTGTCAGACCGCAATGACCGGCTGCGCGAGCAGCGCGTGGAAGGCCATGAGCGGGTCGGCGTGTTCATTGCGCGGCGTTTGACCCCGGCGCTGCAGACCTGTCAGGCGGTCTCCGAGCGTCAGCACGCCATGGCGCAACGGGTCGACCGGGCGGTGCGCATGCTGACGACGCGGGTGCAGGTGGACCTGGAGGATCAGAACTCGGCGCTGCTGGACGCCATGAATCGCCGCGCCGAGGCGCAATTGCGTTTGCAGGAAGCCGTCGAGATGCTCTCGACCGTCGCGATCACCTATTACGGGGTCGGGTTGATCCACTATCTCGCCAAGGGCGCCGCGGAGCTGGGCTGGCCGGTCAATCCCTCGCTCTATGCCGGCGTCGCAACGCCGATCGTGTTCTTCGGCACGGTGTTCGGCGTCAGGGTCCTGCGGCGCTGGCTGTCCAAGCATCCGCCCGCATAGCCGGCGCGTCACATTCAGATTGGAAGGATCGGCGGCCATCCCGGCCCCGATCCGGCCGGCAAAGCCTGGTCCATCTGTCGGTGCGGGCTGGCGGCGGGCGCAGAGGCTTGAAGGCCGTCTGAGCCTCGCCAAGGCGCCTGCGGCGCGCCGGTTGAAAATGACTTGTTCGGGATTCGATTTGCGGTGACGCTTCGAGACCGGCAACGGCAGGGGGCGCAGGTGGATATTCTCAACACACTCTTGGACTTTGCGCGCGACGGCTTCGACCAGGTCAATGCGGTGCAGGGTCTGATCATCGCGCTGGTCGCCGCCTTGCTGTTGCCGAGCTGGCGGCGCTTGCCGGTATTCGTCTTCGGCGCCGCGGCGGTGCATGTGGCGGTTGATGTGTTGCTGCCGGTCGTCGGCGGCGGCGCGAGCCTGCGGCTGCCGGACGTGCTTGAATTCTATTTCTGGCGCTATGTCGCGGCATTGTTGATCGGATATCTGATCATCATCGCGATCTTGATGCTCATAAAGCGCGTGATTTTGCGGCGTTAGGGTCGGGATCCAGCCCGTGTGAAATCCGCGACAGGCCCGGCCCGCGAGGTCGCGGGGCCGGGATTTCCCTTGCATTTTAGTAAGGCTTTGGCAGGATTTCGCGCAATTGCGGCCGGGGGTGGCCGGATCAAGAGGGGTTAGGATTATGGAGTTTCTTGATACGCTTTGGGCGTATGTCGAGCCGATTTGGGCGTGGCTGGAAGCCGGCCTTCTGGCCTTCGGCCCGATCGGTGAGGGCGGCGGCGTCTCCTGGGTGCATCTGGGCATTCAGATGGGGGTGATCGCGCTTGTGATGGCGCTGTTAATGCCGTCTTACGGCGCAGTCCTGGTCTTCACGGTGGCGAGCGTCATCGTCCATGTGATCGTCGACCAGGTCCTTCCCATCGTTCAGCACGGCGCGGAGTTCGCGATCCCGCCGGTCACCGACATCACCTATTGGCAATACATCGCATTCACCGGCGCCGCCTATCTTGTCGGCTTGACGGTGCTCTACATCATCAAGGCGATCATCTTCCCGCGCTAGGCCGCGCTGAAGACTGCTCTCGACGCCCGTCGCTTCCGACCGAAGCGGCGGGCGTTTTCACATCTGCGCCGCCGCGCCGCCTTGGCCCGAACCGGTCTCCGGTCTAAGCAATTGAGAAACACGCAGTTGGGAGCCGACCATGGCCGCAGAAAACGAAGTCTTGTTGAATGTGACACCGGGCGGAGCGGCGATCATCACGCTGAATCGACCTGAAAAACACAATGCTTTCAACGCGGATATCATCGCACGCCTGTCTGACATCTTTGAGACGCTGCGGGCGAACGCCGATGAGGCGCGGATCGTCTTCCTGCGCGGCGCCGGCAAGAGCTTCTCGGCCGGGGCGGATCTGGAATGGATGAAGGCGGCCGCAGACTGGACTCACCAGGACAATGTTGAGGACGCCCTCGGCCTCGCGCGCATGCTGCATCGGCTCTACGACTTGCCGCAGACCACGGTCGCCCTGGTTCAGGGCGCGGCCATGGGCGGCGGTGCCGGGCTGATGGCGGCCTGCGATGTCGCCGTGGCGGTCAAGGACGCCAAAATCCGCTTCTCCGAAGTGCGGCTCGGCCTGACGCCGGCGACGATCTCTCCCTTTGTGGTGAAGGCCATCGGTCCGCGCTATGCACGCGCCCTGTTCGCAACCGGCGAGGGCTTTGACGGCGATTTCGCCCACCAGATCGGCCTGGCCCAATACCTCGTCGACAGCGTCGATGAGCTGGACGACATGATGGAGCATCTGGGCAAGCTGGCCTTCCACGCGGCTCCTGAAGCGGTCGCCGACGCCAAAAGGCTGGTCGACATGGTCGCCGATCATGAGATCAACGACGCCCTTCTGCGCAAGACCGCTCACCAGATCGCTGATCGCCGGGCCAGCGCGGAAGGCAAGGACGGGCTCGCGGCCTTCCTGGAGAAACGCAAGCCGTTCTGGGCGGAGTAGGCGAGGGGTGCGCCTCGCCGACCTGGAAGCCTGGCTTCACGCCCGGCGCGAGGCGCTGCGCGCTTTCGCCGTGCGCGGACCGGTCACCGGCGCGCTGTTCGAATTTCTCGCTTTCGGGATCAAGCAAGCCTGGGCCTGCCTGTTCGGCGGATTGATGCTGGCGCTCTTGCTGGCGAGTTTTCTGCTCTATCCGGACGACGCCCCTTTTGCGCGCTATGACGCGATCACTCTCGGGGCCGTGCTGATCCAGGCCGGCATGATCGTCTTCAAGCTGGAAAGCTGGGCGGAGGTGCGCGTCATCGCGGTCTTTCACGTGGTCGGCACGGTGATGGAGATCTTCAAGGTCCACGCCGGAAGCTGGATTTATCCGGAAAGCGGCGACGCTTTCCTGGTGATCGCCGGCGTGCCGCTGTTTTCAGGATTCATGTATGCGGCGGTCGGAAGCTATCTCGCCCGGGTCTGGCGCATTTTCGAATTTCGATTTGACCGCTTCCCGCCCCTCTGGCTGCAGGCGCTCTTGGCGGTCGCCGCCTACATCAACTTCTTCACTCACCATTTCACGATCGATATCCGCTACCTGCTCTTCGTTGCGAGTCTGCTCATTTACGGGGCCTGCGTGGTGTGGTTCCGGCCCGATCGGGCGCACCGGCCGATGCCGCTTTTCATCGGCCTTATTCTGGTGGCGCTGTTCATCTGGTTTGCGGAGAATCTGGGCACCTTCGCCCAGGCCTGGACCTATCCCGCTCAGGACGGCGCCTGGCGGCCGGTCTCCATCGCCAAGCTGGGCAGCTGGTATTTGCTGATGTTGATCAGCTTCGTACTGGCGGCCCTGGTGCGGGGGCGAAAAGAGCGGCGCGCTTGAAACCGGATGCGGCTTGGCCCAAAACCTCGCCACGTTCCTGCAACAAGCGATCCGGGTCATGATCAAGAAACTGCTCATCGCCAACCGGGGCGAGATCGCCCGCCGCGTCATGCGCACGGCGGGCCGCATGGGTATCGCCACCGTGGCGGTTTATTCCGATGCGGACGCGGAGGCGCCCCATGTGCGCGAGGCCGGTGAGGCGGTGCGCCTGGGCCCGGCGCCGGCGCGCGAGAGTTATCTAAGGGCTGACCTGATCCTCGCCGCCGCCAAAAAGACCGGCGCGGATGCGATCCACCCCGGCTATGGCTTTTTGTCGGAGAACGCCGAATTCGCCCGCGCTTGCGCGAAGATGGGCGTCACCTTCGTGGGGCCGAGCCCGGAAAGCATTGAGGCGATGGGGCTTAAGGACCGCGCCAAAGCGCTGATGGAACAGGCCGGTGTGCCGGTGACGCCAGGCTATCATGGCGAAGATCAGGATCCTCATCATCTCGCCCGGCAAGCCGACCAGATCGGTTATCCGGTGCTCATCAAGGCGGTCGCGGGCGGCGGCGGCAAGGGCATGCGCAAGGTCGAGCTCGCCGAGCGCTTCCTGGAGGCGCTCGACAGCTGCAAGCGCGAAGCGGCGGCGAGCTTTGGCGACGACCGCGTGCTGATCGAAAAATTCATCACCAATCCGCGCCATATCGAGGTTCAGGTCTTCGGCGACAGCCGCGGCCGGGTGGTGCACTTTTTCGAGCGCGATTGCTCGCTGCAGCGCCGGCATCAGAAAGTCATCGAGGAGGCGCCGGCCCCCGGCATGACGCCCAATGTGCGCGCCGCCATGTGCTCCGCCGCGGTGCAGGCCGCCAAGGCGGTCGATTATGTCGGCGCGGGCACGGTGGAATTCATCGTCGACGGTTCGGGTCCGCTGCGCGATGACGGCTTTTATTTCATGGAGATGAACACCCGGCTCCAGGTCGAGCACCCGGTCACCGAAGAAGTCACCGGACACGATCTGGTCGAGCTTCAGCTGCGCGTCGCCGCCGGCGGATCAGTGCCCGAGCAGGATCAGATTGCGCTGTCGGGCTGGGCGATGGAGGCGCGGCTATACGCGGAAGATCCGGCCACCGGCTTTCTGCCGTCGATTGGTCAGCTTGAGCGCCTGGCGCTGCCGGACGACGCGGTGCGTGTCGACACGGGCGTGGAGCGTGGCGGCGAAGTTTCGCTCCACTATGACCCAATGATCGCCAAGCTGATCAGCAGCGGCGCCACCCGCGAGGAGGCGATCACCGCGCTCATCGACGCCCTGGACACGCCATTGGTGGTGCATCCGGTGAAAACCAACGCCGGATTCCTGCGACGCTGCCTCGACCATTCCGATTTCCGCTCGGGCGATGTGGACACCCATTTCATCGATGCGCGGATCGAAACGCTCGCGCCGACAAAACCGCCTGCGCTGCTCCACGCGCTGGCGGCGCTCGCCTTTACGGATGGCGGGCCGTCGCGTCCCTCCGGCGGACCCACCGATCCCTGGTCGATCAGCGACGGGTTCCGGCTCAACGCCGACCCTGTCGTTGAAATCGGCCTGGATCAGGACGGCGAGCGGGTGTCGGCGTCACTCGGTGTCGACGGTCGGCGGGTATCCGCCTTGGTCGGCGGCGAGGCGGTGACGTTCGAGGTGCAGGACCACGACATGTCAGGTTCGCTGACGGTCGTTCACGAGCACAACACGGTTCACGCATCCTACGAGCGCCGCGGGCGCGCCGTGCTGATCTCCGCCCAAGGCGAAACCCATCTGGTCGAACGCTTCAATCCGGCGGCCGCGGCGGAGGCCCTGGAGGGCGGCGGCGCGGTCAAGGCGCCGATGCCGGGCAAGCTCCTGTCGGTGCCGGTTTCCGCGGGGGACCAGGTCAGCAAGGGCCAGACGCTGGCGGTCCTGGAAGCCATGAAGATGGAGCATGCGCTGGCCGCGCCGCGCGACGGCGTCGTGGAAGCGGTCACCGTGTCCGCAGGCGATCAAGTGGGCGATGGCGACGTGCTGGTCACGCTCGCGGAGGAGTGACGCCAGGCCGCGGCACATTTCCTGCCTGCTAGCGGGCTGAAGGCGCATCAAGCGTCCCAGATCGCGACGGAGGCCCCTATGACCGATCCGGTTCTGATTGACTGGAATGACGAGAAGTCCGCGGAGTTTCGCCAAGGCGTCATCCAGGCTCGCCATCGCCTGCATCGCGCGCCGGAGTTCACCGATCTGTCGCTGGCGGCGCTTCTGAGCCGCCATTCCCGCGAATTATGCGATTTCTGCACCATGGGCGAGGATCCCGCGGACCGCGACAGCTGGCGCGCGGGCGACGCCGGCGATCTGAGCGGTCAGGAATTGCTCGAAGCGGTGCGCGCCGGCAAGCTCTGGATCAATCTGCGCGAAGTGATGAATGTCGATCCGGTGTTCAAGCCGCTTTTCAGCGGCCTGCTGAGCCAGCTCAAACAGTTGAATCCGAGCTTTAATCCGCTGCGGGCCTATGGCGGCATCCTGATTTCCTCGCCGCGCGCCCAAGTCTTCTACCATTCCGACGTGTCGGAGACCTTCCTGCTGCACGTGCGGGGTCAGAAGCGGTTCCGGATCTATCCGCCGCGCGCGCCCTGGCTCGAAGATCAGGCGCTAGAAGACATCCTGCACAAGGATCAGACCGAGGACGTGCCCTATGACCCGGCCTGGGACGCAGACGCCGCCCAGATCGATCTGGAACCGGGCGATTTCGTCTCCTGGCCTCTGCACGCGCCGCACCGGGTTGAGAATCTTGAGGGGCTCAACGTGTCGGTGACCTGTGAGATCGTCACAAAGGAATCAATGGTGAAAAACGGCGTGCACCACGCCAACGGCGCTCTGCGCCGCATGGGTTGGACGCCGAAGAGCGCCAAGCTCACCGGGGCGGAGGCTTACGCCAAGCTGGCCCTGTCCAAGGTCTGGAAGGGCTGGACGAAGCTGAGCGGCGCCGGCGCCAGGCCGCTGCCGAAAAGCGAAACCACTTTTGACGTGGACACCAACGCCGAGGACCGCCTGCGCGACCGTGCTGCGGCATAGGACCGTCTGTCTGAATTTTCAGTTGGGGGCGCCCGGGCGGGTCTCCTAGGATCACCACACCCTGATCCTTTGGAGGCCCGCCCGGTGCTTTTTCGCTCACTTTTCACCCTTTTTGCGCTGGCCTTCGCGTCGCCGGCGTTCGCCGAGCTGCCGGAACCGCTGGCGGCCGCGCTGAGCGCAAATCCGAATGGCCGCGCGCCTGACGGCATTGTGCTGCGTATGAGCCTCGGCCCTGAATCGATTCGGGTCGCGGTCGGGTTTGAGGGTGGCGAGACGCCGACCTATCGCTTGCTCGAGCCCAATAGCGAGGCGCAACTCAGCGAAACGCAGGCGGAGATGTGGGCCGGCTTCGATTCCGGGGAAGAAACCGCGCCTGATGCCGACGGCGCCGAGCCGGGGCCCGATGGTGAGACCCAAATCGCATTCGGCGACTATGACCCGGAAACCATTCGTGAATCGATTGGAGGAAGCGCGGTCTTCGACCGTGAGGAAAATGGCCAGCTGGTCTATGCATTCACGCCATTAAGCTTGCCCAGTCAGGGCGACAGCGCGCCTCAGGGACTGCTGGACCACATGCGCGGCGAAGTATTCGTTGACGCCGGCACCAACCAGCTTTCTGTGCTGCGTTATTCGCTCGCTGAAAGCTTCAAGCCCAATCTGGCGGCCCGGATCGAAACATTCGATCTCGAACAACGTTTCGTGTTCGAGCCGGCGCTGGACGGACCCAGAGTGGCGGGCGTCAGCATGTCCATGTCGGGCTCCGCACTGTTCCAGCCCTTCAGCCAGACCATGCGCTTCGACATCGAAGAGGTGCGCTTCGGCGAGGCGGCCGACGCCGCGCTTGAGACTGCGGCGGAGTCGCCCTAACTGGAGGGTCATGCCGCTTCACCTGGTGAAACTCTGCGTCGGGGCCGACTCGATCGAGGATCTGGAACGCTGGCGCGACACGGTCGCGCCCAACGGCCAGCTCATGGCGCACACCACTCGCATGACGCCGAAGCGCGCCAGGGAATTGCTCGACGGCGGTTCGCTTTACTGGGTGATCAAGCGTGTGATCCAGGCGCGCCAGCGGATCGTCGAGCTTGAGGACTTCGTCGATGAAGGCGGAATCAAGCGCTGTCATATCTGGCTCGACCCTGAAATCATGCCGACCGCGCCCGCGCCCAAGCGGCCTTTCCAGGGCTGGCGCTATCTTAAGCCGGAGCATGCGCCCGCCGATCTGTCGCGCCAGACCGGCGGCGAAGAATTACCGTCCGAATTGCGGCGCAAGCTGATTGATCTCGGCGCCTGGTGATCAGGGCGGCGTCACCGCCATATTGTCGATCAGCCGGGTCGAGCCGACCTTCACCGCCGCCAGCACGCGCACGGGCCCCTGGATCGGGCCGTCCGGCAGGGCGCCGAGCGTTCCGGCGTCGCGCGCCGTGACATAGTCCACCGCATCAAAAACCCGTTCTGCTTTCGAGACCGCCTCAGCTTCGGCGGCGCGCGCTGGCGCGCCTTCACTGAGCGCTAGCGCAAACTCGGCGAGGATGACATTGAGCCGGCCCGCCCGGCGGCGGTCCTCCGGGCTCAAATACGCATTGCGGGAAGACAAGGCGAGGCCGTCGGCTTCGCGCACGGTCTCACCGGCGAGGATCTCCACATCCAGATCAAGATCGATCGCCAGGCGCCGGATCACCAGCAATTGCTGATAATCCTTCTCTCCGAAGACCGCGATGTCGGGCCGGACCTGATTGAGCAGCTTGGCGACCACCAGGGCGACGCCATGGAAGAAGTGAGGACGCGCAGCGCTCTCCAAACCTGCAGCCGGCCCGCCCATGCGCACCTCGGTCGCAAAGCCGTCCGGATAGATCTGGCGGGCCGCCGGGGCGTAGATCAGCTGGGCGCCGGTGCGCGCCAGCTTGGCTGCGTCCTCTTCCAGAGTGCGCGGATAGCTGTCGAAATCTTCGCCTTGCGCGAATTGCGCGGGATTGACGAAGACGCTCACGACCACGCGGTCGGCGGCCTTAAGCGCCTGACGCACCAGGGCGAGATGACCTTCATGGAGCGCGCCCATGGTCGGCACGAAACCCACCCGGCGGCCGTCTGCGCGCCAGTCGGCGACATGCCGGCGCAGGTCTGCGATCGTCGTGGCGGCGTTTAGAGGCAGGGCGGGGTGGGACATGGCGCGGCCTTCTGCGGTCTTGGCCGCGGACGCTAGACGCAGGATGCATTCTTCGGCAAGCGACTCGGTGTAGGTGGAGGATCATGCTTCGTTACGCCATCATCCTCACCGCTCTTCTCGCACTCGCCGGCTGTGCGACGTCGCGTCCCGACGCGCCGGTCTCGGCGGAAGCCGCGCGCGCCGCAGCTGTCGCGGACTTATTGACCCGGACGGCCGCAGATCGGCCGGAGCGGATTCGTTCGGCCGACGCGGAGCTGGCCGCGTTGGAGCTGGCTCTGCTGAACGCTCCGTCGAGCGCCGCCGAGGACGGCGCTGCGCCCGTCAATCTCGCCAGGGCGCTGGCGCCGGCGCCCGATCTCACCGGAGCGCGCAGCCTGCTGAGCGCGGTTCATCTCGCCTCCTATCGCGACCCCCGCAATGCGCAGGCCGGATGGCGGGAGCTGCTGGCGAGCGAACCGGAGGCGCTGGCCGGGCTTGAACCGCGTCTGGCGCAAACGGATCTGGGCGAGCGGGGGATCTTCCTGCGTTTAAAGGCCGGGCCCTTCGACAGCCCGGAGGCGGCGGGCGCGCATTGCGCCCGGCTTGAGGCGGACGGGCATTGGTGCGCACCGGTCGATTTCAGCGGGCGCATGCTGCACAGCAGCGAGTCTTGACGCAGTTTCACTTCTCTCTGTCTCTTGGAACGCCTAAATGAAGCACCGCGCCGCCGGTGAGGACGCCTGATGACAGTTCAGACCCTGGATGACACTGGCTCGCCGCCGTCTGGCGAGGCGCAGGCGCGCGAAGGCCATGTCATCGTGATCGGCAATGAGAAGGGCGGCGCCGGCAAATCCACCGTCGCGATTCACCTGGCGGTGGCGCTTTTGCGCATGGGCAAGTCGGTCGGCGTGATCGATCTCGATCTGCGCCAGGCCAGCCTGACGCGCTATTTGAAGAATCGCGCGCAATGGCGGCGATCGCGCGATCTTCCATTGCCGATGCCGATCATCGGGGAGGTCGAAGCGTCCAAGGCGCGCGATCTGGACGACGCTGAAGCTGAGGAAGCCAAGGCATGGTCCGGGGCGTTGGCTGATCTTAAGGGACGATGCGACTTCATCATCGTGGACTCTCCGGGCAGCGACACGCATTTCGCGCGCCTGGCGCACGCCAGCGCTGACACGCTGGTCACTCCGATCAATGACAGCTTCGTCGATTTCGCGCTCCTGGCGGATGTCGATCCGGACAGCTTCGCGATCGGCAAGCCGAGCGTTTACGCCGAGATGGTCTGGGAATGCCGCAAACAAAAGGCGATGACGGACAAGAAGACGCTCGACTGGGTCGTCATGCGCAATCGCGTGTCGATGCTGGATGCGCGCAATAAGCGCCGGGTCGGCAAGGGCCTGAAAGCCCTGTCCGAACGCATCGGCTTTCGTCTCGCGCCGGGCTTTTCAGAGCGGGTGATCTACCGCGAGCTCTTTCCGTCCGGCCTGACCTTGATCGATCTGACCGAAAGCGGCTCGTCCATGCCCTTCACCATGAGCCATGTCGCCGCCCGGCAGGAATTGAGAGAGCTCGTCATCGTGCTCAAGCTGCCCGGCCTCCACGGCGCGCCGATACCCTTCTAGGATTGCGCCATGGGATTGTTTTTCGGACTTCTTCTGACCGTCGGCGCGCTCATCGGCCTGGCCTGGATGTTCGCCAATATGAAGTCCCGGCAGGCCGCACAAAGCTTACGGATCATCCTGGGGCTGCTGGGCGTGATTCTGGGCGCGGTGTTGACCCTGCGCGGCCTGCCGGTGGCCGGCGTGCCCGTGCTGACCGCGGCGTTGGGACTTCTGGTGGTGGCGTTGAACGGCGGGCCGTCCAAGCCCGCGAACGCTGGGGCGCACCCGCCTTCCGCGCCGACCGCCATGTCGCGAAAAGAGGCGGCGGAGTTGCTGGGCGTCCCGCTGGACGCCGACGTTGAAGCAATCCGATCCGCGCACCGGGATTTGATGAAGAAGGTTCACCCGGACGCCGGCGGAAGCGATGCTCTGGCGGCCAAGGTGCAACAGGCGAAGGATGTCCTGCTCGGCAGCTAGCCGTTTGCCGGCGGCACTGTGAAGCAAGGCTCTGAGCGTGCTTCAAGCCGGTCGCAGGCGGCCCGCGCGTCGTCGGCGGCGAGTCCGGCGAAGCGGGCCCGCCACAGGCGCCGTCCTCCAGCTTGCAGGGGCTGGGCGACGTGCTCAGCCTGCGAGATCTGCGCATGCACGCCCATCATCGCCACCGTCTCCAGCCGCGCCCGGGCCGCGGCCTCGCTTGCATAGGCGCCGACCTGGATCGCCCAGTCTCCCGGCAGAGGCAGGCTGGCTTCCGGCGCGTCTTCAAACACGACCTGAACCGCCGGCGCGGCGGGGGCGGATCCCATAGCGGTCGGACGCAGCTGACCGGCGAGCTCGGCGGTCATGATCCGCTGTTCGCGCACCGGATTGAGGCGAGGCGCGTTCAAAGTCGCCAGAAGCCGGCCTTCGTCGCGCGCGGCGAGCGTCGCATAAGCGGCTTCGATCAGTTCCCGCGCATGGGCGTCGCGCACGGCCGGACGGGCGCCGCCCATGACGATCGCCACCAGACGGCGCGCATCGCGTTCCACAGTGACCGCGATATTGAAGCCGGAGGCGCGGATATAGCCGGTCTTCAACCCGTCAACGCCGTCCATATCGCCCACAAGCGTATTGTGGGAGCGATGGGTTTGGCCGTTCCAGGTGAAGCGGGTTTCGGCGAAATAGGGCGCGTATTGCGGAAAGTCGCGGCGTAACGCATAGGCGAGCCGGGCCATATCGCGCGCCGTGGTCCGCTGCCGTCGGTCATGGAGGCCGGAGGCGTTGCGGAACACCGTGTCGGTCAGGCCGATCGCGGCGCCGCGCGCGGTGATGTCGGCGGCGAAGGCCGCTTCGTCCGCGGCGAAATGCTCCGCGACCACCACAGCCACATCATTGGCGCTTTGGATGATCAGCGCCCGAATGGCGTCTTCGACTGTGATCGTGTCGCCTTCATTAAGGCCGAGATGCGAAGCTGGACGGGAGGCCGCCTCCGCGGACACCGCCAGGGGCGTGTCCAGCGCGACATCACCCGCTTCAAGCGCCTCAAACAAACGGTAGAGCGTCATCATCTTGGTCAGCGAGGCGGGGTGTCGCGGGGCGTCGGCGGAGCGCGCGTGCAACACCTCGCCGCTATCCATGTCCGCGACGAACACCGCATAGCGATCCGCCGCGCCGGCGGGCGCGGTTGCGCAGGCGAGGGCCGCCACCATCAGGATCATCCGAAACATGGCCTGGCACGCTGCCTCAGCCGGGGTTTCAGCGCCGTTAACCGCCGCGACCAAAGTTTTATTGTGCGCTGCACAAAAAAGACTTGAATTCGAGTGCGGGAATCGGCATTATTGCTGCGGTTGCGAAAAGCGGCCTGAACCGGAAAGGACTTTGTTATGGCGAATGAAAGCACCCCCGCGAAGAAACCCGCCACGGCGAAGCCGGCCGTAAAAGCTGCGCCCGCGAAGGCGAAAGCTCCGGCGAATCCTGCTCCGGTGAAATCAAAGCCTGCGGCGAAGGCGGTCAAGCCGGCTGCGCCGAAGACAGAAACACCGGCTCCGGCGCCCAAGACGCCGGCCGTAAAACCGGTCGAGACGCCTGCACCGGCGAAGGTTGAAGCGGTCAAGCCGCGCAAACCCGCCGTCCGCAAACCCTCCGCCCCGCGCAAAATTACAGGAGATTCTCCCATGGCTGCCGCCAAAAAAGACGCCACCCAGGAAACCTTTGAAACCGTGACCGCCGCTTCCAACGAAGCCATCAAGGAAGGCTTTGAGAAGTCGCTGTCCGCGGTCAACGAATTCAGCGCCTTCCAGAAAGACACCGTGGACGCCGTCATCGCTTCGGCCTCCACCGCGTCCAAGTCGATCGAAGAGCTGAACTCCTCCGCCATCGCTTACGCCAAGAAATCCATGGAAGACGGTGTCGCCGCCGCAAAGACCATGGCCGGGGCGAAGTCTGTGCAGGAGCTCATTGAAATCCAGGCCGACTACACCAAATCCTCTCTCGACGCCTATCTGTCGGAAGTGAACAAGAGCTCTGACCTGATCAGCGCGCTCATGAAAGACAGCTTCAAGCCGCTCAACGACCGAATGGTCGCGGCTGTCGAAGCCCTTCAGTCCCAGCGCTAAGGCGCTGACCCGAGATTGCGGCGCGCCGGGCACGGCCTCGCGCGCGCCGCTCCGGATCCTCCCTGACTGGCCCGGCCCGCCTCGTGCGCGCCGGGTCTTTTTTTGCCCGCCTCGCGCCGCCCGTCCCCCACGGCTGCACGTGAACCGCGATAAGGGGGTTTCCAGCGCCGCCGCGATACATATCTAATTCAACATTGGCGATTGGCGTTGACCGACGAGAAAAGCGAGCAGCCTAGGCGATGAGCGACCCGCAAAACCCCGGCGATGGACAACCCGGCACCGGCGTTGTTGTTGAGCCGCGCGTGCGCACAAAACGCCCGTCAATGTATAAGGTCTTGCTTTTAAATGATGATTACACGCCGATGGAGTTTGTCGTCGGCGTTTTGATGCAGATTTTTCACAAGAGCCAAGACGATGCGACTCGCATCATGCTCCATGTGCACCAACATGGAGTCGGTGTGTGCGGCGTTTTCACCTACGAGGTGGCCGAGACCAAGGTCGCCCAGGTGATGGACGCGGCGCGCCGTTCGCAGCACCCTTTGCAGTGCACCATGGAAAAGGATTAGGCGATTGCCCTCTTTCTCACCCGCCCTCGAACAGAGCCTCCACCGCGCGTTAAGCGCCGCCAATGAACGCAAGCATGAATACGCGACGCTTGAGCATCTGCTTTACGCGCTGTGTGAGGATGAGGACGCCAGCGCGGTGATGCGGGCCTGTGATGTCGATGTGGACGAACTGCGCGACACGTTGCTGGAATATGTCGACGATGAGCTGGAAAGCCTGATCGTGGACAGCGGCGAAGACGCCAAGCCGACCGCCGGCTTCCAGCGAGTCATCCAGCGCGCCGTGATCCATGTCCAAAATTCCGGCCGTGACGAGGTCAGCGGCGCTAATGTGCTTGTCGCTTTGTTCGCCGAGCGTGAAAGCCACGCCGCATACTTCCTCGCTGAACGGGACATGACGCGCTACGACGCGGTCAACTTCATCTCCCACGGCATCGCTAAAAAGCCCGGCGCCAGCGAAACCCGCCCGGCGCGTGGCGCGGACGAAGAGGACGATGCGGAAACGGCGACCGAAGAGACCGAGGACAAGGACGACGTCCTGTCCGCCTATTGCGTCGACCTCAATGAAAAGGCGCGCGAAGGCGGGGTCGACCCGCTGATCGGCCGGGCCCATGAGGTCGAGCGCTGCGTTCAGGTGCTGTGCCGGCGCCGTAAGAATAACCCGCTTCTGGTCGGCGACCCGGGCGTCGGCAAGACCGCCATCGCCGAAGGCTTGGCGCGCAAGATCATCGAAGGCGAAGTTCCGGAAGTCCTGGAAGAGGCGGTGATTTATTCGCTGGACATGGGCGCCTTGCTGGCCGGCACGCGCTATCGCGGCGATTTTGAAGAGCGGGTCAAGCAAGTGGTCAAGGCGCTTGAGGCGCGGCCGCACGCCATCCTTTTCATTGACGAAATCCATACCGTCATCGGCGCCGGCGCCACCTCGGGCGGGGCGATGGATGCGTCCAACCTGTTGAAGCCGGCGCTGCAGTCGGGCGGCCTGCGCTGCATGGGATCAACAACTTATAAGGAATACCGTCAGCATTTCGAGAAGGATCGCGCCTTGGCGCGGCGCTTTCAGAAAATCGACGTGGTCGAACCGACCGTGCCGGACGCGATCAAAATCCTTCAGGGCCTCAAGCCCTATTTCGAGGACTTCCACGACATCCGCTTTACGGCCGATGCGCTTAAGAGTGCTGTGGAGTTGTCCGACCGCTATCTCGGCGACCGCAAGCTGCCGGACAAGGCGATCGACGTGATCGACGAGGCGGGCGCCTCCATGCGGCTTTTACCGCAATCCAAGCGGAAGAAGACGATCGGCGTGAAGGAAGTGGAATCGGTCGTCGCCAAGATCGCCCGCATTCCTCCGAAATCGGTCTCAAAGTCCGACGAGGCGGTGCTGAAGGACCTGGAAGCGTCGCTGAAGCGTGTCGTGTTCGGTCAGGATGACGCGATCACCAAGCTGGCCAGCGCCATCAAGCTGGCGCGGGCGGGGCTTCGCGAACCCAACAAGCCGATCGGCTCCTATCTCTTTTCCGGCCCGACAGGTGTCGGCAAGACCGAGGTGGCCCGCCAGCTGGCGTCCACCCTGGGCGTGGAGCTGCTGCGCTTTGACATGAGCGAATATATGGAGCGCCACACGGTGAGCCGCCTTCTGGGCGCGCCGCCGGGCTATGTCGGCTTTGATCAGGGCGGCCAGCTGTCCGACGCCATCGACCAGCACCCCCATGCGGTGCTGCTGCTCGACGAGATCGAGAAGGCCCACCCGGACATTTTCAACATCCTGCTGCAGGTGATGGACAACGGCCAGATCACTGATGCGAACGGCAAGAAAATCGATTGCCGCAATATCATTCTGATCATGACCACGAATGCGGGCGCCGCGGACGCGGCCAAGGAAGCCATCGGCTTTGGCCGCGGCAAGCGGGAGGGCGAGGACCAAGCCGCCATCGAGCGTCTGTTCACGCCGGAATTCCGCAACCGTCTCGACGCGGTCATTGCGTTCTCGGGTTTGAAGGAGGACGTCATCGGCCGCGTGGTCGAGAAATTCGTCCTGCAGCTTGAAGCCCAGCTGGCCGATCGCGGCGTCACATTCGAATTGACCGACGCGGCGACCAACTGGCTCGGCAAGCGCGGCTATGACGAGAAATTCGGCGCCCGACCGCTCGCGCGTGTGATCCAGGAGCACGTCAAAAAGCCGTTGGCCGAGGAAATCCTCTTTGGTCAGCTCAAAAAGGGCGGCGTGGTCAAGCTGGATATCGACGCGGCGGATGAAGATCGCCTCGACTTCGAAATCATCCCGGCCGATCGGCTGAAAAAGCCGCCCACGAAGGGCGGGACCAAGAAAAAAGAGCCGGTGGAGTAGTGCATTGAAGATGAACGGCCTATCGGTCGGTTCGCAGAGGAAGCGCGGCGTCATCGCCGCGTTTCTTTTATGCGGGTTCGGCCTCTCGCCCGCTTTCGCGCTCGACAGCGCGGAGGAGACGGCGGCGCTGCGCGCCGACGCCGAATGGCTGCTGGATCAGATTGAGACGCACTACGCCTATCTGGATCGGTTCGATGGCGTGAATCCGGCGCGCGGCGCGCTGGGCGTTGATGTCAACGCTATAGAAACGCGTTTGGATCTGCTCACGTTCGGCGAGTGCGCGTTGAACGCGCTGAAAGACCACCACGCCTTCATGGGGCTGTCCACGGACCGCTCTCCAGGCTTGGCGCCCAGCCATTCCGATCTCTGGATCGATGAGGTGGATGGCGAATACCTCATCGCCGAAGTGCGCGCAGGCAGTCCGGCCCAGCGCGCAGGCGTGCGCCCGGGTTGGCGCTTGATCTCGGTGCAGGGCGAACCCGTTGACGCGGCGATCGATCAGCTATGCGGCGCGCCCTATGTGACCGCGGAGGAGCGCGGTTTCGCCGCCCGGATGGTCGCGGTCGGGCCGCGCGATCGCGCGCGCCAGCTGGGCTTTGAATCGCGCGCGGGTGAACGCGTCGACCTTGAACTGGCTTCGCTTTACCAGGAGAGCCGGCCCTGGCCGGGCCCGATCACCGCTGACACGCTGGACGACGGCGTTCTCGTTCTGACCGCCCATAACGGCCTGTTGGAGGACGGTTGGCGCGCCGCCGTGGACAGGGTTCTGGCGGACGTGTCGCCCACGGGCGTTGTCCTGGACCTGCGCGATACGCCCGGCGGTGGCAACACGCTGAACGCCAGGGCGTTGCTGGGGCGTTTCGTCAGCGAGCAGACGGGCTATCAACGCCATTCCGTGCCCTCCATCGAACGCCGGACCGGTGTGCGCCGCGCCTGGCTGGAGGAGGTCGCGCCCCTTGAACCGAGCCTGGCCGGCGTGCCGGTGGCCGTGATTGTCGGGCGCTGGACGGGTTCCATGGGCGAAGGCACGGCGATTGGATTTCAAGCCGCCGCCGACGCGACGATCGTGGGAACGCAAATGGCCCAGCTGCGCGGCGCGATCACCGATCTGGTCATGCCCAACACCGGCTGGGTGGTGAAGCTGCCCACCGAAGCGCTGTTTCATGTGGACCGGACGCCCCGGGAAGATGTCGTCCCCGACATTCTTGTTCCCGACGTCGAAGCCAATCCTGAAACGCGCGCGGACCGCGGCGTGGATGCAGCGCTCGCGGACGTGCGGCGCAGGGCGCGGACGCCGTCGTCGGATTCGACCCGGGAATGATCGCGCTCCTGCTCGCCGGCGCGGTGCTGGGCGCTTCCGCGTCCGATGGCGTCGGCGAGGCGCAGGGCCGGCGTGTCGCGGTCTATTTCAATGAAACGCCGCCATCGGTGGAGACGTACGGGCGTCGGACCTTCCATGTCCTGCCCGATCAGGGCGATCCGCGGTCGCGGCTGGAATGGACGGCTTTCAACTGCGCCGGCGCAGTGCTGGCGCAAACCTGGCCGTGGGATCCGCGCTGGACGAGCGGAGCGCATTCGCTGAGCGCGGACGGAGCGTTGGGACCGCGTGAGGGTGCAGGCCTGACCGGGCCGCTGACTGATGCGGAGGCGATCCTGCCCGGTCACACCGCGCGGTTCACAATCACGCTCAGGGACGCCGACGGCGCGGTGAGCGCGCGTCACGGTCCGTTCGACTTGCCGGGCGTCAGCTGCTCTTAGCGCACCCCCTCCCAGATCGCGCGCTCGCGCGCCATCGGGTCCTTTACGATTTGCGACGTCGCATTGAACCGCATCGTCGCCCGCTGGCGAAGGTCGAACGGCGTCCAGCCGGGATCCCCCGTCTTAGCGAAGGCGACCCAGGCGCCGTGCATCGCGTCGGCGAGCGATTGGGGCGGATTGGATCCGTGCAGCGCTTCGGTCTGGCGGCCCAACGTATCGAAAACGAAAGGAATCTCCAGCGCATGACCGGCGCCGAGCCGGCCGCCGAATTGCGGTGAGGGCCAGGCGAATTCATACATGAAGGTCGACGGCGACGGCGCGGCGGCGGCATGGGCTTCGGCGAGCCGCAGGGACGGAATGCGGAACAACCAGTCGCCCTGCAGCGCGGCGAACAAATCGCCGGCGTCCGCTCCCGGATACAAGGCGCGATAGGCGTTAAGGGCAGTTTCGACTGGAAGACCGTAGGCGGCGGCCATGCCCGCAAGGAATTCTTCGCTGACCTGATCGATGAAGCCGCCCGGCACATGAAACAGCCGTGATTCCTGGGTGTTGGAGCCGATCAGCAAATCGACTTCGGCGCTGGCGCCCGCCCGAATGGCTTCCAGCGGCGGCGCGGGCAGCACGTCGCCGTCCACGGTCGGTTGCCAGGGAATGAAGTTCAGGGCGGCCTGTCCCCAAAGTTGCGGATCGGGATTGCGTTCCAACTCGTCGCGCAGCTCACCTTGCGCGTCGATCAGCGTGTTCAGCGGCGCTGCAGCGATCGCCGCGCGCGTCGGCTCGACGCCCATGCGCGCGGCCAGGCGCTCGCCGATCTGGCGCGCGCTCGCATCGGAATTGACATGGTGCGCACCGCCGCTCTGGACGATGGCGCGTTTGAACAAGCCATTGGCGGCAGGCGTCGCAAGGAGGGTGGAGACCGACAGCCCGCCTGCGGATTCGCCGAAAACCGTTACGGCGTCAGGATCGCCGCCAAACGCGGCGATATTATCGCGTACCCATGTCAGGGCGGCGATCTGATCAAGCAGGCCCAGATTGGCGAGCCCGTCGCCAAGATAGAGAAAGCCTTCCGCTCCGACCCGGTAATTGATGGTCACGCACACAACGCCGTCCCGGGCGAAGGCCGCGCCGTCATACCAGGGGCAGGCCCCAGTGGCGTGAAACTCGAACAGGCCGCCGGGAATCCACACCATCACGGGCTGGTTCGCCGCGCCCAGCGCGCCGGTCCAGATATTCAGGCTCAGGCAATCCTCGCCGGCGGCGACGAGGTCAGGCAGCAAGGCGATGTCGTCGAACGGCAGGTCTTGCTGTGGAGGTTTCGGGCCGAATTCCAGGGCGTCGCGGACACCCTCCCAAGGTTCGGGCGGGCGCGGCTGCTGCAGCCGGTTCGCGCCGGCTGGCGGCGCGGCGAATGGCAGGCCTTTGAAACTAAAGACGCCGTCTTGATGCGCACCGCGAACCTGGCCGGATTGCGTAGCTACGATTTGGGTCATGATGGCTCCAGAGCAACTCAATCTTCGTGCTTAAGGGATGGCCGTCTTCCAAGCCTTGTTGATGTATCATCCTGCGGGCTAGGGGTGTAGGGGCGCCCCTTAGAAGGGTTTGAGCGTCTGGAAGTATCACGGGCCGTGACCTGGTGCGGCGCCTGTCATGGCGAAGAGCCCTTTTCGCCAACGCCT
>LYSW01000041.1 GCA_001657295.1 Oceanicaulis sp. BBD 1991-10 | reverse complement strand
CGTGTTCACAGCTGTGGTCGTCATGACGATCCTGGCTGACGGGCTGGAGGAGACGGCGCGGCGCTTCGCGGAGGCCGGCCTTTATGCGCTTGCGCTCAACGTGGCGGCCATGGCGGTCGCCTTCATCGTCTCCAGCCTGATGGCGTTCAAGATGAAACAGCGTATCGCCCTGACCCTGGAATGCGGGCTGCAGAACGCCACCCTCGCCATCGTGGTGGCGGGCGCGATGCTGGGCGATATTCATTTCGCCATGGCGGCGGCGGTCTACGGCTTGCTGATGTTCGCCACGGCCGGCCTGTTCATCCTGTGGGCGCGCCGCTGGTCGAAGGCGGCCAGCCGGGCGCGGAAGCTGGCGCAGATCTAAGCGATCTTTCAGACGACCTCTCGCAAACACAGCTTTAGTGGGAGTTAGAGCCCTATAATTCTCGCAAAAAGATAATGGTTGTAATCCACTCTCTCCAAAAGAATAGTTCTCACGCATGCGCATGCTCAAGCTAACGTGAAACGGAGATATCAGATGAATGCCATCACTTTTGAGTTGACCCCGGTCGCCGTGTCTGAGCAGGGCGTAAGAGAGCTGTCGCTTAATGAGATCGATCAGGTCGCGGGCGGCGATTGCGGCTTCTTGCAGACTGCTGCAGTTGTAGCGGGCGGAGCCGCCATCGGCGCGGCGACCGTGGGCTTTGCTGGAATGGTCGGCGGCTTTATTGTCGGTGGTCCCAAGGGCGCTGTTGCGGGTGCTGTGGGCGGCGCGGCCGTCGGTGCCGCCACCGGTGGTTTTGGCGCCCTTGTTGGTTACCAGGCCGGGTGCACGGTCGGCTAAAGTCTTGATCCGCCTCACATGCCTTAAATGGGTTGGTGCGGTTGATCGACAAAATCTAAAGGGGAGAAAGCTCTGCTTTTTCCCCAATTTTGAGGAGGACGCGATGCGGTTTTTGTTTTTGGTCTCAGTCTATGCCGGCCTGGGTGTCGTTTGGGCTGTCTTGTTCTCTGCGCTGCTTGCCGCAGAGGGGGGCTTTGTGACCTACCTTATCGCTGGCGTGGCGGTTTTTGCGCTGACGGGCGCCGGTCTTTACGTCTGGGAGCGTAGCTCTGGTCATGTCGGCATGCTCGGCCTCATGCCCATCGTGAAGAAATTCGGGCTTTGGAAAGAGGCGTGACGCTTCGCTAGAGCCGCTCCAAAAACCCGATCAGTCTTTGCATATCCTTCGGCGGCGCAGTCTCGAACCGTAAAGGCTCGCCTGTCACGGGATGCTTAAAGCCCAACACCGCTGCGTGCAGTGCCTGGCGGCGGAAATCTTTGAAATCCTTGCCGCTGTCCAGGCGCGCGAGCGGGGTCGATCGGCCACGGCCGTAGAGCGGATCGCCCAGCAGGGGACAACCCAGATACGCCATATGGATGCGGATCTGGTGGGTGCGCCCGGTCTCCAGCCGGCATTCGACAAGGCTTGCCAGCGGCGTGCCGATGGATTTGCCCGGCTCCTGTCCAAAGCATGTCAGCGTCGCATAATTGGTGATCGCGATTTTGCCCGCCGTGCTGGCCGGATCGTCGATCACGGCGAATTTTTTGCGATCATGGCTGGAGCGGCCCAGCCGCGTCTCCAGACGGTCTGCGCGTGGTTTCGGCGCGCCGCGCACGCAGGCGAGATAAGCGCGCTCCACGTCATGTTTGGCGAAGGCGTCGCCGAGTGCTTTATGGGCGCGGTCGGATTTGGCGACGACCATGACGCCTGACGTGTCCTTGTCCAGGCGGTGAACGATTCCGGGCCGCTGCACCCCGCCAATGCCCGACAGCGAGCCCGCGCAATGGTGCAGGAGAGCGTTGACCAGCGTGCCGGTCCAATTCCCGGCGGCAGGGTGGACCGTCATGCCGGCGGCTTTGTTGACCACGATCAGATCGGCGTCTTCGAACAGGATATCCAGAGGAATATCCTCAGCCCGCGGCGTCGCAGGCTCGGGTTCCGGGATGTTCAGGACGTAAAGTGCGCCGGCGCGCACCTTGGCCGAGGGATCGGTGAGAACCGCGCCATCCACGCTCAGCGCGCCGGCCTCGACCAGCGCCTTGCAGCGCGAGCGCGACAGATCGTTCCAGACCTGCGCCATCCAGCGGTCCAGCCGTTCGCCGGACGCGTCGGCGTGCGTCTCGCGTAGGTCGACGGAGCTTTCGGTCAAGGCGGCTTGGTCCTTTTCAATGGGCCTGTTGCGGCGGCGCGACGTGTCCAATTCATCACATCGCAGCAATGAATTCGAAGGGTCAAATACCTGTCATCGCCTCGTCAGGGAAGCGTCATCCCAGCCGCGTAAAGCGCCGGACGACGCGCGCCGCTGCGGCGCCGCACAAGTGTTGAAGAAGGATTCTCCCATGCGCTTGAAGGCCCGCCTGCTCGCCTGCGCCGCGCTGACCACGCTCACCGCGCCGACTCTTGCTCAAATCAACGCCGATGACGAGGCGGTCGCCACCGACGTCATCACTGTGACGGCCCAGAAGCGCGAACAATCGCTCGCCGACGTGCCGATCAATCTGACCGCCTATAACGAAGCGCGTCTGAATACTTTGGGCATCGAGCAGTTCGACGACCTGTCCGATTTCGTGCCGGGCCTGGAAGTGCAGGAGCAGTCGCCGAACAATCCCGGCTTCGTGATCCGCGGCATCACGTCGGACGACGGCGCCGCCACCGGCGAAGCCCGTGTCGCGGTCTTCCAGGACGGCGTATCGATTTCCCGGGCCCGCTCGGCCTATGTGGAATTGTTCGACATCGAGCGCGTGGAAGTCGCCAAAGGGCCCCAGGCCACGCTGTTTGGCCGCGGCGCTCTGATCGGCGGAATCAACGTCATCCAGAACAAGCCTGATCTGGACGGCTATGCCGGGTCCGCCGAGCTCACCGTCGGCGATTACAGCCGCTTTGAGATGCGCGGTCATGTGAACCTGCCCGTCACCGACACCTTCGCCTTGCGTTTCGCCGGCGCCCACAAGCAGCGCGACGGCTATGTGGAGAACGTCCTGGGCTCCCCCGCGATGAATGCCGTCGAGCTGTCCGCCTGGCGCGCCTCGGCCCGCTGGCGGCCGAGCGATGCGCTCAATCGTCGTGATCGCGAACTATCAGACCGACACGCCGGAAGGCGGCACCAGCTTCAAGTCCGGCGCGATCCCGCCGTCGCCGGGAGCGTCCCTCGCGCCGTGGGAACCCGCCGCCCTGAACACGTTCGGCGCATTTGAAGGCGGCGCGCCGCTGGGCATTGATCGCCAGGTTTACGGTGTGACCGTGCTGGCCGATTACGACCTCAGCGACGCCTGGTCGGTCAGCTCCATTTCTGGATGGCGCGGCTTTGAATCGGTTGAGATTTTCGATCCGGACGGATTCGCAGCGGAGCTGCTGGTGGTGGCCGAAGACGCATCCGGCCGCCAGTGGAGCCAGGAATTTCGTTTCAACTACGACGCGGGCGGACCGGTCACCGGCTTCTTCGGCGGATCTTATTTCTACGAAAGCGGATCCCAGCGGATTCCGCTGGCGACCAATGAAGTCGTCGCTCAGGCCTTTTTGCTGGGCTTGCCGCTCGATACGGCGCCGGCCTTCTCCCTCGGCTTCTTCCAGGCGACGGGTCAGATTCTGCCGCTGAGCGACTTCTATCTGGAAGAGACCGGCAATTATGGCGCAACGACCGCCTATGATCTGTTCGGCGACATCACATGGTCGGTCACAGACCGGCTGGATCTCACCGGCGGTCTGCGTTGGACCCGGGAAGAGAAGGAAGCCAACATCTATGGCTGGCACGCCAATGGCGTGAACAATATCACCTTCGCGCCGACGCTCTTCATCCCGGCGACGCCGAATGGCGGCGTGGTGGAAAGCGGCGAGCGCGAGTTTGACGACTTCACCTGGCGTCTTGTGGCGCAGTACGACCTGACCAGCGTGGCTAATGTGTGGGCGAGCTATGCCCGCGGCCGCCGTCCCGACGTGATCAGCTTTTCGGCGGGGCAATTCGTGGAAGTCCCGGCCGAGCTGGTCGACAGCTATGAAATCGGCGGTTTCTGGAGCTGGGAGAACACCACCTTCCAGGCCTCGGTGTTTTATTCAGAGTACGAAAACTTCCAGACCGGCCGCTTCGAGCCCCAGCAGGCGACCTTCATCGTCGATAATGCAGGCCGGGCGACCCAATACGGCTTTGAAGCCCAGCTGGACCACCAGTTCAACGAGCTCGTGACGCTGTTTGCGACCTACGCCTATAATTTCTCTGAATTCGACGACACTGACGAGAACGGCAACGCGCAAGAGTTCGCGGGCAACACCTTCCGCCTGTCCCCGGACCACGCTTTCTCAGTGGGTGTTCTGGCGGAATATGAGACGCCGATCGGCGGCATCTCGATCATCCCGACCTGGACCTGGCAGTCCGAAGTCTTCTTCGACAACGACAATGACTTGACCGACGCCGTTCAGGACGAGACCCAGACCGACTATGGCGTCGTCGATCTGCGCATTCGTTGGGATGCGCCGGGCGAGCGCTTCTACGCCATCGCCTTCGCCGAAAACCTGTTTGATGAGGAATACATCATTGATGCGGGCAATACCGGCGACGCCTTCGGCATTCCGACATTCATCGCCGGCTCTCCGCGCATGCTGGGTCTGCGGGTCGGAACCGAATTCTAGCGTGTCGCCGCAGCGCTGAATCGCGACGTCCGGGGGGACGGGGCGGCGGCCGGCGGGGCGGACGAGGGGCCTTCACGCCGGCCGCATCATTTCCGGTCCATGCTTGCGGATCGGGCGGAGCGGCGTCACCCTGCGCCAGCACCAAGGGGGAGGACTTAAGCGATGAAGAATGAAGTCAGGCTGACCCGGCGCGGCGCGCTTCTGGCCGGGGCGGGCGCCGCGGCGGCGCTGGGCGCCTGCTCGGACCCCAGTTTCGGCCCGCTGCCGCGTCCTGAAGGGCCGTTCAAGCATGGCGTCGCCAGCGGCGATCCCGACCAGACCAGCTTGATGTTGTGGACCGCGGTCAGCGGCGCGGACGGCGCGCCGGTCTCCGTCGAAGCCGCCACGGATGAAGCCTTCTCCGCCATCGTGTTTGAGGCCGAAGCCGGTCCCGCCGGCCCGGAAGCCGCCGGCGCGACGCCGTATAAAATCCTTGCGGATGGCCTGACGCCGGGGGGACGGATTTTTTATCGCTTCCGCTTTCGCGACCAGCTTTCCCCGGTCGGCACGGCGAAAACGCTGCCGACAGGTTCGGTGGATGAGTTTCGGATCGCAGCCTTCGCCTGCTCGAACTACCCGGCGGGCTTTTTCAACGCCTATCGCCATGCGGCCGAACGCGGCGATGTCGATCTGACCTTCCATCTCGGCGATTATTTTTACGAGTACGGCGTGGGCGGATATGCGACCGAGGACGCCGAACGCCTGTCGCGCCAACCCGATCCGGCTCACGAGATTGTCAGCTATGACGATTATGCGCGCCGGCACGCTCAGTATTCCGGCGATCCCGATCTTCAGGCGCTGAAGGCCGCAGCCCCCATGGTCTTGATCTGGGATGATCACGAGACCACGAATAATTCCTGGCGCGACGGCGCGGAGAACCATGACGCCAGCGAAGGCGACTGGTATGAGCGCCGGGACGCCGCGCTGGCCGCCTGGCAGGCCTGGACGCCGTCTCGCGAGCGCGAGCCGATGCATGAGCGCTGGGGCGCGCTGGAGATCGGCGATCTGGCGACGCTGATCCATATCGAAACCCGCCTGACCGCCCGCTCGGAAGAAATCCTCCTGGACCCGTTCCCGGTCGATCCCGACACCGCCGACCCTAATGATCCGGAGAACCGGCGCATCGTCGCGGAGTGGCTCGAACGCACCGCCGGGGCCGAGGACCGCACCTTGCTGGGCGAGGAGCAGCTGGCCTTCGTCGCCGCCGCGCTGGGCGCGTCGGTCGAAGCCGGCAAGCCTTGGCGGGTCTTCGCCAATCAGGTGATCATGGGCCGGGTCCCGGCGCCGAATTATCCTGCGGTCATGCCGTTCTGGCTGCGCTGGGTGATTCAGACCAGCGATCCGCTGGCGTGGAGCTTCGTGAAGCGGTTCGCCTTCGGAACTCCGTTCAATCTGGACGCCTGGGACGGCTATCCGGCGGAACGTGAGCGCCTGTTCGCCGCGGCGCGCGCCGCCAACGCCGACTTCATAACCTTGACCGGCGATACGCATAACAGCTGGGCGATCGACCTGAAGACCGAGGCCGGCGAGCGGGTCGGCGCCGAGTTCGGCGTCACCTCGGTCACGTCGCCCTCGCGATTCGAACGACTGGACCTGCCGGGCGTCGATTTCGGCGTCTACACCGAAGAGGCGGCGCCGGACGTCATGCGTCACAACGCCTATGACCGCGGCTATGTGCACCTGACTTTGACCCGTGAGGCGGCCGTGGCGCAACTCATGGTCGTCGACACCTGCAAGAGCCGGGAGTTCAACGCCTATCCCGACAGCACCTGGCGAGTCCGCCCCGCGCTTGGAGGCGCGGTGCCGCAGGCCGAGCGCGTTTCATAAGGGCTGCAAGGCGGCCTGCATTGCTGACGTTTAACCCGGATTGACTGGACATGGGCCGGTCCGCACGCCAATTTCAGGCTGTGAACGCCGTCAGGCTGGGGCTCAATGAGTGAGGGGCGGGGGTTGAAGGGCCCCTGATTATATATGTCTGCGACTAATTCTCCGTCCGGGATCGGACTTGTGTGGCACTGGATCGGCTTGATTCAGCACGGGATATTGCGGGTCTTCGGCCTGTTCTTGATCCTGCTCTTCGTTCTTATGATTCCCGGCTGCCTGGTTGCTCTGACGTCCGGCGATGAGAAGTTCGAGCTTGCCGATAGCGGCGTGCTGATCTTCGCGCCTGCGGGCCGCATCGTTGAGGAAGAAACCGCTGTTTCGCCCGACGACGCCCTGCCGGCCTTGCTTCTGGGCGGCGGCGGGCCGGACGAAATCCTGCTGCGCGACGTCGTGGACGGCTTCCGCCTGGCGGCTGAAGACGAAGACGTGACCGCGATGATCGTCAGCTTTGATGATCTCGCCGGCGCGACCCCGGCGGCGATGCACCAGATCGGTCAGGAGATGACCGCCTTTCGTGAGGCCGGCAAAGAGATCATCGTGTATGGCGATTTCTTCGGCATGGGCGGCTACTTCCTCGCGGCGCATGCGGACGAAATCCATATGCACCACATGGGCGGCGCTGAAGTGAACGGCTACGCGGTCTACCGCACCTTCTTCCGCTCGCTGCTCGACCGCTTCAACGTCACCGTGAACGTCTACCGGGTCGGCACCTTCAAATCGGCGCTGGAGCCCTTCCTGGGCGATGAAATGTCGGAAGCGGCGGCCGAAGCGAACCGCTTTGTCTTCGGCGATCTCTGGGACGCCTATCAAGGCGCGGTGGAGCAGGCGCGCGGCTTGAACGCGGGTTCGCTCCAAGCCTATGCCGACACGCTTCCCGACCTGCTTGAGGCCGCGAACGGCGATCTGGCCGCCGTCGCTGAAAACCAGGGCCTGATCGATGCGCAAGTCGGCCGCGGCGAGTTCCGCAATGCGATGCAGGACCGCTTCGGCAAGGATGCGGACGAGGACCGCACCGACGCGAGCAATTTCTTCGCCTATCTCAATGACCGCCGCGAGGCCCCCTCGGGCGGAAATGGCGACACGATCGCGGTGATCACCGCGGTGGGAACCATCATTGACGGCGACGCGGATGGCGGCGCCATCGGCGGTGACGCGCATGCGGCGCTGATCCGGCGGGCGCGCCTGGACGACGATGTCCGCGCCATCGTGCTGCGGATCGATTCGGGCGGCGGTTCAGCCTTCGCGTCAGAACTCATCCGCGAGGAGCTGGAGCAGGCGCGTCTGGACGGCAAGGTGGTGATCGCCTCCATGGGCGGCGTCGCAGCCTCCGGCGGCTATTGGATCGCCACGCCGGCTCATGAAATCTGGGCCGAACCGACGACCATCACCGGTTCGATCGGCATTTTCGGCTTCATTCCGACCTTTGAGAATGCGGCGGCGGAAATCGGCATCTTCGAGGACGGCGTCGCCCTGACCGAAACCGCCCGCGGCCCGTCGGCCTTCGGCGGCGTGCCGGAGAGCTGGGACCGCGTGCTGCAGTCCTCGATCGAAAACGGCTATGAGATGTTCCTGGGCATTGTCGCAGAAAGCCGCGACATGACTCGCGACGAAGTCGACGCCGTGGCGCAGGGCCGTATCTGGACCGGCCAGCAGGCCTATGACCGCGGTCTGGTCGACAATCTGGGCGGCTATGACGCGGCGATCGCGGCTGCGGCGGCGCGGGCTGACCTGGAAGAGGGCGAGTATCGGGTCAAGCTGTTCGAGCGCGAGCCCAGCGAGTTCGAGCAATTCCTCGAAATGCTCGGCGCGGAAGCCGCGATCGGCCATCTGGCCGGCTCCGGCCTCGTCGGCGAAGGCTGGCTCGGCGAGACGATCCGCCGGGCCGCGGGAGAGCTGGAGGCCGTCACGCTGATGAACGACCCCAATAATCTCTACGCGACCTGCTTTGAGTGTGAAGCCTTCCGCCAAGTGCAGTAGGCCAACACCGCATCCTAACGGGAAAGCCCGGACGGCGACGTCCGGGCTTTCTTTTTGCCGGCGGGCTGACAGCCTGGTTTCACCCCCCATATGAAGAGCAAGGCCTATTCGAAAGGAGAGAGCGTGCGCACCTATCAGGATGTCTATCCCTCCCAGCCGCTCCTTCGCAGCGCCGATCTGGCCCGGCCCAGCGCGGCGGAGCTATTAAGCCTTGAGTATTTCGAGGCTGAGCCCGGCGAGATGGAGACCGATGTCTTCGTCCAGCACCATCTCGTCCTGAATCTGAAAGAGACGCCGCAGCGCGTGTTGAACGTGCGCGACGGCGTCGACCGGGACTTCGTGCTGGAAACGAACGACATCGTCGTCACGCCGGCCGGAATGCGTTCGGGCTGGCGCTGGTTTGAACCGTCCAAATGCATCATCGTCACTCTGGATCCGGCCAAGCTGGAGCGCTTCGCCCAGAGCGAGGTGGGGGTGGTGCTCACCGGAACCCAGCTTCAGGATCTGCCTCAGTTCAACGATCCCGATATCTGCCAGGCCGGCGTGATGGTGCGCGATGCGCTCGCGGCGGGCGGGATTGGCGCGGAAGTGATGTTTGAATCGCTGGCGCGCGTCTTTCTGGTCAAGCTGATCCAGAAATACGCCGAGCGCAGCGATGAGGAGATCGGCTTTTCCGCCCGCTTCACCGCTCGGCACTATAAGCGCGTGCTCGACCATGTTTCGGCGCATTTTGGCGAGACCATCATTCTGGACGACCTGGCCGGCGTGGCGGGCCTGAGCCCGTCGCACTTCTCGCGCTTGTTCAAGGAGACGATCGGCCAGAGCCCGATGCAATTCGTCTCGCGATTCCGGATCGAACAGGCGAAGAAGATGCTCGCTTTGCCTGACCGGCCGCTGATTGATATCGCCTTGCGCTGCGGCTTTGCAGACCAGGCCCATTTCAGCCGCGTCTTCAAACAGGCGGAAGGGGTGACGCCGAAGGCCTTTCGTCAGGACCATCAACGCTGAATCCAGTGCAATCCTTCAAAAGCTGAGCAGGCGGGTGCAATCCGGATCGCCGCGGCGGGGGCAGACTGGGGCCGGCTTAGGGAGGATTTCTGATGTCTCACGTTTCAACGCGCATTGCGCTTGTGACCGGCGCCAATCGCGGAATCGGCCTCGCCATAGCAACCGGATTGGCGGCGCGGTCGGACACCAAGGTATTGGCGTCCGCCCGCACGGACGCGGCGGCTGAGGCCGCCGCGGCAAAGATCGGCGCGACGCCCGTAACGCTCGACCTGACCGATCCGCGGGCAGCGTTTGAGGCCGCTGCGCGCATTGAGCGCGCACATGGTCCGGTCGACATTCTGGTGAATAACGCCGGAATCCTGCCGCAAGGCGCGGCGGATCAGATTGAAATCGGTGATCTGGAAGCGGCTCTGGCGGTGAACGCCGTCTCGCCCTTTGCGCTGATGCGCGCCTTCGGACCCGGCATGAAGGCGCGCGGTTGGGGGCGCATCGTCAATCTATCGTCGGGATGGGGCAGCTTCACCGAGGGTCTGACGGGCCCGGCGGCATACTCAATCTCGAAGGCGGCTCTGAACGCAGTCACCCTGAGCGCGGCGCAAGCCCTGGGGCGGTCGGTCAAGGTGAACGCCGCCTGTCCGGGGTGGGTGCGCACCCGCATGGGCGGCCAGGCCGCGTCGCGCTCGCCTGAGGAGGGCGCCGACACGCCGATTTGGCTGGCGACCTTGCCCGATGACGGGCCCACCGGCGGCTTCTTCCGGGATCGTCGCTTGATCGAGTGGTGATGATGTCCGCCGGCCTGCGCCGCATCGGTTCTGCAACAGGCTGCTTCGGCGTCCGGCGTGCGAGGCGGCCGAAGTCGAAATCTTCAAAACCGCCGCAATCGTCTCCAATCGCAGAGGCGCTCGATCTGGCAGCCTCCTTGGCGATGAAGAGCGGCGGCGAGGCCGCTCGAAACCAGACGGAGAAAGACCATGGAAAAGGTGAAATTCAACAGCGCGGGCGTTGAGCTGACGGGCGACTTATATGGCGCGGGCGAGGGCGTTCGTCCCGCCGTCGCGATCATCGGCCCGATGACCTACCAGAAAGAGCAGGCGCCCACGCAATACGCCCGGCGCTTGGGCCTGCAGGGCTTTGTGGCCTTAGCCTATGACAGCCGCTATCGCGGCGAGAGCGCCGGAACGCCGCGAGGATGGGAGAATCCCGCACACAAGGTCGAAGACTTGGAAGCCGCCGTAGACTATTTGCGCGCCCGCGAGGACGTGGACCCTGACCAAGTGTCGATTCTCGCAATCTGCCAGGGCGCTTCGATCGCGTTCCGGGCGGCGGCGGAGCTCGATGGCGTCAAGGCGCTGGCCACGATCGCCGGGCATTACCGGGACCGCGAGGGTGATCTTGAATGGCTCGGCGAAGACGGGCTCCAGGCGCGCCTCGCCCGGGGTGAAGCGGCGAAGGCGAAGTATGAGGCCACGGGCGAGGTGGACTATGTCAAGGCGTCCGACCCGGTCGATATGAATGTCGGCATGCCGGGCGGCTTCGTGTTCGACTGGTATGGGCCCTGGGCGGAGCGCGGCGAATGGGAAAACCGTTATGCGGTGATGAGCGACGCCGATCTGCTCCACTATGAAAGCCTCAGCGCCGCCAAATCGATGACCACGCCCTGGCTGATGATCCACGGCGATAATTGCTTCCTGCCCAACGCCGCGCGCCGGCACATGCAGGCCGTCCCTTCCAAGCTGCCGGCCAAGACCGTCTGGGACGACACGCCTCACCTGGCGTATTATGATCAGCCGGACGCGATCGACCGGGCGACTTCGGAAGTGATCGACTGGTTCATCCGCTGACCCTTCAAATCCGATGAGCTTTGGCGCGCGGGCCGTTCCTGTCGGGGCGGCCCGCGTGTGTTTGAGGGAGGGGCGGCGGGCGTCCGCGCAAAATCCTTCAACACTTGCGCAAGCCGGTCCAATCGCGCCGGAGCCGGTCTTGGCAATCTCCCCTTGTCAGCCGGGCGCGACGCCTGGTCCGACTGCAAAAGGGAGAAGGACATGACCAAGATTGCCAAGACCGCCGTATCACTCGCCGCGCTGATCGCGGCCACCTCCGGCGCCCAAGCCGCGGATACCGTGCGCGTGACGTTTCAGAGCCAGGGCGACACCCTGGTGGGCACGCTTTACCTGCCTGAGGACCGCCATTCGGGCGAAGCGCTGAATGCGGTCGTCGTCACCGGCGCCTGGACCACGGTGAAGGAGCAGATGCCGGCCACATACGCAGCTGAGCTGGCGGCGCGTGGTTATGCGGCGCTGACCTTCGACTTCCGCGGCTGGGGCGAGAGCGACGGCGCGCCGCGCCAGCTGGAGGACCCGGCCCGCAAGATTGAAGACATTGTCGCCGCGGCGTCCTTCCTGGACGGTCTGGAGGGGATCGACACGGTCGGCGGCCTCGGCATCTGCGCGAGCGCCGGATATATGGTGGAGGCCTCCATCCGGTCCGACGCGATCCAGTCGGTCGGCTTGGTCGCCCCGTGGCTGCATGACGCCGCCATCGTGGACGCCGTCTATGGCGGGCCGGACGCGGTGGCGGGCCTGATCGCCACCGGCCGAGAGGCGCAGGCGCATTACGCCGCGACAGGCGAAGCGCGGATGATTCCGGCCGCCAGCGCCACGGATCCGACCGCGCTGATGGGCGGCGCACCCTATTATGTCGATCCGGAGCGCGGCGCGATCGCGGAATATGTCAATGAGTTCAACCTGGCTTCCTGGGAAGGCTGGCTGACCTTCGACGCCTTGGCCCTTGGGCCGCAAATGACCAATCCGCTGGTGCTGGTGCACTCCGAGGCCGCCGCGATTCCTCATGGCGCCCAGGCGTTTGAGGCGGCCGGCGACAAGGTGCGCGGCGTCTGGCTCGATGACGTCACTCAGTTTGACTTCTACGACCAGCCCCAGGCCGTCACCCGCGCCAGCGACGAAGTCGCGGCCCATTTCGACGACACGCTGTAATGGGAGGCTGAACCATGACGGCCTCCCTCAACACGCTCGCCGCCGGCCTTGCGGCGCTCGGCCTGACGTCGGCGGCGGGCGCAACGCCCGCCGATCAGGCCGAGATCGCCACCCGCGTCGAAGCCGTCGCGGTGCTGGTCGATCTGCACGCCTTCGCGCCGCTTGAACGCCTGTTCGCAGACGAGTTGCGGCTTGACTACACCAGCCTGTTCGGCGGCGAGCCGGAGACGCTCGCCGCCTCCGAGTTGATGGCCCGCTGGGCGGGTCTGGCGCCGGGCTTTGACGCCACCCGCCATGCGATCAGCGATATTCGGGTTGACATCAACGGCGATGAAGCCCGCGCCGGCGCCGCCGTGGTCGGAACCCATTGGCTGGACGGCGACACCTGGGTCGTCTCAGGCCGCTACGCCTACGAGTTCGCGCGGCGGGACGGCGAGTGGCGGATCACCGCCATGACCCTCATCGCAACCGAGGAAACCGGAGACCGCGCTCTGGTGGAGCGCGCAGCAGCCCGGTTGGAGAGCCAGCAAAGCCCTTAGCGCTCCAGCGAGGCCTCCGCCTTCACTGAAGCGGCCATGGCGTCGATGAAGGCGCGAATCTTGGCCGGCACGAAGGCGCTCGGCGCATAGACCGCATGGAGCGGGAAGGCGTCGAGCGCGTGGTCGGACAAGACCGCCTTGAGCGACCCGTCGGCCAATCCGGCTTCAAACGCCCAGACGGGTCCTAGATGCAGGCCTCGCCCGCCGGCCACCAGGGCCCGCACGGCGGTGATGGAGTTGGCGGAGACCCGGCCCTTCACCGTCACCGTCTGCGCGCCGGCCTTGATGTCGAGCTCCCGCTGGCCCGGGCGATAGAAGACGAAGTCGTGGGCGGCGAGATCGGAAGGGCTGGCCGGCGTCCCATGAGCGCTCAGATAATCCGCGGAGCCGACGATCACGCGCGGGACTGCGCCCAGCCGCCGTGCGATCAGGCTGGAATCCGGCAGTCGCCCGATGCGCACGGCGACATCGATGCCCTGCTCGGCGAGGTCATCGAAACCGCTGCCGAGCCGCAAATCGACGCTGAGGTCGCGATAGCGCTCCTGCAGCGCGCCGATCACCGGCGCCACGAAGCGGGCCCCGAAATCCACCGGCGCGGCGAGGGTCAACCGGCCGGTCGGCGTATCGACGAGGCCGGAGATGTCCGCCTCCAGCGCCGCCTTCGCATCGACCACGCGGCGCAGGCCTTCATAATAGCGCTGACCCGCCTCAGTGGGCGTGGAGCGCCGGGTTGAACGGTTGAGCAGCTTCACGCCGAGCCGTGCTTCCAGCGCCGCCAGCTTGCGGCTGACCGCGGAGGGATCCGCGCCGGTCTGCTCGGCGGCCGCCTTCAGGCTGCCGGCCTCCACCACGCGGAGAAACAGCGTTTCGATCGTATCGGACATTAAGTGCAATAATCACATTTAACAGATGTATTATATCTAGATACCTGTCAGTTTGGTCATCTGTCAAAACTCCAGTCGCGCCGGGAGCAACGACCGGCCTCAAACCGAATGGAGACTGACATGACCCAAGACACCACCCCGATCCGCGATCTTGACGGCAAGGTCGCCCTCATCACCGGCTCCGCCCGCAATCTGGGCCGCGCCATCGCCGAAAGCCTGGCGGCCCGCGGCGCCGATATCGTCGTGCACCACCACGGCGCCAATTCGGCGCAGGATGCGGAAGAGACCGCCGCGCGCGTCAAGGCGGCCGGCGCCCGGGCGCTGATCACCTCGGGCGACTTGGCTCTACGCGCTAATGTTCAGGCGGTGTTTCAAGCAGCGAGGGAGGCTTTTGGACGGATCGATATCGTCGTCAACAATGCCGGCATGGTGCTGAAGAAGGCCTTCGTCGACGTCACGGAAGCCGAATTCGATCGCTTGTTCGGCGTCAACACCAAGGCTTCCTTCCTGGTGATGCAGGAGGCGGCGCGCCGGTTGGAGGACGGTGGCCGGATCATCAATATCGGCACCACGCTTCAAGGCGCCACCACGGGGATGTACGCGGCCTATGCCGGCTCGAAGGCCCCGCTGGACGCCTTCACCCGGGCGCTCGCCAAGGAGATCGGCGCGCGGGGCATCACCGTGAACACGGTGGCGCCCGGTCCGCTGGACACGCCCTTCTTCCATGCGGAGGAGAATGCGCAGACCGCCGCCTATCTCGCCGGGATGAGCCCGATGAACCGGCTGGGCGAGGTGGAGGACGTCACGCCGCTGGTGGATTTCCTCGCAACCGGCGACAGCGCCTGGGTCACCGCCCAGACACTTTTCATCAACGGCGGATTTCTGGCGCGGTGACGGTCAAACTCGATCAGGAAGAACAAGCCCGGGAGCGTCGCTCCCGGGCCTCGATCTATGATTTCGTCCGTGACTTGAACCTGGCCGTCACGGCCTGAGACTGGCGGCGCCGAAACCTCCGAAGCCGCGCTCGAGATGAAATCTTGCGATGCGGCGGATTTATTTGGCATGCTCCCGAAGGTTGAGGGGTGAATTCATGCCAAGTTTGGAAGTTGACGGCGGCGAAGCCGTTCTTTCGCCAAGGTCGGTCAGACGCGCCGCGCGTTATGGATTATACCGGGCGCTGAATGTTCGGCGCATGGTCGGCTTCATCGGGTCCGGCGTCAGCGGGGCCTATGGACGGTTGAGCTGGAATGAGCTCGTCGACGAGATTTGGGAACATACCCGGGCACGCTTTGAATCCCTGGAGAACGTGCTCGACGAGCATTCAGCGGCGAAGGAGATCTTCGAGACGCTCGAAGTCCTGAATGATCAACGCGCCGGCGCCAACGAGACCTCATCCAACGATACGGCTGAACACAATATGCTCGTGCTCGAGTTGTGTGAGCGGCTTGAGTGGGAATTGGATGATGCTGACCCGATGCAGGAACGCGAGCAGGTCCGGTCCCTGGTCAAGCGGCTGGTTCTGGATGATCGCAGCTATGCGCGCCGCAATTTTGAGGAGCGCATCACGCCGCTTAAGGATCTCCTCAGTCTTTCCGCCGTCAAGAATGACGACGCGCTGAAGGACTATCTGACGGCGCTTTGGACGCCGGGGGCCGAGCCGGAGACGCCGGAGCATTTCTCGCACCGGCTGTTTTACAATGCGGATCTTCTGCGGGGATTGCGCAATTTCATCGGCGAAGAAAAAAGAGCCTGGCTCGAGACGTCGCTTGTCGAAGCTCTGATTGCGGAGTGTGAAGGCACGCAGGCGCCGAACAGGAAGCCCGTCGTCGGCAAACAGGGATTTGAGTCGCTGTATTTCAAGGCGACGGGAAGCGAGCGGTCTTCGAAGGCGGGGGACGAGGCGCTGATCAACGCGCTGCCGCCGGACCGGCGCAGCTTCCTGGCGGTGATCCTCGCCGCCGCGTCCGTCTCGTTGGACGGCCGCTCCAGCAAGACGGCGGGGAAGAAGGCGCTGACCAAGGTCCTGGTCAAAGCCATGTCCTATCGGGAGCAAGAGGAATCACGTCTCTCGCGCCCGTCGCACAGCGACCGCAAAAACCTGTTGGAATTCACCCGGCCGATCATCGATCCGATCCACACGGTGTTTTCCGCATTGCAGCTGCGCCGGTTTCTGACGACCAATTACGACCTCGAGCTGGAACGCTATCTCGAGCATAACGATTATCTGCTCGGCGCGTTCACCGACGGTCCCGATGGTGATTTGGATTCCGAGGCCGCGGGCGCGCAAAGCCATCTAGGCGCGACCGAGCCTCAGCATCTGATGATGGGGCGGCGCAGCCGCGTGGGCAAATACGCCCGCTCAAGCGTGTTCGACCCGACCGCCGCCTCAGAACTCGTCGAATTCGCCGTCGGCGCGCCGGGCGTTCATGTGGATATTTTTCACCTGCACGGCCGGGCGCAAAAGGCCGATCCGCTGGTCGTCACCGAGCGCGACTACCAGGCGACTTATTTGAAGAATGACGAGTCCCGGCGAATCTTCAACGAAGCCCTGGATGTGATCTTCGGGGGCAATTCGGTGCTCTTCATGGGCGCCGGCCTCTCCGAGGCGGACCTGATGCGTCCGCTTCGGCAATTCGTCTCCAACAGGAAGGGGCCCGCCGATCGCCCAGTCTTCGCGCTGGTTCCCGCGCTCAAGGGCCGGACCGAGCGCGATGTGGAATTGCTGCGCTACAAGCTGCGATATGGGGTTCAGGCGATTCACCATGGATGCCGCCCCTATTCAGGTCATTCCGACGATGAAGAGGAGCGCGATCTCTACAAGAGATATCATCCGCTCTTCCAGAGCATCCGCGATGAAGCCTCTGAAGCCTCTGAAGCCTTGGATTGCAAGTCGATCGATCCGGACGATCTCTCGGAGCTGCATCACGAGCTCAACGCGTTGAAGTCCCTCGCCGATGCGCTGGAACCGATTACGGCCGCCGATTTCTCGGAGGAGAATCGAAAGGAACGCGTCAAAGCCGTGCGGAGCCGCCTCAAGGACTTATTCGCAAAGGAGTTTCAATTCGGCGAGGTCGGCGAAGGATTCGACCTTGGAGACAGCAAGAGCGGCTTGGAGATCGAGCGGCTAAATAAGGTGTTCGAAGACATCAAGGCGACCCCGCGCAAGATGGCGACGCTTCTCCAAGAATATTGGCCCTGGATGCTGATCGCCCTGCCGCGGGTCACGCGCTTGCGGGTGGATCGGGTGGCCTTGGTCTACATCCTCCACAGGCTGCGCATGGAGGCGAATAGATCCGACAAGCCGGACGGGAATGGCGCTGGCGACTATCTCACGCCATTGCGCTGCAGGCTGCTGTCGGACTTCATAAAGCGGCTGCGCGAGAAGATAATCTCGCTCTCGCTCGATCATGAAGTGGCCTATATCGGCGCCTGCTGGCAGGAGTGGTGGGGAAAGTGGCGGCGCGTTCCCAAGGGCCGCCTGCCTGAGCTGTATGCGCGCGAAGGCAAGCTCAAATCACTGCGCCAAAGGCCTGGCAAAGGCGCGGCGGAGAAGAAGGCCAAGGCGGTCGATGTCCACGACAGCTACCGGCATGTTCTGCGCCATGTGAAAATCGGGCCGGAGACACGCTATGGCATAGACCCGACCAAGGGCCGCATATTCATGAGCGACCTGGCGCGTGCGCGCCGGCTCGACCCCTTCTACGACAAATGGAATCATGAGGTCCGCAAGCTTCTGACAGCGCAGCCGGCGGAGACGGCGAGCCGGGTTGCCTTCATGTGCCAGGCGCCGCTGGGCGGCGGCAAAGGCATTTTCTTTGAGCAATTGCGCCTGTTTCCTGAATGGCGCGGGCTGAATGTTGGAAAGAAGCACGCCCCATCCACGCCGCGCCATGGACGCGTCTTCTTCGCGAACACGACATTCGCATGCGAATACACGTCGATCATCGAGGGGGTGATCGAATTCCTTGGGGCGTGCACCGAGAGTTTAAAGGTGCGGCTAAGGGATGACGAAGAGGGCGAGCGCCACGGCAAACCGTCCCGGATCGACCGCCTCAGGAAAACGCTTCGCGAATGCGCCGCGGCTGCAAAACACCCCGATGTGGACGGGCGCACGCGTTTCGCGATCGTCATCAACAATGTCGACATGCTGTTTGATGAGCGGCTCGAGCCGTTCACCGGCGAAATTCGCGCCTTCCTGAAGGTCATTCTGACCGAGGTGGAGGATGCGCCGGTCGATGTGATCCTGCTGGCGCGCAAGGGCTGTATTGATCTTGAACGGATAATCACGCCCGACACCAAGGTGGAGCTGCATTTCCATGACATTGAGCCCGTCCCTTTCGCGGTCGAACCGGTGGAGAACGAACCGGAACGCGGTCAGCCCGGGATATGGTCGGCCTACAAGCAGGCGTTTGCGAAGAATAAGAAGCGCTTGCGCTTAAGCGGTTCGGGCGCGGCTTCAGACTTCAGGAAGCTGACTGAGCCCAGCCGGGGTGAAAACGATCTGCCGGCCGCCGAAATGGCGACGCAGGATCTGCTCAAGGCCATCTATCGCGCGACGGATTGCTGTCTGTTCACGCAATCGCTGATTCTGGCGGCGTCGATGGAGACGAAGGTCGACGCAGCAGGCTTAAGGCGCTGGTATGAAGAGCTGTACCACGTCGTCACGATCAAAGAGCCTGACCGTGCGATTGATGAGATCATCGACCGGGTGGTCGATTGCTACACGTTTGAAGAACAAGATCGCGACCACCCGCAGCGGCGGGCCAAGAATGCGCTGGATAATCTGATTTTGCGGCACCTGGCGTTTTTCAACGTTCCGGTGTCTCCAGAAGTTCTGCTCAAATGCCCGAAGATTGACGAGCTGTATCACACTTATGAACGGGGCTGGGACGGCCCTGGCGGCGAAGGAGCGGCGAAGAGAAGAAAGCCGGACCATCTCAGCAGCCTGATAACGGAAAGCCTTCAGCGCATGCTTCGGCGCGGCCTGGTCATGAAGATTCACGGCCGCCAAGAATCCGAGGCCAGCAATGAAGACCGCTTCGTCATCCACCGCCGCATGCGCGCCTATGTGCTCAAGCGCCTGGGCAGCCCCCGCAATGTGGTCAGCGAAGCTCATTTCTTTGATATGTCGACCTTTGTCGGGCAGCCGCGCGATATTCCGGATATTGACGCCGAGCCCTTCTTATTCCTCGACAATCTGGTTGAGACCTTATCGGAGCCTGACGGCACCCGGGCGCCGTCCCTCAACACCATGTCGAGCATGATGCGCGCCGCGCTGGGGGTTGTCCGCTCGTCCTTCTCCATCGCGGTGTTGGCCCGCCTCGGCGAACTGGACGGCGTCTCCTCATCGCGCCGCGAACCCATTTTGACCGAACATGTGACCCGTCTGCGGCGTCTGCTGACGCAGGCGGACGAATGGGCGGACCGGCTGGAGAGAAGACGGAAACGGCCCGGGGATGCGCCAGCGCCCTTCTACGACGATGAAATCATATGGCTTTTAAACGAGCGCGGCCTGACCTTCCTGGCGCAGGGGCGGCTCTATGATGCATTCCCCTTATTGCGCCGCGCCCGCGAGAAGAACCGGGAGGTCGAGGGGCGTGGAGGCAATTCGGCGGCCGCCCGGATCGCACTGAATATCGCCCATGCGCAAATCGAACTTGGCGCGCTTGAGCGCGCGCGGACCACGCTTGAAGGCATTGAGAGGGTCGAGCGTGACCGGCTTAAGGAATTCGCCGCCTCCAGGTCAGGCCGAAATGCGGCCGGCGGTGAGCTCGAAGCCTCTCATATTTACCAGTCCGCCAGGGGATATCGCGGCGTGGTCGACGCCTTGAACGCACGATCGGAGCGCGCGCGCCGGACGCTTGCCTCCGCAATCGAGGCGTTGAGCGCCGAGAATAGAAGTCGCGGCGTGGCGTTGTTCGCTTCTGCGTTGGCCAATCTCGAGATCGGAGAGGGGCGGCTTGAGGCTGCGAGCGGCCATATCGAGCGCGCCATCGCCGCGTCTGAAGCGGCGCGCCACGCTGACTTGAAGCACGAATGCCGGGTTCTGGAGTCCCGCTTGCTGTTCGCTGACGGGGCGCCGGGATCAGAGTTGATGGCGCGCCTTGAACGTGCGCTCGACTTCGCCCGCCAGGTCGGCTTGCATGGTCTGGAATCGCGAGCCTGCACCGTCTACGGCTCCATTCTGCTCAGCGCCGGCGACAGCAAGCTGTCGGGCGAATTCGCGGTTCGCGCCCTCGCGCTGGCGGCGGACCACGGCATGACGATCAAGCAGATTGACGCGATGGTGTTGATGAGCGCTGTGACGCTGGCCAGAGGCCGGCGCGACCACGGCAGCGCGCTGCTTGAATTCACGACCCGAATGGCGAGCCGGTATGGGTATCAGGTCGCTGTCGAGAAGGCGCAGCGAATCGCCTTGCTGGCCCAGGAGAGCCCGAAAGTCGATTTCGGCGAAGCGGATCGCAGCAAATTCCTCGTCTAGCCATCGTTGCGAACCGAAAACCAAAAAGCCCGGGAGCGTCGCTCCCGGGCTTTTCATTTACATGCCGGTCTCGGCCTAGCGTTTGGACTGCTCGCACAGGCTCATGAAGCGCTGGCGCAGTTCCGGATTGGCTTTGAACTCGCCGGTGAAGGTCGTGGTGATCGTCGATACGTTGGGATGATGCACGCCGCGCGTGGTCATGCACTGATGCTTGGCGTCGACGAAGATCGCCACGCCGCGCGGGTTCATCGCTTCCTCGATCGCGTCGGCGATCTGGGCGGTCATGGTCTCCTGGGTCTGCAGCCGCTTGGAGAACGCTTCGACGACCTTGGCGATCTTGGAGATGCCGACTACGGCCCGGTCCGGCAGATACGCGACGCAGGCCGTGCCGATGATCGGCGCGATATGGTGTTCGCAGTGCGACTCCACGTCGATATGGGTCAGCATGACCATGTCGTCATAGCCCTGAACGTCTTCAAAGCGCTTGCCGAGAATTTCCTTGGGGTCTTCTTGATAGCCGCGGAACCATTCTTCATAGGCCTTCGCGACACGCTTGGGCGTTTCAATCAGACCTTCACGGTTGGGATTATCGCCGGCCCAGCGCAGCAGGGTGCGCACGGCTTCTTCGGCTTCTTCGCGGGTCGGGCGGGTCACCTCGTCAGAGACGACGGCGAGGGTGTTTTTATCGGTCATGGCGTCCATGGAACGCGGATCCTTTCGTTGACGGGCGCAGCGCAGAGCGCTGCGAAGTACCGGTTTCCGGATCCAGCGGGTCGGGGCGGGTCGGCCCCCGGCGCGCGCCGGGTCTAGATCTCGTTGTACGCGCACAAGGTGAATTGTGCGTCGGCGCTTAGATAGGAGGCTCACCTGGAATTCCAAATGGAAAGCCGTCCTTTTTTTGAACGCAGCGCTGTTGTAGACCGGCTGATCCCGGCCCGCAAACGCGTCGCCGGCCATCTCCCGCATACGTGAAAGCTGCGTGATGACCGATCTTGTCCTGTACGACACTGCCGCGCGCCGTAAGCGCGCCTTCGTTCCAATCGATGAGAACCGGGTGACGATGTATGTGTGCGGGCCCACGGTCTATGCGCCCGCCCATGTGGGCAATTTCCGTCCAGAGGTCGTCTTCGACGTGTTATTCCGGCTGCTCCGCCATGTTTACGGCGAAGACAAGGTGTTGTTTTCGCGAAACTTCACCGACGTGGACGACAAGATCAACGCCGCCGCCGCGCAGGAAGGCGTCGGGATCAATGTGATCACTGAGCGTTTCACTCGCATCTATCACCAGGATGCGGCGGCGCTGAATGTTTTGCCGAAGACGTTCGAGCCGACCGCCACCGGCGCGATGGCCGACATCATCGCCTTCATCGAGCGCCTGATCGCAGACGGCTTCGCTTATGCGGCCGAAGGCCATGTCCTGTTTTCAGTTGCGGCCTCAGAGACATACGGCGCCTTTTCGCGCCGCTCCCTCGACGACATGCTCGCCGGCGCCCGCGTCGAAGTCGCGCCCTATAAAAAAGATCCGGCCGATTTCGTGCTGTGGAAGCCGTCCAAGCCTGGCGATCCGGCGTGGGACAGCCCCTTCGGCCCGGGGCGGCCCGGCTGGCATATCGAATGCTCGGCGATGATCGAAACGAGCCTGGGCGAAACCATCGACATCCATGGCGGCGGCATCGACCTGGTCTTCCCGCACCATGAAAATGAAATCGCCCAGTCCACCTGCGCCCATCACGGTGCGCCGCTGGCCAATTACTGGCTTCACAACGGCTTTCTCTCCATGGAGGACGAGAAGATGTCGAAGTCGGAGGGCAATGTGGTCACCGTTCACGCCATGCTGGATCAGGGCGTCCGGGGCGAGGCGATCCGCTACGGCCTGTTGTCAGGCCAGTATCGCGCGCCGCTGGACTGGACCGCCGCGCTGATTGAGCGGGCTCAAAAATCGCTGGACCGGCTCTACGGCGTGCTGCGGCGCCTGAAGTCTGTCGACGCCGCGGATGTCGCGCCGCCAGCGGGCGTGATGACGGCGCTGGCGGACGACCTCAACACGCCCAAGGCGCTCGCCGCCCTGTTTGAGATCGCCGGCCGCGCCAACAAGGCGGAGACGGTCGACGCTCAAGCGCAAGCCAAGGGTGAATTGCTCGCCGCCGGGCAGCTGCTCGGTCTGTTCAAGTCCAATCCGGACGCCTGGTTCGGGCTGGACAGCGTGAGCGACGAGGAATGCGCGCAGATCGACCGCCTGCTCACCGAACGCGCCGAAGCGCGCAAAGCCAAGGACTTCGCCCGCGCCGACGCCATTCGCGACGAATTGACGGCGAAGGGCGTGCAGGCCGAAGACGGCCCGGAGGGCACGACATGGCGGATGAAGGGGTAGGCGCCGCCGGTCCCGCCTTGGCGGCGAGGTGGTGTGCGACCACATAAGCCCCATGTCCGACCCGTATTCCAACCGCGTCCTCGAGCTCGCCGCCGATATTCCCCATATCGGACGGCTCGACGCGCCGCACGCCAGCGCGCACAAGGTCTCGCGCATCTGCGGCTCGGAACTGACCCTGGACGTCAAGATCGGCGACGCCGGCCGGATCACGGATCTGGGCCTGGAGGTGCAGGCCTGCGCCCTGGGCCAGGCCAGCGCCAGCGTGTTTGCGCGCAATGCGGTCGGGGCGGACCTTCAGGAGATCGTCGCGGCGCGTGATGCGCTCAAGGCCATGCTGCAGGCGGGCGGGCCGCCGCCGTCAGGCCGTTTCGCAGAGCTTGAGGTCCTTGGACCCGCCGCTCCCTACCGCCAGCGCCACGGCTCGATTCTTCTGGCGTACGAGGCGGCGATCGCGGCTTTGACGCAAGACGAGAAGGCGGCCGCGCGCTAGGCTGGCCGCATGTCGGGTCGGTTTTGGACAGCGAGCTTCTTGGCTCTGGCGTTGGTGTCTTCGGCGGTGGCGCAATCCGCGCGCAATGAAGAGGCGGCGCCGCCTTGCCGGGCTTGCGACCAGGTTGCGGCCTTTTATGCGTTGCGCGGCGGCGCGCTCGCCTGGACCGGCCCGGGCCATGCCGCCCGCTATAGCGCGCTGATCGGTGCGATCGAAAACGCAGAAACGCACGGCCTGACGCCTGCCGATTATCATCTCGAACGTCTGCTGGTCGGCAATCCGCATCGGCCGGACCGGGCGCTCGACGCGCTCGCCACCGACGCCTATCTCACTTTGGCCGCGCATCTCGAATTCGGGCGGCTTGATCCCACCAGCGTCGAACCGGACTGGACGGCGGGCCACCCGGACCGGGATCTGGGCGCTTATCTCAATTCGGCCCTGTCCACCGGCGCGGTGGCGGCCAGTCTTGAAGCGCTGGCGCCATCCAATCGTGAATACCAGGCCCTGCGCCAGGCGCTCGCGCTCTATCGGCTGGTCGCCGAGGCCGGACCCTGGCCGGTGATTGAGGACGGGCCGGTGCTGCGCCCGGGCGATGTGGACCCGCGCGTGCGCCAGCTTCGCGCCCGGCTGATCCCGTCCCTGCCGACGCTGCCGTCCGGCGAGGAGGCCGCGCCGCAGGCGGAGGCGGTCGATCCTGAGCTCTACGACGAAATGCTGGCGGACGCCGTACGGGCGTTCCAAGCGCGCTCGGCCCTGGAGGCGGACGGCCTGGTCGGCGGCCGGACGCTGGCGATGTTGAACATGCCCGCCGCCGCGCGCATCGACAGGCTCCGGGTCAATATGGAGCGCTGGCGCTGGCTGCCTCACGCGCTGGGCCGGCGGCATATTCGGGTGAACCTCGCCGGCTTCCAGCTGGAAGCCTGGGCCGAAGGCGGGGTGGAGCGCCGTCACAATGTCATTATCGGCTGCACCTACCGGCGCACGCCGGTGTTCTCCGGCGTGATCACCTACATTGTCCTCAATCCGTGGTGGGAGACGCCCCATCGTCTGGCGGTGCTGGACAAGCTGCCGGCCTTTCAACGCGATCCCGACGCGGTCGAACGGCTGGGCTTTCACGTGCTTGATGAAGCGGGCGAGGAGGTGGATCCGGCCACGATCGACTGGAATGCCTTCACCGCCGGTGATTTTCCCTACCGCCTCCGCCAGGCGCCGGGCCCGCTTAATGCGCTGGGCCGCGTCAAGCTGATCTTTCCCAACCCGCACAGCGTTTATCTGCATGACACGCCCGATCAGGCATTGTTCGAGCACGCGCCGGGATTTCTCCTCAGGCTGCGTCCGCGTCCAGGACGCGCTTGCGCTGACCGAATGGGCGCTTGCGGAAACACCCGGATGGAATGCTGACCGCATCGCCGAAACGCTTGAGGATGGTCTTGAAACGCCGGTCGTGCTCGCCGAACGCGTGCCGGTCCATGTGCTCTACTTCACCATAGAGCCGACGCCAGGGGGTGGTTTGCGGTTTTTGGACGACCTATATGAGCGCGACGGGGGGGTGCTCGCGGCACTGGACGCAAGTCCGCCGCTCTTGGAGTAGCCTGCGTCAGTGACTGAAACAAAATCACCGCTCATGGGTGCGGTGCGTGCGTGTGCGGCGATCCTGACGGTCGCCCTGGCCGCCTCGCCCGCCTGGTCTCACGAATCCAGCTCGACGGCGCCCGCGCCGCAGATCGACGCCTTTGATCCGGGGCGCAGCGGCTTTTTGCTGACCGTGGATGGGGACCTTGTCATCGAGTACGAGGTCTTTGCGCTCTTCGCCCGTCCCGATCAGCAGATATCCTTGTCCAGCGACGCGCCGATCCGGCGGCGAGGCGGGTCCTCTCAAGCTTTCCAGCGTCAGCATGATCTGCGAGCGCCTGAACGGCCTGGACACCACCAGCTGGAATTCGAGACCGAGGATGGCGAGACCAAGACGCTCAACCTCCTGGTCCTTCATCGCGCCGACGCGGACAATGTGCAGGGTTATCATCTGGGCGTCTGGCCCAGCCGCCTTTATCGCGACAACGAGAATTACCGCGCGCCGGAATACTTCGCCGAAGTCACTGAAGATCTGCGCGACGTGGCGCTTTCCCCGCACTTCACGCTGGGCCAGTTCCTGTGCAAGCAGGCCGATGATTCAACACCGCACCTGATCGTCAGCGAACGCCTGATCATCAAACTCGAGCGCGTGCTGGAGGCGGCCAACGCCCGCGGGTGGCGGGCTGACACATTCACCATCATGAGCGGATTTCGCACTCCCGCATATAACGCCTCGATCGGCAACGGGGAGTTTTCCCGGCATATCTATGGCGGCGCCGCCGATGTGTTCATCGATGCGGATGCGGACGGCCGGATGGATGATCTGAACGGCGATGACCGGATCGACCGCGCAGATGCGGCCGCATTGTACGACCTGGTCGAGTCGCTTTCCTCGCAAGCCGATTTCGCGCCCTATCTGGGCGGCCTGGGGGAATATGGCGCCACCTCCTGGCGACCGCCCTTCGTGCATATCGACGAACGCGGCTGGCGGGCGCGTTGGGGCCGCTGACGCGGCTTGACGCTCTGCGATGCGGTCGGCGGCGGGTGATATTAGGGTGATGTCCCCTGCGGTTGACGGGTATACAAGACGGGGCGAACGCTGAATAAGGAACTGAGAAATTCGGCTGTGGGTTGAGATGTCGAAATGGCCTGCACGCGCCGGGTTGCTATTGATCGGTGCGTACAAGCTGCTGATCTCGCCGGTTTTCTTTGCGCTCGGCGTTCGGTGCCGGCATGAGCCGAGCTGCTCCAGCTACGCCGCCGGCGCGGTGAAGGCGCAGGGGCTGTGGCGCGGGTCCTGGCTGGCGGCCGGGCGCGTTCTGCGCTGTCGTCCCGGCGGAACATGGGGTATTGATCCCGCGCCGTTGGTGCGGAACGCGTCGCCCTGGTGGAAGGTCTGGGCCTTTCGCGAGCCAGCGCGGCGCGAGGAAGTCTAGGGCCGGCGCATTTGGGGCGCCGGAGGGGTTTGTAAGCGCGTGCCTTCTGCGGATCGTCCAACGCTTGGCGTGATCATGGTCAGCTACCACACTGGCCCGGTCCTTTTTGAGGCGCTGGAGGCGGCCCTCGGCGATTCAAATGTCGACGAAGTGATCCTGGTCAATCACGCCAATCCGCCCGAAGTCGAGGCGCGGCTTTCGGCGATGGCGGCGCAATCGGATCGCTTGCTCATCCACCATACCGGCGAGAATCAAGGCTTCGCACGCGGCTGCAACGCGGGCGCGCGGATCGCCCAGTCCGACTATCTGCTCTTTCTCAATCCGGACGCGATCCTGCTGGATGGAGCCGCGGCGCGCCTGGTTGAGACCGCTCGTCTGGCCCATGAGCCCGCAATCGTGGGCGGCCGCCCGCTCGGGCGCGACGGCAAGGAGCAGCGCGGCGGGCGGCGCGGGGAGCTGACGTTTTCGACGGCGCTCGCGGGGTTTTTGGGCGTGTCGAAACTCTTCGGCGTCCGTGACATTCACTATGAGCGAGAAGACGTTCCCAAGGAGGCGATCTCGGTGCCGGCCGTGTCCGGCGCGGCGATGATGATGTCTCGCAACAGTTTCGATCAGCTCGCCGGTTTTGATGAACGCTACTTCCTCCATGTCGAGGATCTGGACATCTGCAAGCGGGTCCGCAAGCTGGGCGGCGGCGTGCTTTTCGAACCGCGCGCGACGGTGCTCCACCACGGGTCGACGAGCAAGGTCAACCTGGTTTGGGTGGAGATGGCGAAAGCGCGCGGCCTCGTGCGCTATTTCCACCGCCACGGGGGATCGCTGGGCTGGCTGAAGGCGCTGATCCTGGCGGGCCCGATCTACGCCGCCCTGCTGGGCCGTTCCGCGTTGCTCACCATGCTGCGGCGCTAGCCGTCAGCCGGGAAAGCCGCCCGCCTTGGCCAGCGCCGAACTGATCGGGTGCTTGAGCGCGACCTCCTCCAGCCAGTGCGCGGTCTCGATCAAGCGGTCCAGATCAAGACCGGTTTCAATCCCGCCGCGCTCTAAGAGATAGACCACATCCTCGGTCGCCACATTGCCGGTCGCTTTGGGAGCGAAGGGACAACCGCCGATCCCGCCGCAGCTGGCGTCGATGACGTCCACGCCCGCCTCCACCGCCGCATAGACATTGGCGATGGCGGTGTTGCGCGTATTGTGAAAATGCAGACGCAAGCGCGGTTTCGGCGCCGCGCCGCGCACCGCGTCGATGGCGCGTGAGACATCGTAGGGGCTGGCCACGCCGATGGTGTCGCCCAGTGCAATCTCGGACACGCCCGCCGCCTCCGCCCGGGCGGCTAGGGCGGCGACGCGGCCTGGATCGACCTCGCCGTCAAACGGGTCGCCGAACGCCACGGAAATCGTGGCCGACAGGGGAATCCCCGCATCATGGGCCAGGACGGCGATGCGGTCGAGAAGGTCGGCGGTGTCTTCCGGCGTCGCGTTCTGATTGGCTTTGCCGAAGCCGTCCGAGGCGACCATCACATAATTGATTTCATCGCAGCCCGCATCGATGGCGCGGCGCATGCCGCGCTCGTTCAGGGCGAGGCCGATATATGCGCATCGCCCGCGCGGGACGGCCGCCATGACGGCGTCGGAATCGGCCATGGCGGGGACCAGCTTGGGGTTGACGAAGCTCGCCGTCTCCATGCGCTTCACGCCCGCTGCGATCAGCCGCTCGATGAATTCCAGCTTCACCGCCGTGTCGAGCAGGGCGGGATCATTCTGCAGCCCGTCGCGCGGGCCCACTTCGACGATATCAATTCGGCGCGTCATGGCGCGGCCTCCGTTGGCGCGGCGTCGGAATCCGGCGGCGGCGGCTCGGCGCACAGCGCGTAGATCGCCACCAGCACAGGATCGGGCCCGCGCGAATAATTCACCCCGGCCACCGCGTCGGTGCGGCACGCGGCCGTGTCGAGCGCTTCCAGCCAGGCCCGCCGATCATCGAGCGCGTCCGGGGCCGCACCCTCTTCGATGCGGCTGAAATCAATCGCGATCACGGCCGGCGGGGCAATCTGTCGTTCAATAAGCGCTTCCGGCGCGAGGAAGTCCACCGCTCCGCCCAGTCCAAAGGCGAAGCTGGGCTCGGTGAAGCTTGATATGACCCGCGCGGCGCCGGTCTCAACGCGCAGCGCTTCGGCGCGCTCGGCCGCATTGACCGAGAGGAAAATCCGCTCGGCGGCGGGCGCGACGACGCCGCGCGCGCCGACATGCCAGCTCAATCCCATGACCGCCAGCAAGACCAGCGCGGCGCCTATGCGGGCGCGCAGCCCCGCGATAATCGCGGCCAAGGCCGACGCCGCGACGAGAACGCCGGTGACGAGGCTGGCCGCCAGAGGCGCCTCTCCGACCTCGATCAATACGGCCAGCGGCAGCAGGCTAAGGGCGGCGCCGGCGAGAGCCAGGAGCACGCCGAGCCAGCGCCAGAGCACGGGCGTGGCGGTCCATCGTACGGCGCCCAATCCGGCCAGGGCCGCCAGCGCAGGGTAAACCGGCAGCACATAGTGCGGCAGCTTGGTCGGCGCGATCTCGAAAACCAGCCAGAGCGGGATGGCGAAACTCAGCGCCAGCTTGACGGCCAGGGCCCGGCGCCCGCCGTGGCGAAGCGCGATCACCGCCGCTCTCACACCCGCGGGCAAGGTCAGCATGGCGGTGGCGAACAGGACGGGCAGCAGCGCCAGGTGCACGCCCGGCGGCGCGCCGTGGCTCTCGTGGCCGGACACCATTTTCGGGCCGAGATCGCCCAAAAAGGCTTCGCGTATGAACGCGCCGTCGGTGGCGGTCTGAATCGCGATCAGCCACGGCGCGACCAGCAGCGCCGCCACGACCGGCCCGGGCCACCAGGCCAGCGGCCAGACCCAGTTCAAACGCCGCTCCCACACCACCATGGCGCCCACGGTCAACGCGGCGGCGACCGGCGTGATCGGGCCCTTCAGCAAGACGCCGATCCCCATGGCGATCCACACCATCAGCGCCCAGAGCCGGGCCCGCCGCCTTCCGTTCGCGAACCGAATCTCGATAATGGCCCAAAACGCCGCCGCCGCCGTTGCGGCGAGCATGGCGTCCGTCTTGGCGATGCCGGCCTCTGCGCCCAAGAGGATGCAGGCGGCGAATATCACGCCGCCGGCCAATCCGGCGCGGCGTCCAAATAAGCGGCGGCCGGCGGCGTAGGTGAACAGGGACGCCAGCACGGCGCCAAGGACGGACGGCAGGCGGTAGGCCCAGATCTCCCGGGCCGCCTCCCCCGTGGTGGCGGCGACGGCGATCGCCTGCATCCAGTAAATGCCGATGGGCTTTTTATTGCGCGGTTCGTCGAGGAAGTTGATCTCGACAAAATCGCCGCTCTGGAGCATTTGCGCCGTCGCTTGCGCAAAACGGGCTTCGTCGCGATCCAGCACCGGCAGGGTGAACACGCCCGCAAGTCCCGCCGCCAGGGCGATCAGCGCCACGATCAGCGGCGCGCGCCATCGGTGAAACAGGCGGAATCTGACCATCAATCAGGCGCTCCAGCACATGGGGCGGCGCGGTCTTGCGGCGCGCGCGGGTCCGTGCGGCGGAAAAAACCGCGTGCACAGGACCGGATTATCGGTATGAAACGGCCCGTCCCGATCTGCAAGCGCGCACCTGAGAACCATGGCATCACCGTCCAGCCCGTCTGACCGGCCCGACATTTCCGTCGTAGCGCCGATGCACAATGAATCCGGCAACGCCGCGCGCCTGGCGAGCGAGATCGCGGCGGCGCTTGAAGGCCGCGATTTCGAGATTTTATGCGTCAATGACGCCAGCACCGACGATACGCTCGCCGAACTCACCGCGGCGCAGGCCGAAATCCCGCAATTGCGCGTTCTCACCCATCGTCACAATTCCGGTCAGAGCCGGGCGATCCGGACCGGTGCGCTGGCGGCGCGCGCGCCGATCGTATGCACGCTTGACGGCGACGGCCAGAATCCGCCCGAGCATATTCCCACGCTGGTCGATGCGCTCACCCGTGACGATGCGCCCGATGACCTCGCCATGGTGTCCGGCCGGCGCGTCGGGCGCCAGGACAGCGCGGCGAAAAAGCTGGCCTCCCGTCTCGGCAACGGCGTGCGCAAATGGATGCTCAATGACGACGCCGACGACACCGGCTGCGGGCTCAAAGCGTTCAAGCGGGACGCCTACCTGCTCCTGCCGTTCTTCGATCACCAGCACCGCTTCATTCCGGCGCTCTTCAAGCGCGAAGGCTTCCTTGTGGAGTATCGCGACGTGACCCACCGCGCCCGCACCGCGGGGCGGTCCAAATACACCAATCTCGGCCGCCTTTTCGCCTCACTCAGCGATATGGTAGGTATGATGTGGCTCAACAGCCGTGCGCGTCAGCCCGGCGGCTGGGACGAGTCCTGATTGGGCGCGCCGCCATACGTGGCGCAAAGGGCAGGGCTGAGGGGGAATAAGGAGGACCGGACATGTCCGGAGCGACTGGCGCAGGCGTGGCGGTTGGAATCGCCAGCACCGATGCACAAAAACCTGGCGGGGGGCTTAGCGTGTTCAACATCTTTCCAAAAATGCTGATCCCGGTGATCATCTACGCGATCGTCGGTTATATCGTCGTCTTCACCAATGGCGGCGATGTCAGCGCCTTTCTGGGCGACATGGCGCAATTTCGCGCCGGCGCCTGCGCGGAAGGCGCCTCCTGCGCCGTCGGCGCGCTCAACGGCGCCCTGATCACGATACCGCTGCCGAACATCCAGTGGGCGATATCCACAGGCGATCTCATTTTGATCGTCGCGCTGATCGCGCTCTTCTTTGAAATGGTCAAGTCGTCCGGCTCCGGCACGTCCACCCTACTCAATCACGGCCTGTCGATCACCGTGCTGCTGGTCTGCATCCTGCTATTCCTGCTGGTGCCGATTTTCGCCAGCTCGGTGTTCTTCCTGATCATCATGATGGCGCTGATCGATGTGGCCGGCGGCTTCACGATCACGGCGGTGGCCGCCCGGCGCGACCTGGGCACCTAAGCCCGCACAATCATCTGAAGACAAAGAGGGCCGGTCTCCATCGAGGCCGGCCCTTTTGCTGTGAGGAAGTTCTAAGCCCTCACGCGCCTGGCGATGGTTTCCGGCCACCGCGTCCAGGCGAGCGCGACCGGGAACCGATTGCGCCCGACGGACCGGACCGATTTCAGGATGACGAAGAAAGCGGGCCGGTCTCAGTTGAAGCCGGCCCGTCCAGGTCATGGGAATGATGCTCGGGTGGGGTCAGAAAACCAGGAAAAAGACGGCCAGCACGACCGCGCCGTCCAGGCCGCGCGAGGCCAGGGCGTGAAGCCGCGCCATACTCATGCCGTACGCACGAGCTGGGGCCCGGCGGCGCGCGGGACGGCGCGGCCGGCGGCTTCATAGGCGGTGCGATAGCGTTGTCTCTCGACCGCGTCGGCGCGCAGGCCGCGGCGCGGCGCCGGCATGTCGGTCTGCAGCGACAGGCCCGCACGGGCGCAGCTGCGCGCCACGTCATTGGCGGGCCTTGACGGCGCGCGGTCATTGGCGCCGTGCGCCTGGGCCGTGTTTTTGACCGGGACCAGCGCGCGCTCTCGCCGATCCGGGCCGGCGTCGCCGGCGGAAGGCGAGGGCGCGACGCGCGCATCCCGTCGGGTCGGGACGGGTAGGCCGGGACGGCGCGTATGCGGGTCGAAACCGATCATGGTCCCGACACCGCAATCGCCGTGCCAGCCGTTTACCGGGTGTTAGGACCTGTAAACGGGACGTAAACGCCCAAAATCGATCAGGCTGGGTCTTGCACCTGTCCCAATTCGAAACGTCAGCCGTCCGCCAGCTTGTCCAGCTTGGCCTTCATGGCGTCCAGCTCGGCGCGTAAAGCGTCGACATCCTGCTTCTCGCCGGCCTCAGGCTCGGCCGCTCCCGGCTTCGCCGCGCCAGGCGCTTCGGCGCCCTGCGCAAACGGGGAAAACATCGCCATGGCCTGCTGGAACATGGCCATATTGCGCTTGGCCGCTTCCTCCATCATCGCCATGGAGGCGGTCGGCGAACCCATCGCCTCAGCCATTTTTTCGCGCATTTCCGCCTGTTGTTTGGCGAAGCTCTCCATCGACATGTTCAGATAGCCCGGCACCATGGACTGCATGCTGTCGCCGTAAAAGCTGATCAGCTGGCGCAGGAACTCCACCGGAAGAAGCGTTTCGCCCTTGGATTCCTCTTCGAAAATGATCTGGGCGAGCACGCCGCGGGTCAGGTCCTCGCCGGATTTGGCGTCGACGACTTTGAAGTCCCGGCCTTCCTTCACCAGCTCGCGCAGATGGTCGAGCGTCACATATCGGCTGGGGGGCGGGGCGTCGTGTCATAGAGACGCCGGTTCGCATATTTCTTGATGATGATGGCGTCGCCTTGCGTGTCGGCCATGGTCTCGGTCCTCCTGTCACGCCCCGCTGCAGGCGCCCCTTTCGTTGTAAGCGACGTTTCGCCGCTCGACTTCCGCCGCGCGCCCGTCCACAACACCAGGTGCAGGCCCTCATCCGGGCGCGTACGCAGGAATGCTGCAGGCGCGTATAGCGGGTTTGCTGCGCAGCATAACGTATTTCCAGCGTGGGGACAGGGAGCAATTACAATGGCAAAGACAGCGCTTGTGACGGGCGGGACGCGCGGCATCGGCAGGGCGATCTCCATCGCCCTGAAAGACGCCGGATACGCCGTGGCGGCGAATTACGCCGGCAATGATGCGGCGGCGCAAGCCTTCAAGGCGGAGACCGGGATCGAGGTCTTCAAATGGTCCGTGGCCGATTATGACGCGTGCGCCGCGGGCATCGCCGAGGTCGAAGCCAAGCTCGGTCCGGTGGACATCCTGATCAATAACGCCGGCATCACCCGCGACGCGCCGTTCCATAAGATGAAGCCGGAACAGTGGCGCGATGTGATCGACACGAATCTGTCCGGCGTCTTCAACATGACCCATCCGGTCTGGAACGGCATGCGCGAGCGCGGCTTCGGGCGGATCGTGACGATCTCGTCGATCAATGGCCAGAAAGGCCAGTTCGCCCAGGCGAATTATTCCGCCGCCAAAGCCGGCGATCTGGGCTTCACCAAGGCTTTGGCCCAGGAAGGCGCGCGCAAAGGCATCACGGTCAACGCCATCTGCCCCGGCTATATCGCCACCGAGATGGTGATGGCGGTGCCCGAAGAGGTGCGCAATCAGATCATCGCCACCATCCCCGTGGGCCGGTTGGGCGAAGCCGACGAGATCGCCCGCTGCGTCGTCTTCCTGGTCTCGGACGAGGCCGGTTTCATCACCGGCGCGACGATTTCGGCCAATGGCGGCCAATACATGGCGAGCTAGGCCGGCGGCTTCGGCGCGCTGTCGGCGCTTCCGCGAAGGCGCTTGCCTGCAACAAGTCAGGCGGGCGCCCCGATTTCGCCCAACTGCGCCGTAGATTTGCGAACCATGTTCAGGGGAATCATCGCCCTGTTCGTCGCAGGCGTCGGGGCATGGGCGCTGATGGCGGCGGAAGGGGTTGGTCAGTCAAATCCGTTCCGGCAGCTGCTGGGTCGTGAGGCCGAGCAGCGCGTCGACGCATCGGTCTGGTTTGAACGCGCCGATGGCCGCGGCCGCTTCATTCTGGACCGCAGCATGCGCCCGGCCTTGCTCTGGCCGGAGGGCGGACGCGAAGTCATCGCGCTATACCGCTCGCCGGCGTCCGGCGGCGGGGTGGTTTGGCTCACCGACACCGACCGGGCGCTCCTGCGCGAAACCAATCTGGGCGGCTGGACCTATTTTCCTGACGACGCCCGCGACGGGGTCATCGTCGAGCCGCTGGGCCGGGCCCGGACTCTGGTCGCCGCGCCGACAGGAGCCGAAGAGCTGCAGGCCGCCGCGCGCGACATGGTCGATGTCCTCGCCCGAGTCTCGCGCAATGATGTCAGCGCCGAGCTGACCAGCCTGACCCCGGACCAGAACCCCTACATCATCGACGCCATGCTGATGACGGTGATCGCCGCGGAAGCCGCGCCGCGCCGCGTGATGCGCGATCTGGACGTGGTGCGCATCGGCGTCGGCGAGCGGCCGCGCGTCAGTTATGACGGGCGCACCCTGGACATCTCGGTGGCCACGCAGATGGGCTATGGCGGGCGGCCCAGCTCCGATTTCATCCGGCGCGCGCTGGAGGCTGGCGGGCGTTAAACCGACGGCGCGCCGTCCGGTCCGGGCCGCCAGTCAGGCGGCGCGAGTTCAAATCCGCTGAATTCAAATCCTGGCGCGACCACACAGCTGACCAGAGTCCATGCGCCCAGCGTCTCGGCCGTTTGCCAGGCGCCGGGCGGGACAACGGCCTGGGGCCGGTCGCCGCGGCGCAGATCCGGACCCAGGCGCTGGGCGCGGGCGTCGACGCCGTTCTCGCTGATGGTCAGGGAGAGCGGCGCCCCCGCCTGCCACAGCCAGATCTCGGTGGCGTCGACCCGGTGCCAGGCGGACACCTGATCGGCCGCCAGCAGGAAATAGATCGCCGTAGCCGGCGAGCGCATATCAGGATCGCCGGCGTCGGCGCGGTGGGTTTCGACATACCAACCGCCTTCGGGATGAGGTTGCATGCCCAGCATCCGGACAAGTTCCTGAACGCCTAAATCGCCGCCTGGCCGCATTGTGAGATCACTCCGTTCGATTCGCCGGAACAGCATGGCCTGAAATCGGGCCGGGATTAACTTCGCGCTCACCGTGGGGGGGTAGGCTCAAGCGGTCGAACTGGCGCGGGCTGACCACAATGGCTAAAGATTCCTATGGGAAGCTGACATTCTTAAAGCGCGGCGGCTCCACCAGCCGGGTGATCGATCTCGTCTCCATCAAGGAGCGGTTCGGCGACACCACCGGATGGTCGACCGATCCGATGTTCTTCATGTCGCGCCTGAACAAGAGCTTCGTGGTCAAGCACACGCTGCGCGCCTGGGAGCGCGAGGCGTTGGGCGGCGATCGCACCTCGGCGACCAAGGTGATCATTCCGATCAGCGACAAGGATCTCAGCCTGGGCGGTCACTCCATTTTCGTGGAGGATCCGCAATTCGAACGCCAGCTGGCCGAGCATTTGGGCGTGACGGTCGACCACCCCAACTTCATCGCCGACGTGGGACGCTTAAGGGCGTTGGCCGAGCTGCCCTCATTCGACCCCTATCTTCTGCACGAGTTTTTCCGCCGCGCCGGCGAAAGCATCGATGAATGCTATTTCGTCATCTCCGATGATGAATTGCGCCGGATCACCGAATATGTCGCCGGCCAGATCGACATCCTGGTCCGCAAGGCGCTCGGCGGGGGCGGAGACGCCGCGACGCTGGCGAAGTCGCGCAAGCTAGCCAAGGTCCTGTTCGAGGATGAGGATTCGCCACAGCTCGTGGTGCTTCGCGACGCCTTGCGCATGACGGCGCAGGAATATCGCGACGGCGTGTTCGGCTGGAAGGGCACGCTCTATTACAGCTGGCGGGCCGGAGATTGCTATGCGGAGCTCGCGGCCTTTCTGAAGGATCTCAAATCCTTACGGGTCAGCGGGCTGACCGGAGAAGACCGTGCGGAGATCCGCTCCATCGTCGCTTCGATCGCGCAATTATCGATGGGGCGGTGGGACCGGTTGAAAAGCCGCCTGGACACCTATCACGAGGAGTTCGAGCGCTTCGTTCAGCGCGGCGATCCGGCGGCTTTGAAGTCTTTCATGACCCGAGCGCCCGAAATGTTTGTCGAGATGGGCGAGGATATCGGTCGTCTGCAGCACGTGGCGTCATACTGGAAATTCTGGACCAAGGGCCGGCGCATCCAGTCCATGCCCGCCCAGGAAGCCTTCGACATCCTGCCTGATTTCGAAGCCGCGCTTCAGGTCACCGACTTGCGCGACGCGGCCTAGACACGAACGCGGCGCTGACATCCTCGCCGGTTGAAGCGGGAGGTGATCAGAGTCGCCAAAACCAGCTTCACCCGGCGACGATCACTTCGATGCGCACCGCCGCCTCGGGCGGTTCGGGCAGCTGGGTTTCAAAGGCGAGCACGGCCTCACTCTCCAGTCCGCCCGCGTCCAGGAAAACCGGCCAGCGGGCGAGCTCTTCGCCGGCGTCCCCGTAAGCGACCGCATCCAGCATCGGCATCACCAGAGGCTGGCGCGTGATGTTGCGGATCTCTCCCGCGACGATCAGCGCAGCTGCTCCGTCTCGGGTGTCCACCTGCGCGCTCAAGCCGCCGATCTCAACCCCATGGGGGTTCACCTCCAGACCAACCGCGGCGTAAGCGCCTGCAGTGCGCGGCCAGACCTCGACGACGTCAACGCGGAAGATGACCGCGGCGCCGGCCAGCACCAGGAGGCAGGCGGCGACACCGGCCCAGCCGGCCCCTTCCGCCGCCAGCCGCGCGGTGCGCCGGCGGGCGTCCGCCCGGGCGCGAATTGCAGCGTGGGGCTTCTCCTGAAGGCTCGGCGCCGGCTCCGGCTCGGGGGCTGGAGCGGTTTCCGGCTCGGGCGCGGCGACCGGTTCGCTAAGGGTCAGGGCGTCGTCCTCGACGGTCCAGACATGGGCGCAGGAGGCGCATTTCACCCGGCCGCGCCGCGCCTCCAGGGCGGCGGCTTCAACCCGATACTTCGCCTCGCAGCTGGGACAGGTCACAATCATGGACGCATGCCTCGCTCATCCTGCATAGTCGGCGACGAATCCTTGTTGCACCGACATGACATCGCCGCTTAATGAGCTCTGATCCGCGCGCCTCTCAGACCTTTTCGAACCCCGGCGGGGCCGCCGTACGGTTCGATGCGGTCGGCATGCGCTATGGGCGCGGCCCAGAGGTCTTAAGCGACCTTACCTTTGAGTTACCAAGCGGAAGTTTCCATTTCCTCACCGGACCGTCCGGAGCGGGAAAAACCTCTCTATTGCGTCTGATCTATCTGGCGGAGCGCCCCTCACGGGGGCTGATCTCGATGTTCGGTCGCGATTCCGCGCTCCTGCCCCGCACCGCGCTGCCAGACCTGCGCAAGCGGATCGGCGTCGTGTTCCAGGACTTTCGCCTGCTTGACCACCTCACCGTATTCGACAATGTCGCCCTGCCGCTTCGCGTCGCCGGCCAATCGCGGTCGAGCTACGCCGATGATGTCGAGGACCTTCTCGCCTGGGTCGGGCTGGGCGATCGGATGGATGCGTTTCCGCCCACGCTGTCGGGCGGCGAGCAACAGCGCGCCGCGATTGCGCGCGCGGTGATCTCCAAGCCGGAATTGCTCATCGCGGATGAACCCACCGGCAATGTCGACCCGGACATGGCGCGCCGTCTGCTGCGCCTGTTCGTCGAGCTGAACCGGCTGGGAACGACGGTGCTGATCGCGAGCCACGATCTGGCGCTGGTGCGCTCCCTGGATGCGCCGGTTCTGGAGCTGGCCGACGGCAAGCTGATTGATGACGGGGCGCGCGCGGCATGAGCTCCAAGGCGAAGTCCGCCCCGTTGCTGCCGCCGGATTCCGGGCGCGACCGCCCCTTGCTCGCCGTGGCGGCCATCCTGGTCTTCCTGGCGTCGCTCGCCGGCATCGGCGCGGCGGGCGCCTGGCAGGCCGCGGAAGGCTGGACAGCCCAGCTCACCGACCAGATCACGGTTCAGATTCTGCCCGGTCAGAATCGTGACGCCGACGAGGATGCGCGCGCGGCCGCTGAGGAGATCGCGCGCCTGCCTGGGGTGTTGAGCGCCGAGGCGCGCGGCCGCGCCCAGTCGGAAGCCTTGCTCGAACCCTGGCTGGGGGAGGGCGTGTTGCCGGACGATTTGCCGGTGCCGCGCCTGGTCGCCGTGACCCTGGATTCCGACACGCCGCTGGCGCCGGGCGCAGTCGAAGCCTTGCTCTCAGATGCGCCCTATGACGTGGTCGTCGACGATCATGACCGGTGGGAGCGCGCCGTAAGGCGCGCCGCGGCGGCGGTGCGCTATTTCGGGCTGGCGGTGGTGGGGCTCCTGACCCTGGCCGCAGCGGCGGTCGTGGCGTTCGCCGCGCGCGCGTCGCTGGCCGCGCGCTGGGATGTCGCCGAGGCGCTGCACCTGGTGGGCGCGCCGGACAGCTATGTCACGCGCCTGTTTCAGGGGCGCTTCTTCATGCTGGGGGTGAAGGCCGGCTTGATCGGCGCCGTGCTGGCCGGGCTTGCAGGAATCGGACTGGCGGCGCTCGGCGGCAGCGCCGGCGCGATCTTCTTCCTGCCGCGCTTTGAACTGAATTGGGTGAGCGCCGCGATTCCGGCCGGCGCCGCGCTGGTGTCCGGCGTCGTTGCGGCGGTCTCGGCGCGGATCGCGGTGGCCAACGAGCTAAAGGCGCGCTGGTCATGAGCCGGGCCTTTCGCACGCTCGCCTTCGTCCTGCTGGTCGCCTTCCTCGTCGGCTTTGCGCTCTTCGTGCGCGAGGCGCGCAGCTTCACGCCCGGCGCGGCGCCGAACGCGGCCGCCATCGTCGTGCTGACCGGCGGGCCGGGGCGCGTCGCCACCGGCGTGTCGCTGTTGGAGGCGGAACGCGGCGAGCGGCTGTTGATCTCCGGCATCAATCCCGGCAGCCCGGTCGCGGACATCGCCTCGGCCGCCGGCGCGTCGGAGGCTCTGTTCGCCTGCTGCGTCGACGTGGGAGCCGACGCCGCGGACACCGAAGGCAATGCGGCGGAGACCGCCGACTGGGCGCGGGCGCGGAGCTATGACAGCCTGATCGTGGTGACCAGCGACTATCACATGCCGCGCGCGCTGCTTGAATTGCAGGCGGCCATGCCCGATACCCGCCTTATCGCCCACGCGGTTGCGGCGCCGGCGCCGTGGAGCACGCCGGAGGAAGCGCGGCGCTGGCTGACGGAATATGTGAAATACGCGGCGGTCTATGTCCGCGAGCGTCTCGCCGGCCGCAACGCGCCGGATTCGGCGAGCCAGGATGGGGCATGAGGGTGGCGGCGATCGGGTCGATCCTGTTTGTGGTCTGGATGTACGGACTGATGGTGGTGATGGGTCTGGTCTGCAGCCCGGCGCTTTTAGGCCCGCGCGCCTGGTCGAAGGCCTGCCTGCGGCTCTATCTCGACCTGGTGTTCGGCGGGCTGCGCGTCTTGTGCGGCGTGACCTATGAAGTGCGCGGGACGGAGCATTTGCCCCGCGGCGGCGCGTTGGTGGCCTCCAAACACCAGTCCATGTTCGAAACGCTGGCGTTCTGGCGAATCCTGGATGATCCGGCGATCATCCTGAAGAAGGAGCTGTCCTATCTGCCTTTCTTTGGCTGGTACGCCATGAAGCTGAAGAATATCAGCGTCGATCGCAGCGCGGGCGCAAAAGCCCTGCGGGGCATGCTCAAGCAGGCGCGCGAGCGGGCTGAGGACGGCCGTCAGGTGGTCATCTTTCCCCAGGGCACGCGCCTTAATCCGGGCGATGTCGACACCTACAAACCCGGGGTCGCGGGGCTGTATGCGGCGATGAAGGTGGCTTGCTCGCCGGTGGCGCTGAACTCCGGTCTTTACTGGCCCGCCCATGGCTTCGCGCGGCGGCCGGGCAGGATCATTGTGGAGTTTTTGCCGCCGATCGAGCCGGGATTGAGTAAGGATGACTTCATGACGACGCTGGAAGCGCGGATCGAATCCGCTTCGGCGGCATTGCTGCCGGGCGTGGCGGACATGCCTGAACCCGAGGCGGCCTGATGGCGGCGCGCTCAGATCGCGCGCCGTCACGCACGGCGCTCTTTATTCCCTTTGCGGCGCTTCTCGGCGCCGTCGTGCTGCATGCGGTCTATTGGACCTACGCCGCGCGCGAGATCGAGCAGCGGGCCCTGGCCTGGATCGAAGTGCAGGAGGCCGCCGGCTACACCGTCGAACATCAAGGCGTGCGCGTGCGCGGCTATCCCTTCCGTTTTGCGTTGCAGGCGGATGCGCCGCGCCTGACGGCGCCTGCGAGCGAGGGCGGCTGGACGGCCGGGGTGGAGCGCCTGGCGGCGTCGGCGCAGTTTTATGATCTCAATCACTGGATCATCACGCCGGACGGCGAAGGCGAGATTCTGGCGGACGGCCACGCCTATCAGCTGGCCGCGGAGCGCGCCCGGCTTTCCTTCCGCGCGCGCGACGGCGCCACTCACCGCCTGGGCGCCAGCATTGACGGCCTGGTCGTCACCGGTCCGGAAGATCAGCCGCCGGCGGTTCGCGCCGTGGACGAGTTGGCGGTCAGCGGCTTTCTGGGCGAGGACGACCAGCTGGCGCTTCGTGTCCAGCTGACCGGCGTCACCTTGGGCGAAGTCGCCGCGCCCGGGGTTTCGGCGGAGTTTGGCGATGAAATCTCGCTGGCGCGCATGGATCTCGTGGTCAGCCAGTGGAGCGCCTTGGCCCGGGTCGCCGACCCGGAAGAATGGCGCCGCGCCGATGGCGAGCTGATCGTCAATCAGGCCCAGCTGATCTGGGGGCCGGCCGAGCTGTCCGGCGATGGGCAAATCGGACTGGACGCGGCCCTGCTGCCGGAAGGCCGGCTGTCAGTCGTCGTGACCGATCCGGAGACCCTGATCACGGCTCTGGAAGGCGCGGGCCTGGTCTATGACGAGCAGGGCGACGCTTTGCGGCTGGCGGCCATCATGGCGCCGCGGCGCGAAGGCGGGATCGCCCTGCCGTTTCGATTAAGGGATGGGGGCGTCTTCCTGGGACCCGCACGGATCGGCGATTTCGCCGCCGCGCCGGACGCCTAGGCGGCGGTGAAGGCTTCCAGGGCTTCGACCACGCGGCGATTGTCCGCTTCCAGCCCCACCGTGATCCGCAAGGCGTTCGGCAGGCCATAAGGCTGAACCGGACGGACGATCAGTCCCCGGTCGGCCAGGAAGGCGTTCGCGCTCATGGCGTCTTTACCCTCGGTCTCGGGAAAGTGGACCAGCACGAAATTGCAGACCGATGGGGTGACCTCCAGGCCCAACCCGCGAATCGATTGGGTGAGAAAGCCGAGCCAGCGGTCGTTGTGCGCCTTGGATCGGGCGACGAAGTCGCGGTCCTTGATTGCGGCGACGCCCGCTTCGATCGCGGGCAGGTTGACGTTGAACGGCCCGCGCACGCGATGGATCACGTCGACGATCTCCTTGGGGCCGTACATCCAGCCCAGGCGAAGCCCGGCGAGACCATGGATTTTCGAGAAGGTGCGGGTGACGACGACATTGTCATAGTCGTCCACCAGCTTGAGCGGGTTTTCCCACCCTGGCGCGTCGACGAATTCGGCATAGGCGCCGTCGACCACCAAAAGCGTGTCTTCCGGCAGGCCGTCCCGCAGGCGGCGGATGTCCGAATCCGGCACCCAGGTGCCGGTGGGATTGTTCGGATTGGCGATGAAGACGATTTTGGCGCCGTCCTTCGCAGTCTCCAGAACGGAATCGATGTCGGCCGTGTAATCGCTTTCCGGCGCGGATACGATCGTGGCGCCGGATTGCATGGCGACCAGGCGGTAAACCAGAAAGCCATACTGGGATTGAACCACTCTATCGCCCGGCGCGAGATAGGCCCGGCCCAAGAGCTGCAGGATTTCATCGCTGCCCGCGCCGCAGACGATGCGTTCGGGATCCAGGCCCTCCGCTTCAGCGATGGCGTCGCGCAAAACCGTCGCTCCGCCGTCGGGATAGATATGGAGCTGGTCCGCGCTGGCCTTGAAGGCTTCGGCCGCCTTGTCGCTGCAGCCCAGGGCGTTCTCATTGGACGATAACTTCACCGCCCCTTCAGGCGCGGCGGCGCCGGGCTTATAGGGTTTGATGTCCAGAAGGCCGGGGCGGGGTTCGAGCGTCATGGCGCGTCTTTCTTCGCTGGCGTTTGCTTGCGGTGGGGAGATAGCGCGCGCTTGCCGGCGCCTTCAAGCGCCCTGACCCGCACGCGCTGCGCAACGCCGCCGGGGCGCACCGCGCCGACATGCTTGACCGCTTCGGCGAGGATCAGGCCGCCGAAGGCGGGATAGAGCCGCTCGCCCACCGCTTCGAACCCGTCGGCCGAGCGTTCGCCGCAGGTCATTCTCCAGGGCGGCGTGTAAAGCGCCTGCGCCCACGCGGTCGGCTCGAACAGCGCATCGGTGAGCAGCCGGGTCAGCTGCGCCCGGGAGAACGGCCGGCCATGGCCGAAGGGTGTGGAATCCGCGCGCGCCCACAGCCCGCCGCGATGGGTGCAGATCACCGCCAGCCGCGCCTCCGGCGCCATCACCCGCCAAACCTCCCGCAACAGCCGGGGCAGATCGGAGGCTTCCTCCAGCGCATGCACCAGGATCACCCGGTCAAACAGGCTTTCCTTGAAGGGCAGGCGGGTTTCATCGCCAAGCGCCGCACGGCCGTCATCGCGCGCCGGCCAAGGCACGGCGCCTTGAGCGGCCGGCATATAGGCCACCGCGCGTCGGGCGCTGCTTTCAAAGGCGGTGAGATAAGGCGCTGCAAAGCCGTATCCGAGCAGATCCAGGTCTTGCGTGTTCGGCCAGAGCGCGCACAGACGGCGGATCGCCATCTCACGCGCCGCCTTGCCGCGCGCAGTGCGATAGAAGCGATCAATTTCAAGCGCGTCAGTCCGCATGGAGGGCCGTTTCTCACCGCGCGCCCGTCGCGCGCGTCCTGTCCTATGATAGGGTGGCGGCGGCTCCGCGGTAAGCCCGTGAGATGAAAGATAAAAGGTTGATCAATGACGCTTGAGATCCGGCAGTTCGCCTGCCTGTCAGACAATTACGGCTATCTGATCCGCTGCGCGAAGACCGGCGAATGCGCCGCCATCGACACGCCGGATGCGGCGGTGATCGAAAGCGAGGCGGCCAAGGCAGGCTGGAATCTCACGGAGGTCTGGAACACCCATCATCATTGGGACCATGCCGGAGGCAACGAGGCGCTGCGAAAATCCAAGAACGTCATCATCACCGCACCGGCGGGGGAGGTCGCGACGATCGGCCATGTCGACCGCCCTGTCGCCCATGGCGATGTCGTGCGGCTGGGCGAGCAGGCGGCGCAAGTCATCGATGTGGGCGGCCATACGCTGGGCCATATCGCCTACTGGTTTGAAGACGCCGGCGTCGCCTTTGTCGGCGACGCGCTGTTCGCATTGGGTTGCGGGCGGATGTTTGAAGGCACCGCGCAGCAATTTCACGCCTCGCTGTCGCGTTTAAGGGCGCTGCCGTCGGAGACGGTGATCTATTGCGCTCATGAATACACGCAGGCCAACGCCGCCTTCGCGTTGTCGGTCGATCCGGCGAACCCGGCGCTGATCGCCTACGCCGATAAGGTGGGCGTCAAGCGCGCCCGCGGCGAAGCGACCGTGCCCACGACCATCGGAGCGGAGCGCGCGGCCAATCCCTTCCTGCGCTGGGACGATCCGGGCTTGCGCGCACGCATGGGTCTTCAGAGGGCTGAGGATTGGGAGGTCTTCGCAGAAATACGCCGGCGCAAAGACGTGTTCTAGCGCTTAGAAGCGCTCCAGCAGGCGATCGATATAGTCCAGCTCTTCCTGCGGGCGGCCGCGCTCGGCGGCGCGGCGGCGCAATTCTTCCAGGATGTCCCGGGCCCGCTGGCGGTCGGCTTCGCTGGGCACGCCGACTTCGGTTCCGGGCCCCGCCGCGCCCCCGAGGGCGCGTCCCAAAGGATCGGTTTCGCCTTGCAGGTCGCCGCCCTGCGCCTCTTCAAGCGCCTCGCCGGCCGCTTGCAGGGCCTGTCTCAATGCGCCAATGGCGGCGTCTTGGGCGAGCAGGGCGGCGTCCGCGTCACCTTCTTCCAGAGCGCGGGCCGCATCGCCCATGGCGTCCTCGGCTTCTTCCAGCGCCTGGCGCGCCGCGTCCGCGGCCTGACCGCCGTCCGGCAATCGTTCAGCCAGGCCCGGAAGGGCCGCGCTGATCTCAGCCTGGCGTTCCGCGAGCCCGCCTAAGCCTTCACTCGGCTCTTGCTGCGCCCCGCCGCCTCCATTTTCGCCGTCCTCCTGGTCGGTCGCGCCGAAGCCTTCACCTGGCCGCTCGCCCGGCGCAGGCAAATCCGCGTCAGCCTGGCCCGGCTGACCGCCTGCCGCCTCGGACTGGCGCTCGGCTTCCTCGAATGTGTCATTCATCGTTTCGCGCTGGTCGGAGAGGGTTTCACTCAATTCTTCAAGCGCTTCCTGGATCGCCTGGGCCATGGCGCTCTGCTGGCCGTCGCCGCCGCCGCCCTGGCTGAGCGTGACCTGCATGTTGCGAAGCATTTCGGCGAGTTGAGCCAGCGCACGGCGCGAGCCGGCGGTGTCGCCCAGCTCGGCAGCTTCGCGCAGCGCGTCCAGCAAGTCCTGCAGCCCATCGGTGTTCATGCCGCCCATGCCGCCGCCGCTGTCGGCGAAGCGGCCTTCCTCGGCGGCCTCCCGGGCGAGCGCCTGCATATAGTTGGCGACGGCTTGTTCGAAGGCGTCGAACAAGGCGGATAATTCGATCGGGTCCGCGCCGCGCGCGAGCGCATCCATCAGCGCCTGCTCGGCCGCGCGCAACGCCGCCTCGGCGTCGGCGAGGCTGCCAAGCTCCGCGCGCAGGGCGATCTGCCAGAGATCTTCGTCCAGATGGGCGAGCTCGGCGAGCTCGCGCGCCCGGCGTACTTCGCGCATCGCGGTGCGAAGGCCCGCCCAGACTATGGGATCGTCGAAATAGGCTGCGGGCGCGTCGCTCACCGCGTCGAGCGCGCGCGCCAAGCGCTTGACGCCATCCGGCGCCCGCTCGATCCGGCGCACCGGGTCATCACCGAGAAATCCGCTCGACACCGCCGCGGACGGCCCTTCGGGCATGGCGGCGTAGGCCTCGGACACCGCAATGAAGCCTTTGCGCTCTGCGGCGACGGCGCGGGCGAGGGGATTTAGGAAAACCCGGCTGGGCAAGGTGATCGCCAGCGTGCCGGACGCGCCTCGCTGGCCCGCCCCGTCAAGCGCCGCCATGCGGATCACGGCGCGCTCGCCCGCCAGCGGATGACGCGCCAGATCAATTCGCGCCAATCGCACGCCGTCGGCGTCGGGCGGGCTGACATCGCCGGCGGCCAGCGGCAGCGTCTCAAAATCACCGTGCGCCGGTTCGCCTGCGCCCGGTTCGGCGGTGAATTCGAAGACGAAAGCCTCCAAACCGAAATCGTCTTCCGCAACGAATTCCAGTTCAAGCTGACCTTGCGCATCGCCCTCAGGCTCGGCGGCCAGGCGCACGATCGGCGCCTCATCCTCCGTCACCGTCAACGCCACCGCTTCGCGCAGCGCGCCTGACCGGATGACGATCTCGCCGCTGGCCTCCGGGCGGATCGTCACCAGACGCACGTCTTCGGACAGGGCTTCGATCTCCGCGGTCGCGCCGGTGACGCGCGGATCGCGCCGGAGGCCGACGATCCGGGCCGACAGGACCGAGCCTTCCAGCATCTCCGCCTCGCGGCGGTCGCGCAGATAGGCGACCGGCCGGCCGGTATAGGCCGGCGGCTCGATCCAGATTTCAATCTGGGCGCCCTGACCGCCGCCGGCGATCAGGCGTGGCGCGAACGCGTCACCCAGCCGTTCAAAGGCGCGATCTCCGGCCATGAAGGCCGCAGCGATGATCAGAATGCTCAGGGTGACGCGAAGGCCCAGCGGATCCAGCTTCGCCCATGCGGCGACCGGCCGGCGCGCCTGCGCGCCGGACAGCCGTCGCGCCATGCGATCGCGGTGCGCCGCCCAGAGCGCGCTGTCTCCGGCCGCAGGCGCGTCGTGCAAGGCTTCGAACGGCCGGTCGGTCAGACCGGAATCGGCTTCGACACGGCGCTCGGCGTCCTCGCGCGTAGGCGATGTGAAGCGCTTGGCCGCCAAGCTGGCGGCGATCGCGGCGCCCGCCGCAAGGCCCAGCAGCACCGCGAGCCGAACCGGATCGCCGAGCCGCTCGAAAACGCCGAGGAAGGCGAGCAGCAAGAACACGCCCAGCGCCGCCGCCGGACCGGCGAGCACGGGCGCCGCGCGCTCCCACAGGAGCGCGGCGCGGGCTCTCAGGATGGGCGCGCGCTGGGTCATGAAGTGAAGTCTAGCGCTGGATCAGGCGCTTGCCACGTTACAGCTCAGCGATTTTCGCCGCGGTCCTCGCCGTCATCTTCGTGTTCGCGCTCTTCCTCGGTGCGCTCATCCTCGCCCCAGATCGGGCCTGGGCGCTCAAGATCGCCGCGCACGCCGCAGGCGGCGAGGGTGAATGCGGCGCCAAGAGCGCCAAGGAGGATCATCAAGCGGCGCATGGCGCTCTCCATTCAAGTCCGGGCGTTACAGCCGGGAGGCCCAGCCATCGATTTGTTCGCGTACGCGCACCGGCGCGGTTCCGCCATAGCTTAGACGGCTCTCCATGGAGGCGCGAGCCGAGAGCACGGCGAACAGCCCGTCATGGATGCGCGGCTCGATGGCCTGGTAGGCCTCAAGGGGCAGTTCGCTCAGATTGACGCCGGCGTCCTCCGCCGCCTTGACGGCCGAGCCGGCCACGTGGTGCGCCTCGCGGAACGGAAGGTTCAGCTCCCGCACCAGCCAGTCGGCCAGATCCGTGGCGTCGGAAAAGGCTTCGCCCGCCGCCGCTTCCAGGGCATCGCGATTAAAGCTGAGGTCGGACGCCATGCCGGCCATGGCCGAAATCGCCAGCGCGAGATCGTCAAAGGCGGTGAAGACCAGCGATTTGTCTTCCTGGAGATCCTTGGAATAGGCCAACGGCAGGCCCTTGCAGACCAAGATCAGCCCCTGCAGCGCCCCGGCGATGCGGCCGGGCTTGGCGCGCACCAGCTCGGCGGCGTCCGGATTGCGCTTTTGCGGCATGATGGAGGAACCGGTGGAGAAGGCGTCCGTGAGCTGGGCGAAGCCGAAACGGCGCGAGCTCCACAGCACGATCTCTTCGGCGAAACGGGAAAGATTCACCGCACAGATCGCCGCGGCGGCCAGGGCCTCCAGCGCAAAATCGCGCGCGCTCACCGCGTCCAGCGAATTGGCCATGGGCCGGTCAAAGCCCAGCGCCGCCGCGGTCTGGCCGCGGTCGATGGGAAAGGCCGTCCCGGCGAGCGCCGCCGCGCCCAGCGGGCTCTCATTCAGGCGCGCGCGGCAATCCGCGAGCCGGCCCTTGTCGCGCTCGGCGGCCTCGATCCAGCATAAAAGGTGATGACCCAGGCTGACCGGCTGGGCGGTCTGCAGATGGGTGAAACCCGGCATCACCCAGTCGGCGTGCGCATCCGCCTGGGCCAGCAACGCCTTCTGATACTGGGTCAGGCCCTCAATCGCGGCCGACAAGGCCTCGCGCAGCCAAAGGCGGAAATCGGTGGCGACCTGGTCATTGCGCGACCGGGCGGTGTGCAGGCGTCCCGCCGCGGCGCCGATCTTCTCGCGCAGGGCCGCCTCGATATTCATGTGCACGTCTTCAAGCTCGGCCTTCCATACGAAGCGGCCGGCGCGAATATCCGCCCTCACCGCTTCAAGCCCCGTGCAGATCGCGTCAGCGTCCGCGCTTGAAATCACCCCGCAGGCGGACAACATCCGCGCATGGGCGAGCGAGCCGTCAATGTCCTGCTCAAACAGGCGCTGATCGATATCGACGCTGGCGTTGATGGCCTGCATCACCTCGGACGGACCGGCGGAGAAGCGGCCGCCCCAGATGTCGCTGGCGGCAGGCTTTGGAGTGTCGTCGCTCATTGAAGTCGTCTTGTGTCCGTGTCATGCGGGCCAATCAAAGGAGCCGGCCGCGTGAAATTGCCGAGGATTTCGATCAAAGAAGCGCTCATCGCCACCTTCGCCGTCGGCGCGTTGGCGATTGTCTACGTCATCGGCTCGGCCCTTGTCACGACCGAGCGCGGTCCGCTGGACCATTTCGCCACCGGCGCCATGGCCGATTTCCGCACGGTGTCCGACGCCCCGGCCCAGCCGCTGGGCCCGCTCCAGACCGCCAATGGCGACACCATCACTCTGGCGGACCGGCGCGGAAAGGTGGTGCTGGTCAATTTCTGGGCGACCTGGTGTGCGCCCTGCGTGGTGGAGATGCCGTATCTCAACGAGCTCCAGGGCCGCTACGGGTCTGAGGCTTTTGAGGTGGTCACCATTTCCATGGACCGCCAGTTCACCGACGCGGAAGCCTTCTTCCGCGAGCATAATCTCAACCATCTCAATCTGTATTTCGATCCGTCGATGAGCATGGCTTTCGCAGTCATGGGGCCGGGCAGCCGCGGCCTGCCGATCAGCATTCTCTATGACCGCAACGGCCAGGAGATCGGCCGATTATCCGGCGAAGCGGAATGGGCGAGCGAAGACGCCTTCGCCCTGATCGAAGCGGCGATCGAGCGGTATTAACGCAGCTTCATTTGATCGGGCGCGCCGTTCGCGCTCCACTCCCCGGCGACACCAATGGGGAGGAAACGCCATGAAGATCACCCTGCTTGCGCCCGCTGCGGCGCTCATCGCCCTGTCAGCGCCTGCGTTTGCCCAGCAGTCCACGCCCGGAGAAACCGTTCAGACGCTCTATGGCGTGATTTCCGGACCGGTGGGCCAGGAGCGGGACTGGGACTTATTCCGCCAGCTGTTTGTGGACGGCGCGCGCATGACCATCGTCGCGCCCACGGCGGAGGGCGAACGGCTCATCACCATGAGCACCGAAGATTATATCGAGCGCGCCGGTCCGAATCTGGTCGAGAACGGCTTCACCGAAATCGAGCTGGAACGGCGCACCTATACCTATGGCGGCATGGCGACCGTCCTGAGCACCTATGAGGGCCGTTACGCGGCCACGGGCGAGGTGGTGGCGGTGGGCCTCAACACCCTGGTGCTGGTCAGAGACGGCGCCGACTGGAAAGTCGCCTCCATCGCCTGGCGGCCTGCGGACGAGGAATGGCCGGTGAGCCGGGCGTTCGAGGCGGAGTAAGAAAAACCCCGGGCGCCGCGCGCCCGGGGTTCTCGTTCTGCTTCAAGGGGCTGGCTTAGTAGCCGACCTTGCCCAGCTCGGCTTCGAACTCAGGCACCGCGGTGAAGAGATCGGCGACCAGGCCGTAGTCGGCGACCGAGAAGATCGGAGCTTCTTCGTCCTTGTTGATCGCGACGATCACCTTGGAGTCCTTCATGCCGGCCAGGTGCTGGATGGCGCCCGAAATGCCGACCGCGATATAAAGCTCCGGCGCGACGACTTTGCCGGTCTGACCGACCTGATAATCGTTCGGCACGAAGCCCGCATCCACGGCCGCGCGCGACGCGCCCACGGCCGCGCCCAGCTTGTCGGCGACCTTCTCGATGATGGCGAAGTTCTCGCCATTGCCCATGCCGCGGCCGCCGGAAATGACGATCTTGGCGGCGCCCAGTTCAGGGCGGTCCGACTTGGACAGCTCTTCGGACACGAATTGCGAAGCCGCAGACGGCGCCGGGGCGTCAACGCTCTCCACAGCCGCTGAGCCGCCGTCGCCGACCTTCTCGAAGGTCGTCGGGCGCACCGTGATGACCTTTTTCGCGTCGTTCGACTTCACCGTCATCATCGCATTGCCCGCATAAATCGGACGCACGAAGGTGTCCGCGCTTTCCACGGCCGTAATGTCGGAGATTTGCATCACGTCCAGCTTGGCGGCGATGCGGGGCATGAAATTCTTACCCACGGTGGAGGCGGCCGCCAGGATGGCGTCATAGCTGTCCGCGATGGAGAGCACGACGGTCTCCATGGCTTCGGCCAGCTTCTTCTCCAACGCATCACCTTCGGCGTGCAGCACTTTGGCCACGCCGTCGAGCTGGGCGGCGGCTTCGGCCACGGCGCCTGCGCCCTTGCCGGCGACCAGCACGTGGATATCCCCGCCAATGCCTTTCGCGGCGGTGACCACCGCGCGCGTGGCGTCATTGAGCGTGGCGTTGTCGTGTTCAGCGATAACCAGGACGGCCATTAGAGCACCCCCGCTTCATTCTTCAGCTTGTCGACCAGCTCGGCGACGCTTTCCACTTTCACGCCCGCTTCGCGCTTGGCCGGTTCGGCGACTTTCAGCACTTCCAGACGCGGCGTGATGTCGACGCCGAAATCGTCCGGCGTCTTGGCGTCGATCGGCTTGCGCTTGGCCTTCATGATGTTCGGCAGGGAGGCGTAGCGCGGCTCGTTGAGGCGCAGATCGGTGGTTACGATGGCCGGAGACGGGATCGCCAGGGTCTGCAGACCGCCGTCGATTTCCCGGGTGACGTTGAAGCCCGCGTCGGTCTTTTCAACTTCCGAGGCGAAGGTCGCCTGCGGCCAGCCCAGCAGCGCGGCGAGCATCTGGCCGGTGGCGTTCACGTCGCCGTCGATCGCCTGCTTGCCGAGGATCACCAGCTCCGGGCCCTCCGCTTCGACGACTTTGGCGAGGATTTTCGCCACGGCGAGGGATTCCACATCCGCGTCGGTGGTCACGTGAATGCCGCGATCGGCGCCCATGGCCAGCGCGGTCCGGATGGTCTCCTGCGCCTGGGCCGGGCCGACGGAGACCGCGATGATCTCTTCAGCCGCGCCCTTCTCCTTTAACCGGATCGCTTCTTCGACGGCGATCTCGCAGAAGGGATTCATGCTCATTTTGACATTGGCCAGGTCCACGCCGGTCTGATCCGGCTTCACGCGGACCTTCACATTGTAGTCGACCACCCGCTTAACGGGGACGAGGATTTTCATCGACGGCTCCGGGTCTGATGAAGGACCCCGGTCAAATGGCCCAAGGGCGCGTAACGCGGCGGTCCTGCCTAGAAAACTGAAGCCGGAAACTGCCCCCCCGGCAGGGTGAAGTCAACGCGTGCGCCGCAATGACGCAGCGCTGCGCAGGCGAGCCTGAAACGCAAACGACCGGCGGCGCGACTGCGCCGCCGGTCGCGACTTTGGGGAGGCGGGTCCTCAGCGCCGATTATTCGGCGTCTTCGCTTGGTTCGACCACGAGCGCGAGCTCGGTTTCAATGCTCAGCTCGATCGCGTCGGAGACGGCCGGGACCGCATAGTCCATGCCCCAGTCGGAGCGGTTGATGGTGGCGGTGGCGCTCAGGCCTGCAACCTCATTGCCGCTGAACGGATGCGGCGAGCGCTGGTTCAGAACGACGTTCAGAGTCACCGGCTGGGTTTGACCCAGCAGCGTGAGATCACCGGTCATCGTGCCGGTTTCACCGTCTTCGGTGTCAAAGCTGGTGGCGACGAAGCGGGCGGTCGGAAACTGCTCGGTGTCGAACAGATCAGACGAGTTCAGGTGGCCTTCAAAGCGTTCCTGATTGGCGCCGACCCAGAATCCGGCGGCGAGGTTGAAGGTGACGTCCACGGCGGAATTTTGCGGCTCTTCGAAGTCCAGCATCAGCACGCCGTCATAATCGGTGAAATAGATGGACTGCTCCGAATAGCCCAGATGCACCCAGCTGGCGCGGATGGCGGTATGGGTCTTGTCGAATTCGTAGGCGGCCGGTTCGGCGTTGGCGGTCGATGTCAGAGCGGGCGCGGCGAGAAAGGCCGCCAGGGAGGCGGCGGCGAAGGCGGTCTTCATGGGATGTTCCCCTCTCAAATTTGGTCCGTGGTGGCCAGGGTGCGACCGGACGCCGCACGCTTCGAGGGGATAGATAGGGTCTCACGCCCCCGCTTCGCCAGTCCCGCCGGGCGAAAAAGCGCGTTTCCGGCTCGGAAAGATTGAGATTATCGCCCCGCGCCCGGCGCCCATTTCACGTCTTTGGCGCCGTCGTCATTGGCGATGCGGGCCGCCACGAAGAGCAGATCGGACAGACGATTGAGATAGATGATCACCGCGTCGCTCACCACGGCGCCGCCAGCGCGCAGCGCGGTGACGCGCCGTTCCGCCCGGCGGGTGACGGTGCGCGCCACGTGAAGCCGCGCCGCCGCCTCGCTTCCGCCCGGCAGAATGAAGCTGTCCAGCGCTTCCAGCCGAGCATTGAGCCGGTCGATCACAGACTCCAGGCGTTCCGCCTGACTGAGCTCGACGCGCAAGGGAGTCCATTCGCGCGGTTCGTCGCTCTCCGGCACGCATAAATCCGCGCCGACGTCGAAGAGGTCGTTCTGCACCGCGAGGAGCACCGGACGCAATTCGTGATCAGCGTCCAGCCCGGCGACCGCCAGACCGATCGCGGCGTTGGCTTCGTCCACCGCGCCATAGGCCTCGACGCGGGGATCATGCTTGTCCGCAGCGCTCATGTCGCCCAGCTGGGTGCGGCCCTTGTCGCCGGTCTTGGTGTAGATTTTCGTCAGTCGAACCATGTCGGCGGTTTTACCGCACGCCGACGCAATAGCCAGCGATAAGCCGCATCTTCTGAGCGGCGTTCCGTCCGGGATGTAACCTCAAAGTTACTCTTGACGCGAGGTCTGGACGGCGCCAGAAGGGATTATGTAACCTGAGCGTTACATCGCTGGAGGCCCTGATGCCCATCCTTGCTTTGACCCTCAGCCTGGCCGCGTCCTCTCCCGTCTCGCTTGATCCTAATGGCTTCGCCGTCACGCTGCAGCAGCAGACGGGATCTCCAGGAGCCGCTGTCGTCATCGATTGCGGCGCGGGCGCCGCCGAGGGCGTCGCCGGCCTGCGGATTCAAGGCGGGACGGCTGCGATCGCGCCGGGCGATCTCTGGCATATGGGCTCGAACACCAAGGCGATGACCGCCACGCTCGCAGCGCGGCTGGTGGAAGCCGGCGTGATCTCTTGGGCCTCGTCGGTGACCGATATTCTCGGTGATCTGATCGGTGAAATTGATCCTGCGCTGGGCGCGGTCACGCTGTCCGAGCTGCTGGCGCATCAGGGCGGGGTGAGGGCCAACGCGGGCATGGTCACGACGCTCCGGCTCGTGGGGGCGGACGCCGACCGTGACGTTGCAGCGGACCGGCGGACCTATGCCGCCCATAGTCTTTCGAACGCAGGCGGTGCGCGCGGAGACTTCCTCTACTCCAACGCCGGCTATGTCATCGCCGCGCTGATGCTCGAGACGGCGGCGGGGCGGCCCTATGAGGCCATGATGCAGGACGAGGTGTTCGCTCCTCTCGGCATGGACAGCGCCGGCTGGGGACCGCCCGGGACGCCGGGCGGCGCCGGCCAGCCGCGGGGCCATCGCGCGGCCATGTTCTCCGGGCTCTCCGCGCGCGAGCCCGGCGCCGGGGCGGATAACCCGCCCGCGCTCAACTCCGCAGGGCGGGCTCACATGTCGCTTGAAGACCTGGCGGATTTCCTGCGGGCCCATGCGGACCGGCCGGACGACTATCTCGACGCTGAGAGCTGGGACCGGCTCCAGACGCCTGTCGGCGACGCGGACTACGCCCTGGGTTGGGGCGTGCGTGAGACCGGCGTGCTCAGCCATGCCGGTTCAAACACCCTGTGGTTCGTTCAGATGGCGGTTGACCCGCGCAGCGGCTGCGTCGCGGCCGCTGGGGTCAATGACGGCCGCATCGATAGGGTGCGCGAGCCGGTCGGACAGGCGCTCGAGCGGCTATTGTCGTCCGCAAATTAGCCGAACTGGCTCTTCGCCCAAAACCCCACGACGATGACGATGACGGCGATGAACTGAAACAGGACGCGCGCGCGCATCAGCCGGTTCGACCAGGTCCGGCCGAATTCGCCGCCGCGAAACAGAGCGTAGATCCCGGCCGCAAGCACAAGAAACACCACGCCGAGCAGGATGTAGAGGAGCGTGTCGATAAAGGCTGTCATGGCCGCCGATCTAGGCCCTTCCGAGGCCGAAGGCAACGGCGTGCGGCGTCGCCGCGCAGGAGATGAATTGCGGTTCGTCGCCGCCGGGCCCGGCGCGTTTTGCATCGCCATCGCGTCGCGTTTGCACTTAGGCGCCTAGAAGACCTGCAGGTTTTCGACAGGCAAAGTGTTACTCGCCTTCACCTTTGAGGCGAATGCTGATAATTCAACATCTGTTTAAGCCGGCGCATGAGAACGTTGGACATTATGGGGGCAGAGTTGATGCTGGATAGCGGACGTCCGCGCATGACACGCCGGGACATGAGGCGTGAGGCGACAAAAGCCGCCGTTCTCGAGGCGGCGCGCCGCGTCTTCCTTGAGCACGGCTTTGAAGGCGCGACCATCAAGCAAATCGCTGATGAGGCCGGCGTTTCGCCCGGCACGGTGCTGAATGCGGAACCGTCCAAGGCCGCGTTGCTCGTCGCCATTTTGAAACGGGAATATGAACAGATCGCCGAGTCGGCCGAACGCATGGAGGCCGTGCTGTCGGGCAATGCGGCGGACCGGCTGAATG
>LYSW01000040.1 GCA_001657295.1 Oceanicaulis sp. BBD 1991-10 | reverse complement strand
GCGCAAGACGGGCTAGCGCGCCCGGCGCGCTTCGATCTGTACGTCCAGGCCTGCGCTCAAGCCTAATCGGTCGCCGTCACGAAGCGCAAAACCGTCGACCTTCTAAGCGCGGCCAAGAAGTCGTTCTCAAGATCCATGATTTCAGGCGCGCAGGCCCGTCGGCTGACGCCCATGGGGCCGAAGACGACGCCGGTTTCGGTCACCGAGACTTCGCCGAAATACCGGTTGCACCCTGTAGAGCCGGTCACGCTCCGGCCCTGAAACGCCAGGGTCGGGGCATGGTCCGGCGGAATCGCCGCGCCGTTGAGTTTGACGAGCGTCCAGATGCCGCCGTCCAGAACGCCGGCGCCGGCGGCCGGTTCGATTGATCCCGGACCGGCCGTATGGGGCGGCGCGGCGCGTACCGACGGGACGTCCTGCGCGCCAGGCCCGGGCGGTGCGGCGCAGGCTCCCAGCAGCGCCGCGCCGGCGAGGGCGCAGAGGGCGGTAAAGGGAATTCGCGCTTTTCTCGCCATCGCGGGAATAGGATAGTCGCGCGCAGGAGCAACCGCCAATCGGGGAGTTGGAGACCTTAATGCTGATCGCTGCGCTCGCCGCGTTTCTCACCGCCCAGGAGCCGCCCGTCGCAGAGCCGGTCCCGGCGCCCGCCGCGCAAGACCAGCCGGTCGCGGCGCCGGTCTCCGAAATCGCGCTTTCGCTGTTCGAGCAATTGCCGGCGTCCCTCGAGGGATTTGCGCCGCAAGGCCGCGCGCAGGCCGTCGCCGTGCGGAATTTCACCATGGCCGGGCGCGAGGACCTGGCATTGCGTGTCCAGCCTGGGCTTTATGACCTGCCGCCTTGTCCTCTGGCGCGCGAAGACGGGATTGACGCCGCCATCGCCGCTGCGCGCGAGGCGCAGATCGTCATCATCAATGAAGCGCACAATCAACCCCGTCATCGCTGGACCATCGCCCAGCTGGGCGGTGCGCTAAGCGATCAATTCACCGTCTTCGCGGCCGAGACCTTCAATCATGTCCGCTTGACGATGCGGCCCGCGTCAGGGCCGTTGGGCTGGTATGACCGCGAGCCGGTCTTCGCCCGCCAGGTGAACGCCCTGCGGGAACGGGGCTATCGCTTCGCCGCCTATGAAATCCGCTTGGGCCAGCGCGATTCTTCCGTCACCGATCCCATCGAACGCATTGCGATGCGCCAGGAGGCTCAGGCTGAAAACCTGATCGCGGACGTGCTTGAGGAGGAGCCCGATGCGCGCCTGCTGATTCATGTCGGCCATTCCCATGTGTTCGAGGCGCCCCAGGCGCTGGGCGAGGACCAGGCGCCGTTGCGATGGTTCGCCGCCCGGCTGAAAGACAGAACCGGGATCGACCCGCTTACCATCTCCCAAACCCATTGCGCCCTTGCGGCGCCGGAAGCCTCGGCGGACGGTGCGCCGGCGTCTCCGCCCGCCGAAATCCTGGCCTGGCCTGTGCTGGTTGATGGCGCGAGCCTCGTGCCCGCGGACGCCGTTGACCTCTTCCTCGCCCATCCGCCGATGAGCTTCACCGATTTGCGGCCCGATTGGCGGCGGCAGGCGGGCGATGTCGCTGTGGACATCCCGCAGTCGCTACGCCCGGCTGAGCAGGCGGTGATCATCGAGGCGCGACCGCCGGGAGCGTCGCTGGACGCCATGCCGGGCGATCGCGTCCTGCTCTTCCCCGGCGAAATCGCGCCCGTCCTTGTCCCGCCGGGAGACTGGGTGCTGACCGCCTGGACCCGGGACGGCGCCTTCGGCGAGCCGGTCAGCCTCAGCACGCCCTGATCCGCCGCCTTGTTCTCGCCTGCTTGTCCCGCTTGTCTGACCCGGAGTGCGGCGGGATCGGCAGGGCATGGCGCGATGAAATGGTTCGCAGGATTGCTGGCGCTGGCCGCATTGGGTCTCGCAGGCTTCGGGCTCAGCTTCTTCTCCGCCGAGGCGGTGTCGGGCCTGGGCGCGCACGCGGCGGAATTGACGCGCCCCGACTTGCGGCTCGCCGCAAGCCTGGCTGCGGTCATTGTGCTGGCCGTCAACGCCGGCCTCTATCTGCGCCAGATCCGCGAAGCGAGTTTGTATCTCATCAGCCTCGCCAGCATCCTCATCGCCGGCGCGGCGGGCCTGCTGGGGGTGGCGAACTGGGTGTTCTACGAATCTCTGCACGCCGAGACCCGTTGGCTGATGCGTACGGGCGAAAATCTGTTGGCGGTCATTCCCGGCACGCTAGGAAGTCTTGTCGGCGCGTCGAGCGCCGAAGACGGGGCGCTGCGTATTGCCGCCGGCGCGGCGAAGGGCCTGGGCCGAACTCTGGTCGATATGGTGCGCCATCCCGGTTATGAAGCGGTCCCCGACGGGCCGCTCGCCTTGATCGTGGCGCTGCCGCTTTTCCTGGCCTTCATCGTGTTCAATATCGGCGTGGCGCCGCGCATCTCCGCCCGCTTCACGCCTGCCCAGCCGCTCTGGCTCAGGCTGGCGGCGCAAGCGGGCCTGTTTCTATTCGTCTTCGTAATCCTGGCGATGATTTTCCTGAACTTGCTGGCGCGCCAATCGGTGAATTTCGCCGGCACGCTGGCGGCGGGGTGAGGCTGCGGCCCAATAAAAAACGGCCCCGCGCCTGGGCGCGGAGCCGTTGTGACCGCAAAGTCAAACGCTGGAGCTTACTGGCCCGGCAGGATCACCGCGTCGATGACGTGGATGACGCCGTTTGAGGCGTCGATGTCGGCGGTGATGACATTGGCGCCGTCGACCGTGACCGCACCGTGGGAGTCGACGATGACCTCCACGGTGTCGCCCTGCAGCGTCTCCAGCTCATAGGTGCCTTCCGGCGTGCCTTCAGCGAACAGCTCGCCGGCGACCACGTGATAGGTCAGCACGGCGGTGAGCTGACCCTTGTTTTCGGGCTGAAGCAGCGTTTCAACCGTGCCGGCCGGCAGGCCGCCAAATGCGTCATTGGTCGGTGCGAACACCGTGAACGGGCCCTCGCCTGACAGGGCGCCGACCAGGTCGGCCGCCTGCAGGGCGGCGACCAGCGTGGTGAAGTTGTCATTGCCGACCGCAATCTCGACGATGGAGTTCTGGGTCTCGGCTGCGGCCTTGCCGCCATGATCATGGGCGAAGGACGGCGCGACGGCGGTGAGCGCCAGCGCGGAGGCGGCCAGAAGGGTGGAGGTCAAACGCATGGGGTTTCTCCCGTAAACCTGTCCGGGGGGACAAGGATGATGAGTCCGCCGCCCCGGCGGGGCTCGCGGTTGCTCTATCGAATATAGAACATGCGATACTACGACGCAGGCTCAGTCGCGGATCATCGACCGGATCGAAGATTGCAGAGTTTTAATGCGCGGCGCTGGTCGGCGCGCCAGTCTGACGCGGCGCATAGAAGGCGTTCAGCCCGCCGGCGAAGCCAGACAGCCAGGTCAGACCGGCATGGGACTGAAGCTGCGGATCGGCCTCGACCGCCTTCTTTGGCAGGAAACGCAGCGCCCAACCGCTGAACAGGCGGTCGTCGCACTGCTCCATGTGCATCAGATTCACATCGGTGTGGCGCGGATCGTCCCAGATGGTGTCCATGATTTCCCGGACGGCCAGCGGCGGCCCTTCGATCGCGGCGAGACAGTCGCCGTCATGGAGCATCCAGGCGCCGGTGATCTGGAGATCGGCGTTGCGTGAATTCGCGATTGCGACGATGCGATCAATGTCAGCGGACTTCGTGTGCGGACATAGATTGGACCGATAGGCGATCCTGAACACGTGATCTTCCTCCCACCCTCTTCGGCGCCGACTATAGGTGAAGCCAAAAGGCGCGCAATCTCATTGGTGTGGGTCCGTTGAACGCACTACAGTTAAGCGGTGGGCCGCCGCGCGCTTAACGCTCCGATCCCGCCGCCGCCGGGAGTCTCGATTTCAATGCTCTCGCCAGCCTTGACCGTGCGGGTGAAGCAAGCCGGCAGCGGCTCGCTCACCCCGTCAGAACCGATGAGTCGTTGCCGTCCCGGTGCGCCGTCTCCGCCCCCGGCGAGGCCCGGAGGCGCGATGCCGCGGCGACCGGACAGCAGCGAGACCGTCATCGGCGCAAGAAATTCCAGCCGGCGCACGGCGCCGTCGCCGCCTTTCGCGCGCCCCGGGCCGCCGGATCCGGACCGCACGGCGTGCGCGCGGACGCGCACCGGGTATCGAAGCTCCAAAACCTCCGGATCGGTTAGGCGGGAATTGGTCATATGGGTGTGCACGGCGGACGCGCCGTCGAAAAGCTCGCCGGTCGCCGAACGGCCCGCGCCTGCGCCGCCGCATTGGGTTTCGTAATACTGACGCGTCTCGTCCCCAAAAGTGAGGTTGTTCATTGTGCCCTGGCTGGCGGCGAGCCGGCCGGTTGCGGCGAATAGCGCATCGACCACCAGCTGGCTGGTCTCCACATTGCCGGCGACGACGGCGGCCGGCGCCTGCGGCGACAAGAGCGTGGCCTCCGGCAAAATCAGGTCGATCGGCGTCAGGCAGCCCTCGTTAAGCGGAATCTGATCCTCCACCAGACAGCGCAGGACATAGAGGACGGCCGCGCGCGCAACCGCGCTGGGCGCGTTGAAGTTTGACGTCAGCTGCGCGCTGGTTCCGGAAAAATCGATCTCCGCCCGCGCGCCTTCGCGGTGTGAGCGGATCGCCACCTTGATGACCGCGCCGTTTTCCAGCCGCATCTCGGCGGCGCCGTCGGACAGGGCGCCGATGACGCGGCGGACCGCCGCCTCCGCGTTGTCCTGAACATGGCCCATATAAGCCTGAACCACGTCCAGACCTTCAGCCTCCACCAATGCATTGAGCGCTTGGGCGCCCCGCGCACAGGCGGCGAGCTGGGCTTTCATGTCGGCGATATTCTGCCGCGGATTCCGGGCGGGGTGAGGGCCCTCGCGCAGCGCCGACCACAAGGCGTCGGTCTGGAAAACGCCCTTGTGAAGGATTTTTACGGCGTCGAGCAGCACGCCCTCTTCCTCGATGCAGGTTGAAAAGGCGGGCATTGAACCGGGCGCGACGCCGCCAATGTCGGCATGATGTCCACGCGAGGCGACGAAGAAAATGCGCGCGCCGTTTGCGGCGTGGACCGGCTGGATCACCGTCACATCGGGAAGATGGGTGCCGCCGTTATACGGCGCGTTCAGCGCGATCGCGTCGTTCGGCCCCAGGTCCGGATGGGCGTTTAGCGCGGCGCGCACGCTCGCCGACATCGAGCCGAGATGGACCGGCATATGCGGCGCATTGGCGACCAGCCCGCCCTCGGCGTCAAAGACCGCGCAGGAAAAGTCGAGCCGTTCCTTGATGTTCACGGAGTGCGCGGTGCGTTCCAGCACGGCGCCCATCTGTTCCGCGACCGCCATAAAGCGCCGGTTGAATAACTCCAGCGTGATCGGATCGCACGCAGAGGCTGACGCCCGCCGCTGTGGCCCGCGCGTGTCAGGGGCCTGCGTGCGTTCCAGCACCAGCATGCCGGTCTCATCGCGCGCGCCCGACCAGGCGGCGTCGACGACGATGGTTTGATTAGCGTCCATGATCAGCGCAGGGCCTGTGATTTGCGCGCCGGCGCCCAGGTCCTTCAGAACAAAGACCGGGACGTCCCGCCAGGCGCCCCCCTCGTGGAGCCTGGCGACGCCTTGCGGCTCTGCGGAGGCCGAGGGTTCAATTTCGCCGGTTGACGGAGCGCCGATCGGGGCGCCTTCCGCGCTGGCGACCAGGCTGTCCATCACCACCCCGTCGGCGGCTGGCTCAAAGCCGAAGAGCCGGCGATGCGCCGTCTTGAACGCCTCCAAAAGCTCAGCCTGCTCGCCCCAGGCCACGGCGATCGCGGTGTCCGACCCCGCCGCGCGCAGGCGAAGCGAACTTCGCAGCTGGATGTCCGAGCCGCCCTGCTTGTGGACCGCCTCGCGCGCTTGCGCCTCCAGCTCACCAAGGCGAATGGCCGCCTTCCCATAACTCTCCCGGGTGAAGTCGGTCTCCAGACCCGCCTCGCGGATTTCCCGGATCGGCGCAGCGCCGATGCCGTAGGCGGACAGCAAACCGGCTTGGGGATGGATCAGAACCGTGGTCATGCCCAAGGCTTCGGCGACCTTGCAGGCATGCTGTCCGCCGGCGCCGCCAAAGGCGCTCAGGGCGTAGCGGCGCGGGTCGACGCCCTGGGTGGTGGAGATTTTGCGGATCGCCTCGGCCATCGCTTCAACGGCGACCGCCAAAAACCCCTCCGCCGCCGCCTCGGCGCTCTTGAAGCCCATCTGATCCGCCAGACGCCCCAACGCCTTCACGCTGGCCGCCCGGTTCAGCGGTTGGTCCTGGCTTGGACCGAAGACGCTTGGGAACCAGCCGGCTTGAATCCGGCCGAGCACCAGATTGGCGTCGGTGACCGCCGCCGGTCCCGCCTTGCCGTAACAGGCCGGCCCGGGGGCGGCCCCGGCGCTGCGCGGGCCGACGCGGGCGCGTTCGCCGTCAAAGCTGAGGATCGATCCGCCGCCCGCCGCCACGGTGTGCACGTCCAGCATGGGCGCGCGCAGAATTCGTCCGCCAAGATCGGTCAGCGACGTGCGCGCATAGTCTTCGCCGTCAAACCGCGACACGTCGGTGGAGGTGCCGCCCATGTCGAATCCGATGACCCGGTCAAATCCGCTCGCCTTCGCGGTCATCGCCATGCCGACGACACCGCCGGCCGGACCGGACAGCACGGCGTTGCGCGCCTTAAACACCTTCGCGGTGGCGAGCCCGCCGCTGGACTGCATGAAATAGAGCGGCGCGCCCTCAAGCCCCTGTTCGACCTGGTCCACATAGCCCCGCAGGACCGGTGTGAGATAGGCGTCGATCACGGCGGTGGACGCGCGCGGGACAAATTTGATCAGGGCGCCGGTCGCGTGCGAGGGCGTGACATATGCAAATCCCGCCTTGCGTGCGAGCGCTTCCACACGCCGCTCCTGCTCGGGATTGGCGTGGGCGTTGATCAAGGCGATGGCCACGCCGGCGCAGCCGTCAGACTTCGCTTGCGCCAAAGCCGCCCTCACAGCGTCTTCATCGAGCGCGTCGACCACCCGGCCGTCCGGTCCGACGCGGCCGCGCACCTCCGCTATCTGGCGGGGCAGGGGCGCCGGCCGTTCAATCTTCAGCGCGAAAATATCTCGCCGCGTCTGATCTCCGATCAGCAGCACGTCGCCGAAGCCTTCCGTGACGATGAACAAGATCGGGGCGCCGTTTTCCTCGAGCAGGGCGTTGGTGGCGACCGTGGTGCCCATCTTCACCGTTGCGATCGACGCGCCGGCGCCGCCGGCGGCCGTCAAGAGTCTGCGCACGCCCTCGCTGGCGGCGTCCTCATAGGCGTCGCTTTCGGACAGCAGCTTTGAAGCGTGCAGCAGGCCGGATGGGTCGCGCCCGATGATGTCGGTGAAGGTGCCGCCGCGGTCGATCCAGAATTCCCAGCTGGCTGGTGGAGAAGCATCCGGCACGGCGTGGTCCCTCAAGGCTCGCCCGTCAGCCGGGCTGACGCAAGCATCAACACCGGCGGGCGGCCTTTGGCAAGCGGAGCGCCTGCGGCGATGCGGCTTGCGCGAAGCCGTAGCTAAATCAGCTCGCAGGCCGTAAATTCACGCCCGTTATGAGCTTGTGGCGCGCCTTAAGAGAGCTGATCACCGGACGGCCGGACCCGTTCGACTGTGAAGGCGAAGACTGCCTGCCGGGCCATCGGGTCGAGGACGCCGACTACGCCATGGCGCTGATCGGGCTCGGCGCGAAAATGGCCAAAGCCGACGGCGAGGTCACGCGCGACGAGGTCGCCGCTTTCGCGCAAGTCTTTCGGGCGCCGCCGGGCTCTGAAGCGCCGCTGCGCCAGGCCTTCAACCTGGCCAAGCAGACCACGCTGGGCTTCGACGGGTATGCGCGCCGCTTGGCGCGCCGCTTCCGGCACCATCCCGCCGTGTTGGAGGATGTCCTGGACGGCCTGTTCCATATTGCCAAGGCGGACGGGCGGGTGACCGAGGACGAAGCCGAATATCTGGAGACGGTTGCGGAGATCTTCGGCTTCCGCGCGCGAGAATTCGACCGGATCCGGGTCGCTCATCTGGGCGCGCCCGAGGATGACCCTTTCGTGATCCTCGGCGTGGCTCACGATGCCGACGAAGCGACGGTGAAGCGCGCCTGGCGCCGCGCGGCCGCGCAAAATCACCCGGATCGGCTGATTGCGCGCGGCGCTCCGACCGAGCTTCAGCGAATCGCAGATGAGAAGATGGCGGCGATCAATGCGGCCTATCGCGAGATTCAAAAGCGCATGGCCTTGGAAAAGGCATAAAATTGAACAGTGTTGCCAATCGGTAATCCGGTTTGAGCAAGCGCAGCATTGACCCGCGCAGCTTTAAGCCCAAATCTTGCAGAGGCTGGGCCTTCTCGGCGACGCGATGACAGGAGATGTCAGATGATCCAACAGCAAGCCTTTTCTGGTGCGGGCCTTATGAATTTCCTGCGCGCCGGCCTTGCTGCAGTGATCGCGGTCGCCTTCATCGGGCTCATCTTCGTGCTCGCCGCCTTCCTGACCATGGCGGCCCTGATCGCCGCCGGCGTGGCGGCGCTGGGCGCGTCAGCCTGGTGGCTCTACATGAAAGTGCGCGGCCGCCGCGCGCGCCGCCAGCCGGATGTTCTGGTCGCGCGCCGGGGTCCTCATGGCTGGACCGTCGACGGCGAAGCCGACAAGGACTGAACGCCTTCACACCCGTCGGCTTGCCGGCGTGCCCTTGCGCCCGTAGAGCCGGTCCATGACCCCGCGCCATTTCGCCCTTTTGTTCGGAATATGCCTCATCTGGGGCGTGAATTTCGTCGTGGCCAAATGGTCGCTGTCGGGAACCCCGGTCATCGTGGAAGGCTTTGAAGGCGCGCCGCCGCTCTTTTTCGCCTTCCTGCGCTTCGTGCTGCTTTACGCCCTCCTCGCGCCATTCCTGCTCCCGGTCCCCAAGCGCATGGGGCCGGTGATCGGCGCGGCGCTGACCATGGGGGCGATCCAGTTCGCCCTGCTGTTCATCGGTTTGCGCTTTGCGACCCCGTCGGCGATCGCGATCATTGTCCAGCTGGCCGTGCCGTTCACCACCATCCTGTCCATCATCTTTCTTTCCGAGCGGGTCGGGTGGGTTCGAGGCTCGGGCATGGCCATCGCCTTTCTCGGCGCCTCCCTGGTGGTCTTCAAGCCCGCCGAATTCAGCTTCACCATCGGTCTGGTCGCCGGGATCGGCGCGGCGTTCGCCGCCGCCGCCGGTTCGATCTTCGTCAAGCGCGCGGACGTGCCGGCCCTGTCGCTTCAAGCCTGGATCGGCCTGATTTCCTGGCCGCCGCTGCTGATCGCGTCATTCCTGCTGGAGCAGGACCAGATCGCGCACACGCTGGCGGGCGGCTGGCCTTTCTTTGCGACCCTGGTCTTCACTGTTCTGCTGGTCAATGTCGTGGGCCATGGCGGGTTTTACTACCTGTTGCGCCGCTATGACGCGTCGCTGATCGCGCCGTTGACCTTGATGGCGCCGCTGATCGGGGTGATCTGCGGCGTGCTTCTGCTGGGCGATCCGGTCACCTGGCAGCTGGTGCTGGGCGGCGCTCTGGCTCTGGCGGGCGTGGGCGTTGTCGCCGCGCGGCGGTCAAGGACCGCTCAAGTCTCTGACGTGATGGGCAAACCGCGCTAGCCTCACGCCATGAGCCTGATCGTCACCCACAGACCCTCGCCGAATTTCAACGCCCGCAAGGCGCCGGTCTCGATCCTGGTGCTGCATTACACCGGTATGGAGACCGGCGAAGCGGCGATCGAGCGTCTTTGCGACCCAGAAGCCGGGGTCAGCGCCCATTATGTGGTCGAGGAGGACGGCGCCGTCCTGCAGCTTGTCGCGGAGTCCGATCGCGCCTGGCATGCCGGCATGGGCGCCTGGGCCGGCCGGAAGGATGTCAATTCAGCCTCCATCGGCATTGAGATCGTCAATGGCGGTCATGAATTCGGCCTGCCCGCCTTTGCCGCGGCGCAGATCGAAAGCGTCATCGCACTGAGCCGGGACATCCTCAGCCGTCACCCTATCGCGCCGGACGGCGTCATCGGCCATTCCGACATGGCGCCGGACCGCAAGCAGGACCCGGGCGAGCGCTTTCCCTGGGCGCGACTGGCCGCAGCGGGCGTCGGGCTCTGGCCGGCGGCGGATGCGCCATGCGCCATCGTCGATGACGTCGGTTCCGCCCTGAAGGCGATCGGCTATCCGGTCGGCGCCGCGATTTCGGTCGACCAGGCGGTCATGGCCTTTCAGCGCCGGTTTCGGACATCCCGCATTGACGGCGTGGCCGATGCGGAGACCCGGGCGCGGATCGGCCAGGTTTTCGCCGCCTATCGCCATTGACGTCCGGCAGCGCCCCTGAGTGACATCTGACACCGGACGCGGAAGCCGGGCTCGCCTTTATTGGGCGGCGCCGGCGATGTTCCGCCGGCGCCGCGTTGAAGGAGACGCATCATGGTATTGCTCACCGCCATGCTCGCCCTGACGCCGGTCACGGTCGATATCACGACTTCCACGCCGGAGGGCGTGATGAATGTCCAGCTCTGCGATCGGGAGACTTTCATGATCTCCCAATGCCCGTATCAGGACCGCGCCCGGGCCGAGGCGGAAATGTCATTCGCCTTCGAAGATGTCCCGCCCGGCGAATGGGCGGTGATGGTCTGGCGCGATCCGGAATCCGACGGCCGGATGCGCCGCGGCATGTTCGGCGTGCCGCTCGAGCCGACGGCCATATCGCGCGATCCGCGAGCCGTTTTCGGTCCGCCGCGTTTCGATGACGCCAAGCTGGATATCGGGACCGAGCCCGTTTTGGTTCGGATCTCCATCGACTGATTGATCGCGCAGGCCCCTTGACCCGGGCTTCCCGGCGCCCGACTTAAGACCGTGTCAGGCGGCCGGGCGGCCGCTCCCGCAAGGGCCGAAAGGCCGTGGGAGAGGAAAGTCCGGGCTCCACGGAGGCGAGGCGCCGGGGAAATCCCGGCGGGCCGGTCCAACCGGTTCAGGGACAGCGCCGCAGAAATCAAACCGCCGCGTCCCGGCGCGGCAAGGGTGAAACGGTGGGGTAAGAGCCCACCGCCCCGACCGCAAGGAAGGGGGCACGGCAAGCCCCGCCTGGAGCAAGGCCGAATAGGAATGCAGCGCCCTTTCGGGGCAGGCGCGCCTCCGCGCTGGTGCATTCGGGTAGGCTGCTAGAGGCGTCGCGCAAGCGGCGTCCCAGAGGAATGGTCGCCACGTTGTTTCCAGTTTGGAAATAGCGTTACAGAACCCGGCTTACAGGCCGCCTGACACGGCTTCTCCGCCCCATCGATCGCGAGTCCAGTCCGCCGTGCGGCCGGGCGAGCCGGTGAGTTCTTTATCTGTTCTATTGGTTAACGTGCAAAGCGCGCGGGTTTTACTTGAAAAACCCGGCAAAACCCGCACGCCATGCGCCTTTCGGCATTGTTTCCCATGCTGTCCCATGTTATCCCATAGTTAACCACACGAGGGGCGTGTGGCGGTTTGGGGAAGCGGTTCAGCGCGATGTTCGTGTCGACCACGAAGAACGGCATTGACGCCAAGGGGCGGGTCTCCGTCCCGGCCGAATTCCGCGCGGTCGTGACCGGGCAGGGCTTTGCGGGCATCTATGTCTGGCCGTCCTTTAACGGCGCCTTTCTGGAAGGCGGCGGTCAGCATTTGCTGGAGGACTATTCCGACGCGATCGAAGACCTGGACCCTTATGACCCTGCGCGCACCGCATTCGAGCGCGTGATCTTCGGCGGGGCCAAGCCGTTGATCTTTGACTCCACGGGCCGCGTGTCGCTGCCTAAGGCTTTCCTCGAGCATGCCGGCCTGTCCAAGCAGGCGGTCTTCATCGGTCTGGGAAAGCGGTTCGAGATTTGGGATCCGGCGGCGCATGAGGCCGAGGCCGGCGACGCCCTGAAATTCGCGCGCGAGAACCGCACCGCCTTGCGGACGCCGCGCCGGCGTCGGGAGGGGGCGTGATGGCCAGCCCGCATATCCCGGTCATGCTGGATGAAGTCCTCGCCGCGCTGACGCCGCGCGATGGCGGGCTTTATATCGACGCCACCTTCGGGGCGGGCGGTTATAGCCGCGCGATTCTGGAGGCAGCCGACTGCCGGGTGCTGGGGATTGATCGCGATCCAGGCGCGCGGGCGACGGCGGACCGGATCAAGGCGGCCTATCCCGGCCGTTTCGCCTTCGCCTTCGGCCCGTTCTCCATGCTTGAAGCGGTGCTGGAGGAGGCGGGCAGCTCCGGCGCGGACGGGATCGTCTTTGATCTGGGCGTCTCCTCCATGCAGATCGACCAGGCCGAGCGCGGCTTCTCCTTCCAGAAGGACGGTCCGCTGGACATGCGCATGTCCCGGTCCGGGCCCAGCGCGGCGGACGCCGTCAACGGGCTTGAGGCCGGCGAGTTGGCGGCGATCTTCAAGGTCTATGGCGAAGAGCGTCATGGCCGCCGCGTCGCCCAGGCGATCGTGCGCGAGCGCGCCGAAGAGCCGATCACCACAACGCTGCGCCTTGCTGAAATCATCGCAAAAGCGGTCGGCGGCAAGCCGAGCCGCATACATCCCGCGACCCGCGCATTTCAGGGACTTCGCATCTATGTCAATGACGAGCTGGGCGAGCTGTCGCGTGGCCTTGTGGCGGCCGAATATGGCTTGCGCGCCGCCGGGCGGCTTGTGGTCGTGACATTCCACTCCCTGGAAGACCGGTTGGCGAAGACCTTTCTGCGCGAGCGCGCCGGCCTGGTCCCGGGCGGATCGCGCCATCAGCCGGAAGCGGCGCCGGGGCGTGCGCCCAGCTTCTCACTGGTTTCGAAAAAGGCCGAAGCGGCCAGCGAACGTGAGGCGGCGGACAATCCGCGCGCCCGTTCCGCCAAGCTGCGCGCCGCGGTGCGCACGACGGCGGATCCCTTTCCCCGGCCCGACGCCGCCCTGGCCGGCGTGCCCCCCTATGAGCGCCTACTGGAGATCGCCTCATGATCCGATTTGCTGAAATCCTTGCCGGTATTGTCGCTGCGTCCTTGTTGGCCGCGCTGTATTTCGCAAAGTCCGGCGCGGCCGCCGACCAGGTCGAGCTGGCCAATCTTCAGGCCGAGCTGGCTCGCGAGCGCGGGCGCATCAGCGCGCTGCGCGCCGAGATCGCCCATCAGGAAGATGGCGAAAATCTACGTGAGCTCGCCCGCCTTTATCTGGGGTTCGAGCCGGTGAGCGGAGACCAGGAAATCGCATTCACGCAATTGCCGCGGTTTGAGGCCGGCGATGCCGGCGCGCCGGCTTCAACCATGCGCGCCGAGCTGCGCCTGCGAGGCGAGGGGCGTTAGCCTAAGTGAAGCTGATCCGCCGCCTCCTGCGCCCGGTTAAGGTTAGCGCGTCTTCAGAACCGGCTCCGCCTGCGCCGGGCGAGGCTTCGCCGGCCGGGGCGACGCGGACGCTCCATCTGCCCGCGCAGGGCGCAGCGGCGCCCGAGCGCCAGCGCCGGCGCCTGACGGTGATCGGGATGGTTTTCGCCGCCGGTTTCCTGGTGGCCGCCGGGCGCGCGGTCGAAGTCTCGATGACCGGGGCCGGGCCCGAAGCCGCCGCGCGCACCGCCGAAGTCGCCGCACGCCGCGCCATGCTGGTCGACCGCGACGGCGAGATACTCGCGGCGACGCTGGATTTTCACACTGTGTTCGCCGATCCGCACTATGTCTGGGACGCCCGCGAGGTGGTCGAACAATTGTCGACCGTGCTGCCGGATCTTGATCAAGAGCGCCTGCTGCGCCGCTTGCAGTCGGATACGCGCTATGTGTCGATCGCCGAGAGCGTCTCACCGCGTACGCGGCAGGCGATCCACATGCTGGGCTTGCCCGGCGTCTTCTTCCAGTCCGAGCCAGGCCGGGTCTATCCCAAACAGCGCGCCGCCGCCCATGTGCTGGGCTATGTCGGCGCCGATAATCAAGGCCTGGCCGGCGCGGAGCTGGCGTTCGACGCCGAGCTGGCGGAAGGCGCGGCCCCCGTTGTCCTGTCGATCGACCTGACCGCCCAGCACCGCGTCGAAAGCGTCTTGCGCCGGCGCATGGCCGAACACCAGGCGGCCGGCGCTTCTGCGGTTCTGATGCGCGTGGGAACCGGTGAGATCATCGCTATGGCGTCCCTGCCGGACTTTGATCCCAATTTGTGGGCGGACGCGCAGCCATCCGGTCCCGGCGCGACTCATCCCCATTTCAATCAGGCGAGCAGGGGCGTCTATGAGCTCGGCTCCGTCTTCAAGCCCCTGGCCCTCGCGGCCGGCCTGCAAAGCGGCCGCGTCCGTCTCGAAGATGTCTTCGACGCCTCGCAGCCTGTGCGGATCGGCGGCCATACGATCGGGGATTATCGCGGCGAAAACCGTCCTTTGACGGCGCGCGAAACCATCCTGTTCTCGTCCAATATCGCGTCCGCGCGCATGGCCGATCAAATCACGCCGGAGGTGCTGGCCGACTTCTACCGCTCGCTGCGCCTGTTCGATGCGGCGCCGATCGAATTGTCGGAAAGCGGGGCGCCGCAGCTGCCCCAGCGCTGGGGGCGCATTCAGACCATGACCGCCTCCTACGGCCACGGCTTCGCCGTGAGCCCTCTGGCGCTCGCCGCGGCCTATGGCGCGCTGGCCAATGGCGGGGTCTATGTGCCGCCGACCTTGCGGCCGGTCGCGCCTGGTGAAAGCGTCGCCGGCGATCCGGTCATGAGCCCGCAAGTGGCGGCGCAGGTCCTGGGCGTCATGCGCGAAACCGTGGTGCGCTCCCAAACCGGTTCGGCGGATATTCCGGGCCTGGCGGTGGCCGGCAAGACCGGGACCGCCGAGCGCGCGGTGCGCGGCGGATACGCCGATGATGATCGCTTCAACACCTTCGTGGGCGTGTTCCCCTTCGATGACCCGCAATACGTGCTGACGGTGAGCCTTGACCGTCCCCGCCCAACCGCCGAGACCCACGGCTTCGCGACAGCAGGATGGACGGCGATGCCGGCGGCGGGAGAAATCATGGAGCAGCTCGCGGGCGTGCTGAATCTCGACCGGCGCGAAGTGGATCCACAGGCGCGCATCTCCAATGTCGCTGCGATGTTCGCGCCGCGCGCCCGGGCCGTCATGCCCGCCGAAGAGCCCGTGCAATTGCCGACCGCCGCCGGAGAGCAGCCGTGACCCGCACGCTCGCCGAATTGGCGCCCGGCGCGCGATTTGCGCCGCCCGAGGCCGCTGATCTGAGAATCGGCGGGCTGGCGCTTGATAGCCGCAAGGTCGCGCAAGGCGATCTCTTCGCAGCGCTGCCCGGCGTGCACACCGACGGCCGGAAATTCATTCCCATGGCGGTGGACCGCGGCGCGGTCGCGGTGCTCGCGCCGCCTGGCACGCCCGCGCCGGTCCCTGTGGTCGAAGCCGACGATCCGGCGGCTGCTCTGGCCGCGATTGCGGCCCGCTTCTATCCGCGCCAGCCCGAAACCATCGCGGCGGTCACCGGCACCAACGGCAAGAGCTCGACGGTCGAGTTTCTCCGCCAGATCTGGGCGGCGGCCGGCCACGAGGCGGCCTGTCTGGGCACGCTGGGAGTGACGCGCGCGTCCGGGCGGACGGAGGTCGGATACACCACGCCGGACGCCATCGCCCTGCATCGTTCGCTCGATGCGCTGGCGGGCGAAGGGGTCACCCATCTTGCGATGGAGGCCAGCAGCCACGGTCTCAAGCAGAAGCGGATGGACGGGGTGCGCGTGACAGCCGCCGCCTTCACCAATCTGACCCAGGATCATCTGGATTATCACCCGGATTTCGCCGATTACTTCGCATCCAAAATGCGTCTCTTCTCCGCCCTCGCCGAAGATGGCGCGCCAGCCGTCGTTCACATGGATTCCGATTGGTCGGACAAGGTCGCAGAGGGATGCCGCGCAGCGGGTCTGGACGTGATCACCGTTGGATGGCGCGGGCGCGATCTGGCGATCGCCGAAATCACCCCGCGCCCCGCCAGCCAGACCCTGCATTTCGCTTGGCGCGGCGCCGATCATCAAGCGGAGCTGCCGTTGATCGGCGAGTTTCAGAGCGCCAACGCCGTGGTGGCCGCCGCGCTTGCGATCGCGACCGGCGTCGAGCCCGATACCGCCTTTGAGGCGCTCGGTGCGCTCACCGGCGTGGCGGGGCGAATGCAAAGCGTGGGGCGAACCCGGCAAGGCGCGCCGATACTGCTCGACTACGCACACACGCCCGACGGGCTGGACAAGCTCTTGCGCGCCGCCCGGCCGCATACCCAAGGCCGGATCGTCCTGGTTTTCGGCGCCGGCGGAGATCGTGACCCCTCCAAGCGCGAAAAGATGGGCGCGGTCGCCGAAAAACTCGCCGACAAGATCATCGTGACCGACGACAACCCGCGCAGCGAAGACCCCTCGGCCATCCGCGCCGCCATTTTACAAGGTGCGCCAAGCGCCACCGAGGTCGCGGACCGGGAAAGCGCCATCCGGGTCGGCGTCGACGCCCTGGGCGCCGGTGACGTGCTGCTGATCGCCGGAAAGGGTCATGAGACCGGCCAGATCATCGGCGACAAGGTGGTGGCTTTCGATGAGGCCGCTATCATTGCGCGCATCCTTGCAGGGGCCGCGTCTTGAGCCCGCCGGTCTTGTGGACGGCGGCGGACGCTGCAAACGCGGTGAGCGGCCAGCTCACAGACGGCGGGTGGAGCGCGACCGGCGTGTCGATCGACACGCGCACGCTGCAGCCTGGCGATCTCTTCGTTGCGCTTGCAGACAGGCGCGACGGTCACGAATTCGCCGAGGCCGCGCTCAAGGCCGGTGCGGCGGCGGTGCTGGTGTCCAAACCTGAGGCCGCATCGGGCCCGCGCCTGGTCGTAGACGATGTCCTCGCCGCCTTGCGCGCGCTGGCCGAGGCGGCGCGCATCCGATCCGGCGCCGTGCGCGTCGGCGTCACGGGCTCGGTCGGCAAGACCAGCGTCAAGGAGGCGTTGGCTGCGGTCTTCCGCGCGGCGGGCCGCGCTCACTGGAGCGAGAAAAGCTATAATAATCATTGGGGCGTGCCTCTCACCCTGGCCCGCATGCCTTCCGAGACCGAGCGCGCGGTCTTCGAAATGGGTATGAATCATGCCGGTGAAATCGCCGACCTGGTCGCCTTGGTGCGCCCGCATGTGGCTCTGATCACCAAGATCGCGCCGGCGCATCTTGAAAATCTCGGCTCCATGGAGGCGATCGCAGACGCCAAGGCGGAGATCTTCACCGCGCTGGCCGACGACGGGGTCGCGGTCATCCCCGCCGATGACGAATTCGCGCCACGCCTGACCGACGCGGTCAAGCGCTCCAAGGCGGGTTTCCTGATCGATTTCGGGCAAGCCCGCGGCGCCGCCGTGCGGGTCATGCGCTATGAAGACGGCGCAGATGGCGGCGTCGGTGAGCTGGATGTCATGGGCCGCCGGCTCGCCTTCCGGCTGAAACTCACCGGCGCCCATCAGGCGATCAATGCGGCCGGCGTGGTCGCGGCGGCGCTCGCGGCCGGCGTGGATGCAGAGCTCGCCGTTGACGCGCTTGCGCAATTGGCGCCGGCGTCGGGCCGCGGGGCTGTGTTCCACGCGCGACTTGATGGCGACCGGGTTCTGACGGTCATCGACGACAGCTATAACGCCAACCCGGCCAGCATGAGGGCCGCTTTTTCAGCGCTCGCCGCGCGCCGCCCCGAGGCCGGCGGCCGCCGCGTCGCGATCCTAGGTGAAATGCTCGAGCTGGGACCGCGGTCTGCGGCCATGCACGCCGCGCTCGCCGAGCCGCTGGCCGCTTCCGGCGCGCAGCTCGTGATCGGGGTCGGGGAGGGTGCGCGGCCGCTCCTGGAGGCCCTGCCCTCCACGGTGGAGGCTGTCTGGTTCGCCACTGCGCCTGAAGCTGAATCAAGCCTGCATGGCCAGCTGCGGTCCGGAGACCTCGTGTTAATCAAAGGGTCGAATGCTTCGCGGGTACACACTCTTGCCGCATCTCTGCGCCAGTCTCGCGCGCCTGCGTCAACAAAGGCCTGATTTTCAATGTTTTACGAGTTTCTCGCGCCGTTTTCCGAGCAGTTCCAGCTGTTCAACGTGTTCAACTATCTCACGTTTCGAACCGGCGGCGCCTTGATGACGGCCTTCGTCATCGCAGTGATCATGGGCGAGCCCTTCATTCGCTGGCTGAAGACCAAAGGCACCCAACCAATCCGCGATGATGGTCCTGAAAGCCATATCGTCGCCAAGGCTGGAACGCCGACCATGGGCGGCTTCATCATCCTGGCCGCGTTGATCGCGTCGGTACTTTTGTGGGGCGACTTGTCGAACCAGTATCTGTGGGTCGTCCTTTTCGTGACCGCCGGCTTTGGCGGCATCGGCTTCATCGATGATTGGCGCAAGGTCACCGAGAAATCCCACAGGGGCCTGTCCGGAAAGGGCAAGCTGGTCCTTCAATTCGCCGTCGCCCTGATCGCGGTCGTTTGGATGGTCCAGCTCTTGTCGAACGCACCGGACGCGCCGGACGGCTTTGCGACCTCTGTCGCCGTGCCGTTTTTCAAGGACGTCTTCATTCCCCTCAGCTTCGCCTTCTTCCTGTTCGGCATGGTGGTGATCGTCGGCGCCTCCAATGCGGTCAATCTCACCGACGGTCTGGACGGCCTGGCCATCGTGCCGGTGATGATCGCGGCGGGCGCGTTCGGCTTGATCGCCTATTTCGTCGGCAACTCCGTTTACGCCGGATATCTCTTCCTCAATTTCACGCCCGGCACCGGAGAGCTGGCGGTGATTTGCGGCGCGATGATCGGCGCAGGTCTTGGCTTTCTGTGGTTCAATGCGCCGCCCGCAATGGTCTTCATGGGCGATACCGGCTCGCTGTCGCTGGGCGGCGCGATCGGCGCGATCGCGGTGGCGGTCAAACATGAGATCGTTCTGGTGATCATCGGCGGGCTGTTCGTGCTGGAGGCCGTCTCGGTGATGGTCCAGGTCGCCAGCTTCAAACTGTTCGGCAAACGGGTCTTCAAGATGGCCCCGATTCACCATCATTTTGAGAAATTGGGATGGGCGGAGCCGACGATCGTGATCCGTTTCTGGATCATCGCGTTCGTGCTCGCCCTGATTGGGTTGTCGACGTTGAAACTGCGCTAGGAGTCTGAATGATCCCGGTCCGCGCCTACGCCGGACGCCGCGTCGCGGTGCTGCGTCTCACCAAAGAGGGGCTGGCGGCCGCCCGGGCGCTGTCCGCAGGCGGCGCGCAGGTCACGGTCTGGGACGAGGACGAAGCGCGCCGAAACGCCGCGCAGGCTGAGGGATTGCGCCTGGAGGACCCGTCGACGCGGGACTGGTCGGATCTGGCGCTGCTCGTCGCGGGCGACGGCGGCATGCTGGGTGAGGACGTGTCCATCGGGACTGTTGAACTGGCCAGGTCCCTGGACATCCCGGTGCGATGCCCGGCCAGTCTTATGGTCGAGACGGCCTGCCGCCAGGGCCTGACGGTCTGCGCCTTCATCGGCGGCGGCGCGGCCCAAGCCGCGCAGATCGTGAAGGCGCTTTTGGCCCAATCCGGCGCCGATTGCATCGGACCGGACCTGCAAGCGGAGGCGGCGTCCGCGGCGCGCGGCGCGGTGTGCCTTGTCGCTGTGGAGACCGCCGCGGCGTTGGCGCCGGCGCCGGACCTGATCGCGGTTGGCGACATCGCGGAGGAGGAGAGCGCCGCCCTCAAGGCCCTGATCGGGCGCACGAGCGGGCCCGTCATCCTGGACGCCGATCATGCGCCGGCGCGGCGCCTTGCGATGGCGGCCACAGACCGGGCGATTCTCACCTCGGGGCGGCAAGCCCTGGCGGGCGGCGTGTTTGCAAGAGGCGGGACGCTGTTTGACGGCCTGAACGGCCCGCCGCGCCAGATGGCGCCGCTCGGCGCCGCGCCCGCCCTTGAATACGCCCCGCAGGGCGCGCTCGCCATGGCGTGGGCGGTGCTGCGCGGTCTCAATTATGCGCCGGAACGGTTGCGAGACCTGCTGTCCGGCTTCGAAGGCATCGCGGGACATGGGCGCCCTGTCGCGTCGCTCGGCCCGATCCTGCTGCTCGACTGGTCTTCGGCGACGACCTCTCGCGACGCGATCGAAGCGCTGAGCACCCGGGGTCCGGTGATCTGGATCGCCGGACCCGCGCTGGACCCGGGCGCCGCTGCGTTTATCGGGGCGGAGGGCTGCGCGCCCAACGCGGTTTTCATGACCGGTGATCGTCGCCGCGCCGCGCGCAAACTGTCACGCCTTTGCCCGACGCGCGTAACGACGGACATCGGAGCGCTGTTGGCGCGCGCCAGCCTGGCCGCGCTCCGGGCCGGTCCAGACGCCCGGATCATTTATGCGCCCGCCTGCGAGTCAGGTCAGGATGAGGCGCCGCTGGATGCGCTGACCGCGGCGATGGCCCAATTGACGGATGCGATACGCCAGAAAGAGGCCGCATGACCCAGAATTCGCGCCGAGCCTGGCCGTGGAGCGGCTTGGACCGATCCATCTTCGCCACCGTCCTGTTTTTGATGGTGATCGGCGTCGTGCTCGCCTTCGCGGCGAGCCCCGCAGTCTCGAGCGCGGCGGATCCCTGGTATTATCTCAAACGGCAGATCGTGTTCGCTGCAGCGGGCCTTGCGGTTTTGCTGGTCACCAGCGCCCTGAGCATCACCGGTGTCAGACGCATGTCCGGATTGGCTCTGCTGGCGAGCTTGATCCTGCTGGCGATCGTCGCGGTCGCGGGCCATGACGTGAACGGCGCGCAAAGATGGGTGCGTCTTGGCGGGTTTTCGCTGCAGCCCAGCGAAATCCTGAAACCCGCCTTCGTGGTTATGATCGCCTGGCTGTTCGTTGAGGAAGACCGCGGCGCCCCGGCGCCCGGCCGGCTGATCGCCTTCGGACTATACATCCTCGCGGCGGGACTACTCCTGGTGCAGCCAGATTTTGGTCAGACCGTGCTGATCACGCTGGTCTTCGGCGCCCTGCTCTGGGCGGGCGGCCTGGCATGGAGATACACGGCTCTGCTCGCCGGCTTCGTGATCGCCGGCGCCAGCGGCGCTTATGCGCTGCTGCCCCATGTTCGAGCGCGCATCGCCGACTTCTTGTCGCCGGCCGGGCCGGATGCCGCGCGCACCCAGACCGATATCGCCATGGACGCTATCGCGCGCGGCGGATTTTGGGGGGCCGGGCCGGGCGAAGGCGAGGTCAAGCACGTATTGCCTGAAGCCCATACCGATTTCATCTTTTCCGTCGCGGCGGAGGAATTCGGCCTCATCGCCTCCCTGGCGATCATCGGGTTGTACGCCTTGCTGTTCGCCCGCGCCTGGATGCTGTCGCTGCGTCTCGAGGATCCGTTCGCTCAGCTCGCCGCGTCCGGCCTGGCGCTGCTGTTCGGGCTGCAGGCGTTGGTCAATATCGCTGTCAATCTGGACATCGCGCCGCCCACGGGCATGACCTTGCCGTTCATTTCCTACGGCGGGTCGTCCATGCTCGCGCTGTGCTTTTCGGCCGGATTGCTGCTGGCGCTGACCGGCAAGCGCCCGGGCGCCTACGCCCCGCCGCCGCGCCGGCAGGCGGTCGCATGAAGCGCCGCGCGCTGTTCGCCGCCGGCGGGACCGGCGGGCATATCTTTCCTGCGCGCGCCACGGCCGGCGAACTGGTCAGCCGCGGCTGGCGGGTCCGCCTCGTCACGGATGTGCGCGGCCGAGTGCACGCGGAAGATTTTCCGGGAGACGCGCCGCTCGTCATCGAGGCGGCCAGCCCGTTTCAGAAAAACCCGCTGCGCGCCGCGAAGGCCTTGGTCAGCTTGGCGCGGGGGTTTGGCGCGACCCGCGACACGATGGCGGAGTTCAATCCTGACGTGGTTGCGGGCTTTGGCGGCTATCCCGCCTTTCCGGCGCTGGCGGCGGCGCGCCTGTCGGGCACGCCATTTGTCATCCATGAACAAAATGCCGTGCTCGGCCGGGTGAACCGGCTATTCGCCGGCTCGGCTTTCGCGGTCGCGTCCGGTTTCGAAACGCTCGAGCGCCTGAAGCCCGGCACGCGCCGCGAAGTCACCGGCAATCCGCTGCGGGCGCCGATCCTGGAGGCGGTCGCCGACTACACGGCGCCGGAGGCTGAAGGCGACATCCGGTTGCTGGTGGTCGGCGGCAGTCTGGGCGCGCGTCTCTTGTCCCTGACCGTACCCAAGGCGCTGGCGCAATTGCCCGCGGGACTGCGCAAGCGGTTGCGCGTCGTTCAGCAGACCCGAAAGGAGACCCTGGCCGAAGCGCGCGCCATCTATGACGCCGCCGGCGTCAAGGCGGAGCTGGCGCCTTTCTTTTCCGACATGGGCGCGCTTTACCGCGATGCGCATCTGGTGATCAGCCGGGCGGGGGCAAGCTCCGTCAGCGAAATTGCAGCGATGGGCCGGCCGGCGATTTTCGTGCCGCTCGGCATCGCCATGGACGACCATCAAACAGCGAATGTGCGCAACCTGGTGGCGGCCGGGGCGGCGATCGCCATCGCAGAACCTGAATTCGCCGCAGATATGCTGTCAGCCCGCCTTGAAACAGCCCTTTCAGACAGCGAAGCTCTGGCCGCTCAAGCCGAGGCGGCGCGCGCCGCCGGCCGGCTTGATGCGCACATTCGGCTCGCCGATCTGATGACCGCCGCCTGCAGGGACTGACCAGCCTCATGCCGCCTATTGATCTCGCCGCCTCCGTCGCGCCCGTCCATTTCGTCGGCATCGGCGGTATTGGGATGAGCGGCATCGCTGAAGTCATGCTCAATCTGGGCTATGCGGTCAGCGGTTCCGACATCAAGGACAGCGCCAACACAGCCCGGCTTCGGAAGAAAGGCGCCGTCATCCATATCGGCCATGACGCCGCCAATGTGGACGGCGCGGGCGCGCTGGTGGTCTCCAGCGCGGTGAAGGCGGACAATCCTGAACTGGTTGCGGCGCGGTCTCGCCGTGTGCCGGTGGTGCGCCGCGCCGAGATGCTTGCAGAGCTGATGCGGCTAAAACATGCCGTCGCCGTCGCCGGCACCCATGGCAAGACGACGACGACCAGCCTGGTGGCCGCGCTGATGGACGCGGCCGGGTTTGACCCCACCGTCATCAATGGCGGCATTATTTCCGCCTATGGCTCCAACGCCAAAATGGGCGGCGGCGACTGGATGGTCGTCGAGGCCGACGAGAGCGACGGCTCTTTCCTGAAGCTGCGCGGCTCGGTCGGCATCATCACCAATATCGATCCCGAACATATGGAGCATTACGGCAGCTTCGACGTGCTCCGCGCGGCTTTTGAGCAATTTGTCGAGAATTTGCCCTTTTACGGCTTCGCCGTGCTGTGTGTGGACCACCCCGAGGTTCAGGCCCTTGCGGCCCGGATCGAGGACCGCCGTGTGATCACCTATGGCCAATCGCCTCAGGCGGATGTGCGGATCACCGACTTGGTCATGGATGCTTCGGGCGCGAAGTTTTCGTTGAATTTCCAGGCCCGCGATGACGCGGCCGACACCTGGACCGAGCTTCAACTTCCCATGATGGGCGAGCACAACGTGCTCAACGCCGCCGCCGCCATCGCAGTCGTCGAGGCGCTCGGCGGCGATGAGACCGAAGTCCGCGCCGGGCTCGCCGGTTTCACCGGCGTCAAGCGCCGCTTCTCCCTGGTCGGCGAGGCGGGCGGCGTCACCATCATTGATGATTATGGTCATCATCCCGTGGAGATCGCAGCGGTCCTTAAGGCTGCGCGGCAACGCGCCGGCGAGGGGCGCGTGCATGCAGTGGTTCAGCCCCATCGCTATAGCCGCCTTCATGATCTCTTCGATGAGTTTTGCACCTGCTTCAACGACGCCGACAGCGTGTTGGTCGCGCCGGTCTTCGCGGCGGGCGAAGAGCCCATCGACGGCGCGGACGCGGCCGGCCTGGTTGAAGGCTTGGCGCGCCACGGTCATCGCGACGCTGCGCAGACGTCGCGAACATCACTTGCTTCGGATGTGAAGCAAAAGGCCGCCCATGGTGACCTGATCGTATGCCTGGGCGCCGGCGACATCACGGCCTGGGCGGCGGAATTGCCTGCGGAGCTGGAGGCGTTGGGGTGAGCGCGCTGATCGGCCGCCTTCCGCCGGTGCGCGGCAAATATGTCGAGCACGCTCCGCTGTCTGACATCACCTGGCTCAGGGTCGGCGGCGCGGCTGACGTGCTTTTCCTGCCGGCTGATGAAGCTGATCTCGCCCGCTTCCTGGGGGAGACGCCGCTGGATATTCCGGTCCATGTCCTCGGGGCGGGATCGAATACGCTGGTGCGCGACGGCGGCGTGCGCGGCGTGGTGGTCAAGCTGACTCCGGCCTTCGGAAAGATCGCCGCAGAAGACGGCGCGAGGATCCGCGCCGGGGCGGCGGCGCTCGATAAATCCGTCGCGAAGGCGGCGGCGAAGGCCGGTGTGGCCGGACTTGAGTTTTATGTCGGGGTGCCCGGCGCCATCGGCGGCGCCTTGAGGATGAATGCCGGCTGTTACGGTTCGGAAACGAAGGATGTGCTCGTCGAAGCGGTGGCGATCGATCGCCGCGGCCGCCGGATCATCGCGCCGGCTGCCGAGCTAGGATATGCCTACAGGCATAGTCAGGCGCCGGCGGACTGGGTGTTCGTCGAGGCGCTGTTTCAGGGCGCCTCCGATGATCCGGCCGCCGTGACAAAGCGCATGAACGCCATCACCGACCGCCGCGAGAGCACGCAGCCGATCCGGGAGAAGACGTCCGGGTCAACCTTCAAAAATCCCAATCCTGAGAAATCCGGCGGCAAATCGGCCTGGCAATTGGTCGATGCGGCCGGCTGGCGCGGAAAACCGGTCGGCGGCGCCCGCTTCTCCGAGCAGCACGCCAATTTCCTGATCAATGACGGCACGGCGACCGCACATGATCTGGAGACGCTGGGCGAAAGCGTACGGTCCGATGTGCGCGACCGGTTCGGGGTCGAGCTGGACTGGGAAGTGCGCCGGATAGGGGAGCCGGTCGATGGCTAAACGCATCGCGCTTCTTCTGGGCGGCCTGTCGCCGGAGCGCGACGTCTCGCTCATCTCTGGCCAAAAGGTCGCCGAAGCCCTGCGCCAGCGGGGTCACGAGGTGATTGAGATTGATCCTGCGGAGGCGGACTGGCCGGACCGCATGAATGCGGCGCAGCCGGATCTCGCCTTTAATGCGTTGCATGGGGAATGGGGCGAAGACGGACGTATCCAGGGCGTGCTCGAATATTTGCGTTTGCCCTATACCCATTCCGGCGTCTTGGCGTCCGCGCTGGCGATGGACAAGCAGCGCGCCAAGGCGGTGCTGGACGCCGCCGGCGTGGCGTGTCCGGACGGTGTGATCGTGGACCGCTTCGATGCGGCGCGCGCGCATGTGATGGACCCGCCCTATGTCGCCAAGCCGAACGCCCAGGGCTCGTCTGTCGGCGTGGTGATCGTGCCCAAGGGCGCCAATGGGCCGCCAGCCATCCTGGGATCAGAGGACTGGCCCTATGGCGACGAGGTTTTGATCGAACGCTTCATTCCCGGCCGGGAACTCACGGTCGCAGTGCTTGGCGACCGGGCGCTTGCGGTGACCGAGATCACCCCGAAGACCGCATTTTATGACTACGAAGCCAAATATGCCGACGGCGGATCGGTCCACCAGGTGCCGGCGGATATTCCCGCGGACATCGAAGCGCGCTGCATGGCCGATGCGCTCACCGCGCATCGGGTGATCGGGTGTGCGGGCCTGACCCGGTCGGATTTTCGATACGATCCTGAAACCGGGCAGGTTTGGTTACTCGAAATTAATACCCAGCCGGGCATGACTCCCACATCCCTCGCGCCGGAGCAGGCGGCGTATTGCGGGATCTCCTTTGAGGATCTCGTGGAGTGGATGGCGGAGGATGCGTCTTGCCCAAGATAGGACGCGCCGGCGCCCGCGACACCTCGTCTGACGGGCGCGGGAGATCCCGGCGCAAAACCAAATCCAAAGCGCGCTCCGCGAGCGCCAAAACCGCGAACTGGTTCGCGGCTCAATTGCGCGCCGCGCGCCATCGCGCCAGCCATGCCGTGCGTCTCGCCGCAATCGCGGGCGTTGCGCTATTCGGTGTGATCATCGCGCTCTACGCTTTCACTGGCCGCCTGGATGAAGCCGGCGCCGAACTGGCGCGCAGCACTGAACGCCAGCTGATCCAGGCCGGCTTCACGGTCGACTGGCTGGATGTCGCCGGCGCCGAGCGCGTCAGCCACCAGGCGATAGCCGAGACGATCGGCGCAGTGCCGGGCGCGGGGTTAGGCGAGATTGACCTTGAAACCGCCCGCCGCGCATTGGAGGCGGAAGCCTGGGTGCGCTCCGCCCGTCTGCATCGCTTGTGGCCGAACCGGCTCAGCGTCGTCATCGAAGAGCGCCAGCCCCATGCCCTCTGGCAGGCGGACGGCGTCCATCGGGTCATCGATGAAACCGGCGCCGTGATCGACGCCGCCGACCCCGCCGAATTCGCCGCGTTGCCGCGCGTGGTGGGCGCCGGAGCCAATGTTCAGGCCGGCGAAATGCTCGGCCTTTTGGCGCGCCATGAAGAAATCGCGCGGCGAGTCAGCCATCTGATCTTCGTCGGCGAGCGCCGCTGGTCCTTGCGCCTGGTCAATGGCGGCGAAGTCCAGCTGCCGCAAGCCGACCCGGCCGGCGCGCTGATCTTGCTCGGCCGCCTCCACGCCGATCGCGGCGTCCTGGATTATGATGCGCAGGTGCTCGACCTGCGCAATGAAGGCGAGCTTGTCCTGCGGCCCTGGCCTGACCGCGCTCAGGACGCCGCCGGGCGAGGGGCGTGACGTCATGGGCATGCTGTCCATTTTCAATTCCAGGGCGACGGCTGAACCCAAGGCCAAGCCTGGCGTATTCGCGGCGCTGGACATCGGGGCGGCCAAGACGGTCTGTTTCATCGCCCGCACCGAGCAGACCCTGGCGGGCCTGCGTCCCCGCGCGATCGGAGTGGGTCATGTGTCCACGCGCGGTCTGCGCGCCGGCGCCATTGTGGACATGGACGCGGCCGCCGAAAGCGTGCGCACGGCGGTTGAGAATGCTGAACGGATGGCCGGGCATACGGTCAGCGAGATCGTCATATGCGCGGCGGCCGGCGGGCTATCGAGCGCGCGAGTCTCGGTTGATCTCGACCTGGCTTCCAGTGAAGTCACTGATCGGGATCTGCGCCGGATTCTCGCCGAGGCGCTGCATGAACATCGCGAACCTGGCCGTGTCTTGCTGCATGCGTTGCCGCTCTCCTGGAGAGTGGATGGGCACCGAGGCGTCAAAGACCCTCGCGGCATGTTCGGAGACCGGCTCGGCGTTGATCTTCACCTGGTCTCCGCGCTCGGCGATCCGATCCAGAATCTCACCGCCTGCGTGGAGCGCTGCCAGTTGAGCATCGCAGGCGTCGTGGCGACGCCCTATGCGGCCGGGCTGAGCGTCCTGTCCCCCGATGAGCGCGAACTGGGCGCTCTGGTGGTCGATATGGGCGCGCATGTGACCAGCCTCGCCGTCTTCGCCGAAGGCGGTCTGCAGCATCTGGATGCGCTGCCTCTGGGCGGCGCGCATGTGACCAGCGACATCGCGCGCGGCCTGTCCACGCCGGTGCAGGCCGCCGAGCGGATCAAAGCGCTTTACGGCAGCGCGCTCGACAGTCCGGACGACGATCAGGTGATGATCGAAACGCCGCCGGTCGCCGGGGCGTCCGAGGCGACCATGAGCCAGCAGCCGCGGGCTCTGCTCAACGCCGTCATTCGCCCGCGGCTGGAAGAAATCTTCGAATTGGCGCGCGACCGCCTGTCGGCGGCGGGCGTTGACCGGGCCGCAGGGCGCAGCCTGGTGCTCACCGGCGGGGCCAGCCAGTTGCCGGGGGCGTGCGAGTTGGCGGGCCGTGTGCTCGGCAAGCATGCGCGCGTCGGCCGGCCCGACGCCCTCGCCGGTCTGGGCGACGCCGTCTCGGGGCCGGCGTTTTCCGCCTGTTCAGGCGCCGTCCATCGCTGCGTCAACGGTCCGACCGAAGCGATTTCCGGCCCGCCGCGCTTCGACCGGGCCGCATCGGCGCGCCGGCGGCCGGAGAGTGTGGACCGCGGACCCGCGGCGATCTGGCGCTGGTTCGCCGAGAGCTTTTAGGCCGCCAATCGCCTCGGCAACGCCTCATTAATCCTTCGTTCCCGAAGCGTTCCTGAAAAACTGTTTGAGTCCGGGGGCTTGGCTTAACCGGGGATTAAGCAGAGCGGTTCAGGCTCAGCATGATAACCGCCGCTTAACCTTGATGCCCGTTGGAGCCGCCCCATGCCCCTCAATCTCTCCGCTCCCGAAACCACGGAGTTGAAGCCCCGAATTCTCGTCTTCGGCGTCGGCGGGGCCGGCGGCAATGCGGTGAATAATATGATCGACGCCGAGCTGGAAGGCGTGGACTTTGCGGTCGCAAACACCGACGCGCAGGCGCTGGCGCGCTCCGGCACCGAACGCCGGATTCAGATGGGCGCAGCGATCACCGAGGGTTTGGGCGCTGGGGCGCGTCCGGAAGTCGGTGAACAGGCGGCTGAGGATTCGATCGCGGAGATCAGCGAATATCTTCAAGGCGCGCACATGGTCTTCATCACCGCCGGGATGGGCGGCGGCACCGGCACGGGCGGCGCGCCGGTGATTGCGCGGGCGGCGCGCGAGCAGAACATCCTGACGGTCGGCGTGGTCACCAAGCCCTTCCATTTCGAAGGCACGCGGCGCATGCGCATCGCCGAGGCCGGCATCGAACGCCTGCAGGAACATGTCGACACGCTGATCATCATTCCCAATCAGAATCTGTTCCGGATCGCGACCGAAAAAACCACCTTCGCGGAAGCTTTCGGCATGGCCGACCAGGTGCTCCATTCCGGCGTGCGCGGCATCACCGATCTGATGGTCATGCCGGGCCTGATCAATCTGGACTTCGCCGACGTGCGCACCGTCATGAATGAGATGGGCAAGGCGATGATGGGCACCGGCGAGGCGTCCGGCGACAAGCGCGCCATCGAGGCGGCTCACAACGCCATCAACAATCCGCTGCTGGACGATGTCTCCATGAAGGGCGCCAAGGGCGTCCTCATCAACATCACCGGCGGCATGGACATGACGCTGTACGAGGTCGACGAAGCGGCGAACGAAATCCGCAATGAAGTTGATCCGGACGCCAACATCATCGTCGGCTCCACCTTTGACGAAGCGCTGGACGGCATGGTGCGCGTGTCCGTGGTCGCCACTGGAATTGACGCGGAATCCGTGACCCAGCCGGCGCGCCGTCCCGAGCCCATCGCCGCAGCCTGGCGCGGACGTGAGACGCGTCCGAACCGGCAGGCCGAGCCGGTCGTGCGCCGCCAAATGGACGCCGTCGCCGTGAACGAAACGCCGCGCACCGCCGCGACGACCGGCGCGGCTGCGTCCGCCGCGGCCGCCGACCCTGCGACGCCCGAGCCGACAATGGCGGAGAAGCTCGCCGCCCGCGCCGCGGAGCATGCTCAGGCGATGGCCGCCGCCCAGACTGATGCGCCGGCGGCCAAGCCGGCGGTGGTCGAAGCCCGCGAGCGTCTTGAGCGCGAGATCGCGCCGGTCGCTGAGGTCCCTCAATCCCCGCCGCAGGCAGAAACGCCGACGGCGCCGGAACCTGCTCGCGAACCGCAGCCCAAGCGCCGCGGCCTCTCCTTGTTCGGCCGGCGTCCCAAGCCGCAGCCGGAAGAGCGTCCCGATCCGTTGTCCAGCCGCATGGCCGACCCCAAGCCGCAGCCGCGTCCGGCCCCGCGTCCGGCGTCCAATTCAGGCGGCGACCTGTTCGGCGACCAGCTGGATGAAAGCGATCTGGAAATTCCCGCCTTCCTGCGCCGCCAGGCGAACTAAGCTTTGCATTCCAGCCGTTTCGGCCCGTAACACGGCGCAACAATCGTTTAATTGCTGCAGCTGCGTAAGCGGCTAGCATGACCCTTGAATGAGGGGATTGCGCCTTGCTCTTCACCGCATGCGCGGCGTCAGGCGGGGCGCGCCGATGTTTGAAGTCTTAAGTCTTGGGGGCTGGAGGTCATGGACCGCACCACGCTCACATCTCCGGCGGTTTGCGCTGGTATCGGTCTGCACACCGGCGCACGGGTGCGCATGGTCTTAAAGCCCGCGCCTGTGGGCGCCGGGATCGTCTTCGAACGCACGGATCTTGATGTCGCGGACCGGAGCGTTCCGGCTCAGCGCGAGTATGTGCGGTCAACCGATCTGGGCACGACGCTGGTCAACGACGCCGGGGCATCGGCTGCGACGGTCGAACATCTCATGGCGGCGTTCGCCGGTCTTGGCGTCGACGACGTCATCGTCGAGCTCGACGGACCGGAAGTGCCGGCCATGGACGGCTCCTCCGCGCCCTTCGTGGAATTGATGCTTCATGCGGGTCTGAAAACCGCGCCGGCGCCCCGCCGCGCCATTCAGGTCTTAAAGCCGGTGGAAGTCGAAGACGGGGCCCGTCACGCCGTTTTCCTGCCGGCCTTGAAACCGGCCATTGATGTCGTCATCGATTTCGACGACCCGGCGATCGGCCGCCAGCATTTCGCTTTTGAGGTCACCGGCGACGCGTTCGCCGGCCTGGTGGCGCCCGCGCGCACCTTCGGGTTCCGGCGCGACCTCAACATGCTGCTGAAGAACGGCCTCGCGCGCGGCGGCTCGATGGACAACGCCGTGGTGCTGGACGACGGCAAGGTCGCCAATCCGGAAGGCCTGCGTTTCGCCGACGAATTCGTGCGCCACAAAGCGCTGGACGCGCTTGGCGATCTCTATCTCGCCGGGGCCCCGATTTTGGGCCTGTATCGCGCCGAACGGCCCGGCCATGGCCTCAACGCCAAGGCGGTTGAAGCGCTCTTGAGCGATGAGACGGCCTGGCGGTGGGCGAATATGGGCGAAGTCGAAGCGGTGGAAACCCGCAAAGTTCGCTCCTGATCGCCTGATTGAGCGCTTTTGCACCGCCCGGCAATCGGTTACACCTTCTCAACCCATTGGGCGGCGACGGCCGCTTTCAACGTTAGAGGTCGCGTGACCATGACTTTCGCCTTGCGCGCAACAGCCCTGTGTCTTTTCGCCCTTACCGTTGCGGCGTGCGGCGGCGGCCGGACGGCCGAGCTGGCCTATGTGGAGACGCCGGTCGAGCGCCTCTATAATGAGGGCTTCGATCGCATGCAGAACCGTCGCTATACTGAAGCGGCGCAATTCTTCGACGAGGTCGAACGCCAGCACCCCTTCTCCGAATGGGCGCGCCGCTCCATGCTCATGGCGGCCTACGCCAACTACGAAGCGCGGCTCTATTCCGAAGCGATTTCCGATGCGGAACGCTTTATCGCGCTGCATCCCGGATCCTCAAGCGCACCCTACGCCTATTACCTGATCGCCATTTGCCATTATGAGCAGATCTATGACGTGGGGCGCGATCAATCGACGACCCAGCTGGCCATGGATGCGCTGGAGCAGGTGGTCCGGCGCTTCCCTGAAACGCCCTACGCCCAGGACGCGCGGCTGAAGCTCGACATGACCCGGGACCACCTCGCGGGCAAGGAGATGAGTGTCGGCCGCTGGTATCTGCGTAACGGCTATTATCTCGCGGCGATCAACCGCTTCCAGACTGTCGTGCGCGACTACCAGACAACCAGCCACACGCCGGAAGCGCTTCATCGTCTCGTCGAAAGCTATGTCGCGTTGGGCGTTGACGAAGAAGCCCGGCAGGTCGCCTCGGTTCTCGGCTATAACTTCCCGGGCTCGGACTGGTATCAGGACACTTACGAGCTGATGACGGCCCGCGGTGTGGCGCTGCCGGGCGCGGAAGATTTCGAGCGTGACCCGACCTTGTTGCGCCGGGCGCTCGACCGGGTCTTCGGCTAGTCGGAACAGGAGTGCGCGAAGGCGGTGCTGGCGTCCCTGTCCATCAAGGACATCGTCCTCATCGACCAGCTTCAGCTGGACTTCGCGGCCGGGCTTTCTGCGCTGACCGGGGAAACCGGCGCCGGTAAATCCATCCTTTTGGGCGCGTTGGGCCTGGCGTGCGGCGACCGTGCAGACCGGGCCATGGTGCGCGCCGGCGCTGGGCAGGCCCAGGCGATCGCCCTGTTCGAGCCGCCCGCCGGCCATCCCTGCTACGCCGTCCTTGAGGAGGCCGGAATCTCCGCCGAACCTGGCGAGCCGGTCATTCTGCGCCGGTCGCTGAGCGCCGACGGACGTTCGCGCGCCCATGTGAACGACCAGCCCGCAAGCGTCGGCCTGCTGGCGCGCCTCGCCGAAACCCTGGTGGAGATTCACGGTCAGCATGATGGCCGCGGCCTGCTGGATCCCAAGACCCACCGGGAATTGCTGGACCTCTTCGCCGGGGTCGATGCTAGAATCGTGCAATCCGCCTGGGCGCAGCTGAGCGCCGCCCGGCGGACGGCGAGCGATCTCGCCGCCGCCCGGGATAAAGCCAGGGAGGAAGAAAGCTTCCTGCGCGACAGCGTCGAGGCGCTGGACGCCCTCGCGCCGGAGCCTGGCGAAGAAGCGCGCCTCGCGGACGAACGCAAATTCCTCCAGCAGGCCGAAACTGCGCTTACCGAATTGCAGGACGCGACCGATGCGCTGGCGGGCGGGGAAGGGCTCTCAGGCCGCCTCAACACCGCGCTGCGCGGCTTGGAGCGTGTCCGCGGCGCCTTGGGAGGAGACGCCGACGGCGAAGGCGACGCCGCGGCGGCCCGCGCGGCGGTCGATCGCGCCGCGGCGGCGCTGGACCGGGCTCTGATCGAATTCAGCGAAGCGGAAGACAGCCTTCAGGACGCCGCCCAGCGCTTCGAAGTCGAGCCGGGGCGTCTGGACGCCGTGGAGGAACGCCTGTTCGCCCTGCGCGCCGCCGCCCGCAAGCATTCAGTCGAGGTCGATGCGCTGGCCGACCTGCGGCGATCGCTCTCCGACCGTCTGGATCTGATCGATCACGCCGATGACCGTTTGAAGGAAGCCGAAGCCGCGCTGACCGCCGCGCAAGCGGATTATGCGGCCGCCGCCGGGGCGTTGTCGACGCAGCGCGTCAAGGCCGGCGCGGCGCTGGCGGACGCTGTCCTTGCCGAACTGGCGCCGTTGAAAATGGACAAGGCGCGCTTTCAGGTGCGTATCGAGACCGACGAAGATCGCGCCGGCGCGAAGGGGTGGGACAAGGTGGCGTTTGAAGTCGCAACCAATCCCGGCGCGCCTTTTGGCCCGCTCGACAAGATCGCCTCAGGCGGCGAGCTCTCGCGCTTTGCACTGGCCTTGAAAGTCTGCCTGGTGGGCGAAGCCGGCAAGGTGATGGTCTTCGACGAGGTGGACCAGGGCGTCGGCGGCGCGGTCGCGGACGCGGTCGGCCAGCGATTGGCGCGACTGGCCCAGACCGGCCAGGCGCTGGTGGTCACCCATGCGCCGCAGGTTGCGGCCCGCGCGAACATGCATTTTCGCATCGAGAAGGGTCAGGCGGGCGACGCGGTGCGCACCACGGTGCGCGAGCTCGGCTCGCTGGAGCGCCGCGAAGAAATCGCCCGCATGCTTTCCGGCGCGGAGATCACCGACGCTGCGCGCGCTGCAGCCGATCAATTGATGGGCGCTTGACGGCTGCGGTCAACCGCTCACCTTTGCCCCGAACCGGTGGGGAATCGCATGAACGCTGCGCTCAAAGATGTCGATCGGCTGACCGAGACTGAAGCCGCCTCCGAACTGGCGCGCCTGGCCAGGGAGATCGGCAAGCATGACAAGGCCTATTATGACAAGGACGCGCCGACGATTTCGGACGCGGCCTATGACGCGCTTCGACAGCGTAATGACGAGATCGAAGCGCGCTTTCCGGGCCTGAAGCGGCTGGACAGCCCGTCCGAGCGCGTCGGCGCCAAACCGTCCAATCAATTCGCCGAGGTGCGCCATGCCGTGCCCATGCTGTCGCTCGGCAACGCCTTCACCGATGAGGATGTGTCCGATTTCGTCGAACGCATCCGCCGTTTTCTGGGGCTGGGCGAGGATGTGCCCGCTCTGACGGCGGAGCCCAAAATCGACGGTCTGAGCGCCAATCTGCGCTACGAGGATGGCGCGCTGGTCACCGGCGCGACCCGCGGTGACGGCCGGTCGGGTGAGAATGTAACCGCGAATCTGATGACCATCGCGGGGATCCCGCACACAATCGCGGATGCGCCGCAGGTGCTGGAGGTGCGCGGCGAAGTCTATATGAGCCACGCCGATTTCGCGGCGCTCAATGCGCGCCAGGAAGCGGCGGGCAAGCCGGCGTATAAGAATCCGCGAAACGCCGCCGCCGGCTCGCTGCGCCAGATCGATCCTGCGATCACTGCGCAGCGGCCGCTGCGCTTTTTCGCCTATGCCTGGGGCGAGCTGTCCGAGCCGCTCGCCGAGACCCAGTTTGACGCGGTTCGCCGTCTTGGCGCGCTGGGATTCGACATCAATGCCGACATGGCGCTGTGCCGCGGCGTTGAAGATTTGATCGCCCACTACCGGATGCTTGAGGAAAAGCGCGCGCAGCTCGGCTACGACATTGACGGTGTCGTCTACAAAGTCGACCGGCTCGACCTTCAAGACCGTCTGGGCTTTGTCAGCCGGGCCCCGCGCTGGGCGATCGCGCACAAATTCTCGCCGGAAAAAGCCACGACGCGGCTCAATGATATCGACATCCAGGTCGGCCGAACCGGGTCTCTGACCCCGGTCGCCAAGCTGGAGCCGGTGACGGTGGGCGGCGTCGTCGTCTCCAACGCGACGCTTCACAATGAAGACGAGATCGCCCGCAAGGACGTGCGCATCGGCGACACCGTGGTCGTTCAGCGCGCCGGAGACGTGATCCCTCAGATCGTTGAAGTCGTGAAGGAAAAGCGGCCGGAGGGGAGCAAACCCTTCGAGTTTCCGACGACCTGCCCCTGTCCTTTGAAGACGCCGGCGATCCGGGAGGTCAATGAAAGAAGCGGCGAGACAGACGCCCGGCGGCGATGTTCGGGCGAGTTCGCGTGCCCGTTCCAGAAGGTGGAGCATCTCAAACACTTTGTCGGCCGCAAGACTTTCGACATTGAAGGTCTGGGCGAAAAGCAGATCGCCGCCTTCTTTGATGCGGGCGAAGTGCGCGCGCCGGCGGATATCTTCACCTTGAAATCTCGCAATGAGGCCGGTGAGCTGGTCCCGCCCCTGGCTGAGCGGGAGGGCTGGGGCGAAACCTCGGCCGGCAATTTATTCGCGGCGATCGACGGGCGGCGGTCGATCGGCCTGGCGCGTTTCATCAACGCCATGGGCATCCGCCATGTGGGCGAAGAAACGGCGCGTCTTCTGGCGACCAGTTACGGAAGCTGGGCTGAGTTTCGCAAGGCGGCCGAGGCGGCGCATGATGCCGACGCCGCGGAGCGAGAGACGATGCTTGCGATCGACGGGCTAGGCGAGACAGTCGTTGCTTCGATCGCGGCGTTTTTCTCCGAACGTCATAACGCCGAGGCGCTGAACGCGCTGTTGGCCGAGGTCGAGATCGAAGACGCCGAACAGGCGAGTGCGGATTCTCCGGTGGCCGGCAAGACGGTGGTCTTCACCGGCGCCCTGGAGCGCTTCACCCGGGATGAAGCCAAGGCGCGCGCGCAATCCCTGGGCGCCAAGGTCGCCGGCTCGGTGTCGGGCAAGACCGATTTTCTTGTCGCGGGCCCGGGTGCGGGATCGAAGCTGAAGAAAGCCGCAGAGCTGGGCGTCGCCGTTCTCACCGAGGATGAATGGCTGGCGCTGATAGACGCCTAGGCGCTCTCGCGCCGCCAGGCGCCGGCGAGCAGCGCGAGCAGGATCGCCGCCAATAAAAGCCCGGGCGCCAGCGGGGTGCGTTCGGCGTCCACCACCACATAGGCGTTATTGCGCTGAAGCCCGATCCAGTCACGCCCCCAGGCGTTGACGCCGGGGCGGATGCGCCGGACCTGCGGGGCGTCCTCGGCCGTCTCCAGCGCACGCACGCCGCCGCCGGACGCGTCCGCGAGCCCGCGAAGCCGCTCCGGATCCGGCCTTAGATCGGCGTACTCACGCGGATTGAGAGCGCCGGAGGCGGTGACCGCGGTCAATTCACCGGAGGTCAGGCGCACCAGGCCCTGTTCCAGGGCCTCTGTTTCAACGGTGAAGCGGCCGGGAGCGGCCTCGGCCATGGCGAGTGTTTCGGTCCGGCCGGACGGCCACTCGATCTCCAGCGGCGGCGCATCTTCGGCCAATGTGGTGCGCGTGGCGGCGAGGCGGCCGTCCGACACCCGGGCGGTAAGGCGCTCCTCGTCCAGTTCCGGTTCACCCATGAGCCAGTGCGCCACGCGCCGGAACAGCTCGTCATGGGGACCGCCGCCGTCATAGCCGCGCGCCCAGAGCCAGGCCTGGTCGGACAACAGGATCGCCGCGCGGCCTTCGCCGGCCCGCGCAAGGGTGAGGAGCGGCTCGCCGTCCTCGCTTTCCAACACGGTTTCGCCGGATACTTCTCGGGCGCCGATCTGGCGGAACCAGGGGCCCCAGCCGGCTTGCTGTTCAAGCAGCGGCGCAGTGACCGGGTGTCGCGCCCCGGCCGCGCTGACCACCGGGCTGAACGCCCCTTCGATAATCGTTCCGTCCGGCGCGGCCGGCAGCACGGCGGCGAGCGGGGATCGCGCGAGGCTCGCCCCGCCGGCGAAGGGCGGGCCGGTCGTGACCAGCAACGCCCCGCCCGCCTCGACATAATTCGCGATATTGTCGAGATAGAGCGGCCGCAGAATGCCGCGCCGCCGGTAGCGGTCGAAGATCACCAGATCGAATTCTTCCAGACGCAACTGAAACAGCTCAAACGTCGGAAAGGCGATCAGCGCCAATTCATCGGCCGGCACGCTGTTATCCTTGTCCAGCGGCCGCAGAATGGTGAAGTGCACCAAGTCCACGCTCGGATCGGATTTCAGCAGATTGCGCCAGGCCCGGGCGCCGTTATGGGGCTCGCCGGTCACCAGGAGGACGCGCAACCGGTCGCGGACGCCGGTCACCGTGACGGCGGCCTCGTTATTGATCAGCGACAACTCTTCGCGGCCGGGCTCGACCTCGATCTGGACGGTATTGGCGCCGCGGTTCTGAATGACGGCGCGCACCTGCACATCCTGTCCGATCCGCACCCGCGCCTGGATCGGATCGCCGCCATCGACGGACAGGCTCACCGTGGCGGTGCCCGCCGGTTCTCCTTCATCTTCGATGCGAAGGGTGAAAACCGCATCGTCCCCGACCAGACCGTAACGCGGCGCCTCCGAGACGATGAGGCGGCGATCCCCGGCGGCGCTGCGACCGGCGACGAGATGGTGCAGCGGCGCGGGCAGCGCCAGGCTGTCCGGGTCCTGCGGAGCGTCGTGGATCTGACCGTCGGAAATCACGACGACGCCGGCCAGGCGTTCGCGGGGAATCCGGCCAAGGCCTTCTTGCAGGCTCGGCGTCAGCCGCGTGCCGTCCGGCGCCGCGCCGCCGCGGATTTCGATCAGATCAAGGGTCGAGTCCGCCTCGGTCGCTGATCGCAAGGCGTTAGCGGCGGCCTCGGCCGCCTCCTGGCGCGCGCCGATTTGCATGGAGGTGCTGTCATCAAGAATTAACAGCGCGATATCATTCAGCGCCTCACGCTGTTCGCGCACCAGCGCCGGGTTGCTGAGCACGCCCACGAGCGCCAGCGCCGCAAGGGCGCGCCATAGCCACCCCTTCAGCCCCCGGGCCAAGGCGAATAACGCCGCGGCCAGCGCGAGAACGCCCAGCGTGGCGACCAGGCTGGGAGACAATAAAGGAGAAAAGGCCAGCGTCGCGGCGTCGGTCATTCGCGGCCCAACCGTTCCAATATGGCGGGAACATGGACCTGATCGGCCTTGTAATTGCCCGTCAATGCATACATCGCCAGATTGACCCCGAAGCGGATCGCCAGCTCACGCTGGCGCGGGCCGCCTTCAACCGGGGCGAGCGGGCGTCCATTCTCGTCCATCGCCCAGGCCGAGGCCCAGTCGGCGGATCCAATCACGACGCCGGATACGCCGTCGCGCGCCGACCCTTCAGCGGCCGCTTCGACCCAGACTTCTCCGCCCGGATAGCGACCGGGATACTCGCTCAGGAGATAGAAGGTGCGGCCGATCACGTGATCGGCGGGCAGAGCCTGCAATGGCGGCAGATCGATGGCCTCAAGCGTGCGGATGAGACCCGGGTGAGGCGCCTGGCGCAGGCTGGTTTCCGCGCCGTCGCGGGTATCGAAGACGATCAGGCCGCCCGACTGCAGATAGGCGGACACCTTCGCCGCGGCGTCCTCGGACAGGGGCGGAGCGTTCGGAGTGAGCGGCCAGTAGAGCAGCGGGAAGAACAGGATTTCGTCAGTCTCGATATTCACGCGCGCCGGCGCGCCGGGCTCCACGGCGCTGCGCCGGGTGCTTTCGAAGGCAAGCCCGGCAAGGCCCGCCTCGCTAATGCGGTCGATCGCGGCGTCTCCCGTCGCGACATAGGCGAGGCGCACGTCCAGGGCGCGCTCGACCTCCTCAGCGGTCTGCGCCTCAAGCGTCTGCGGTGCAAGCGCGCCGAAGCCGGCCGCGGCGAGGACGACCGGCGCGGCGCGCGCGATCCGCGGCATGCGTCCGGACAGGACAAGCGCGATCAGCGCATCCAATGCGAGCAGGACGAGCGCGATCGCGATCAGCGGCCCGGCGAATCTCAGGTCCCGCGTCACGCCGCGGGATTCCATGACCGCGCCGGGCAGATTGCGCGCCAGCGGCGTCAGTATCGTCTCCGCATCGACCGTATTGAGCGCGGCGCTGGCCGGGCCCAAAGTCCAGACGCCCGGCGGCGTCGCCGGGCCAGATCGCGCGGCGTTGAAGCCGTCGGCCGGGATCGGATCCGCGCCGGCGGACGGCGCCCCGAGGCCCCCGCGGCCGGTCAGACTTTGATCAAGCGTCCATGCGCCGCTCGCAGGCGCGCCCCCGCCGCCATTGTCCGCCAGGGACAAGGTTCGCTCGAGCATGGCGGGGAACAGACCTGACAGCGGGATGGAGGACCAGTCCGGTCCGGCGGTGACATGAAACAGGACCAGCCAGCCCTGGCCGCGCCGATCGGCGGTGACCAGGGGCGTGCCGTCGTCGAGACGCGCCCAGACCCGATCATCCAGCGCCGGGCCGGGCTCGGCGAGCACCTGGCGCGTCACCCGCGCTTCTTCCGGCACGGCCAGACCGGCGAAGGGGCTGTCATCGGCGAAGGCGCCGAGGCCTTGCGGCGTATCCCAGGCCAGCGCTCCGCCAAATAGACGGCCGCCCTCGCGCAGCGGGGTCGGCAAAAGATCGTCTGGACTGGCCGCCAGGCGCGGCCCGGCGAACCGGATCACCAGGCCGCCGGCCTCCACGAAGGCGCTGATCGCCGGGTCGCCGGCCGGTGCGGCGTCAATGACCACAAGCGCTGCAGGTTCGGTCTCCAGGACGGTGTCCAGGTCTTCGATGATCAACTCGGCGCTGGGTCCCAGCGCCTCCCTGAGATAGTGCAGGTCGGAGAGCAAAGGCTGACCCTCAGCCCCGCCTTCCGGTTGCAGAACTCCGACCCGAGGGCGCCGCCAGCGGTCTCCGGTGAGGTGAACCGCGCCGGCGGACGCTTCGGCGTCGATTTCGACCCGGACGATCCGATTGCGCAGGTCCAGCGGCAGGCGCGCCGCCACGTCCAGGCTTGTCGCCTCGGCGTCAAACGCGCCTTCGGCGCGCGCCACGGCGCGGCCATCCGCGGCGTAGGCGGTGACCGCCACCCGCCGGCTTCCCGATGCAACGGGCCGGACGATTGAGGCGCTGAAGCCGTCGGTCGCCGGCCGAAGGCCGGTCAAGGCGAGCGGCAGGCCGGCGTCGTCCGGCGCGACGATCCGCAATGGACCGGCCTCGCTCGCGGTCCGCGCCAGATCGGCGTCGCCTTCGCCCTCAAGTCCGTCGGTGATCCAGACGGTGGTGAAGCGGTCCGGAGCGCCGGGCTCGGCGAGGCCTGACCGCAGCCGCTCCGCCGCGGCGGCGCGGTCAGGCGCCCAGGGATAGGGCAGATGCGCGTCCAGCCGGGCCAGCGCGCCGGAGGCGTCCGCAAAGCGCGGCGCCTCCGCGAAGCGGGGATCGGCTGCGGTGAACAGCAGGGCGGCCGGGCGTGCGTCGGCGCGCGCCGCTTCAAGACGGGCGCGCGCGGCGGCTTGCACCTGCGGCCAGCTGCTCGCCGAGCTCCAACCATCGTCGACGATCACCAGCAGCGGCGCGTCGACGAGCGCGGTGGTGTCCGGCCGCCAGATGGGCCGCGCCAACGCCGTGATGATCAACGCCGCCATCAAAAGCCGAAGCAGAATCAGCCACCACGGTGTGGTCTGCGGCGTCTCTGGCGTTCGCGCCAAGGCCTGGAGCAGCCGGATCGGTGCGAAAACAACGGTCTGCGGCGCCGGCGGCGTTGCGCGCAGCAGCATCCAGAGCGCGGGCAGCGCGACCAGCGCCAGAAGCGCCCAGGGCGCGGCGAAGGCGAGGGGGCCGAGGGCAATCATGCCGTTTCGCCCGAAAGCGCCTGGTGCAGCGCCAGCACCGCCGCTGCGGCGGGGCGGTCGGTGCGATGCGTGATCAGGCGCCATCCGGCGCGGCGCGCAAGCGCCCTTAGCTGCCCGCCATGGCGCGACCAGATATCGCCGTAAGCTTTGCGCGCCTCCTCAGCCTTGCCGAACAGCATGGGATCTCCGCCCGCGGGCGGCGTGAAGCGCGTGCGGCCTTCAAAGGGGAAATCTTCTTCGCTGGGATCGATGATCCTTAAGAGGACGCCGCGCGCCTGCAGACTGTTGAAAGCGGCCAGGCGCCGCTCCCAGGTTTCCGGCGGGTCGATGAAATCGCTCGCCAGGACGACTCGCGAATGACGCGGCAGGTCGGGCGCTTCAACGTCCGAAGCCGCGCCTCGGCCATCGGCGAGGGCGCGGCCGACCTGCTCCAGGCCGACCTTGCCGCTGCGCGCGCGGCCGGTTTCGCCCAAGGCGGCGATCCGCTCTCCGCCGCGTACGAGAAGGCTGGCGACGGCCATCAGACAGACGGCGGCGCGGTCTTGCTTCGTCTGAAGTCTTGGCGAACCGGCCTGCATGCCCGGCGCGCCGTCGCGCCAGAGATGAACCGCGTTCGCGGCCTCCCATTCGGTCTCGCGGACAAAGAGTTGATCTCCTCGGGCGGACCGGCGCCAGTCGACCGCGGTGGCGCCGTCTTCCGGACGATGGCGGCGATACTCCCAGAAGGTTTCTCCCGTGCCGGCTCTACGCCGCCCGTGGGCGCCCAGCGCGACGCTGGCGGCGATCCGCTCAGCCTGCGCCATCAGCGCGGGAAAGCGCGCCGCCGCCTGCTCCGCCTCGCGGCGCAGATCGGTGAAGTGTCGGGTGGGCGGGCTGGGCGGCATGGCGCGATCAGGCCGCCTCGCCGGCCAGCCGCGCGATCAATGTCTCCAGAGACAGGCCGTCCGCGCGCGCTGCAAAGCTCAGCGCCATGCGGTGCTTAAGAACAGGCTCAGCCAGCGCCAGCACGTCTTGCGTGCTGGGCGCCAACCGACCCTGGATCAAGGCGCGCGCGCGCACCGCCAGCATCAAGGCCTGGCCGGCGCGCGGGCCCGGTCCCCAGTCCACGCCATCGCGGACATCCGCATCGCTGGAGCGGTCGGGGCGGGCGTTCTCCAAAAGGGTCAGGATCGCGGCCATGACCGCTTCGCCAACGGGCATGGCGCGAACCAGACGCTGGAGCTCCAGCAATTCGGCGACATCAAGAACAGGTTCAGACTCCGCCTCTTCGACGCCCGTGGTCGCCAGCAAGATCGCACGTTCCTCCTCCCGGCTCGGATAGGGCACGTCGATCTGCATCAGGAATCGATCCAGCTGCGCTTCGGGAAGCGGATAGGTGCCCTCCTGTTCGATCGGGTTCTGGGTCGCCAGGACATGGAATGGCTTGGGCAGATCGTGGCGCTGGCCGGCGATGGTCACATATCCTTCCTGCATGGCTTGCAGGAGCGCCGCCTGAGTGCGTGGACTGGCGCGGTTGATTTCGTCGGCCATCAGCAGCCGGCAGAAGATCGGACCGGGAATGAATCGAAAGGCGCGCGTGCCGGCCGCATCCTCTTCCAGCACTTCGGAGCCCAGAATGTCCGCCGGCATCAGATCCGGGGTGAACTGGACACGCTTGTCGTCCAGACCGGTGACCACCGCGAGCGTGTGAACCAGCCGCGTCTTCGCCAGACCGGGCGCGCCGACCAGCAAGCCATGGCCGCCGGACAGCAAAACCGCAAGCGATTGCTCCACCACATCTTCAAGCCCGACGATGGATTTGGCGATGGAGGCGCGCGCCTGCGCCAGCCTTTCGGTCGCCTGGTCCGCTTTCGCGGCCAGATCCACGTCTTTCATATCGCTCGCCATCGCCTTACATCCTTGGCCTAAGGGAAGTGGTCATGGGCAAACATGGCCGCAGCCACCGGGAGTGTCCATGGCTCGCACCGCGCCTGAACAAAATGCAATGCAGTCGCTGCTAAAGGCGGCGGAGAGCGCGGCCTACCCGCCGGTCGAGCGCTGGAACCCGGACTATTGCGGCGAAATGGACATGGTGATCCGCCGCGACGGGTCCTGGTGGCATGAAGGCGTCCGCATCGGCCGGGAGAAATTGATCCGGCTGTTTTCGCGCATTCTGCGCAAGGATGAGGATGGATTCACCTATCTCGTCACGCCGGTGGAGAAGATCCGCATCACGGTGGAGGCGGCGCCTTTCCTGGCGGTGCG
>LYSW01000039.1 GCA_001657295.1 Oceanicaulis sp. BBD 1991-10 | reverse complement strand
CAGCTCATTTTTGACGCGGCGCCGACGGAGAAAGAGCTGATCTGGGTGCGTGAAGACGGCGAGCGTCCGCACGGAACCGGGCGTCGTTTCGACGGATACGGCTATTTCAACGAGTATCCGGAAGAGCTGTTGAGCTTTCTGGAGCGGCACTTCGAATAGGCCGCAATGATCACGCCTCGCCGCCGCATCGCGATTGCGGCGGCGGGGCGATTCAAAACGCCTTAGAAGCCGTCAAACCGTGCAAATTCGGCCAGCTCCGCCCGCTTGGAGCGCAGCTGATTGACCTTGGCGTCGGCATCGGCGTGACCCAGGGCCATGCCGCAATAAACGACATAGGGCGCGTCCACGCCCAGCGCCTTGGCCACGGTTTTGGCGTGCGGCGTCCAGGCTTCCTGCATGCAGGTGGCCAGGCCCTTGTCCTGGGCGGCGAGCGCGATGGACATCATGAACATGCCAAGATGCGCCCACTGGTTTTTGTTCATGCGCTCGTCGATGGCGAAGAACAGTCCCACCGGCGCGCCGAAGAATTCATAATTCTGCATCAGCCAGTTCAGACGCGCGGCCTTGTCCTCGCGCGGCACGCCCATCAGGGCGTACATGTCTTCGCCGACCTCGAAACGGCGGGAGCGGTAGGGCTCCCACAGCTTTTCCGGATAGACCGGAAAGTCCGCCTCATTGCCGAACGGATCTTTGGAGAGCTTATCCTTGACCGCATCGATGACGCGCCGGCGCGCCTCGCCGGCGACGACGATCACCTTCCAGGGCTGAAGATTGCCGCCGGAGGCCGCGTATTTCGCGGTTTCCAGAATCTCGGCGATCTCTTCACGCGAGACGGACGTGTCGTGGAAAGCGCGGGTCGAAATGCGGGTCTTCAGGGCGTCAGAGACACTCATCGGGTCCGCCATCAGATCGAGAAGCTGGTCCCGCAGCCGCAGGCCGCGGTGGCGTTGGGGTTCTTGATCTGGAAGCTGGCGCCGATCAGCTCGTCGACATAATCGATCACGCTGTCGGTCATGAATTCCGCGCTCATCGGGTCAACGAGCACGGTCGCGCCGTCCTTTTCGATGTGCAGGTCGTCGTCGTCGGCCTGGCCGGTCAGGTCGAATTTGTAGGAAAAGCCCGAACAGCCGCCGCCCTCCACGGAGATGCGCAGAAACAGCGCCGTCTTGTCCGCGCTCATGATCTGTTTGATCTGCGCGGCGGCGGCGGGGGAAAGAGCGATATTGGCTTCCGTCAGCGTCATGGCGGATGCATTCCCTTGTGACCTCTTCACAGTATATGGACGTGCGAGTCGGTCTAATAAAGACCTTTCCTGTCACGGAAGACGCCGCCCATGAGCTTTGTCCGCGCCCCTTACGCCTGTGATCCGGCCCAAAGCCGGGGGCGCCGCCATCCGCAGGCTGAAAGCGCCATGCGCACGGCGTTTCAACGCGACCGCGACCGGATCATCCATTCCAGCGCCTTTCGGCGTCTGAAGGAAAAGACCCAGGTCTTCGTCGCCCATGAAGGCGACGCCTACCGCACGCGCCTGACCCATTCGCTGGAGGTCGCGCAGATCGCACGCACGCTGGCGCGGGCGCTGGAGGTGGACGAAGACCTCGCCGAAGCGGCGGCTCTCGCCCACGATCTGGGCCATCCGCCCTTCGGCCATTCCGGCGAAGACGCGCTCCAGGACGCCATGGCGCATTATGGCGGCTTCGACCACAACGCCCAGACCTTGCGGGTGATCACCAAGATCGAGACGCGCTATCCCGAGTTCGAAGGGTTGAACCTCGCCTGGGAGACCCTGGAAGGGGTGGTGAAACATAACGGTCCGCTGATGAAGGACGGCGATGATCCCGCCAGCCTGCCCTGGGGCTTCACCGCCTATCCGGGCTGGCGGGAGCTGGAGCTTCACACCCATGCCGGCGTGGAGGCGCAGATCGCCGCGCTGTCCGACGATATCGCGTATAATAATCACGATATCGACGATGGCCTGCGCTCCGGCATCCTGTCGCTCGACCAATTGATGGATCTGCCTTTGGTGGGCGAGGTGTTCAGGCGCTGCCGAGAGCGTCATCCGGACATCTCGGAGAATATCTTGATCCACGAGGCCGTGCGCGAGATGATCGGCGTCATGGTCGGCGACGTCCTGGAAGAGACCCGCCGGCGCCTCAAAGCGACCGGAGCGGACAGCCCTGAGGCGGTGCGGGCGCTCGATCAGCCGGTGGTCGGATTTTCCGACGACATGATCGAGATGCTCAGCGCCGTCAGGCGCTTCCTCTACGCGAACATGTATCTGCACTTCAAGGTCAAGCGTATGAAGGAAAAGGGAAAACGGGTGGTCCGCGATCTGTTCGGCGCTTTCCTGGACGATCCCATGCTGCTGCCGACGGATCTGTATCGCCAATGCGAGGGCCCGCGCATGGAGATCACGGCGCGCATCGTCTGCGATTATATTGCCGGCATGACGGACCGCTACGCGGTGGAGGAGCACCGCAAGCTGTTTTCGCTGGAGGGCTGGCGCTAGTTGGCGCTTAACTTTGGTGTGGAAACCGCCTGAGCAGGAGGGGCGCGCCCCATGGCGCGCTTTGATAGGCTCTGGCACGCTTTTACGGCGCGAATCGCCTGACACGGTGAGACCATGAGCGAGACCGACCGCGGCGGCGCCTATGCCCCGCCCACTGACGATTACGAAACCTTCGACGCGCGCGACGCTGAACAGGACCGGCGCGGCTGGCTGTTTCTCGCCGCCTCGGCGGTGGTCTTCGTGCTGTTCGTCGCGGTTGTTTACAACACGTTCCAGCTCGGCGTGCGCGAGCGCATTTCCAGCCCCCTGATCGCGGCGGATGCTGAGCCATACCGGGTCACGCCGGACGATCCCGGCGGCTATGAAGCGCCCGATCAGGATTTGAGCGTCACCGCCCTGCGTGAAGGCGCGCCGGCGGCTGAGCCGGAAACCGAGACCCCGCCGCCCGCCCGTCAGGTGAGCGAAGAGCCCGCCGATCCGCCTCAGCGCGACCTGCCGGCCCTGCAGATCGAGCAGGCGGACGCCGATGCGCTGGACACGCCGGCCGATCCGCCTGCGGCGGCGCAGCCCGAGCAGGCGGCGCCGTCCGAGCCTGAATCCCGGCCCGCGCCGGAGCCTGAGGCCCAGCCCGCTCCGGCGCGGTCCGATCCGCCGCCGCCTGCAGCCAGCGAGCCGGCGCCGATCTCGCGCCCTGCGGCCGAAACGGTGGACGCGGCGCGCAATGGCGCTTTCGTGGCGCAGATCGCGGCTTATCGATCGTCGGCCGACGCGGAATCGGGCTGGTTGAACTTCGTCGCGCGCCATTCCGACCTGGCGATCGGCCGGGCGCCCGATATTCAGCGCGCGGATTTGGGCGAGCGCGGCGTGTTTCACCGCCTTCGCATCGCCGGGTTCAACACCCGCGAAGAGGCCGCCGCTTACTGCCGGACGCTGGAAGATCGCGGCCAGGCCTGCCTGGTGGCGCGCCGGTGAGCGTCAACGCCGCCATCTACGGGCTGCAGGGCGAAACCCTCAGCCCTGACGAGAAAGCCTTCTTTCGTGATGCGGAGCCCTGGGGCTTCATCCTGTTCGCCCGCAATATCGACCGGCCGCGCCAGGTCCGGGCGTTGACCGACAGCCTGCGCGATTGTCTGGGGCGCGACGTCCCGATCTTCATCGACCAGGAAGGCGGCCGCGTGCAGCGCTTCAAGCCGCCGATCTGGCGCGCGGCGCCGCCTGCGGAACGCTTCGGCGCCCTGTGGGACCGCGAGCCGGAGGCGGCGTTGGAAGCGGTGAGGCTGAACCATCAGCTGCTCGGCGCGGAGCTGATCGCGGCCGGCGTGGACGCCGATTGCGCGCCCTGCCTGGATATTCGGGTGACGGGCGCCCACGACGTCATCGGCGACCGCGCCTTTCACGCTGATCCGGCGACGGTCGCGGCGATGGGGGCGGCGGCGCTCGATGGGCTGGCGGATCAAGGCGTGCTCGGCGTCATCAAGCATATTCCCGGCCATGGCCGGGCCGGAGTGGACAGCCATCTGGACCTGCCCGTCGTCGACGCGGATCGCGACCTGCTGCGTGAAACTGATTTCGCCGCCTTCAAAGGGCTGGACGCCGCGGTGATGGCGATGACCGCCCACGTCATCTATTCCGCGATCGATCCGGAAAACTGCGCCACGCATTCCGCCGAGGTCATCGCTGAAATCATTCGCGGCGAGATCGGCTTTGACGGCCTGTTGATGAGCGATGATTTGTCGATGCAGGCTTTGTCCGGCGCGTTGCAGCAGCGCGGCGAGCGCGCTCTGGCCTCCGGCTGCGACGTGCTCCTGCATTGCAACGGGCGCATGGACGAAATGGTCGCAGTGGCCCACGCCGCCATCGCGCTGGATCACCAGGCGGCGGATCGCGCGGAGCGGGCGCTCGCCGCGCGGCGCGCGCCGTCGCACTTTGATCCCGCAAGGGCTATCGCCGCGCTCGAAGCGTTGTTCGCGGACGCCGGCCTGGAGCCTGCGGCATGAGCGATCTCTTCGATACGACAGGGGAAGAGGCGTTCGAGGCGGCGGAAAACGCGGCTGAAACCGAAGCGCTGGTGCTCGATATCGGCGGCTGGGAAGGCCCGCTTCACCTGCTGCTGGCGCTGGCGCGCAAGAACAAGGTCGATCTCGCCGAAATCTCCATGCTGGAGCTGGCCGAGCAATATCTCGACTTCGTCAATGAAGCGCGCAAGCGCCGGCTCGACATCGCCGCTGAATATCTCGTGATGGCGGCCTGGCTGGCCTATCTGAAATCCCGCCTGCTCCTGCCCAAGCCGCGCCCGGAAGATGACGAACCGGAGCCGGAGGTGATGGCCGCCGCGCTGGCCTTCCGCCTGCGCCGCCTCGACGCCATGCGGGCTGCGGGCGAAGCGCTGCTCGCCCGCGCTCTGGTTGGGCGGGATGTCTTCGTGCGCGGAGCGCCGGAAGGCGTGCGCTCGGTCAAGACGCCGGCCTACGAGGCGGAGCTTTATGATCTTCTCAAGGCCTATGCGGCGCGGCGCGAGCGCAAGGCGTTTGCGACCTACCGGCCCGCCGCGCCGCGGGTCTATGGTCTGGAGCAGGCGCGCAAGCGCCTCACCGTCATCGCCCGGCGCCTGACCGATTGGCGGCGTCTGGACGAGCTGTTGCCCGACGACGCCGAGCTGGGCGAAGAGCGCCCTGAACGCGCCAGCGTGGTGGCGAGCTCGCTGTTGGCGGCGCTGGAGATCACCAAAGACGGCGATACGCGGCTGCGCCAGGACGGGAGCTATGAGCCGATCTGGATGCGGGCGGCGGACAGGACTGAAGGGGAGGGGCCATGAGCGAAGACGATCGCGACCCAATCGGTGAAGCCATCGCCGCCCTTCGCGCGCAGACTGAAGCCCAGCCGGCCGGCGACGCCGGACCGCCGGGGGTTCGTCTGGCGATTGATAATGACGCCGCCCTGGTGCGCATGCTCGAGGCGCTGTTGTTCGCCGCATCGGAGCCGTTGGATCTCGACACGTTGCGCACCCGCCTGCCCGACGATGTCGATGTCCGGGCGCTCTTGAACGCGATTCAGGCGAAATATGCGGACGCCGGGGTCAATCTGGTCGAGGTGGGCGGACGCTGGCGTTTCCAGACCGCGGAAGATCTGGCTTTCCTTTTGCGCGAGGAGCGCGAAGAACCGCGCAAGCTGTCCCAGGCGGCGCTCGAGACCCTCGCCATCATCGCCTACCATCAGCCGGTCACACGGGCGGAGATCGAGGAGATCCGCGGCGTGGCGGTCTCCAAAGGCACGCTGGACCAGCTCCTGGAGCTGAAATGGATCCGCATGCGCGGCCGTCGCCGTTCGCCGGGACGCCCTGTCACCTATGGCGTGACGGACGGTTTCCTGGACTATTTTGGTCTCGCGAACATTTCCGATCTGCCGGGCGTCGCGGACCTTAAAGCGGCCGGACTGCTGTCCAGCCGCCTGCCGCCGGACTTTTCGATACCCGCGCCGGGGCGGCTGCCGTCTGAAGACGAAGACTTGTTCTCCGACGAAGAGGCCGCCCAATTTCATGTCGATTTCCTCGATGGCGAGGAGCCCGAGGAAGAGCGCTGACGCACGGCGCCCCTCCCTTGCGGAGGTGGCGGGTGAAAACGCCGTGATCGGGCGGCAGGTTATGTCTTGCCCATGTGCGGGCGGCGGGCGATCTCCACTGCGCCCGACCGCGTCGCGGACGCCCTCCCCATCAAGGGACCGGAAAGCCTCGCGCCGCACCACCAGCCGCGACATCTCAGCTATTTCGTGCGCCGGATATTGGACCCTGACGCCGTTATCCCTTACATCTCGAGACGTCCGCTGCGATGACGCGCAGCCAGTAGGAGTGCACGCGCATGGGTCCGAATTGGACTTACTTCATCATTCTGGGCGTCCTGCTGCTCGTCCTGTTTGGCGGGCGCGGCAAGATTTCCGCGCTCATGGGCGATATGGCCAAGGGCATAACGGCCTTCCGCAAAGGCCTTAAAGACGACGAGAAAGCCGAAGGCGAAGCGTCCGAATCGGCGCGCGAAGCCTTGGGCTCCGACGCAGCCTCGACGAGCGAGGCGCGCCGCGAGGACGAGCGCGCAGGGAGCTGAGCCCCATGAATCCGGGCATCGGAGTGCCAGAATTACTGGTCCTGCTGGTGCTGGCGCTGGTGGTCGTCGGGCCCAAAGACCTGCCTTTGATGGTGCGCCGTGTCGGCCAATTCGTCGGCCGCATGCGCGGCCTCGCGCGCGATTTTCAGCGCAGCTTCGACGAGCTGGGCCGCGAGGCGGAGCTGGCCGAGCTGCGCAAGGAAGTCGACGCGCTTAAGCGCGCCAATCCGATCGACGAGGTCAAGCGCGAGTTTGAAACCGCCGAACAGGATGCGCTGCGCGAGCCGGTCGAAGACCTCCCGCATCCGCGGTTGACCGCGAAGCCGAAACCGGCGCTCGAGCCGGCTGAGCCGGCCAGTGAAGCGGCTGACGGCGCCACGGAACAGAAATCGGGCTGAGCATGGCCGAGATTGAAGATCAGACCGACGAGGTTGAAGCCTCGCGCGCGCCGTTGCTCAGCCATCTGGAAGAGCTGCGCACCCGGATGATCTGGTCGCTCGCGGCGATCGCGGTGATGTTCGTCGTCTGCTTCATTTATGCGGAGTGGATCTACAATCTGCTTCTGGTGCCGTTCGAAGAAGCGGCCCGCACCGTGCGCGGCGAACAGGATCTCAATCTTCAGCTCATCTTCACCGCGCCGCTGGAATTTTTCTTCGTCAAGCTCAAGCTCGCCCTGTTCGGAGCGATCGTCCTGGCCTTTCCGGTGCTGGCCTATCAGGTCTGGGCCTTCGTCCGGCCCGGCCTTTACAAGAATGAACGCCTCGCCTTCGCGCCCTTCCTGATCGCAGCCCCGGTGCTGTTCGCCGCCGGGCTCGCCTTTGTCTACTTCGTCATCCTGCCCTTCGTGATGGGCTTTGCGCTGGGCCAGGAGCAGCTCGGCGAAGAGGGCCCGCAAATCCAGCTGCTTACGCGCGTTTCGGAATATCTCAACCTGGTGACCACGCTGGCGCTGGCGTTTGGGATCAGCTTCCAGCTGCCCGTTCTCCTGTCGCTGCTGGGCAAGGCCGGGATCGTGACAAGCCTGGATCTGATCAAGTTCTGGAAATTTGCGCTGATCGGGATCGCGACCTTTGCGGCCTTCGTGACCCCGCCCGATCCGATCAGCCAGCTCTTCCTGGGCGCGGCCATGTTCGGGCTTTACGGATTGTCGATTCTGGCCGTCAAACTGGTCGAGCCGAAGCCGGAATCCGAAGAGGCGTAATCGCCCTGTGGACGCGCCAGCCAAGCGCGCGTATCACGCCGCGGTAACCCGGTCTGACTGAGCACGTTTCCATGCACGACATCCGCTTTATCCGAGACAATCCCGATCTGTTCGACGCCGCGATGCGGGCGCGGAGCCTGGAGCCGCAGGCCGCGCGCCTGATCGAACTCGACACGCGCCGGCGCAAAAAGACGACGGCGCTTCAGGAATTAGAGACCGAGCGCAACGCCAAGTCCAAGCAGATCGGCAAGGCGAAGGCGCAGGGCGATGACGACTTGTTCAACGCGTTGCGGGCGGACGTCGAGCGGTTGAAGGCTGAAATGGACGCCGCCGCCGAAGCGGACCGCACCGCGGCCGAAGTGCTCAACCAGCATCTCGCGGCGCTGCCCAATCTGCCCTTTGAAGATGTCCCCGTCGGCGAAGACGAAACCGGCAATGAGGAGGTGCGCGGCTGGGGCGAACCGCGCGCGTTTGATTTCGAGGTTCAAGACCATGTCGCCCTGGGCGAGCGGCTCGGCCTGGATTTTGAACGGGCGGCGGCGCTGTCCGGCGCCCGCTTTGCGGTTCTGACCGGCCAGCTCGCGCGGCTCGAGCGCGCGCTTGCGGCCTTCATGCTGGACCTTCAGACCAGCGAGCACGGCTATCGCGAGACCAGCGTGCCTTATCTGGTGCGCGACGAGGCGGTGTTCGGGACCGGACAGCTTCCCAAATTCACCGAGGATCTGTTTCGCACGACCGATGATCGCTGGCTGATCCCCACGGCGGAGGTGCCGCTGACCAATCTGGTGCGCGACGCCATCCACGCCGAAGCGGACTTTCCCATCCGGATGACGGCTCACACGCCGTGCTTCCGCTCCGAAGCCGGTTCGGCCGGCCGCGATACGCGCGGCCTGATCCGCATGCACCAGTTCCACAAGGTCGAGCTGGTCTCGGTGACCACGCCGGAGCAGTCCGACGACGAGCTGGAGCGTATGACGCAGTGCGCCGAGGAGGTGCTGCGCCGTCTCGAGCTGCCCTACCGGGTCATGCTGCTGTGCACGGGTGATATGGGATTTGCCGCGCGCAGGACCTTTGATCTGGAGGTCTGGATGCCCAGCCAGGACACCTATCGCGAGATCAGCTCCTGCTCCAATTGCGGAGACTTCCAGGCGCGCCGTATGAACGCCCGCTTCCGGCGCGAGGGCGAGAAGCGGCCGGACTTCCTGCACACGCTCAACGGATCGGGCGTGGCGGTTGGACGGGCGATGGTCGCGCTTTTGGAGAACCACCAGAACGCCGACGGTTCGGTGACGCTGCCTGACGCGCTGCGGCCCTATATGGGCGGGGCGGAGGCGATCCGGCCGTGAGCGAGCAGCCGCGAATCCTGATCACCAATGATGACGGCATTGATGCGCCCGGCCTTGACGTGCTCGAGGCGATCGCGCGCACGGTGACCGATGATGTCTGGACCGTCGCGCCGCTCGAGGAGCAATCGGGCATGAGCCGGGCGCTCACCCTGAACGCGCCGCTGCGGGTGATTGAGCGCGGTCCGCAGCGCTATGCGGTGACGGGCACGCCCACCGACTGCGTGCATATGGCGCTGGACGGTCTTATCGAGGGCGAGCGGCCGGATCTGGTGCTGTCCGGCGTGAACTCCGGCCAGAATCTCGCCGAGCACGTCACCCTGTCCGGCACCGTCGCCGCGGCCATGCAGGGCACCCAGCTGGGCGTGCGATCGATCGCGTTCTCGCAGGCCTATGGGTTCCAGGGCCGCGCGGCGATCCAGTGGGAGACCGCGCGCCGCCACGGCGCCCGCGTGCTTTCGCGCCTGCTCGAAGCGCGTTGGAGCGAAAACACGCTGATCAATGTGAACTTCCCCGACCGGGCGCCGGACCAGGTTGCGGGAACCGAGGTCACCGTCCAGGGCATGCGCGATCAGAATATCCTGCGCGCCGAGGAGCGCACGGATTTGCGCGGCAAGTCCTATTACTGGCTGGGCTTTGACGGCAAGCTGTCCAATCCGCCGGTGGGGACGGATCTGCGGGCGATCTATGAAGGCCGCATCTCCGTCACGCCTCTCCAGCTTGACCTGACCAATCATGACGCACGCCGCCGCCTCGACACGGCGTTTGAAGGGTTCACCTCGTGAGCCGCGATCCCGATATCCGAGTGGTCCAGCTGGTCATGGCGCTGCGTTCGGCGGGGATTTCCGACAAGGCGGTGCTCGGCGCGATCGAGCGCACGCCGCGCGAACTTTTCGTTCCGGGCGGATTCCAGGACCAGGCGTATGAAAACCGGCCTTTGCCGATTGATTGCGGCCAGACCATCTCCCAGCCCTTTGTCGTGGCTGCGATGACCGAGGCGCTGCAGCTGGATGATCGCTGCAAGGTGCTCGAGATCGGCACCGGTTCAGGCTATCAGGCCGCCGTCCTCGCCCGGCTGGCGCGGCGGGTCTACACCGTCGAGCGTTATCGCACGCTGGCCAAGGAAGCCGAGGCGCGTTTCGCCGAGCTCAGGCTTTCCAACATCGTCCAGCGCATCGGCGACGGCGCGGCGGGCTGGCCCGAACAAGCGCCCTTCGATCGCATCATGGTCACGGCGGCTGCGCCGGAACGTCCGGACCGGCTTCTGGAACAATTGCGTCCCGGCGGCGTCGCCGTCGCGCCTGTTCAGCGCGGCGACGTGCAGACCCTGATGCGCTACACCAAGGATGAGGACGGGGCGGTCCGCGAAGAGCAGCTCTTCGACGTGCGTTTCGTGCCCCTGGTCGAGGGCGCCGCGCGCGCGCTCTAGCGGCGCCGCCATCGGCGTGTCGCCGGTCCGGTCTTTCACGCGATCCGCTATGCCGGGGGGCTCCTCCCGGCGCTTGACCCCGCCAGTCCTTCCGATCGGCGCGAGCAATCCGGGATCGGCTCGGTCCAGGCGATGCGCTGTGTTGGACGGGGTGCGGGCGTGGTCAACGCCCGGTTAACGCTCCTTCGGCGATCATGGGGGCTCTGGTGCCACCGCCTGCAGGGACCCGCGCTGAGATGCGTGTTCGCTTAGTCTTGATCGCCGCCGTCGCCGCGGGCCTGGCCGCATGCCAGAGCGCGCCGCGCGAACCTGCGCCGATACAGCGCGGCGGCGCCGGCGTGTCCATGCCCGGCGGCGCCTGCGGCGGCCAGGTCAGGGTCCGGCGCGGCGACACGCTTTACGCGATCGCGCGTCGGTGCGGCCAAAGCGTTCAAGACATCGCGGCTGAAAATGGTCTCTCGCAGCCTTATGCGTTGAGCCCGGGCCAGCGCCTGCGCATGCCGGGGCCCAGCACCTATACGGTTCGGCGGGGCGATAATCTTTACCGGATCGGGCTGGCGCACGGCATGACCACGCAAGAGATCGCGGCGCTCAACGGCCTGCGGCCGCCTTACGATATTCATCCCGGTCAGGAGCTGCGTGTGCGCGGCCAGGCGCGCGCGGTGGCGCAAGCGCCGCGGGGAGCCGCCGATCCGCCGCGCAATCCGGACTGGCGTCCGCCAAATCCTGCGCCGGCGTCCTCCAATCCCGCGCCCGCGCAGGGGCCGGTCCCGGCGGTTGATTTCGCCTGGCCGCTCAGCGGCGAGGTGATCGCACGCTTCGGTTCCAACGATGGCCGGCGCATGGACGGCATCCGGATCGCGGCCCGGGTCGGCGAACCGGTGCGCGCGGCCGCGGCGGGTGAAGTCGTCTATGTGGGCAATGAGCTGCAGGGATATGGCGAATTGGTCCTGATCCGCCATCAGGAGCGCTGGGTGACCGCCTATGGGCTGAATTCCCAGATTCGGGTGTCCGTGGGCGATCAGGTCCGCGCCGGCCAGCATATCGCGGATGCAGGCGGCGCCGGCGGCGGCGAACAGCCCGCGCTGCATTTTGAAATCCGGCGCGGCGTGACCCCGGTCAATCCGGAACAACAACTGCCTGCACGCTAGCTGTTTCCCGTTTGTGGACCTTGTTGCAACGCGGTCGCGCCCCGATATAGTCGCGCGACCCTTTCAACGGCCGCAAACACGGAGCCGACATGACCGCCGCGACCGACAGCATTTTTCTTCTTTCCGCAGCCGCCGGTGGCGGAGGCGCAGGCTTCTGGATGATGCAGCTGGCGCCCTTCGCGCTGATCATCATCGTTTTCTATTTCCTGCTGATCCGACCGCAGCAGCAACGCGTCAAAAAACACCGGGAGATGGTCGACAATCTGCGCAAGGGCGATGAAGTCGTCACCTCGGGCGGATTCATCGGCAAGGTCACGCGTATCGCGGATGCTGAGGCGACCGTGGAGATCGCCGACGGCGTGCGCGTGAAGGTGATCAAGCAAACCATCACGGAAGTGCGCACCCGCACCGAGCCCGCCAACGATTCCGACGACTAGTCTCCGCCTGGCCCCGGCGCTCGCCGGAGCCGGTCCGCCGCCATCAGGTCCGCCATGCTGTATTTTTCTCCCTGGAAGACCGGCCTCATCATCGCCGTGATCCTGATCGGCCTGCTCTTCACGCTGCCGAACTTCGTGCCTGAAGAGCAGCGCGTGGACGGGACCGGAGAGCCGATCGGCATCTGGCGGACGCTGCCGCATCAGACGGTGAATCTGGGTCTCGACCTGCGCGGCGGATCCCATCTCGTCTTCGAGGTGGATATGGAGAAGGTCCGCGACGAGCGGCTGGAGAATCTCACCGGGGACGTCCGCGCCGCGTTCGGCCAGGCGCCGCTGATCCCGGCGGCGCGTCCTGCGGTGGTCGGCGACAGCGTCGTCGTGCGCTTGTCCCGTCCGGACGATCTGGAAGCGGCGCTGGAGCGGCTCGACGACATCAATGAGCCGATCACCACGGCCGGCGGTCAGCAAAGCCTTCAGAACACCTTGTCGATCGAAGCCGATCCCGACGGCCGCACCATCCGGCTTGAGATCACCGACGCGGCCTTCCAGGCGATCCAGCAGCGCACCGTCCAGCAATCGATCGAAGTGATCCGGCGCCGGATCGACACCACCGGCACGACCGAACCCAATATCGCCCGCCAGGGCGATGACCGGGTGCTGGTTCAGGTGCCCGGCGAAAATGACCCCGACCGCATCATCGCTCTGGTGGGCACGACGGCGCGGATGACCTTCCAAATGGTCGAGCCGAATGTGAATCCGGGTCCGGAAGGGCGCGGCCGCACGCCGCCCGGCGTCGAAATCCTGCCGTCTGAAGAACCCACCGAACCCTATCTCGCCGTCCAGTCCCGCGCGCTGGTCACCGGCGAACAGCTCACGCGCGCCGGTCAGAGCTTTGACGAGAACGGCCAACCCTCCGTCACCTTCGCGTTCAACGCGTCGGGCGCGACGGCGTTTGGGGAGGCCACCGCGGGCAATGTCGGTCAGCGCTTCGCCATCGTATTGGACGACACCATCATTTCCGCGCCGCGGATCATTTCGCCGATCCTGGGCGGGACCGGTCAGATCACCGGGAATTTCACGGTCCAAGAAGCCAATGATCTGGCCAACATGCTCAACGCCGGCGCGCTGCCGGCCGAGCTGACCCCGATCGAACAGCGCACCGTGGGGCCAGGCCTTGGACAGGACTCCATCGAGCGCGGTCAGAACGCCATCGCGATCGGCTTTGCGCTCGTCATCTTGTTCATGCTGCTCGCCTATGGCCTGTTCGGCGTTTACGCGACGCTGGCGCTGCTGGTGAATGTCTTTCTGCTTCTGGGCGGGCTGTCCGGCCTTCAAGCGACGCTGACTTTGCCGGGCATCGCCGGGATCATCCTGACCATCGGCATGGCGGTGGACGCCAATGTGCTGATCTTCGAGCGCATACGCGAGGAGGTCAGGCTTGGGCGAACCGTCATCAACGCCATTGAAGCCGGCTATGACCGCGCCTTCGCGGCGATCCTGGACGCCAATGTGACGACTTTCATCGCAGCGGCGGTCCTGTTCCTGATGGGCGCAGGCCCCGTGCAGGGCTTCGCGGTCACGCTGGGGATCGGCATTCTCACCTCTGTCTTCACGGCCTTTGTCTTCTCGCGGCTTCTGGTCGCGACCTGGGTGCGCATGGTGCGCCCGAAGACGCTCGCGATTTAAGGGAGCGGTCAGATGAAAATCGCCCTCGTCCGCTTCATCCCCGTCGACACCGACATCCAGTTCATCAAGCTGCGCTTCGTGGCCTTCGCCGCCTCGGTGCTGCTGATCCTGGGCTCGGCCGGCGCCTTTTTCGGGATGGGGCTCAATTTCGGCATCGATTTTCGCGGCGGCACGCTGGTGGAGATCGGCACGGAGGGCCCGGCCGATCTCGGCGCGATCCGAGGCACGCTGGAAGGCCTGCCGCTCGGTGATGTTCAGGTCCAGGCCTTCGGTGAAGCGGACGCGGTGCTGATCCGCGTGGAGACCATCGATGTCGCGGGCGGCGCGGTGCTGCTCGAGCGCGCCTTGGAGATGGGCCTTGAGATTCCCGACCGGGTGGTGTCGCGGGGTGCTGAGGACGACGAGGCTGCGCAGCAGGTCGTGCGCTCGACTGTGCAGGCCGCCCTGGACGCCCGGTTCGACGGCATCGAATACCGGCGCGTCGAAGTGGTCGGCCCTCAGGTGTCCGGCGAGCTTGTGGTCGCCGGTACGACCGCGGTCATCGTCGCGCTCTTCCTGATGCTGGTCTATATCTGGTTCCGCTTCGAGTGGCAGTATTCGGTCGGCGCGGTCATGGCCCTGACCCATGACGTGATCGCGACCATCGGCTTTTTCGCGATCACGCAGCTGGAATTCAACCTGTCGACCATCGCCGCGATTTTGACCATCGTGGGCTATTCGATGAATGACACGGTGGTCGTCTACGACCGCATTCGCGAGAAATTTCGCAAATACAAGACGAGGCCCACCGCTGAGGTCCTCAACATGGCGATCAATAAGACGCTGTCGCGCACCATTTTGACCTCGGGCACGACGCTGGTGGCGATCGCGGCCATGGCGATCATCGGCGGTCAGGCGCTGCAAGGCTTCGCGCTGGCGCTGATCTGGGGCGTGATCATCGGCACCTATTCCTCGATCTTCGTCGCTGCGCCGCTGCTCACGCTGACCGGCGTGAAGCGCGAGAGCGGGGACGAAGGCGGCGGCGGCCTGGCCAAGAATGCCCCGTGACGACCGCCCCTCCGCGCTGCCCATAGACGCGTTCGGCGATGGCGGATTCCGCATCGCCGACCAGCGCCATGAAGGCGACCTGCTGATCGTCGGCGCTCAGCGCCATGACTGGAGCACGCCGGACGGCGCCCAGGCGCTCGCGCCGTCTGATTTCAGCGTGTTCCTGACCAGCGCTGAGACGCCGGACATGGTGGTCCTGGGCACCGGCGCGCGCCTGACCCACCCCCCGGCCGAGGTGCGCCGGGCGTTTCGTGAGGCGCGGATCGGCCTGGAAGTTCTCGACACCGCGACAGCCTGCCGGACCTATAACCTGCTCGCCGGGGAAGGCCGCCGGATCGGCGCGGCGCTGATCGCGATCTAGAGCTCAGCTTTCGACGGGTATCGCCGCATAGGCCAAGGCGTCGAACACGTCGCGCGCGCCGGTGGTGTGGCCCGTCGAGGCGCCCGGCAGTTCCTGCGCCATGATGATGGCGACCATGCCTGTGGACGGGCTGACCACGAAATTGGTGTCGAAATAGCCGCCCCAGCCGAAATCGCCGACCTGGCGAAGCGGGTGCGCGCCGGGCCCGTCATAGATGACGCCCAGGGAATAGCCGAACGCCATATCCACACCGGCCATCCCCTGGGGCAGGCGGTCGGCTTGAACGTGCGGGGCGGTCATCGCGCTCACGCTCGCGCGCGACAGGATCCGCACGCCGTCCAGCTCGCCGCCATTCATCAGCATCTGGGCGAAGCGGAAATAATCATGCGTCGTCGAGAACAGGCCGGCGCCGCCGGCTTCAAACGGCGCCAGCGCCGCTTGATCGGCGCTGCCTTCGACGGCGACCAAATCCCCCAAATCATCGTGCGTATAAAGCGTGGACAGGCGCGCGCGCAGAGCCTCATCGGGGAAATAGCTGGTGCTGGTCATGCCGAGCGGGCCGAATAGGCGCTCCTGCTTGAAGGCTTCTAGGCTCCGGCCCGAAGCGACAGCGACCACATGGCCCAGCACGTCATTGGAGAAGGAATAATACCAGCGCTCGCCCGGCTGGAAGTAGAGCGGAAGGCCGGCGAGCGTCTCCATGCGCTGGTCCATGCTGATTTCCGGACCGCCCTGATAGATGTCGTTGCCGATATAAAGAGCGCCAAGATTGGTTTCATAATCAAAGACGTATCCCACGCCGGAGGTGTGGGTCATCAAATCTTCGATGGTGATCGGCCGGGCCAAGTCTTCGGTGGGAATCTCAAATTCGCCATTGACCTCGGTCGAGGTCGCCACGCGCGCGCCTGCAAACGCGGGAATATAATCGGCGACCGGGTCGTTGAGCGCGATCACGCCGTCTTCCACAAGCATCATCACCGCCGCGGCGGTGACCGGCTTGGTCATCGAGGCGATGCGCACGACCGTGTCCGCGGTCATGGGCGTCGCGCTGGCGATGTCGGCGTATCCAGCGCCGGCGATATGTTCGATCTCGCCATGACGGGCCAGCAGCATCACCACGCCGGAGCGATCTCCGTTCGCGACCAATTCAGCCAATCGGGCGTCCAGCGCCTCAAGCGCCGCCGGATCAAAGGCGGGCGCTTCGACGACCGCGGCCTCCGGGGCGGCGGTCGCGCGTTCATGCGGCGCCGCGTCCGGTCCCCCGCAGGCCGCAAGCAGAAGCGCGGCCAGACAGGCAGCCCGCCGCGCAGGGTCTCGAAACGCCATCTTGGATGTCCCTCAAACGAAAACGGCCGCAGCGATGTCCGCTGCGGCCGCATCATGGTCTGGAAAAGCGGAGCTGTTAAGCCGCTGCGAAATTCTTCGCGGCGAAGTCCCAGTTCACCAGATGCTCCAGGAAGGCGCCCATATAGTCGGGCCGACGGTTCTGGTAATCCAGATAATAGGCGTGTTCCCACACATCCATGGTCAGAAGCGGGGTGACGCCCGCTTCGGTGAGCGGGGTTTCGGCGTTGAGGGTCTTGCGCACCTCAAGCTTGCCGTCCTTGGCCACCAGCCAGGCCCAGCCTGAACCGAACTGGGTGGCGCCGGCGCCGGTGAACTCCGTCACGAAATTCTCAAAGGAGCCGAAGGCCGCGTCGATGGCGTCCGCCAGCGCGCCGGTCGGCTTGCCGCCGCCATTCGGGCTCATGGAATTCCAGTAAAAGGTGTGGTTCCAGATCTGGCCGGCATTGTTGAACATGCCCATGTCCTTGGCCGCCCAGGATTTGGCGATGGTTTCTTCCAGGCTCAGGCCCTCATAGGCCGAGCCGGGAAGGGCGGCGTTGGCCTTGTCCACATAGGCCTTGTGGTGCTTGCCATGGTGGAAATCCAGCGTGTCGGCGCTGATATGGGGCGCGAGCGCGTCTTTGGCGTACGGCAGGTCGGGAAGGGCGAAGGCCATCAGGTCTCTCCTGGACAGGGCTTGGAAGGCACATCGGCCGCCTTCGACTGCAGAGCGCAGCGCAAACGGGCGATGACGAAGTCTCACGCGCTTGATATGGGGGCTGCAGGTGGTCTGTCCAGACGTTTTGATGGCCCGCCATAGCAAGGAATGGCCGCGTGACGGATTTCGACGCCGAGCTTGAGAAGACCGACCCGGATCGGCGCATGGCCGCATTGTTCGCGCCGCCGGAGCTTCGAGGGCGTTTAATGACGCTCTACGCCTTTTATCACGAGATCGCCAAGGTGCCCGACACCGTCAGCGAGGCTGTGGTCGGCGAGATGCGGCTGGCGTGGGCGCGTGAGGCGGTGACTGATCTTTTCGCCGATCCGCCCAAGGTCCGCCGGCACGACATCTATGAAGCGCTGAGCGAATTACGGCTCGCGCCCGGCGCGCCGGACCGGGAGGCGCTGGTCACCCTGGTCGAGGCGCGCGCTGCGGATCTGGGGGAGGGGCCGTTTCCCACCCGCGAGGACCGGCGCGATTATGTCGATCGAACGGCGGTCGCCTTGATGCGACTGGCCGCCAAGCTGCTGAAACCGGATCTTGATCTGGGCGGCGAGCCGGGCGCCGCCATCATGGCGGCCGGCCGAATGTGGGGGTTCACCGGGCTGCTGCGCGCCTTTCCCGCGCTATGCTCTGCGGGACGCCCTCCCTTCGCCGCCGATGAAATCGCCGGCGCCGGACTGACCGAGACGGATATCGCCAAAGGATTGAAGCCCGATCTGGCCGTCGCCGCCCGGGCCGGCCTGTTCAAGGCAGCGGCGGAGGCGCGCGCCATGCTTCGCCGCACCCGCGCCAGCCTGCCGCCGGACGTGTTTCCGGCGCTGGGCTATGTCAGTTTGGCCAATGGGTATCTGGGGGCGCTCAAACACGTCTCCGACCCGTATCGCGAAGCCATTGAACGCCCGCTTCTGAGCCGGCAATGGCGCCTGACCTGGGCCAGTCTGACCGGACGGATCTGACAAAGGCCGGCTGGCCTCTTGGTTCGATCCGGGCTTATTCCGCCGCTTGCGTCCGGGGCGCGCTGAGCCACGCATCGCAATCGGCCAGCGCCCGAGCCGTCATGGCTTTCTTCTTCGCGACGGATTTCTCTTTGCCGCGCAGGCGCTTGCCGTGACCGTCCCTGGACGGCGCCTCAATCTCCGGAAACAGGCCGAAATTCACATTCATCGGCTGGAAGGCGCCCTTCTTGCCGGGAACATGGCCGGTGGTGATGTGGGTCAGCAGCGCGCCCAGCGCCGTCGTGGGCGGGGGCGGCGTGATGGCCTGGCCGAGCTTCTCGGCTGCGGCGAACCGGCCCGCCAGCAGCCCCATGGCGGCGCTTTCCACATAGCCTTCAACGCCCGTGATCTGGCCGGCGAAGCGCAGGGCGGGCCGCGCCTTCAACCGCATCACGCCGTCCAGAAGCTTGGGCGAATGCAGGAAGGTGTTGCGGTGAATGCCGCCCAGGCGCGCGAATCTCGCATCCTCCAGGCCGGGGATCATTTTGAACACGTCCGCCTGTGCGCCGTATTTCATCTTGGTCTGGAAGCCGACCATGTTGAACAGCGTGCCCAGCGCATTGTCCTGGCGCAGCTGCACCACCGCATAGGGTTTGGTCTCCGGGTCATGGGCGTTGGTCAGGCCGCGCGGCTTCATCGGGCCATGGCGCAGGGTCTCTCGGCCGCGTTCCGCCATCACTTCGATGGGCAGGCAGGCGTCGAAATAAGGCGTGTCCTTCTCCCAGTCCTTGAACTCGGTCTGGTCGGCTGCGGTCAGCGCGTCGATGAAGGCCTCATACTGATCCTTGTCCATCGGGCAGTTGATATAGGCCGCCTTGTCTTCCTCGGTTTCGCCCTTGTCGTAGCGCGATTGTTTCCAGGCGACGCCCATATTGATGCTGTCGGCGTAAAGGATCGGCGCGATCGCATCGAAAAAGGCCAGCTCGCCTTCACCGGTCAGGCTGTGGACCGCTTCGGCCAGCGCCGGCGAGGTGAGGGGCCCGGTGGCGATGATCACGCTGTCCCAGTCTTCCGGCGGCAGGCCGGCGATCTCCTCGCGCACGATCTCGATATTGGGATGGGCCTCGATCGCCGCGGTCACATGGTTGGAAAAGACATGCCGGTCGACCGCCAGCGCGCCGCCGGCCGGGACCTGAGCCAGCTTGGCCTTGTCCATGATGATCGAGCCCGCCCGGCGCATCTCTTCATGCAGCAGGCCGACCGCATTGGTCTCATGGTCGTCCGACCGGAAGGAGTTGGAGCAGACCAGCTCGGCGAGCCCGTCGGTCTGGTGCGCCTGCGTGGCGCGCACGCCGCGCATTTCATGAAGGACGACGCGGGCGCCGGCTTCGGCGGCTTGCCAGGCGGCTTCCGACCCGGCCATGCCGCCGCCGATGATGTGGATGGGAGAGGAATTGGACATGGGCGCGATATAGGGCGCCGGCGCCGGTGGCTCAACGCCGTCAACCGCGACGCCCCTTGACCCAATAACGTGCGCCGGGTGATGGTCTACGCCTGTTTGGGGAGTGTTCGATGCGACTTATACCCTTGGTTTTGGTAGGGTTTTTTCTGACCTTTCCGGCTTTTGCTCAAGACCTGCCTGACGCGGTGGCGACACCTTATATCGCCTATAGCTCGGCCATGGAGGCGGAGGATTTCGAAGCCGCCCGCACGGCGGCGCGGCAGGCCGTTCGCGCGGCGCAGCGCGTCGAGCTCGACGCGGCGACCACTGCGATCCTCGCCGACAACTACGCCCAGCTCTCGGAAGTGCTGCAGGACTTCTCCGCGGCCGCGGCCGCCTACCGGCAATCGGCCGAGCTGCACCAGCAAAGCGGCGCGTCGGTCGATGTGGTCGCGCCCATGTGGCTGCGGGCCTCGAACGCGGCGCTGATCGCGGGTGAAACCAATGATGCGGTTCGCCATGCCGACGCCGCGGCGGACATGGCGGAGAACGCCGACGCGCTTGATGCCGCCTTACAGGCCAGGCTGGTGTTTTCCGGCCGTGCGCTGCAGGCGCATGGATTGTGGCGTAACGGACGGATTCGAAATGCGGATGATCGCGCCCGCGAAGCGTTGAGCATCGCGGACGCCAATGAGACGCTGACCCAAAGTCGCCTTTACCCGCTGATGACTTTCATCAACGGCGCGGTGTACGCCATCGACCGCGACCATCTCGCCGCCGCGTATCGGCTGTCACAGGCGTTCAAGCTGATGCCGCAGCAACGCGACGCGCTCGGCTATTGGATCGGCTATATTCGCGGGCAGATGACCGAGAGCGAGCGCGAGCGCTTGCTCGAACTGATCGTCGAAGGCGACCTTCTCGTCGACGACGCGAGCGGAGGAACGCTGTTCGACGGCGAGTTCGCGCTCCATGACGAGCCCGGTTTCGTCGACGCCGAGCCGCTCAGGCGCCGGCCTCCGGACTACCCGGCGACCGTTGCGGCGGCCGGCTTTGAAGGGATCGCCCTCATTCGATTTTCAGTCACTGAGGACGGTGCGGTGGCCGATCCGGAAGTCGTGCTCTCCATCCCGTTTGCTGAATTCGGGGACTCCGCCGAGCGGGCCGTGCGCCGATGGCGATACCAGCCGGCGACGCTGAACGGGCAACCGATTCGACGCGACGGCGTCGTGACGCAATTCCACTATGCTCTGGCGAATTGACGATGGCTTGGCTGCTCGCCGCGCTCTTAAGCGCCAGTCTGCAAGACGCGCCGGAAGGCGTGGTGGAGAGCGACGCGCGCCTTGACGCTGCGTTGCAGGACCTCTCTGCGGCCTGGCTTGAAGGTGATTTTGATTTGATCGCACGGCGCGCCGACGCCGCCCTCGCCATTATTGAATCCAGTGATTGCCCGATGAGAAGCGACGCCGCCGTGGCGGCGGCCATGGGCGCGATCGCCGGCTGGTCGGAAGGCGTTGAATACACTCCGGGATATCTGCATTGGGTGGCGTCGACGGTGAATACGCGCTTGGACGTGCTGCCGGAGCCGGTTTGGGAGCTCAGTGAGCTGGAGAAGAGCGAACCGGGCGAACGGCGTCGGGAAGATGCCTTGTTTGCGCGCTCGCCTTATCGGCATGTCGGCCTGGACCGGCGCTGCGCCGAACCCGTGCTGGATCCGGAACTTCTCCTGGCCGAACCCAGACAACCGACCGAAGTCTTCGTCGCATTGCGATGGCGCTCCGCCGACGACCGGCGGCGCTGGCGCGACAGCCGGCTGGTCTATGCGTTTCCGGCAAGCGAAGGCGCGGCGATAAGCGCTCAGATCATCGCGCTCAGAGATCAGGGCGGCCGGCTGGAGGCTTCCACCGTTCGCCGCTTCGACCCTTGTAGTCGTTTCATCGTCGATCGGTACGCCTATGTCGAAGTGTGCCGCGATCCGGCGCCGGAGCTCTGAATTTCGCGCTTGGCGGACGGCCTGCACAGAGCTAGTTCCCGGCCCATGACATTGATCGACACCCAAGCCATCCGCCGCGCCTGGCGTTTTCCGCTCGACAATCCGGCGATCGTGATCGCGGCCGCGGTCCTCTACGGGATTGTCTTTGCCGCGCAGTCCTGGTTCACGGCGCGGGTGGAAGCGGGCGACGCCGGCGCTGCGCCCCTGGGGCTGGCGGCCGGCTTTGCAGCGCTATTTGTGTTCGTCCTGGCGATGGCGGCCTGGGCGCGCGCCGCATTCGGCCAGTCGCCCAAGGGCGTGTTCGGATTGACGATCGGCGGCGATGAGGGCCGGTTGGCCTGGTCCGCCTTCCTGGTCCTGATCCTGTCGCTCACGGTCCTGGGCACGGCGTTTCTGGCGGTCGCCTTCATGATCGCGGCGCTCGCCCTGATCAATGTCGATCCCGGAGCGCCGCCGCCGGCGGAAGGCGAAGTGGATCTTTTCGCCATGTTCGGCGCCGGTGAAATGGCGGTCGCCACGGTGATCTTCGTGGTCTTCGCGGTCTTCTCCCTTTGGTTCTTTTTGCGCCTCGCGATGGCCTATCCGGCGACGATGGAGAGCGGGCGGATCAAAATCCTGTCCGTCTGGCCGTTATCCGGCCGCGGCCGATCCCTGAGAATCCTGTCCACGGTGCTGGCTGCATCCTCGCCGGGAATTCTCGTCCTGGCGCTGTTCAATCTCGCCGCCGCCGCCCTTTTCGATGTCTATCCCGCATCAGCGCAGAGCGCGGCGGGCGAGGACGGCGGCCTGCTCATAGCCGCGCCGTTATTCTGGACGCTCGCGGTCACCTACGGCGTCGGCAAGGTGGCGCTGGTGGGCGCGCCGGCGTGCAGCGCGCTGTGCGCGCTATATGAGAATCTAACGGCCGAAGCGGGTTAAACGGGCCGACGAACGAAGACGGCATCGCCGGTCTGGGTTAAACTGTCGGCATGTCTTTGAAGGAGACAGCCGTCGTCATGACCCGGCCAGACTATGATTTCGTCCAGTCGACTTTCCGCTTCTTCATCGTTCTGGGCCAGCGACCCGGCGAGGTGATCCGGCTGGCGGTCTGGCAGATCCTGCTTTATGCGGCGCTCGTCGGGTTGATCTTCGCAGCCTATTGGCCGCTTTTCACGATTCTGATCACCGCCGCCGCTGAAGGTTCGGAGCCCAGCGAGCAGGCGGTGTTGGCCAGTCTCGGCGCGATCTGGCTCGGCGCCTCCATCAGCCTGGTCGGCGGCGTCCTGCTCGCTTTAATGATCCAGGCCGCCTGGCTGCGGCTGCTCACCCATGGGCGGACCAAGCGGGGAATCCCGGTAAGGCTTGGGGCGGATGAGGCGCGCCTGTTCGGCGTGAATCTGGTTTTTGTGATTTTCAACGCCGTCGGCTGGGGCGTCGCCGCCCTGGTGGTCTCCGTGCTGACCGCCGGCGCGGTCATTGGCGCGGAGTATGATCCGGCCGCCGTGCTTGTCGCCAGCCCCTTGATCGCAATCGCTTTTTTATTGGCCCTGCTGGCCGCCGTCTTCCTCATGCTGCGCTTTGCAGCGGCGCCGGCGATGACGGTGAATACCGGCCGGTTCGCGCTGTTCGGATCGTTTGGGGCGACGCGGCGCATCTGGGGCTGGATGCTGCTGTCCTATCTGGGCGTGATTGCGATGGCGATGCTGGGCGCGACCATTGTCAGCATCGTCCAGACCGTCGCGTTTCTCTTTGCATTCAGCGACCTGATCGGCATGGCGGGGGCTCTGGAAGCCATGGATCCGGGGGACGTCTTCACCGAGGTGGCGACCAATCCCTTCGTGCTTGCGGCGCTTTTTGTATCCTTCCTGCTTCAGATTCTGTTTCAGGTCTTCATCGACGGCGCCTGGCACGGCGTCGGCGCCTATGCGGCGCTGCGCCATTCCGGCCAGGCGCCGACGGACGCGCCGATCACGGCGCCCGCCGCCTCCGTCGGCGACGCCCCGGGTGAAGGCTGAGAGTGAAGAGAGGCGCGCGCGCAGATGATATCCGGCCGCCTGGGGGGCTCCCGCGCGCATGAGTAAGGCGCTTTACGCCCAATGGCCGCAGGACGCGCGGCGCAGCTGGGGCTGGGCGGCGATCCTTGTGGTGCTGCTCACCTATTTCGTCTCCGCGGCGCCGCTCGTGGTGATCGGCGTCGTCGCCGGCGCGA
>LYSW01000038.1:7410-32602 GCA_001657295.1 Oceanicaulis sp. BBD 1991-10 | reverse complement strand
GAACAGTTCCATCCGGGAGGAGAGAATTCATGGACATCAAGGGTATTGCAGCGGTCGTCACCGGCGGTGCTTCGGGGCTGGGCGAAGGCACGGCCCGCCGCCTCGCGGCGGAAGGCGCCAAGGTGACGATCTTCGATCTCAATGAAGAACGCGGCGCCGCCGTCGCATCCGAGATCGGCGGCGTGTTCGCCAAGGTCAATGTGGCCGATGCGGCCAATGTCCAGGCCGGATTCGAGGCCGCCCGCGCCGCCCACGGCCAGGAACGCGTGCTGGTCAATTGCGCCGGCATCGGCTGGGCGGAGAAGACCGCGCGCCGCAACTCCAAGGGCGAGGTGGTCATGCACCAGCTCGACAAGTTCGCGCTGGTCATCAATGTGAATCTGATCGGCAGCTTCAACTGCGCCGCCATCTCCGCCGCCGGCATGCTGGAGAACGAGCCGGACGCTTCGGGCCGCGGCGTGATCATCCACACCGCCTCGGTCGCCGCGCAGGACGGCCAGATCGGCCAGGTCGCCTATTCCGCCTCCAAGGGCGGCATTTATGGCATGACCTTGCCCATGGCCCGCGATCTCGCCCGCGAAGGCATCCGCGCCAACACCATCCTTCCGGGCTTCTTCGAGACCCCGATCTACGAGCAGATGCCGCCGGAAGTGAAAGTGAACCTCGCCTCGAATCTGCAATTCCCTCATTCGGCACGCCGGCGGAATACGCCGACCTCGTCCACTTCATGGTCACCAACGACTATATCAACGCCGAATGCGTCCGGCTGGACGCCGGCGCGCGCATGCCCCCGAAATAGGGGGCGGCGCTTCGCCCCGAAAATCCGCCCCCGGGTCGAACGGCCCGGGGGTTTTTCTTGCGCGCGGCACGCCGGACGCGCGAGGCCGGCCCGACTTGGGCCGGACATGATGATCCTTAAGACTCTTAGGGGCGCATTGAAGACCCGGAAACGGCGCGGGGCCGGGGTCAGGATTGTGCGGTCGCGCTAGATTCCGCCGGCCTCTTCCAGCATCGCCCGGATCCCCGCCAGCGCATCCGGATAGCGCGGCCGCCACCCCAGCACCGTCTTCGCCTTCGCGTTCGACACGCGCCGGCATTCGGCGAAAAAACTGGCGGCCATGGGGCTCAGCTCCGCCGGGTCATAGGGCCGGACGTCCGGCGCCGGCAGGCCGGCGAGCGCCGCCGCGTCGCGCATATGATCGGCCTGGCTGGACGGCGCGTCGTCGACCAGGTTGACCGGGCCGGCGACGTCCGGACGCTCCAGCGCCATGAGCACGGCTGAGGCGATGTCCTCCACATGGATGCGGGAGAAGACCTGGCCGGGCTTGTCGATGACGGGATTGCCCGTCGCGAGCCGCTCCAACGCGCTGCGTCCGGGCCCGTAAATGCCGCCCAGCCGCAGGCTGAGCGCGCCGAGGGCGAGCCAGCCCGCCTCGGCCTCCGCGCGGCGTTTCGAGCGGTCCTGGCCAGGGGTGAGCGGCTCCCATTCAAACGCCCAGCCGCCCTTGCGGTCGCCATAAACCCCGGTGGTGGAGAAATAAATCAGACGCTTGGCCGACAACGCCATCGGCGCGAGCGCCTCCAGAACCGGATCACCGCCGGGACCCGGCGGCACGCTGGAAATGATGGCGTCCGACGCCGCCGCCGCCTCGCGCAGCGCCGCAGCGCCGTCCTCGGTCGCCGGGTCGGCGACCAGCGCCACCGCCCCCATCGCTTCAATCTGCGCGGCCGTTTGATCGCTGCGCGTCGTGCCGGTCACGCGCCAGCCGGCCTCGAGCAAACGCCGGGCCGTGGCTTTGGCGCTATAGCCGAAGCCGATAATCAACGCTGTGTGCGGCTGGGGCATGGACGCTCCGGTTCAGGCGGACCAGATTAACCGGCTAGGGGATCGAGGGAAGGTCGTCGCCATGTTCGCCAGCATCGCCGCCGCCGTTTTGCAGATTGTCGTTATCGACGGCGCCGCGGAGCGCCATGCCGCTTGCCTTGCGGCGATCGGCGAGGACAGTGAAGCGGCCTATGAGGACGCGCTCGCCTGGCGCCATCAGGGCGGCGGCTGGCCGGCGGAGCATTGCGTCTCCCTGGCCTTGATGGCGCTGGACCATCCCGGCCCGGGCGCGGCGCGCTTGAGAGCCGCGGCGGAAGGCGCGACCTCCGCCACCGATATGAGCCGCGCGATCATGTTCGGGCAGGCTGGCGACGGGTTTTTGACCGCGGAAGAGCCGCAAATGGCCTATGACGCCTTCGTGCGCGGGCTCAGCTTCGCGCCGGAGGATGTCGGCCTGCGGCGCGGGGCGGCGGAAGCCGCATTGGAGTTGGGCGACATGGAGGCGGCGGAGGCGGCCGCGAGCCTTGCGCTTGAAGTCGCCCAAGATCCGGTCGAGCAGGTCAAGGCGCTCAGCGTGCGCGCCCAGGCCCGGCTGGCGAACGGGGCGCTGGATGCGGCCGAAGCGGACGTGAACGCCGCACGCAGGCTGGCGCCCGAAGACATCGATTTGCTGCTGATCCGCGGCCGTATTAATGAAGCCCGGCGCGGCGCGGATTGGCGGCAGCCAGGCTAGCTGGCTGCTAACATACAGAAAGCATTCAGAAATCAGCGCGCAGTCTATTGCCCTCGCATAACCGTCCCGTCAAGCTGAAAGGCTTGGAGGGGTCTTCGAATGGAGGGGATGATGACGCCTGACCCTGATTTTCAGCGCGCATTGAAGGGCGCCCGCCTGACCACGGCGGAGGTCTTCTATCACATGCCGGATCACCCCGGCCTGCTCCAGACCTTCCTGTGGCAAACCTATGATCTTGCGCCCGATTATCCGCGGCTTATGCGCTTCCTGGATCACTGGCGCAGCGATATCGAAGCGGTGATCCACTCCGTCCGCGTGGCCCATGCCGGCCTGGTCCGCCCCATGGACTGGCGGGGCGCGGACGTGGAGTTGCGATTAAACTAGGCCCGCCGCACGGCCAACGCCGTCACGTCTTGAATTGGTCAAGCAGATAGTCGATGGCCCGCCTGACGCGCAGCGGCATGTGGCGGCGTTCCGGATAGACGATCCAGCTCGCCCGGGTCTTGTCGACGAACGCCTCCAGGACCGGAATAATCGTGCCGTCCGCCAATGCCGGCTCCAGATTCTCAATCGGAGAATACGCGACGCCGAGCCCGGCGACGCAGGCATGGCGCAAGGCGTGGCCGTTATTGGCGATCCACCGGCCTCCGACGCGCTGCGTGACGGGATGTCCGGTTTCAGGCTCGAAGAAGACCCAGCGATTCTGATTGGTCACCAGGCAGTGGTGATCGGCGAGCGCTCTGAAATGGCGTGGTGTTCCCTGGCGCTCCAGATATGACGGCGCCGCCGCGCACACCATGTTCCGACCGGCCAGCTTGCGCGCGATGAGGCCGCTATCGGTGAGAACGCCGTAGCGAATGGCGAAATCGAAGCCCTGATCGATCAAGTCCACATTGTGCGAGTTGAAGTCCAACTCGATCGAGAGCTTGGGATTATCCTGCGCGAACCGGGCGAGCGCCGGGGCGACGCGGTCTTCGGCAAAGACCCCGGCGGCGGAGATGCGAATGCGGCCGGACAAGTCGGCATGGGCGCCGGCCGCCGCCTGATTGGCCTCGTCTATGCCGGCCGCCAGGTCCGACACTCTGGCATGGTAGGCGGCGCCGGCGTCGGTCAGCCGGACGAGGCGAGTCGAACGGGCCAACAGCTTCGCGCCAAGACGATCCTCAAGCCGCGCGACCTGACGGCTGATATGAGAGGTGGAGACGCCCAGTCGCTTCGCCGCCGCGGTGAACCCGCCCGTGTCGACCACCGCGAGAAACTCCTGAATCCCATCCCAAGCGGACATGCCTGCCTCGATTATTGCAGCACTGCAAAATTATTTCCCAGATAATACGGATAATCATTTCACGGCAATGGACATATCTCCATCCGGCGAGCGACGCCAGGGGGCGGCGCTCTGAACAGGAGACAGATCAATGTCCAAGAAGATTCTCATGGTGCTGACATCCCACGACCGCCTCGGCGAGACGGGCCAGAAGACGGGGTTCTGGCTGGAGGAGTTCGCCGCGCCGTATTACGCCTTCAAGGATGCCGGCGCCGACGTCAGCCTCGCCTCGCCGGCGGGCGGTCAACCGCCCGTCGATCCAAAATCCTCCGCAGCGGATCAACAAACCGACGCCACCCGGCGCTTCAACGCAGACCCGCAGGCCCAGGCCGCGCTCGCTCACACGGCGCGGCTGGCCGGGCTCAGCGCGGCCAATTTCGATGCGATCTTTTATCCCGGCGGCCATGGCCCGCTTTGGGATCTGGTGTCGGACCCGAACTCAATTGCGTTGATCGAAGCGTTCTGGCGCCAGGGCAAACCCGTCGGCGCCGTCTGCCATGCGCCGATCGTGCTGGTGAACGCCAAAGACGATCAGGGCGAGCCCATCGTGACCGGCCGCGCGGTGACGGGTTTCACTAATTCTGAAGAGGACGCGGTCGGCTTAACACACGTCGTGCCGCATCTGGTTGAAGACACGCTGATCGACCGCCGCGCGCGCTTTGCAAAAACCGAGGATTTCGCGCCGTTCACGCAAATCGACGGCCGTCTCGTCACCGGGCAGAATCCGGCCTCGTCGGGGCCGACGGCGGAGGCCCTGTTAAGGGCGATCGAAGACCCGCGTGCATAGCGCGCCGGAGCGGGTTGGAATTAAGGCTTCAGACCCGCTCCGCACCGGCGGCGCGCATTGGCGTCCAGCTCCACCAGCTCCAGCGCGAGGCGCGGCAGCTCATTGAGCTGGAGGCCCGCGCTTGAAAGCCGGTCGGCGCGCGGATCCAGCTCCTCGGACAGCGACAGAAATTCAAACTGCGCCGGGGTCAACCCGGCGCGCGCCAGGCGCACCAGGCACCGGCAGGCATAGGAGCCGCCGCCGCGGCCGCGGCAGTCCGCCTCCACCCGCTCGGCCGCCGTCGCGCGCGGCAGGGGCGCGTGGGGGCGCTCAAACCGGGCGTCAAAGGATTGGGGCGAACCGCGATCCCACTCAAATTGCGGCTGGGTGGGCAGCCCGGCCACGGTTCCCTCGGGAGGCGGCGGCGCAGCGCCGGAAAAGCGGTTGTCGCCCCGATATGGGTCCAGCGGTTCGGCGGCCCGGATCGTGATGCGGTCGTCCAGCCGCCGCTCCAGATCGCCGGATTCGCCGAACTCGTCATAGAGCGACCCCTCCCGCTGATCGATCAGAGGGACCGGTCCGGCGTCGATCTGGGTGGTTTGCGACGGTGCGGAGCGGTTGAATAAATCATCTCCGAAAAGCCACCAGCCCGCCGCGGCTGCAAGGGCGACGACGACCAGACTGCCGGCGAAAACGGCGCTGCGGGCCGCCATGTCCATGGCGCGGTCTCCTGTTTGTGACTTCCCAGTCGGCGTCCGGTTAACCATATTGATGCCGGGGGCCGGCTGTCACAAGGGAGTAGCGTGATGTTTCGGATAATCACCCTTTTGCTTCTCGCTGCGGGCGTGTCCGCCTGTGCGACCCCCACGCCGTATCAGCGTGCGGACGGCGCCGCCTACGGCTTCCAGGAAACCGCGATTGAATCCGATCGCTATCTGGTCAGCTTCTCCGGCAATTCCCTGACCGAACGGGATACGGTGGAGACCTATCTTCTCTACCGGGCGGCCGAGCTGACGCTGGAGCGCGGCTATGACCATTTCTCCATCGTGCGCCGCGACACCGAGGCCGATCGCCGCTTCGTCGGCACGGCCGATCCGTACCGGTCGCGCTATGGCTTCGGCTATCGGTATTATCACCCGGTCTATGGCTGGTATGGCTGGCGCGACCCCTTCTGGGAGGATGTCAGCGTGCGCGAGGTGACCCGCTATGAGGCCCAGGCGGAGATCGTCTTCGGCCGCGGCGCCGCGCCGGATGATCCCGACGCCTTCGACGCCGCCGAAGTGCGCCGAAATCTGGGCCCGACCATCGTGCGGCCGGAGACCGGCTAGCGTCAGCCGGGTCGGATTGGCGTCAGGCGGACCGCCAGCTCCGGCCAGGACCGCTTCCAGCGCGCCGCCTTGCGGGCGAAACCGTCAAGGTCGACCGCGTCGGCGCAGGGCGCGACCCGCATCGCCAGGACGTCCGAAAACCCCGCCGGGGCGTACAGATCCAGCGAGCCGTCCGCCGTGCGCCGCAGGCCCAGCTTGTGGGCGTCGGCGGCATAGGCGTTGATGCCGTCCTCGGTGCAGGTGAAAGCTGGGCGATGTGCGCCGAACTTGGCGTTGAACCAGAGATGTATGCGCGCCTGGTTGCGGACCTCGATCTCGGCGTCGATGTCCGCGAAAGCGGCGGCGCAGCGCCGGATGACCGCATCTTCGGCTTCGTAGCTGAGATCGGACGGGTCGAAATAGGCGATGTCGTAGTCCGCCACGCCATGACCGGGCGCACGCCCGGTCAGCGCGTTCCAGACATTTTGATAGACCGCGCCCGCGCATAGCCGCCAGCCCGGAAGGTTTAGACCGCCTGCCCGCTCCAGGATCGCCGCGCATACCGGATCGGCCAGCGCCGCCTCAATGATGAAACGGCGCTGCGCGGCCATCGGCGCGTCGACCATGCGCAGCGGGTCAGGCGCGCTCATCTAGCTGCGCAGCTGGGCGCCGGCTTTCTCCGCGGCCGCGATGACTTTTGCGGAGATCTGCTCGATCTCCTTATCGGTCAGCGTCTTTTCGCGCGGTTGAATGACCGCCTCGACCGCCAGCGAGACCTGGCCGTCCGGCACGCCCTGGCCGGCATAGACGTCGAACAGGCTGGCGTCGACGATGAGCTGCTTGTCTGCGCCGCGCACGGCTTTAAGCAGGCTCGCCGCCGGAAGATCGTCCGGCGCCAGGAAGGCGAAGTCGCGCCTGACCGGGGTGAGCTCCGGCAGATCCAGGGCCGGGCGAGCCTTGAGCGCCTTCTTCTTCGCCGCCGGGATGGCGTCCAGCACCGCTTCGAACGCCAGCACGCGGCCGTCAATGTGCAGCGCTTTGAGAATGCGCGGATGAATCTCGCCGAATTCGGCGACAACGGCCTTGCCCAGGCGCATGACGCCCGAACGCCCCGGATGCCACCAATCGCGGGCTCCGGCGGCGACCTGAAGCGCCGCGGGCGCCCCGGCGGCCGCCAGCACGGCGTCCAGATCGGCCTTGATGTCAAACACGTCGGGGGCCTGCGCCCCCCGCCAGTCGCGTCCGGCGATCACCCGGCGCGCCGCAGCGATCACGGTGCGCTGGCCGTCCGGCGCGTCGGACAGATAGATCGGGCCGGCTTCAAAATAACGCGCATCCTCCACGCCGCGATCGGCGCTGCGCTGGACCGATTTGAGCAGGTGCACCAGGGCGCTGGGCCGCATGACGTCCAGTTCCGAACTGATCGGATTGGCGATCTTCAATCCGGCGCCATGGCCGCCGAACAAAGCCGCCTCGCCATGGTGACAGAATGACCAGCTGACCGCCTCGTCATAACCCGCCAGCGCGGCCGCGCGCCGTGCGGCGCGCACCCGGTTTTGAAGCGTCGTCGCCGGCGCTTCGAAGCGCTCTCCGGCCGGGCGGCCGAAGGGTGTGGTGGGCAGATTTCCATAGCCGGCGATCCGGGCGATCTCTTCGATCAGGTCGGCCGCCTGGGTGGCGTCGCGCCGCCAGCTCGGCACGCCGACGGTCCAGGTCTCGCCCCGGGTCACGGTGAAACCGAGCGCGGTCAAGATTTCCTCAATCCGGTCTTCGCTGAGCGTGAGACCGAGCAGGCGCCCGATCCGGCCGACATCAAGGCTGATGTCCGCATTGCGGCCGGGCGATTCGCCCGCGACGGTCAGTTCGGTCGGCGTGCCGCCCGCATGCTCGAGAATCAGCCGGGTCGCCAGCTCGACGCCGTCGCGCACGCTTTCCGGATCGACGCCGCGCTCGAAGCGGTATTTGGCGTCGCTGTCGATGCCGGTCTCGCGCGCGGTGATGCGGGTGAGGCCCGGATCAAACCAGGCGCTCTCGATGAAGACATCGACCGTCTCTTCGGTGCAGCCGGAATACGCGCCGCCCATGACGCCGCCAAAGCCCAGGCAGCGCGCATCATCCGCAATCACGCAGTGGTGCGCGGCGGGCTGATAGACTTTGCCGTCCAGCGCTTCGAAGCTGTCGGCCTCGCCGGCGCCTTTTCGCGCCCGGATCACCGGGCCGATCTTGGCCAGGTCATAGACGTGCAGCGGCCGCGCGCGGTCGTAGGACACATAATTGGTCACATCGACCAGGAGGTTGATGGGGCGCAAGCCGATGGCGATCAGGCGCTGCTGCAGCCAGTCCGGCGAAGGTCCGTTCTTCACGCCGCGGATCACCCGGCCGGCGAAGACAGGACACGCCTCCGGCCAGTCCAGCTCGATCGTTACAGGGCATTCGCCCTCGCCGCCGACCGGCTTGATCGCGCCGGTCTTCAACGCGCCCACGCCGGCCGCCGCCAAATCGCGCGCGATGCCGTAAACGCCCAGCCAGTCCGGGCGGTTTGGCGTGACTTCAAAATCGATCACCGGATCGTTCAGGCCGAGCGCCTCCGCCGCCGGCGCGCCGACCGGCCAGTCGCCGTGAAGGTCGGCGATGCCGTCATGGTCCTCGCCCGCATCCAGCTCCTTGGTGGAGGCCAGCATGCCGAAGCTTTCAACCCCGCGAATCTTACGCGGCTTCTTGTCCAGAGTGAAATCCAGACCCGGAATATAGGCGCCGAGCGGGGCGTAGATCGCCGTCATGCCCGCGCGCGCATTCGGCGCGCCGCACACGATCTGCTTGGCGCCGTCCACCGTCTCGACCGTGCAAACGCGCAGCCGGTCCGCATCCGGGTGCGGCTGGGCGTCCTTGACGTGAGCGATGGTGAACGCAGCCAGCTTGGCGGCCGGATTGTCGATATGCTCGATCTCCAGACCGGCCATGGTCATGGCCTCGCCCAGCTGGTCGAGGGTCAGGTCGGTCTCCAGATGCTGGCGCAGCCAGGAAAGGGTGAATTTCATGGGTCTGGTCTCAAAACTCGATCAGGATTTACAACGCGCTCGCCGGCTCGAGGTCGCAGCGCGCGGCCTGGGTCGGCGAATTGATCTCGGTGCCCGTCACCCAACAATCGCCCAGGCTGGAGCAATAGCACACCTCGACCGACCAGGCGGTGGTGAGGCGGCCTGACCCCGCGGTCAGGGTGAACTCGTCCCGCAACGGGAAGTCGCCGGCGCTGTCGAAATGGAACTCGAAGGGCCGGATGCGGGCGCCCGCCGCCAGGATGCGGCCCGTCGCGCTCTGGAAGGACACGTTCAGCTCGTTCGCCTCGACGCCCTCCAGGCCGTCGGCGACCATCGCCTTGATCGCATCAAGATCGGCCACCAGCTCGCCCTGGCGCCGCAGCGTGATGCGCTCGATCAGCGCGGGACCCACGCCGGCGTTTTCGACGGTCATGCCGACATCCAGGCCGCCGCGGGAGGTGTCGGTGAAGCCGTCGACCTGAAGCGCCGGCCAAACGCTGGCGCGCATCTCCTGGCGCATCACCCGGCCCTGATCCCAGCTCACCCACAGCGCGGCCACGCCCACCACGATCGCCATGATGGAGCCGACGGTTTCAAACCGAAGCCGGAGCGGGGAGGGGGCGCTCATCTGTCCGCCTCCGCCGGCGCCAGCGTGCGCGACGACGACAATTGGGCGTACACGTCATCGCCGGCATGCGGGCAGGAGCGCACCAATCCCGCGCGCGCCGTCTCGCCAGGTTCCGCGAGCCAGCACTGGTCAAAGACGCTGCAATAGCAGGTCTCGATCTGGATATGCGTTCCCGTCGCCACAATGCGTTCGAACAATTCGACAAAGGCTTGCTCATTCGTGTCGTCGCGGTTCCAGACAAAGGACACCACCGGCTGCTCCCGGCCGGCGCCCAGAGCGCCGCGAATGGTGCCGCCATTGAACACGTCCACGTCACGCAAGGCTTGGGGGAAGATCACGTCGCCGAACTGATCCCAGGTCTGCATCGGAACGCCGTTCGACAGGATGCGGACGCTCTCCACGAGCGCCGGGCCGACCCCGTCATTGCGGACGGATACGGCCAGTTCGACCGTGGCGCCGTTGTCGTTGAGCTGGACTTCGGCATCCAGGATCGGCATCACCGAGGCGTGCTGCTGGGCCCGCATCACCCGGCCCTGGTCGAAGGCGACGAATAAAGCGATCAACGCCGCGAGCGCGGCGGCGAGCGTGCCGAACGCCTGGAGATGGTTGGACGTGAGCGTCATGGGATGAACCTTAACTCAGCCCCGTCGCCAGATTCGCCTGCAGGAGCGGGCTGAAGCCGTAATGGGCCGACCAGCGCGTGTCCGGCTCGAAGAAGGGCCGCAAATCGCTCATGCCGTATTTCAGCATGGCGAGGCGGTCCACCCCCATGCCGAAGGCGAAGCCCTGATATTCTTCCGGATCCAGGCCGCAGGCCTCGATCACGTTGGGATGGACCATGCCGCAGCCCAGGATCTCCATCCATTTGTCGCCCGAGCCGACCTTCACGGCGTCGCCGACGCGCTCATACCGCACGTCCATCTCCGCGCTGGGTTCAGTGAAGGGGAAGTGGTGCGGGCGAAAGCGCGCTTCGACGTCGCTGGTCTCGAAGAAGGCGGCGACGAATTGCTCCAGGCAGCCCTTCAGGTGACCCATATGGGTCTCCTTGTCGATCACCAGGCCCTCGACCTGGTGGAACATCGGCGTATGGGTCTGGTCCCAGTCGCAGCGATAGACCCGGCCCGGCGCGATGATCCGGATCGGGGGCTGTTCGCTCATCATCGTGCGGATCTGAACCGGCGAGGTGTGGGTGCGCAGCACTTTGGGCGTGTCACCGTCCGCGGCCTCCATGAAGAAGGTGTCGTGGGTGTCGCGCGCGGGATGGTCCGGCGGGAAATTCAGCGCGGTGAAATTGTGGAAATCGTCCTCAACGTCCGGTCCCTCCGCGACCTTGAAGCCCATGTCCGCGAAGATCACCGCCAGCTCCTCCATCACCTGACTGACCGGGTGCAGCTTGCCGGGCCGGCGGTGCGCGGCCGGGCGGGTGACGTCCACCGTTTCACGGGCGAGCGCCAGGTTGAGCGCGTCGTCCTCCAAGCTCGCCTTGCGCGCCTCCAGCGCCGTATTGAGCCGGTCCCGCAGGCCGTTGAGCGCAGGCCCCATGGTCTGGCGCTCTTCCGGGCTCATCTTGCCCAGCTCGCGCATCTTCAAGGACACCTCGCCTTTTTTGCCCAGGGCGGAGACGCGGATGGCGTCCAGCGCAGCCAGGTCTGCGGCGGCGGCGATGTCGGCGCTGATGCGGCTTTCAAGGGCGTCGAGATCGGTGATTGCGGTGTCGGGCATGGGTCTGGGTCCGGAGGCGAGAAGGCTGTGCGCCGTGTTTAGACGAGGGGGCGGGGAAGGTGAAGCAGGCGGCGGACATGAAAACGCCCGCCTGGCGGGCCAGGCGGGCGTTTCGGCGTGGATCGGGATGATGATCCGCTACGCGAGCGCCGCCTTGGCCTGACCGGCCAGCTCGGCGAAGGCTTCCGGCTCGCGCACGGCGAGGTCGGCGAGCACTTTGCGGTCGAGCTCGATGCCGGCCTTTTTCAGGCCGTTCATAAAGGTGGCGTAGGTCAGCTCATTGAGGCGCGCGGCGGCGTTGATGCGCTGAATCCAAAGCGCGCGGAAGACGCGCTTTTTCGCACGGCGGTCGCGATAGGCGTACTGGCCGGCTTTCTCGACCGCCTGGTTGGCGGCGCGGAAGGTGTTCTTCCGGCGGCCATAATAGCCTTTGGCGTTGTCGATGATCTTTTTCTTGCGGGCGTGGCGGGCGGGGCCGGTGGATACTCGGGCCATGGGTCGCTCTCCTTAAATCTTCTGAAAAGCCAACCGCTTAGCGGTTGTAGGGCAGATAGCTGCGCTTGACGATCCTGGCATCCGGCTCCGCCAGGGCGGTGGTGCCGCGCTTTTGGCGAATCTGCTTCGGCGTGCGCTTGATCATGCCGTGGCGCTTGCCGGCCTGAGCGGCCAGCACCTTGCCCGTACCCGTGACCTTGAAGCGCTTTTTGGCGCCCGACTTGGTCTTCAGCTTCGACATTTCGCTCTCCTTGTTTCAGGGCTGGCGGCGGACCGCCAGCGGCTTTACGGCTCCCCCGGCATGTCGAACTGGCCGGTCTGAGCGCTTTATGGGAGCGGGGGTTATACGCCCCCCGCGCCAAAACGCAAGCGGGCGCAGCTGAACGGCTGCGCCCGGTGCGGGCGGCGGTCGCCGGCTATTCCCCGAAGCCTGCGTCCCAGTCGTCACTGGGACCTTCAATCTCGGAGATGTTGAGCACCGCCGGCGCCTGGTTCGAACCGGAGAACAGGCCGACATAGATGTCGTAAACGCCCGACGGAGCGCTCTGGAGCGCGATGGCGGCGTTGAAGCCTTCTCCGCCATCATCGTCGCACACCCAGCCGCCGTCCGGCAGATTGACCGCCAGCGTGTTGTCCTGGTCCGACACCGCATAGATGAAGAGCGGGCCGCCATCGCCGTTCCAGGTCAGCTCGACGCTCGGCGCCTGGGTGACATTGCCGGCGCAGAACGCCATGTCGCTTCCGGCCCCGGCGTCGTCCGCCCGCAGGCGACCGCCTGCCTGCACTTCGATCTCATAGGGATCGGGCAGGAAGCCGGCGCTCAGGCTGTGATCGCCGAACACGGCCGGCAAGGCCAGGTCCAGCTGAGGTCCGGCCGGAACCCCTTCCAGTTCGGAAATGAATAATTCGGCCGACGCCGTGTCGCCGCCGAACTCCGAGAAGGTGCCGAGATAAATGTCGTAGACGCCCGATTGCGGCTCGGTGAAATCGATCTCCGGATTGAAGCCGCCGCCGCTGTCGTCATCGCAATGCCAGGCGCCGTCGGGCCCGTTCACGGCGAGGGTGAGATCGGCGTCGCTCCGCGCGGCGATATAAAGCGGCAGCGAACCGGCCTCATAGGTCAGCTCGACCGTCGGCGCGCTGGACACATAGCCGGTGCAGAAGCCGGTCGCGATCACGCCGTCGCTGACCGCGGCATTAACGTCGATCGGGCCGCCCGCCTCCACCGGCACGACGACCGGATCGGGCACGAAGCCGCTGGACAGGCTCTGATCGCCAAAGCGGGCGGGGGCGGCGAGATTGAGCCGCCGATCCATGCCGGCGAAGCCGATTTCAGACACGGTCAGAACGCCGTCGACCACGCGCCGGCGATCACCGAGAAGGCCGGTCCACACCTGATAGCGCCCGCTTTCCGGGGCCGCGATATTCACGCCGGGATCAAGGCCCAACTGGTCGTCATTGCAAACCATCTCGCCGGACGGCGTGCGCACGGCGATGACGCCGTCGGCGTCGGATTCCATCAGGAAGTAGAGCTCGTAATCTCCCGCCTGATAGTCCAGCGCCAGATTCGGCGCGGCGCCGGCGAAACCGGGGCACTGCTCGCCCAGACCGTCCAGGGCGGCCTCGCCGCCGGCGCGCACGTCGAAGCGGCGCGGATCATCGTCAAACCCGGCGTTCAAGCGGACCGATTGGTCGGCGCGCAAGGCCGGATCGGGCCGAACCACGAAGGGGTTTTCGGTGTTGAAGCTTTCGCCGATATGCAGAACCGTCGTGGGATGGCCGACACCGGCGGCGTAGGTCCCGACCCAGATTTCATACGCCCCGGCGGGCGCGTCTGTGAGCGCAATGCCGGGGTTGAAATCACCGGCGCCGTCATCATTGCAGGTCACCTCGCCGTCCGGGCCGCGCACGACCAGGGTGAGGTCTTCATCCGAGCCCGCGGCGATGGAGACGTCGCCCGCTTCGCCAAGCAGCAGGCGGGCGCTCGGCGCCGGACTGATATAGCCGCTGCAGCCGCCGTCCATCCAATAGGCGGGCATGGCCCCGGCCGCCAGCACCACCACGCCCGTGGGGCGATCGCCGGGCGACCAGTTCACATCGCCATAGGCCGGCGGCCCGTCAAAATTCTGAGCGAAAGCCGGGCCCGCGGCGCAAAGCAGCAGGCCGGCGATGATTGGCGTCTTCATGAGGCGCTCCGTAATGGTGTTTGGGTGAAACGAACGCCGGCGCCCCAGCGCGCCGGCGTTCGTTCAAGGCGCGGTCGGCAGCTTACTGGCTGCTGACCTCGGATACATACAAGGTCGCCGACTGAAGGCTGGAGCTGGCGTAGGTGCCGACCCAGACATCGTATTGGCCCGAGCGCGGATTGTTGAACCGCAGCGACGGGTTCAGACCGTTGCCGCCGTCATCGTCGCAATACCAGTTGCCGCTGGGGCCGTTGACGACCAGCGTCGTGTCGGAGCCGGAATTCACCGACAGGATCAGCGGGAAGGTCGACCCGGCGCTGTAATTGATCCGGAAGTCCGGCGCGTTTGCGATATAGCCGCGGCAGCTGCCGCCCAGACGGCTGGCCGCGTCGATGCCGCCGCCTGATTGAAGATTGACGGTGTAGGGATCCGGGGTGAAGCCGGAATTCAGCGACACCGAGCCATAAGTCGGCGGTTGATTATAGTCCTGCGCCAGGGCGAGGCCGGTGAACAGGCCTGCGACCGCGACACCGGTTGCGAGTTGACGAAGCATAGACGTCTCCTTCCCCAAAATGAATTATATCAGTCCCTGAAAGGGCTTAAGGGATATGGCCCCCTCATTCCACGCCGGGTTTTTCACCCGACGAAGCTCATTTGCCGCCCGGTCCGTAGCCCAGTGAGATCTCCGAAATCCGAAGCGTCGTTTGCTGGCTGCCTTGCGAGAAGGTGCCCACATAGATGTCGTAAACGCCCGAAAACCCGTTCGGGAAGCTCAAGCCGGCGTCGAACCCGTCTGCATCATCATTGCAGTGCCAGGTCCCGTCAGGCGCGTTGATCGCCAACACCGTGTCCGGCGAACCGGCGGTGTAGATGTGCAGGTCGCCGCCGCCGTTATAGCGCAGCTCCAAGGTGGGCTCGCGGGTCACATAGCCGGTGCAATAGCCGTTGGCGTTGCTGATCGCGCTCGAGGCCGAGATCGATCCGCCGGCCATGACCGAAATCTGATAGGGGTCCGGCAAAAATCCGCCGTTGAGCGTGATGTCGCCATAGCGGGCGGCCAGGCCGATATCGAGACCGCTCATCACAGGCCGCGGCTGGTAGCCGCCAAGCCCGGCGCTCTCGCGCGTGTATTCGCCCAATTCCGAGATGAAGAGCGTCGCCGGCACGCCGGCGCCGCTGGAATAGGTGCCGACCCAGATGTCGTAGCGGCCCGATTGCGGATTGTTGAAGCGGACCATCGGGTTGAGCGGGCTCTGCGCGCCGTCGTCGTCGCAATACCATTGCGCGTCCGGACCGTTGATGACCAGGGTCGTGTCGCGGTCCGAATCCACCGTGAAGATCAGCGGCAGGGAGCCGGCCGTGTAATAAAGCGAATAATCCGGCGCGTTGGCGATCGAGCCGCGGCAGCTGGAAAACCGGGTTTCGGCGCGAATGGAGCCGCCCGCGGTCAGATTGCGGATATGCGGGTCGGGCGAAAATCCAGCCTGCAATGTGACCGACCCGAATGCGGGCGGTTCGGTGTAGTCCTGAGCGTTGGCGGTTCCAAACACGGCGAGGGCGCAAAGCCCTGCTGCAAGTCCGGTCAAAGTCTTCATCTGCGTCCCCAATGGTCGTGTGACTTCAGAACCAGAAGGGGCTGCTGAAGTCGAAATACGAAATCAATGCCTCCAAAAATCTTAGGGCCTTAGCCTGTCGAACGCCAACATTACCGCGATGTAAGGCGAAACTGGGGCGCCATGTCGCAGGGCGCGCGCGGGGGAATTGATTCTGGATGACCGTCAGGCACGAAAAACCCCGCTGCGCCAGCGCGCAACGGGGTTTGGAAGTCTTGCCTGCGATGGCGCGCGCTTAACGCGGGGCCATCACCATGACCATTTGCCGGCCTTCCAGCTTCGGTTCCAGCTCGACCTTGGCGAGCTCGTCGAAGTCGGCCTTGACGCGGTTCATCACGTCCATGCCGCGATCCTGGTGCGCCATTTCGCGGCCGCGGAAACGCAGGGTCACCTTCACCTTGTCGCCGTCTTCAAAGAAGCGGGTCATGGCTTTGGTTTTCACCTGGTAATCGTGCACATCAATGTTCGGACGCATTTTGATTTCTTTGACGTCCTGGGTTTTCTGCTTCTTGCGCGCTTCGGCTTTTTTCTTCTGTTCCTGGTATTTCAGCTTGCCGTAATCGATAATCTTACAGACAGGCGGATCGGCGTTGGGCGAAACCTCCACAAGGTCCAGCCCCGCCTCTTCGGCGGCTTCAAGCGCGGCTTCAACGGGCATCACGCCCTGTTTTTCACCCTCTTCATCGATGAGGAGGACCCGGGCGGTCCGGATCTCCCGATTAATTCGCGGGCCTTCCTTCTTGGGCGGCGGCGCGGCGTGCGGACGTCGAGCTATGCGTCTTCTCCATGGTGACTGCAGGTCGATAAGGCCGCGGAGGATAACCCATCCCGCGGCGGGGAAACAGCGAATATCGCGATCAGCATTGGAAGATCAAGACGCTCACGCGGCTCTCACATCATCGTCGAAGCCGCCGGCGCAGCGCATGGCCTGCACCGCCTCCGGCGCGCTGATCTGGGCCAGCGTCGGCGCATGCATCAAAACGGTGGGCAGGACGCCGCGCGGGGCGCGTCGCACGGGCGCTTCTTCGCCGGCGTTGAACTGCACCGCGGGCGCGCCGGCGGCGACCAGCAGGTGCAAGAGCGGCACGTCTTCACCGAATGCGAAATTCGCGCGGCGGCCGAGGCCCGCCAGCTGCACCAGATTGGCCCGCCCGGTCAGATCGCGTGCGCCGGGCACCGCATGGGCGACATATTTGCCCAGATCGCGCGTGGTCGGGCCGCCGATCACCACCGGTTCGACGCCTTCCTCCAGCAGCGAATGCGCCAGCGAGGCCCAGCGTTCTTTCGGCCAGCGCAGCGGCGGCGGGCTGTCTTCGCCGGCGGGCGCAAACAATGCGAACCGGCCATGCAGGCCGAAATAGGCCGGATCCAGGGTGCGCGACCGTTTGGCGATGAAGTCGACCCAGTCCAGATCCGGCGGTTCCGCCTCGCCCAGCCGGACCTGTTGCGGACCGCCCAGTCCCGCCGCGGCGAGCTTGGCCGCGCTCTGGTCCAGCGGGTGGCCCAGCTCCGGCTTTCCAGGCGCGGCGTCGATCCAGCCGCCTTTGGCGAAGCGCGCCGCGCGGCGGATTTTCCGGCCGGCCTCGCCTGCGCCCAGATCATAGATCAGATCGAAGCGCGAATTGCGCGCCGCCTTCAATCGATCAAAGAAATTACGCCCCGCCGCCTCGGCCAGGCCCGGCTCGACCGCGTCGAAATACGGGCAATGCTTCAAGAGCGCCTCAAATTCCTCGTCGCACAATAAGGTGATCCGCGCCTTGCGGTGATGCTCGCGAATCGCGCGCGCGCCGGCCAGCATCCAGATCACGTCGGCGAGCCCGCCGGCGTGGAGGATCAGGATTTGCTGTTTTTGCGGTTCGTTGGCGACCATGGCGCTACTCTATTGCCTCGCGATAGACCCGCAAGGTGGCGGCCTGAAGCGATTGCGTCGAAAACTGCTCAGTGATGCGTTCGCGCGCCGCTTCGGCCAGGGTCCGGCGATCGGCTTCATCCAGGCCGAGCGCTTCGGACAGCGCTGTTCGCCAGGCCTGGGCGTCACCCGGGGCCGCTAGCCAGCCGGTCCGGCCTGGCGCGACGACTTCACGGGCGCCGCCATGGTCGCTGGCGATGACCGGTCTGCCCATGGCCTGGGCCTCGGCCGCGGTGCGCCCGAACGCCTCCGGCTGCAATGAGGGGCAGACCACCACGTCAGCAGCGCCGTAGGCATGCGCCATGTCGCGGGCGTGACCGGGCAGCGCGAGCGACACGCCCATTTCTCGCGCGATCGCTTCAAGTTCAGCGGCGTAGGCGTCTCGCCCTTGCGCGTCGCCCAGACAAACCAGGCGGCATCGATCTTTGGCGTCAAAGCCGGCCAGCGCTTCAATGAAGAAGGCTTGCCCCTTCCACCGCGTCAGGCGTGCGGGCAGGAGGATAAGGGCTTCCCTCTCCCCCACGCCCCAGGCCGCCCGCAGAGCGGATAGGCGTCCTGCGTCCAGCGCCGCCGGATCGAACGTCTTCAAGTCCACGCCGCGCGGGATGACCCGCAGGCGGTCCTCGCCGACGCCATGTTCGGCGCGCACATGCTCGGCGATGAAACGCGAATTCGCGATCACCGTCACACCAGCGCTCATCACCGCATTGTACAGGCGTTTTAACCGGGACTTGGCCGAATAGGCGCCGTGATAGGTGGTTACGAAAACCGCATCCGTGCGCTGCGCCGCCCATTTTGCGCTCCATGCCGGCGCGCGGGAGCGGGCGTGAATGATATCGATATCTTCACGGCGAATGATGTCCGCCAACCGCCCGGCATTGCGCCAGACCGCCAGCGGATTCTTGGTCTTCATATCCAGCCGGATCAGCTCGCCGCCGACCGCCGCCAGCTCGTCCTCCAGCCGCCCGCCCCGGCTCGCCACCAGGGCGCGTCCGCCTTCCGCCACAATGGCTTGGGCCACCTCGATCGTGGTCCGCTCCGCGCCGCCGGCGTCAAGCTCTGGAATGACCTGGAGGATGTTCAAGGCGTCTTATCCCTCATGCGCCAAGGCTTGCCCCGGCGGCCAGGCCCCGTCACATACCCCTCGCGCGCCTCCGCGCCAATCTGAAAGGTCCGCCATGACTGATCCCGTCCAGCAGCTCGACCGAGGCGACGGCCTTCACCTCGCCTACATGAAACAGGAGGGCGAGGGTCCGGGCGTCGTGTTTCTGGGCGGATTCCGCTCCGACATGACCGGGACCAAGGCGACGGCGCTGGACGCCTGGTCTCAAAGGGCGGGGCGGGCTTTCACACGCTTTGACTATTTCGGCCATGGCGCCTCCAGCGGCGACTGGTCTGACGCCACCATCACCCGTTGGCGGGACGATGCGCTGGCGGTGATCGACCAACTCACCGAAGGTCCGCAAGTCCTGGCGGGCTCCTCCATGGGCGGGTGGATGGCGCTGCTCGCCGCCCTGGCCCGGCCGGACCGGGTCAAAGCCCTGGTGCTGATCGCGCCGGCCGCTGACTTCACCGAGGCCCTGATGTGGGAGCAATTTCCCCTCCACATCCGCGAAGCCATTGAAAAAGAAGGCGTCTGGATGGCGCCGAGCGCCTATGGCGAGCCCTATCCGATCACCAGGCGCCTGATCGAGGACGGCCGCCACTGGTCGATCCTGAGCGCGCCCATCCCCATCACCTGCCCCGTCCACATCCTGCAAGGCTACGCCGACCCCGACGTGCCCTGGACCCACGCCATGCGCACGGTCGACGCGCTTGCGAGCAAGGACGTGACGGTGACGCTCACCAAAGCGGGCGATCACCGGATGTCGAGCGAGGCCGATTTGGCGCGTCTGATCGCGGCGGTGGAGGCGCTCGGCGCCTAGGCCTTGATCGCCAAGGTCACCGGCGCGTGGTCGCTGGGTTTTTCCCAGTCCCGGGTGTCGTCCCAGACCTTGAAGGCGTTCCGGCCGCCGGCCAGCGCAGCACCTTCCAGCGAGGGCGAGACCCAGATGTGATCCAGTCTCCGGCCGCGATTGGATTTGCGCCAGTCGCGATTGCGATAGCTCCACCAGGTGAAGATCTTCTCCGGCTCGTCGATCAGCGCGCGGGCGACGTCGACGAAGGCGCCCGCGTCTCTGACGGCGTCCAGCGCTTCGGTCTCCACCGGGGTATGAGAGACGACCTTTAAAAGCTGTTTATGCGACCAGACATCATGTTCGCGCGGGGCGATGTTGAGGTCGCCCACCAGCACGATATCGGAGCCCTCAGAGGCGCGGTCAGCGGCATAGGCTCTCAGCGTGTCGAGGAAGTCCAGCTTGTGTTTGAAGCGCGGATTGGTCTCCGGGTCCGGCTCGTCGCCGCCGGCTGGAATATAGAAATTCTGAATCTCGATTCCGTCGATCTTCACCCGCTGGAACCGCGCTTCCTCCTTGGGGCAGACCGCGTGGGCGTCCAGCTCTTCGATCGGCAGCTTGGAGGCGATGGCGACGCCGTGCATGCCCTTTTGCCCAACGATGTGAATGTGCGGATAGCCCATCGCTTCAAAGGCTGCGTGCGGAAACTGGTCCGGCAGGCATTTGATCTCCTGAAGGCAGATCACATCCGGCTTCGCCTCCGCCGCCCACGTCGCCACATGGGGGTGGCGCATGCGGATCGAATTAATGTTCCAGGTCGCAATGTTCAGCGCGCCCATGGCTCAGGCCTTTCAGACTTACAGGATATTATAGGTCGAACCGGCCACGCCGACCGGCCAGCGGCCGCGCACATAAAGCCGCCAGCGCGCCAGGAAGGGGTGGGTCGGTTCATCATCTTCCGCTTCCGCCAAGATCACCAGCGCAGCGCCGTTGGCGGCCTGAACCAGACCGCCGGCGGCGGCGTTGATGACGTCTTCATCGTAAACATCGTCCAGCGCGGCGCTGGCTTCGGCCGCGTCCCGCGCCGCATCGCCGATCCTTGACGCGATCAGGGCGAGCGCCGCCTCCAGCGCTTGCTGATCGAGGCGCTCCATCACCTGCTCCACCAGACCGGTGCGCAGCATTTCTTCGGCTTCCCAGGCGACCGGGTCGCGGTCCAGGGTCTCGGCGGCCGCCACCGCGTCGGACCAGTCCGCCAGCGAGGCGGGATCGGCCTCCGGAAAGCCCAATCCGTCCAGATAGGCCCGCGCCAATTTTTGTTCGCGGTCGTCAAGCGGTTCGCCGAGGCGGGAGAAGTAGGCGGGATCATTGATGGATTCCGCGAACGCCTTGGCCTTGTACAAGAGCGGGATCTCATCAAGCAGGCGGGCGATTTCGTCTTCAGTTCCGGTCAGGCCGCCGGACGCTTCGGGGTTTTGATAAAACGTCATGGCTCACACCTAGCCCGGCTGGCGATCATTCGCACGCGCGAAACTGCATTCGGGAGCAAATTGGCGCCCGGCGGGGAGGGGTGTTTCCGCCGGGCGCCGGTTGGTCTGGGCGGCGTCCCGGGGTGTGGACGGACCCAGCGCGCCGGTCTGGGGGCGTTCCGGCGCGATGCGATCCCGAGCCGCCGCGGGGGGACGGCGCATGAAGCTCAGGAGCAGCGCAAGCGCTGCATGGGCATTTGTGCCACAAGCATTCAGCTTTGTTCAATTAAATTCGTGAAAGGATTTGCGTGTGTTATAAGTAACACAGTCGTGATGCTGCGGCGCCGCAGCATTGCAGGGTCGCCTAGCCGGCGGCGTGACCGCTTTCCGGCTCGGCGAACCGCTCCAGCTCGTCCAGGGGCATGGGCCGTCCGAACAGATAGCCCTGGGCCAGCGTCGCGCCCAGACCGCGCAGCGCGGCGTATTGATCGGCGGTCTCCACGCCTTCCGCAACCGTCTTCAGTTTCAGAGATTTGGCGAGCGCGAGGATGGTCTCGACGACGACGCGCGCGTGGTCGTCATTGCTCATGTCGCGCACGAATGTCTGGTCGATCTTGAACACGTCGAACGGCATGCGGGTCAGATAGGACAGGCTGGAATGACCGGTGCCGAAATCGTCGATGGCGAAGGTCACGCCCATATCGCGCAGCGGCTCGATCTGTTTGATCACCCGCTCGGGATCACGCATGGCGGTGGATTCGGTCAGCTCCAGCTCCAGCATCTCCGGCGGCAATCCGGACTCCTGCAGGGCCTCCAGAACCGTCTCTGCGAAATGTTCGCTTTCAAACTGCATGGCCGAGACATTGACCGCCACCGGCACGCAATGGCCCTTCATCATCAGGCCGGCCGCCTCCTTGCAGGCGCGGCGCAGGACCCAATCGCCGATCTCGCCGATCAGGCCGCATTCCTCGGCCGCCTGGATGAAGGCGCCCGGTGAGAGCAGGCCCGCCGTGGGGTGCTGCCAGCGCACCAGCGCTTCGGCGCCGGCCAGGGCGCCGTCCGTCATGCCGACCTTGGGCTGGTAATAGACCACGAGCTGATCCTCGCGGACCGCCTCCCTCAACTCGTTTTCCAGCACCAGGCGCTCGAAGGCGCTCTGATTCATCGAGCTTTCGAAAAACTCGCAGGCATTGCCGCCGGCGCGCTTGGCCGAAGCCATGGCCAGGTCGGCGTGGCGCAGCAAGGTTTCAGGGTCGGCGCCGTCGCGCGGGAAGACCGCAGCGCCGGCGGACAGCCCCAGGAAGACCTGGTGGCCGGAGATTTCAAACGGCCGGCGCACGGCGTCGATCACCCGGCGGGCCAGGCGCGCGGCGTCGGAGCTGTCGCGCAGGCGCGGCATCAGGACGGTGAACTCGTCGCCGCCCAAACGCGCGACCATGGAGGGACCTGCACCCAGATCGCCATTGGCCAGATCCCAGGCGCGCGTCGCTTCGCGGAGCCTGCGGCCGACCGCCTCGAGCAAACGGTCGCCTTCGCCTATGCCCAGGGAGTCGTTGACGCGCTTGAACCGGTCGAGGTCGAGGAAGAGGATCGCGCCTTCGGTGTCGTTCTCGGCGGCTTCGCGGGCGACTTGCTCCAGCTCTTTTCTGAAGCGCTCGCGATTGGGCAGCTCGGTGATCATGTCCACATAGGCCAGCCGGTGCACGCGCTTCACGCTGGCGTCCAGGCGCGCGAACATCCGGTTGAACGCATTGGCCAGGACCTCCAGCTCGTCGCCGGTCTGAACATCGATGCGCATGTCCAGCTTGCGCGAGCTCGCCAGGCGCGCGGCCTCTGTAAGCTCACGAACCGGGGCCAGGGCGCGGGTGATGATGAATGCGGCCAGGGGCAGGAAGACCACCAGCGCGGCGAAGGCGATCAGGATCTGCCGGGTCAGAATCCGGCCGGCCGGTTCGGCGACGGCGCTGATCGGAACCGTGGTCACAACCGCGCCGACCAGGCGGCCGCCGTCGAATGCGGGTTCGGCGATCCGAATCGTGTCGCCGATGGTTTCAACCCGGGTGTCGACGGCGCCGATCGCGGACTGGATGAGATGGTCGGCGGCGCGCTGGCCCACCACATAGCCGGTTTGACCCGAGACGGCGATGACCCGCCGGTTGATGTCGGCGGCGTAGACCGAGCTGATATCCTCGCGCGCGCCGAAATCGTTGAGGCGGCCGACCAGGCCGGCCGCATCGTCTCGCCGGAAATAGGGCGCGGAATTCGATGCGAAGAGCTCGGTGATCAACTCGGCGTGGCGTAGCCCGGTTTCGGTGTTGTAGGTGCGCTTAAGCTGGAATTCGATGCCCATAAGGACCGCGGTCGCGGCGATCAGTATAATGCCGCAAAGCAGGGTGAATTTCATCACCAGTGAGCGCATGACGCGCGAGAAAGCGTGTCGGATCGGCGCCATGGGGCCCCCAGGATTTCAGACAAGCGCGCACGCAGGACGCGCGCCTTCCTGAGCCACCCTGCAACAGACAGGCTGAAAATCCCGTTAAAGGCGTTTGGACGGCCTTACCCGTCTAAATTGGAGCCGGGCTCAGGCCTCAGCGTCCGGGAGTTCGAGGCCCTGTCGGGCGGCGAGCGCCTGCAGCCCGGTCTGGGGCCGGGCGCCCATATGGGAGATGATTTCGCTGGCGGCGATCACGCCCAGCCGTCCGCACGCGTCAAGGCTCATGCCGCGTGCATAGGCGGCCAGAAAGCCGGCCGCGAAAAGATCGCCGGCGCCGGTGGTGTCGACCACTTGCCCGACCTCCTGGGCTGGAATGCGCGCTTCGGCGTCGCCGGACACGATCACCGCGCCCTTCTCCGAGCGCGTAACGGCCGCCACGCGCGTTTCGGCGCGCACGGCCGCCAGCGCGGCGTCGAAATCGTCGAGTTCATAGAGCGACTTCAACTCCGCCTCGTTGGCGAACAAGACGTCGATATGGTTTTTCACCAGCTGGCGGAAGCTGGCGCGGTGACGCTCCACGCAGAAGATGTCCGAGAGCGTGAGAGCGACGCGCCGATCATTGGCCTGGGCGATTTCCGCGGCGCGCACGAAGGCCGTCTTCGCCTCGGGCCGGTCGAACAGATAGCCTTCCAAAAAGGTGACCGAGGAGGCCTTCACCAGGCCAGGATCGATATCGTCCTCATTGATCAGGGCGGACGCGCCCAGGAAGGTGTTCATCGCCCGGCGCGCATCCGGAGGAACGGCGATAAGGCAGCGCGCCGTCGCCGGGCCGCCGAACAACGGCGCGGTGTCGTAGTGAACGCCCGCAGCCCTCAAATCATGGGCGAAAACCTCGCCGAGCTGGTCTTCCGCAACCTTGCCGATATAAGCGCCCCGCGCGCCCAGGCTGGCGATGCCGGCCAGAGAATTGGCCGCCGATCCGCCAGAAATCTCCTGGCCGGGAGGCATGGCCGCATAGAGCTGTTCGGCGCGCTCCTCGTCGATCAGCAGCATGGCGTCCTTCGCCAGGCCGTGGGTGTCAACAAAGGCGTCGTCGACACGCGCCAGCACGTCGACAATGGCGTTACCGACGCCAAGCACGTCGAAGCGGGTTCCGGTCATGTCAGCTCTCAGGATTGATGGATGGTCGAACGCGGCGGCGAGGGCTTAGCGCGGCGCGCCGCCGTTCACAAGCGCGCCGCTTCAGGTTAAGCCGCCGCGACGTCAATTCCAGGAGCATCTCCATGAGCGGTCCGCGCGTGTGTTTCCTCACCTCCGCCGACATGATGAAGGGCCGCCCGGGCGCCCGCGAGGACTGGTTCGAATACGATCTGGAGTTCGGAGCGCTGAGCCGGGCCTGCCGGGCGCACGGCGTCGAACTGGTCAGCTGCATTTGGGATCAGAGTTTCGACGAGACCGGATTTGACGCCTTCATGATCGGCACGGTGTGGGACTATCCGCCCAAGCAGGCGCTGTTTCTGGACACCATCGACCGGCTGAACGATCGGGCGCCGGTGCTGAATTCGCCCGCCATCGTGCGCTGGAATATTGAGAAAACCTATCTGAGAGCGATGCAAGAGGCGGGCGCGCCATCGGTGCCCACGCTCTGGCGCGACGCCGCCAGCTCAGAGGCGATCGCGGAGGCGTTCGATCTATTCGGCGCCGAGGAGATCGTGGTGAAACCACAGGTCGGCGCGGGCGCCTGGCGGCAATCTCGAATTCAGCGCGGCGCGCCCTTGCCGGCCGCCGACCAGCTGCCGCCCGCCGCCTGCATGATCCAGCCTTTCCTGCCGAGCATCCCGGAGGAGG
>LYSW01000038.1:0-7370 GCA_001657295.1 Oceanicaulis sp. BBD 1991-10 | reverse complement strand
CAAAAAACCGAAATCCGGCGATTACCGCGTTCAGTCCATGTATGGCGCGACCGAGCAGGTCTGGACCCCCAGCGAGGCGGAGCGGGCGCTGGCCTTCAAGGTGCTGCACGCCGCCGAGGCGATCACCGGCGAAAAGGATCTGCTTTACGCGCGCATCGACATGGCCCGCGGCCTGGACGGCGGGCTTGCGGTGATGGAGCTGGAGCTGATCGAGCCGTATTTCTATCCCGAACAGGGTCCGGATATGGGCTCGGTCTTCGTCGAAGCGTTGAAAGCCAAGCTCTAGGCCGGTTTGGAGAACCGCTCGATCAGCTTTTCCGGATCGTAGACCAGCGGCCGCGCAGGACGGAACACCCAGGCCAGCGAGCCGCCGATCAGCAGGAAGGGAAAGCCCGCAAAGGCCAGCAGCGCGCTTTCCTCGACCCATGCGAACCAGACCATGAAGACGGCCGCCATGCCGGCCATGGCCGAGCCCAGAAGCGCCATGGTCAGGCGGAAAGCCAGCGACTGACCCTCCAGGAATTCCACGCTGTCAAAGCGTGGGCGCAGGGCCGCGTGCAGGGCGACCATCAGGGCCTGGAACGCTTCGACATTGTCGGCGAACGCCCCGCCTTCGGCGCGGCGGCTCCCGAAAACGATCTCGCCGTCCGGCCCGGTGACGCGGCAGACCACCTGCTGGCTCTGTCCCGCCATCTCCACCGCCAGGCGCACCTGGGTGATGCGGTCCAGCGCGATGCGGCGCGCCAGCGTCTCGCCGGCCCAGGCTTCCAGCCGGTCGTCGAACAGGCGCACAGTCTGAACCGCGCTGAAGGGATTGCGCCGGTCGGTCATGGTCGAGAGCGGATCAGTCCGGGTCATGGCAGCATATTCAAAACCGCTTGCCCCTCAGGGGCGTTATGGGTCAGCTTCAGATCATGTCCGCCGCGCGCAAATTCCTGATCATCGCCGACGGCAGCGAGGAAAGCCGGACAGCGGCTTACTTCGCCGCGCGCCGTGCGCGCAAGACCGGCGGCGGCGTCTGCATCCTCGCCGCAGCCAGCGCCGACGGCGAGTTCGAGCATTTTTTGGGCGTGGGCGACGCCATGCGCGCCGAAGCCCTGGAGATGGCGGAAGCCGCCCTGGAGAGCCTGGCTGAGGATGTCGAGGGTGTCATGGAAGTGCGTCCGGAGCTGCATCTGAAGGAAGGTGATCTGACCGGTTGTCTTCGCGATTTGATCGATGCCGATCCGGAGATCGCCATCCTGGTCATCGGTGCGGCGACGGACGGGGGCGAACCGGGCAAGCTGGTCAGCGCGCTGGCGAGCGGCCGGGGCTTGTTCGAAGGCCGTGAAATTCCCGTCACCGTCGTGCCGGGCGGCCTGTCGAAAGAGGCGATCAAGGCGCTGGCCTGAGCCTGCGACGCAATAGCCCGCAATTCTCCTAGGGTTGCGCGGGGTCTTGTCCCGCGCCATTTCAGAAGCTCGAAACGAGATAAGGCCCGGCGCGCAATGTTTATCCAGACCGAACCGACCCCGAATCCGGACACGCTGAAATTCCTGCCCGGCCGGGAGATATCCCCCGATCATCCGCGCGATTTCAAAACGCCGGAGGAAGCCGAGACCTCCGCCCTGGCTCGAGAGCTTTTCGCCGTGGAGGGCGTCGTCAACGTCTTCGCCGGCGCTGATTTCGTCTCCGTCACCAAGGCGGAAGGTGTGGAATGGATACATATCCGGCCGGCGGTTCTGGGCGCGATCACCGATGCGCTGGAAAGCGGCGTCAAGCTGTTCGACAAGGACGAAGCCGATGGCCACGCCGCCTATGAGGGTGAAGCGGAGGGCATCGTGAAAGAGATCATCGACGTGATCGACACCCGCGTGCGCCCCGCGGTGGCGCGCGATGGCGGCGATATCGTCTTTCATTCCTACGCCGAGGACACCGGCGTCGTGCATCTGCATATGCGCGGCGCGTGCTCTGGCTGTCCCTCCTCGACCTACACATTGAAAATGGGCATCGAGAACCTGCTCAAGCACTACGTGCCCGAGGTTACCGGGGTCGAGGCGGTCGGCTAGGGCTGCATCCGGCGGCGATCGCCGGCCATCCGCCTGTGGTATTGCGGCAGGCTCCGCCCTAAATTCGCCGCAGAACCATCCGTCCCGCCTTAAGGAGCTCTCCATGTCCGACACCGCCGCGCCTTTAGCGCTTGAAAACCGCCATTCGATTCTGGCCGATCAGGCGCTGGACCAGCTGTTTCGCGGCGCGCGGACCTTTTATTCCTGGGGCGATAAGGATGTGTCGGAGACCACCATCCGCGCGCTTTACGAGCTGCTGCAATATGGCCCGACCAGCGCCAATCAGAGCCCGGCGCGCTTCCTGTTTCTGAAAGGCGAGAACCAGGAAAAGCTGCGCCCGCACCTGATCGAGCCGAATATCGAGAAGACCATGACCGCGCCGGTTACGGTCGTCGTGGCTTGGGACTGGAATTTCCACGAAAAAATCCCGCAACTCTTCCCGCATAGTCCCGAAGCCAAAGACTGGTTCGCCTCCGACGATGCGCGCTTTGAAAACGGCTTCCGCAACGGCACGCTGCAGGGCGCCTATCTGATGCTGGCGGCGCGGTCGCTGGGTCTGGATGTCGGCCCCATGAGCGGCTTCGACAAGGACGGCGTTGACGAGACCTTCTTCAAGCATGATCCGGAGATGGGCGCCTGGCGCTCCAACTTCCTGGTCAATCTGGGCTATGGGACCACCGAGAAGCTCTTCCCGCGCCTGCCGCGATTAAGCTTTGAAGAGGGCGCGCGCCTGCTCGGCTAAGACCCGTGACGGCTTCGATCCTCGTTATCGACACCGTCGGCCCCTGGTGCGCCGCCGCGGTGAAGGTCGGCGACAAGGCGTGTCAGGCCGCCGAGGAGATCGGCCGCGGCCACGCCGAGCGGCTGGCGCCGATGGTGGAGGCTTTGCTGGCTGAGGCCGGCCTTGCGCCGGCGGATCTGAGCCGGATCGGCGTCAATGTCGGACCGGGCAGCTTCGCTGGAGCGCGCGTCGGCGTGTCCTTCGCCCGCGGCCTGGCGTTGGCGACTGGCGCGCAGGCCGTCGGGGTCGGATTGCTGCCCGCCCTGGCCCGGCAGGCTGACCCGGCGGGCGAGCGCGCCGTATTTGCGATCCATGATGCAAAGCGCGGAGAATTTCTGTGGTCGCTGTTCGAACCCGGGCAAAACACGGCTCGGCTTGAACGCGGCGATCTGGGCAAGGCGCAAGCCGCAGCGGCGCGGCGGCCGAACGCCTTGATTACGGGCTCCGGCGCGGCGGCGCTCGGCGCGGCCGCGAATGACGGGCGTCCGCCGCTGGAGGCCTTGCTGGCGCTGACGGCGTCGGCGCCGGCCGATGCGCCTCCGCCTGCGCCGCTTTACGCCCGTCCGCCGGACGCCAAGCCGTCGGCATAGGCCGCCGCGATCGCGCCGAAATGGTCAAAAACGGCGGCCGCGCCTGCATCGCGCAACCGCTCGCCATGGCCGGGCGGACAATGCCCGCCGCCGACAAAGCCCCAGCAGGTCATCCCGGCCGCCACCGCCGCGCGCACCCCGGATGCGCTGTCTTCGATCGCGAGGCTTTGGGCGGGATCGACGGCGAGCTGGCGCGCGGCGCGAAGATAAAGGTCCGGCGCCGGCTTGGCGTTGGTCACATCCTGGGCGGAATGGACATGGCCGCCGAACAGGCGGGCGAGACCGGTGCGCTCAAGCTTGACGCCTAGAATGTCCCGGTCCGAAGAGGAGGCCACAGCGCGCGGCGCAGCCAGGCCCGCCACGAATTCATGCACGCCCTGCAGGGCTTCTATGCGCTTTTCAAGTTCGCCATAGGCCTTGGCTTTAAGCGCTTCGAAAAAACCCTCGGGAAGGCTTCGGCCGTTCACGCGCTGGTGGTCTGCATTCAATCCGGCCTTGAAGTCGGTCATGCTGGTCCCGACGAAGCGCGCAATGAAATCGGCCGGCTCATAGTGAACGCCGAGCTGGGCCATGGCGGCCATTTCGATGTCCGTCACAATCGCTTCGGTGTTCACCAGAACGCCGTCGCAATCGAAGATGACGCCATGACTCAAGATGCTGCTCCCGAAAACCCAAATGCGCCCGCCAGCGCCGGTGATTTGACCCGGATCGCGCGCTTCGGGCCAGAGGCGTCGGCGCTGTTTGCTGCAATCCACGCCGAGGCGTTCGACAATGCCTGGCCTGACGCCGATTTCGGGCGTCTCCTCGCGTCCTCGGGCGTCGCCGGCCTCATCCTTGAGGCCGGCGCAACGCCGGCGGGGCTGGCGTTGATCCGCTCGGTGGCCGGGGAAAGCGAGATATTGACGATCGGCGTCGCCGCGAGTCATCGCCGCCGCGGGTTCGCCCGGCGCCTGCTGGCCGCGGTTCAGGAAGAAGCCCGGCGGGCCGGATCGACGCGCGTGTTTCTGGAAGTGTCCGAGGCCAACGCCCCGGCGATCGCGCTTTACCGCGGCGCAGGCTTCGTCCAGGCGGGCCGCCGCCGAGCTTATTACCGCGACGGCCGCGATGCGCTGATCATGGCGCTGACGCTTTAGCCGCGCCGCCGATATGGACACGCGGCGCCGGCCGCGGCTATCACAGTCTTCTTGCTGACGTCTTTTCCGGAGGCCCCCATGCCGGACCGCATCGAAAAGCTCTGTGTCGAAAAAGGTCTGCGCATGACCGAGCAGCGCCGCATCATCGCGCGCGTGCTCTCCCTCGCCGACGACCATCCCGACGCTGAAGAGCTGCACCGCCGGGCGTCCGCCGAGGACAGCCGGATTTCCTTGGCGACCGTCTACCGCACGGTCCGCCTGTTTGAGGAAGCCGGAATCATCGAGCGCCATGATTTCCGCGACGGCCGCTCGCGCTATGAAGAGGCGCAGGATGATCACCATGATCACCTGATCGACATGAATTCCGGCGAAGTGATCGAGTTTTTCGACGAGGAGATCGAAGAGCTTCAGGAGAAGATCGCCAAGCGGCTGGGCTATAAGCTCGTCGATCACCGGCTGGAGCTCTACGGCGTCAAGCTGAAGGACGGGTAATAGGGCGAAGCCCCGCCTCCCCTTGCCAGACAGGCCTTTCATCCCCATAACCCCCGGTTCGCGCGCGAGGCGGTGAGCCGACGCGCCGCTATTGGCGATTGTCGGCGAGGAGGCCGGCCCAGCACCGATGACCGAGATGTCGAGCGAGACTCCCAAGGCCGCAGAGCGTAAGCGCCTGTATATCAAGACCTATGGCTGCCAGATGAATGTGTACGACTCAGAGCGTATGCGCGATCTGCTGACGCCGCTGGGCTATGAGCCGTCCGATACGCCGGAAGGCTCGGACCTGGTGATCTTGAACACCTGCCATATCCGCGAGAAAGCGGCCGAGAAGGTGTATTCCGAACTCGGCCGGCTGAAGCCGCTCAAGGAAGACAAGGCCGCCGCCACGGGCACGCCGATGACGATCACGGTGGCGGGCTGCGTGGCGCAGGCGGAAGGCGCAGAGATTAAAAAGCGCGCGCCGGTCGTCGATCTGGTGGTCGGCCCTCAGACCTATCACAAGCTGCCCGAGCTGATCGCGGAGGTGCATCGCGGCCGCGGCGACGCGCTCGACACCGAGTTCGAGGTCGAAGAAAAATTCGACACGCTGGCTGCGCCTGAACGGCAGGTGGACGGCTACACTGCCTTCGTCACGGTCCAGGAAGGCTGTGACAAATTCTGCACCTTCTGCGTCGTGCCCTATACGCGCGGGGCGGAGTGGTCACGGCCGGTCGACCAGGTCGTCGCGGAAGTGCGCGCCCTGGCGGCCAAAGGCGTGCGCGAAGTCACGCTTCTGGGTCAGAACGTCAACGCCTATCATGGCGCGGCGCCGTCCGGGCATGAGGCTGACGGAACCTGGGGGCTGGGCCGCCTGGTGCGCCATCTGGCGCTGATCGGCGGCATTGAACGCATCCGCTTCACGACTTCGCACCCTAAGGACATGGATGACGAGCTGATCCAGACCTTTGCGGACGAACCCAAGCTGATGCCGTATTTCCACCTGCCGGTGCAGGCGGGCTCGGACAAGATCCTCAAGGCGATGAACCGCAAGCACACGGCGGCCGAATACATCGCGATCATCGAAAAGCTGCGCGCGGCCCGGTCCGACATCGCCATTTCCGGCGACATGATCGTCGGCTTCCCCGGTGAGACGGACGCGGACTTTGAGGCGACCATGGCGCTGGTGCGTCAGGTCAATTACGCCTCCTGCTTCTCGTTTAAATATTCCCGCCGTCCCGGCACGCCGGGCGCGGCGATGTTCGGACAGGTCGACGAAGCGGTGAAAACCGAGCGTCTGGCGCGCCTTCAGGCGCTGCTCGCCGAGCAGCAGCAGGCCTTCAACGCCTCCATGGTCGGCAAACGCCTGCCGGTCCTGTTCGAGCGCGACGGCCGCAATGCCGGCCAGCTCAACGGCCGCAGCCCGTATCTGCAAGCGGTGCATTGCGATGCGCCGATAGAGATGATCGGCCAGATTATCGAGGTCGAGATCACCGGGGCGAGCAAGAACGCCCTGTCCGGCCGCCTGGTCCCGGAGGAGACGCGCGCCGCGTGAGCCGTTCCGCCAAACCGCGCCGCACCCGCCGCGAGCCGTCGGAAACCCTTCATTTCGATGATGGCGATCTGGTCCGCTTGATGGCCGGCTCCGGCCACGAGAATTTTGCGATCATCGAAGATGAGCTCGACGTCGCGCTGGAGGCGCCCGGCGGCGGCCAGATCGTCGTGACCTCGCCGGAAGGCCAGGCGCGCCGTGAAGCCCGCCGCGTGCTCAACGCGCTTTATGGCCGCGCCGGCGAAGGCTTGCCCATCGAACCTGCGGACGCCCGGGCGGCCTGCCTGATGGCGGAGGATGACGCCGGCGAGGCGATCGACAGCGTGATCCGCGTGCCCCGGGGCGCCAGCTTTTCCGCCCGCACCGACGGCCAGAAGGCCTATGTGCGCGCTCTGAAACACGATCAAGCCTATGACATGATTTTCGGGGTCGGTCCGGCGGGCACGGGCAAGACGTTGCTGGCGGTCGCCTATGGCGCGTCTCAGCTGGCGCTCGGAGCGGTCGATCGATTGATCATCACCCGGCCAGCGGTCGAAGCGGGCGAGCAGCTCGGCTTTCTGCCCGGGGATCTGACCGAGAAGATTGATCCTTATCTCCTGCCGATCTGGGACGCCCTGCGCGACGCGCTGGGCCAGCGCGTGTCGGAGAAAATGCGCGAAGAAGGCCGCATCGAAGTCGCCCCGCTCGCCTTCATGCGCGGCCGCACCCTGCGCCGGGCTTTCGTGGTGGTCGATGAAGCGCAGAACGCCACCGCCCCGCAAAAGCGCATGGTGCTCACGCGCCTGGGCGAAGGCT
>LYSW01000037.1 GCA_001657295.1 Oceanicaulis sp. BBD 1991-10 | reverse complement strand
CGGCTCGCCCAGGAACGCGACGACGAATACGCCCGGATCGAGCGGGAATAAGCCTGATGGACACCCTGGTCCTTCATACGCCCGCCAGTGAGTTTCACGCGCCGCCATCCGGCCACCCCGAGCGCGTTGAGCGCCAGCACGCCGTTATGGCGGGGGCCCCGGCCGCCGGCGCTCGGGTTGAAGGCTGGACCAGCCCCGCGGGCCGGGTCGCGCTTGAGCGTGTTCACGTCCCGGCGCATGTCGATCAGCTGTTCAGCGCCGCGCCGGCGACCGGCCACGTGTCGCTGGACGCCGACACGCATATGAGCCCAGGCAGCCTGGATGCGGCGTTGCAGGCCGCCGGCGCCGCAATCGAGGCGGTGGATCGCGTCATGGACGCCGCTGCAGAGGCGGTCTTCGTCGCCGCCCGCCCGCCGGGCCATCATGCCGAGCCGGACCGGGCCATGGGGTTTTGCCTTTTCAACACGGTGGCGATCGCGGCCATGCATGCGATCGCGTCGCGCGGGCTGGCGACGGCGGCGGTGGTTGATTTTGACGTGCACCACGGCAACGGGACGCAGGCCTTCGCGGACACCGAACCGCGATTGAGCTTCGTGTCCCTGCATCAAGGCTGGATTTATCCGGGCACGGGCGCAGCGCACGAGACGGGCGCGCACGGCAATATCCTCAACATCCCTTTGGAGTCCGGCACGCGGGGCGAGGCGTGGCTGGCGCGTTTCGACGACCAGGTGCTGCCGCGTCTTGAACGGGACAGGCCTGAATTCCTTCTGGCGTCGGCGGGATTTGACGCCCACCGTGACGATCCGCTGGCCGGACTTGCACTTGATGAGGCCACATTCGCGGCGATCGGAGCGCGCCTGGCCGACGCGGCGCGGCGCTTCAGCCATTCGCGTCTTGTCTGCGTGCTTGAGGGGGGATACGACTGCGCCGCACTGGAGCGTTCCGTCGAGGCGTTTCTGGGGGCGCTGAAGGCAGGGTGAGGGACCGCTGACGGCGCAGACGCTTTCGCTTTCCCTCCGGACACCCGCCCGCCCGTCCCATGACTGAGACTTCCGCCTCCTCTGCGCCCGGCCAGATCGTGATCGCCCGACATGGCGAACCCGATGCGGACCGCTATGAGCGCATGACATGGCGCGGCTATGAGCGCTGGTGGGACGCCTATGACGAGGCCGGCCTTCGCGCCGGGCAGTCCGCGCCGGCGCCGTTGATCGCCGAAACACGTCAGGCGCAGTCCATCTTCGCCTCCACCCTGCCGCGCGCGATCGCGACCGCTGAAGCGTGCGCCGGCGGACGTGAGATCGCGCTTGATTCCCAATATGTCGAAGCGCCGCTGCCGCCGCCGCAAATGCCCGGACGCTTTCAGGCGCGCACCTGGGGCGCCTTCGCCCGGTGCAGCTGGTGGCTGGGCCATGCCCGGGGCCGCGAGACCCGCCCGCAGGCCGAACGCCGGGCCGACGCCGCCGCCCAGGCGCTGATCGACGCCGCGCAGGCCGGACCCGTCTCGCTATTCGCCCATGGCTGGTTCAATCGCATGCTGCGCCCGGCCCTGGCGCGCCGCGGCTGGGTTTGCGTGCGAGACGGCGGCGACACCTATTGGGCCTGGCGGCGCTATGAGCTGAAAAAGCCGCTCGGCTCGCGTTCATAGAGTTGATCGCAGAGCCGAGTGCGGCTTTGCTGTTTCAGACGATCCTGGCTGGTGATGGACCTTGATGATGGCTGAACCCTTTGCCGATATCGCCTCAATGAGCTTCGAGGCTGCGCTGCAAGAACTTGAAAGCATTGTGGAACAGCTTGAACGCGGCGAGGTCGAGCTGGAGAAGTCGATCGCCATGTATGAACGCGGCGCGGCGCTGAAAGCCCATTGCGAGGCGCGTTTGAAGGACGCCCAGCTCAAGGTCGACAAAATCGTCATCGGCGATGGCGGCAAGGCGCGCGCCGAGCCGGCGCAACTGGATTGACCGCCATGGCGCCGGATGATCCTCGGGCGGAGGAAATCAGCCCTGAGACGTTTTTTGCGGCCGATCTGCGGCTAGGCCGGATCGTGGAAGCTCTTCCCTTCCCCGAGGCCCGCAAGCCCGCCTACCGTCTCCGGATTGATTTCGGACCCGCGATCGGCGTCAAGACGAGCTCGGCGCAAATCACCGGGCGCTACCGCCTGGAGGATTTGCCGGGCAAGCGCGTCATCGGCGTGGTCAATTTCCCTCCGCGACAAATCGGCCCAGTCCGGTCGGAAGTATTGGTGCTCGGCGTTCACGATGATGAGGGTGAAGTCATCCTTCTGGCCCCCGATTTCGATGCGCCGCTCGGCGCGCGAGTAAGCTGACGCATGGACGACTTCGCTTCCAGCCTGGCGGAAACGGCCGATCGCGTGACGGTCGCGCTCGACGCGCTGCTGCCGCGCGCGGACGGGCCGGAAAAACGCCTGAACTCCGCGATGCGTTATGCGGCGCTCGGCCCAGGCAAGCGGTTGCGGCCCTTCCTGACGATCGAGTGCGGGCGGCTGGTCCAGGCCGACGAGCGCGCGCTTTTAAGGGCGGCTTGCGCGGTCGAATGCATTCACGCCTACTCGCTGATCCATGATGATCTTCCAAGCATGGACAATGACGATCTGCGCCGGGGACGGCCGACGGTTCACATCGCCTATGACGAAGCGACCGCCATTCTGGCTGGCGATGCGCTTCAGTCTCAGGCCTTTGAAATCATTTGCGATCAGGAAACCTGCGCCAGCCCGTCCGCCTGTGTGGATCTGGCGCGGCGCCTGGCCCAGGCGGCGGGCGCGCGCGGCATGGCCGGCGGTCAGATGCTGGATATGGCGATCGAAGAGGGCCGCGACACCGATATCGGCCTGATCACACGCTGCCAGCGGCTCAAGACCGGCGCGCTGATCGCATTTTGCGCCGAAGCCGGGGCGATCATCGTTGACGCCGAGCGCGAGGCGCGCACGGCGTTTGAAGGGTTCGCCCACGATCTTGGCCTTTGCTATCAGATCGTCGACGACCTTCTCGACGCGGAAGGCGATGAAAACCTGACCGGCAAGCGCACGCACAAGGATGACGCCCAGGGCAAGTCCACCTTCGTGACGATCCTGGGCGTGGACGGCGCGCGCGAACATGCGCGGCGGCTGGCCGACCAGGCCAAGCAACATCTCGACATCTTCGGCGGTCAGTCCGAGCGACTGCGACAGTGTGTCGATTACGTCTTGGATCGCCAATCCTGACGTTTACACTTATTTTAAGCGTTTAACTGGCGGAGCCCCCATGCCTGACACCCCGCATCTTGATCAGATCCAGCTGCCCCAAGATCTGAAAAATCGCGACATGAATTTCATCAAATCGGTCGCCTCGGAATTGCGGGATGAGGTGATCGACGCGGTGTCGGTGACGGGCGGGCATTTGGGCGCCGGGCTGGGCGTGGTCGAGCTCACCGTGGCGCTGCACCATGTGTTCGATACGCCTGACGATATTCTGATCTGGGATGTCGGGCATCAATGCTATCCCCACAAGGTGTTGACCGGCCGCCGCGACCGGATCCGCACCCTGCGCCAGGGCGGCGGCCTGTCCGGTTTCACCAAGCGCTCGGAAAGCGAGTACGACCCCTTCGGCGCGGCGCACGCCTCCACATCGATCTCCGCCGGACTGGGCTTTGCGATCGGCCGGGATCTGAAAAACCAGCCCGACCGCAAGGTCATCGCCGTGATCGGCGACGGCTCCATGTCGGCGGGCATGGCCTATGAGGCGATGAACAACGCCGGCGCCCTGAAGTCGAACATGATCGTCATCCTCAATGATAACGACATGTCGATCGCCCCGCCGGTGGGCGCGATGAGCCATTATTTCGCCCGCCAGGTCAGCTCGAAGAGCTATAACCGGATGCGCAAGCTGGGCAAAGGCGTGGCGCAAGCCCTGGGCGTCGAACACCATGCGCGCAAGGCCGAAGAGTATCTGCGCGGCATGGCCATGGGCGGCACGCTGTTTGAAGAGATGGGCTTTCGCTATATCGGTCCCATCGACGGCCATGATCTGGATCAGCTGGTCAAGGTGTTGCGCAATGTCCGCGATGTGGTCGAGGGGCCCGTGCTGATCCACGCCGTGACCCAGAAGGGCAAAGGCTATACGCCGGCCGAGGAAGCGGCCGACAAGTATCACGGCGTGTCGAAATTCAACGTCGTCACGGGCGAGCAGCAGAAATCCAAGCCGTCTGCGCCCAGCTATACCTCGGTCTTCGCGACGGCTTTGACCCAGCTGGCGGAGACGGATGACAAGATTTGCGCCATCACCGCCGCCATGCCGGGCGGTACCGGCGTCGACAAGTTCGCCAAGGCCTATCCTGAGCGCGCCTTTGATGTCGGCATCGCCGAACAGCACGCAGTGACCTTCGCCGCCGGTCTGGCGGCCGAAGGCCTGAAGCCGTTTGCGGCGATTTATTCCACCTTTCTGCAGCGCGGCTATGACCAGGTCGTCCACGATGTGGCGATCCAATCCTTGCCGGTGCGCTTCGCCATCGACCGCGCGGGCCTGGTCGGCGGCGACGGTCAAACGCATGCCGGCTCCTTTGATATCGGCTATCTCGGCGCGCTGCCGAAAATGGTCCTGATGGCGGCGTCGGATGAAGCCGAACTCGCCAATATGGTCGCCACCGCCGCGGCGATCGACGATCGTCCCAGCGCCTTCCGTTATCCTCGCGGCGAAGGCGTCGGGGCCGCGCTGCCGGACCATCCCCAGCCGCTTGAGATCGGCAAAGGCCGGATTGTCCGCGAGGGCAGCGTGGTCGCCGTGCTCAGCTTCGGCGCGCGCCTGGCTGAGGTGCTCAAGAGCGCTGACGAACTGGCCGAGTATGGCCTGTCGCCGACGGTGGCGGATGCGCGCTTCGCCAAGCCGCTGGATGAAGAGCTGATCCTGGACCTGGTCAATCAGCATGATGTGCTGATCACGATCGAAGAGGGCGCCCGCGGCGGCTTCGGCGCTTTCGTTCTGCAAATGCTCGCGGAGAAGGGCGTGCTCGACCGCGGCCTGAAAATCCGCACCCTGACCTTGCCGGACGTATTCCAGGATCAGGATTCGCCCTATCAGATGTATGAGACGGCGAAACTGAACGCCAAGCATGTCACAGCAACCGTGCTCGACGCCCTGGGCCGGGACAGCGAAGCGGCGCGGGCGCTGGCCTGAGCGCCCCTGCGCGACCGACGCCTGACCGCGCCGTTCAGGCGTGGACGGCGGCGTCGCGTCCCGCCAATTGCGTCTGCGCGCCGGAATAATTCGCATGGGTGTGGATATCATTCACCGGCCGGAGCGGGTCATTCACCGCATTTTGCGCTCCTGAATCGCGTCCACGCATAGCCTTGCGGTCCGTTCGACCCCGTTTTTTGAGGCTTGCCATGACCGTGCTTCGTTTACTGCTGTCTTCCTCCATGCTGGCTTTCACGGCCGCCGCCGGCGCCACGGCCGACCCGGCCTTCGAAGGTTTTGAGACGCCCATCCTCAACGGCGAAGCGCCAGGCATTCAAATCACGGGCCTCGACCCCGAAGCCAGCGTGCGGGTGACCGCAGAGCGCACCTCGCCGTGGCGCCCGGACCAGATTTATCGCGCCGAAGCGGTGTTCCGCGCCGATGACGCCGGTCGGATCGATCCGGCGCGCCAGGCTCCGCTCAGCGGAAGCTGGTCGGGCGTTGACCCCTTCGGCCTGTTGTGGAGCGCCGAACGCGTCGATGACGCGGCGTCGGTTTCGACGAACCCATTGATCGTGCGCCTTCACGCCGATTTGGACATGGACGGCGAGGCCGATCTGGAGGCCCGGCTGGACATGACCGGCGGCCTCTCCGAGGTGGAGGAGATTGCGGTCTCGCCCGCGCTGCCCGGGGCCTTCTTTCTGCGGCCGGCCGGCGAGGGCCCCTTTCCGGCGGTCATCACGCTGGGCGGCTCAGAAGGCGGCGACAGCGGCGCCCGATCGCTTGGCGCTAATCTGGCCGCACGCGGCTATGCAGTCCTTGGCCTGCCTTACTACTCGCCGGCCTGGTACGGCCAAACCCAACAATTTCCCGGTCTTCCGGCCGCCTTTGCGGATATCCCGCTGGACAAGGCGGAGCTTGCCCGAGATTGGCTCGTGGCGCGGGACGATGTGCGCGCGGACGCGATCGCGATCTATGGCGTGTCCAAGGGCGCGGAATTTGCGCTCGCCGCGGCATCGCGGATCGACGGCTTCGCGGCGGTCGCCGCCATCGTGCCGAGCGACGTCATCTGGGAAGGGTGGGGCGCGGGAACCACGCCCGGCGAGGTTTCCAGCTTTTCCTGGCGCGGAGAACCTCTGGAATTCGTGCCCTATGAGGGCATGAGCGAAGCCATCGCCGCCATCGCGCGCGGCGAGCGGCGCAGCATTCGTCCGCCCCATGACGATGGCCGGGCGGCGAATCCCGGCCGCGTCGCCCCGGCGCGCATCGCCGTGGAGGCCATTGACGAGCCGGTCTTCCTGCTGGGCGGCATGGTCGACGCGGTCTGGGCCTCCGGGCCGATGGCGGCCAATATCGTGCAGGCGCGCGACGCCGCCGGCCTGACCACGTTAGCGCTGATCTACGAGGACGCCGGCCATGGCCTGTCCGGGCCGCCGACAACGCCGTCCGGCGCTGCGGAGGCTGCGGCGAAAGCGGACGCCTTTCCCCAATTGATGGCGTTTTTCGACCGCCATCTGCGCGCGCAGGCTGAGTGATCGGCATGGACAGCAGCACGGCTTGGCGCCATGACGCAGATCATGCGAGCCGACAAATTCCTCGTTCAGCACGGCTATTTTGCAACGCGCGCCAAAGCCCAGGCCGCCATTGAAGCGGGCAAGGTGCGCGCAGACGGCCGCGTCGTCGCCAAGGCGTCGCAAATCATCGCCGATGACGCGCGCATCGAGGCGGAGGCGGCTCACCCCTATGTCAGCCGCGCGGCGCTCAAGCTCGTCGCCGGGCTCGACGCCTTGGATATCGCTCCGGACGGCCGGCTATGTCTCGATGTCGGCGCGTCGACAGGCGGCTTTGTCCAGGTTTTGCTGGAACGCGGCGCGCGCAAAGTCGTTGCGGTGGATGTCGGGCGTGATCAACTTGACCCGGTCTTGCGGGACGATCCCCGCGTGCTGAGCCTTGAAGCGACCGACGCGCGCGATCTGACCTTGGACCGGATCGGCGGTGAGGCGCCGGGCCTGATCGTGTGCGACGCCAGCTTCATCAGCCTAGAAAAGGTGCTGGCCCGCGCGCTTTCGCTCGCAGCGCCCGGCGCCGGGCTGGTGGCGTTGTTCAAGCCGCAATTCGAGGTCGGCCGCGCCCATGTGGGCAAGGGCGGGATCGTGAAAGACCAGGCCGCCATCGCCCGCGCAGAAAAAGCGGCCCGCGCCTTTGTGGAGCGGGCCGGCTTCAAGGTGTCGGGCTTGATCGAGAGCCCGATTGCGGGGTCGGACGGCAATCGCGAGCGGCTGATCTGCGCCCGCCATCGCGGCTGACCGCCCCGGTCCGGCGAGGCAAGCTCAGGTCGGCCGCCAGATTCCGTCCAGACCCTGGCACATCAGCACGTCGGCGCCGTTGCCCGAGCGCATGGTCCGGCACGGCCCGGTGTTCACGCTGGCGCTGGCGGTCATGGAGCGGGCGCCATAGCTGCGGCTCTCACGGCCATAGTCCTCACCGCCCAGCAACACCTCGCTGGAGGAGCTGTCATAGCCGCCGTCATAGCCGCTGTCATAGCTGTACTGGGCCGGGCCTTCATAGCGCCAGTCATCCTCATAGACCGGCTGGGACTCTGCATAGCCGTATTCGCTGTAACCCACGGGACCGTTGTATCCGCTATGGCCATGGCGGGCGGTGTCGTGCAGGTAGCGCCCGCAGCCTTGGCGGCCGGATCCCGCCACGGCCGCGCCGGCGAGCGCGCCGAGGCCCGCACCGGCGAGCACGGCGCCGTCATTGCCCTCTTCATGGTAATGGCCGCGCCTGTGATGCCGGCGATGGCGCCGGTCACGCCGGTCCCGATATCCGCGGCCGCGGTGATAATGACGGTCGCCGCGGTAATGATGGCGGGCGCGGTCGCGGTCCTGGCGGTCGTCGTGGATTTCGGCGCCGATGACGGCGCCCAGAATGCCGCCGATGACCGCGCCTGTGACCTGACGGTTGCGCTGCTGGCGCACGCATTGCTCATAGCTCATGGTCTGATGAACCGGCGCGTAGCGGCTCTGTGCGCCGTAGGTCTGGGCGCCGGCCTGGCTGGCCATGGCCGGAAGCAGGACCGCGCCGGCCAGCGCTGCGAGGGTGAAACGGACCATAGTGTCAGCCTCCTTGGTCGGACCGGTCGCGCGGCGGCGCGCCGGCCTGATGATCAGGTTAAGCAAATCCTACGCCGCGCGCGATGAGCCCAACATGAACGGGCCCGGCGCAATCCGCGCCGGGCCCGGTTTTCGCCAGCCCTTTGGTGGGCTGGGCTTGCGTGATCGGCCTATTGAAGCCGGGCGGTCTGCCAGCGGCCATAGCGGTCCCGGCACATGCGCACGCGGTCATATACCACCTGGCCATTGGGCAGGAAGATCTCCGCATCGCCCCACCGGCACTGGCGCTGGCCATAGCGATGCCAGTCGCGCGCATGAACCACGCCGTGAATGCCCGAATACGGGTTGTGCCAGTAATAGGGACGATCATGATCGAAGGCGTGGTGCACGGCGTAGCGATAGTGGCCACGGTCGCAATCGCTGAACGCGGTCCCCAGCCCGGCGCCGAACAGGCCGCCCGCCAAAGCGGCGCCGCCATCGCCGTCGCTCACCGCCGCGCCGAACAGGGCGCCGATCAGCGCTCCGGCCAGAATCGTCTCGCCGTCGGTGTGGCAGAAACGGTCCGAGTAGTGGAAACGGTGGCCGGAATAATAGGTGTGGAACCGGTTATGGTAGCGCCAGTTCGAGCGGTGACCCCAATGGCGGTGCCGGTAATTCCGGTCCCGATAGTGCAGGTGACGCGCACGGCGATCTAAGCGGTAGTCGCGGCGATCCTGGCGGTACTCCCGGCGGTCCAGCCGGCGCTCGCGCCGGTCAAGATGGCGGTCCCTGCGGTCCAGCCGGCGATCGATCCGGCGGTCGCGGCGATTATCGAAGCGGTCCTCGCGCCGGTCCCGCCGATATTCGCGCCGATCCCGGCGATTATCGAAGCGATCCTCGCGGCGGTCCCGCCGATACTCGCGCCGGTCCCGGCGGTTTTCGAAGCGGTCGTCCCCGCGATCGCGGCGAAATTCACGCTGGTCCTGGCGGCGATCCCGGCGGACTTCGCGTTGATCTCGACGCCGGTCCTGCCGCGCCTCCCGGCGGTCCTGGCGACGGTCGACCTGATCGCGGCGCCGGTCCTGGCGGACCTCCCTTTGATCCCGCCGGCGGTCAGCCTGATCCCGGCGCCGGTCCTGCCTGACCTCGCGCCGGTCGACTCGGCGCTCCTGGCGGACTTCGGCGCCGCGTCCAGCTTGCCGCCACTGGTCTCTGCGGTCGATCATTCCATCGGGCTGCCGCTGTTGCCGGCGTTCCTGACGACTGTCGCGGCGTTCCTGACGCTGCTGGCCCGCTCGCTGCTGCTGCCGGCGTTCGCGCACGGCGGCGCGATCTTCGCGGCGGCTCTGCTGCGCCTGACGCGGCGGGCGCGACTCGCGTCGCTCGGCGCGCCGTTGCGCACGGTCGTCCCGGCGTTCGCGCTGCGCGCGGCGTTCCTGGCGTTGTTGACGGCGTTCGGCGCGGTCGCGGCCATCGTCCTGCTGTACGGTGACCGCCGCGTAGGCGGAGGGAGCGGCGATCAGGCCGGGGACTGCCAGCAGGCCCGCGGCGAGAACGGCGCCGGCGAGCGATCGGAGCATCATCGCGCGGGCCCTTTCTGCGTTTTTTCGCCGGAATAGTCTCCGGCTGACCGTATCACTCTATGGGTCGGCGGCTGACACGAAGATGAACAAAGGGTTCACGGCGCTCGCAGCGCGTCCTTGGGGCCGATCGGCCAGGCTCGATAGGCGCTCGCCGGGACGCCGCGACCGCAGCCGTGCCTCGCTTACCGACCCTGCGGGCGGACGCGCGTCCGAGCACCGGCTTGACGCCGCCGCGTCGGGCCCTTAGCCGGTCGCCATGGTCAGACGCCGCAAGTCCGCTCCGCCCTCTCGTGAGGTGACCGCGACAGCGCTGGGCCTTGGCGCGCGCGGCGACGCGGTCTTCGAGGGGCCGATTTTCGCGCCTGGCCCTTTACCCGGCGAGCAGGTGCGCCTGGAGGTGCGCGGCGAGCGCGGGCGGGTGTTGGAGCGCCTGAACGACGCGCCCGAACGCGTGGAGGCCCCGTGCCCGGTGGCGGACGCATGCGGCGGCTGCGCCCTTCAACATTTCGCCGAGCCCGCCTACCGCACCTGGAAGCGCGCTCTGGTCGTCGACGCGCTCGCCCGCGCGGGTATCGAGGCTGAGGTGGCCGATCTCATCGACGCCGGCGGTGAGGGGCGCCGAAGGATGACTTTCCATGCGCTCAGGCTGGGCGGGCGCACGGTGTTCGGCCTGTCGGAACGGGCTGGCGATCGCATTGTCCAGCTCGTTCGATGTCCGGTCGCCACGCCGGCCCTGTCCCGCGCAATCCCGTCCTTGAAGGCGCTGGCGGACCACGCCGCGCCGAAGAAGGGCCGTCTCGATATCGCGGCGGCGGCGCTGGATCCCGGTCTGGACATCGCCTTGCGCGGTGTGCGGGAGGTGAGCCTGGCGCTTCGCGAATTCATCGCCGCTCGCGCCGCCTCGGAGGGCTGGGCGCGGGTCACCGTCGACGGTGAGCCGGTCATCGAGATTGCGCCGCCCAAAGTCCATTTCGGCGATGTCGCCGTGACGCCGCCGCCGGGCGGTTTCCTGCAGGCCACCGAGGCCGGTGAACGCGCGCTCGCCGACGTCGTCATGCGCGCTGCTGAAGGCGCGAAAAGCGTTGTGGACCTGTTCGCCGGATCTGGCGCTTTTGCGCTGCGGCTGGCCCGGCGGGCGCGCGTGCTCGCCATTGAAGGCGAGGCGGGGCCGCTGGCCGCCTTGAAAGGCGCCGCAGAACGCACGCCCGGCCTGAAACCGGTCGACGCGCGGGTCCGCGACCTCGCGCTGGAGCCTTTAAGCGTTCAGGAGCTAACGGACGTCGGCCTCGCCGTCATCGACCCTCCCCGCGCGGGTGCGAAAGCCCAGGCTGAGCGTCTGGCCGACAGCGCGGTCCCGGTGATCTGCTCGATTTCGTGCAATCCCGCCACCTTCGCGCGCGACGCGGCGATTTTGATGGAGGGCGGATACCGCATTGACGGCCCAGTCACACCGGTCGACCAGTTCAAATGGACGGGTCATGTCGAGGTCGCGGCGGTGTTTCGGCGTCAGGCGTAGAAGTCCAGCACCGCATCGCACCAGCGGTCCGGCGCCTGCAATTGGCAGAAATGCCCGACGCCGTCCATGAGCGTCAGCGTGGCGTTCGGGCAGACCTCGCGCTTGAGATGGTGCGCCACGGCGGGCGGCGAGACCTTGTCGGCGCCGCCCCAGCAGATGTGGACGGGGCGGTCGAAGCGGCCCAACGCCTTGAGCCAGCGCGGGTTCTGAAATCGGTCGCGCTCATCCAGATAGCGAATGATTTTCCAGGCGAGCCGGTGGCCGTTCTGAAGCGTGTTTAGCCGCCACATCGCTTCAATGTCGGAGTCTTCAAAGGGAGCGCCGTTGGTGCGTTTCACTTGATTGCGAAATGCCCGATAGCTGGTGAGCGGGTTCAGAAGCGGGCCCAAGCTGTGGTGTCGCAGCAGCTTCTGCATTGGAACCAGGGCGGCCTCCTCCATCACCATATTGCCGTTGGTGAAGGTCGCCGATTGAAGCCCGGCGCTGAACCAGCCGGGCAGCAAGTCCTGAACAGACCGGGCGATGAGTTCCGTAAGAATGCTGTCGCCCATGTCATGGCTGATCACATGGCCGCCCCGCACGCCGAGCGCGCGCCAGCAGAACATCAAGGCGTCGGCTTGTTCCATGAGCGAATAGGTCAGGCGCGCGGGCTTGTCGCTCAAACCGAAGCCGGGAAAATCGATCAGGACGATGCGATCGAAAGACCGTGCCAGACGAGTGACGACCTTGTGGAAGGAGAAGCCGGATTCCGGAAATCCGTGAATGAGAAGCGCCGTCGTTTCGGGCAGGGCGGCCGTTTCGCCAATTTCGCGATAGAAGATCGCGCAATCGCCTTGGGGCCATTGAAGCCTTTCGCCGGCCGTCCGCCACGCCTGGATGTCGGCGGGTAAGGCTTCGATGTCTTCGGCGCTCATCCCGGCTCCATCAATAGGCTGGCGATCGCCTAACTCTGAAGAAAGTCCGCCTTCAGGTCGATGGTCGAGCGTTCGCCGACGCTGTCGGCGCAGCGCTCCAGCCAGGCGAAGGCGGCGTCCCGCCCGCGGTCCCTCAAATCAGTGAGAAAGCGCCAGCTGGTGTCGTATTTGGTCGAGGCGGGCAAGGCTTCCAGCGCCTGATCCGCGCGGATCGAATGGACCAGAATATCCCGCAGGCGCGCTTTGCCCGGATCCGCCAGCATGCCGTCACCGATCAGCCGTTTGACGAAGGCGATGGCGCGCAGCTCGGCCAACAGGCTGGCGTTGAAGGTGATCTCATTGACCCGGTTCATGATGTCTTCGGCCGATTTCGGCGTGCCGGCGCGATGCATGGGATTGATGTGCACGATCAGGAGATCGGCGGGCGTGTCGGCGTAAAAGAGCGGCCAGAGCGCCGGATTGCCGGTGAAACCGCCATCCCAATAGGGCTTGCCGTCAATCTCCACGGCCTGATGTGCGAAGGGCAGGGTGGCGCTGGCGCGCACCGCCGCCAGGGTGACGTCATCGCCCTGGAACACCTTGGCGCGGCCGGTCTCGACCTCCGTCGCGGCGATGAAGAGCTGGGTGTCCTGGCAGGCGTGAACCGCATCGAAATCGATCTGGCCGGCCAGGATTTCGGTCAACGGGTCGAAATTGAACGGATTGACGTCGTACGGGCTGAACATGCGGTTCAGCGCGTCGAGCCAGGGAAACCAGCCGGATCCGGCTATCGGTTTGAACGGGCCTCCAGCCCGGCTGACCGCGCGCCAGAAAGCCTCCATCGCCTCGCGCGCGCCCTCACGCCCGCCTTGCACCCGGCCCATGGCGAAGGCGCAGGCGTTCATGGCGCCGGCGCTGGTGGCGGTGATGGCCCGGGGGTCAAGGCGGCCGTCCTCACACAAGGCGTCGAGCACGCCCCAGGTGAAGGCGCCGTGGGCGCCGCCGCCCTGCAGGGCCAACGAAACCGGTTTGGGCGCGGCGGCCACCTATTTGGCGGTCCAGCCGCCGTCGACGGTGATGGCGTTGCCGTTCACATTCGCGCCGTCATCGCTGACCAGATAGAGCAGCGCGCCGGTCAATTCGTCATAGGTGACGAATTTCTTGGTCGGCTGGGCGGCGAGCATGACATCGCGCACCACCTCGTCCTCGGTGATGCCGCGGGCCTTGGCGGTGTCGGCGATCTGGTTCTCCACCAACGGCGTCTTCACATAGCCCGGGTTGATGCAGTTGACGGTGATGTTCTGCTCGGCGACTTCCAGCGCGACCGATTTGGTGAAGCCCATCACGCCGTGCTTGGCGGCGACATAGGCGGATTTAAACGGGCTGGCGCGCAGCGCATGCGCGGACGCGATATTGACGATGCGCCCGCGGCCCGCGGCCTTCATCACCGGCAGCACCGCCCGGCTGGCGTGAAACACGCTCGACAAGTTGATCGCGATGATCGCGTCCCATTTTTCGACCGGGAAATCGTCGACCGGCGCCACATGCTGGATGCCGGCATTGTTGACCAGAATATCAACCCGACCGGTTTCTTGCTGCGCGAACCGGATGAGGTCTGCGATGTCGTCCGCCTTGAGCATGTTGGCCGGGTGATAAAGGCAGGTCACGCCGTGCTCGGATGCGATCCTCGCGCGCAAGGCTTCAATCTCTCCGGCGTCGCCCAGGCCGTTCAGCACGATATTCGCGCCATTTTGGGCCAGCCCTTCAGCGAGGGCGGCGCCGATGCCTGAGCTGGAGCCGGTGATGACGGCGGTCTGGCCGGACAGGTCTACGCGCACCGCACCCATGGCGAGCTCCTCAACTGGCGATATTGCTGCAGTGCAGAAAGCCGGGGCGGACGCGACGCGTCAAGGGCCGACGGACAGGATGGGCGCGGCCTCAGCTCTGATTGCGGAGGATTTTCCGGACCGCCTTGGCCGCTGACCGGAAATGGCTGGGCCCCGCAGATTCCGCCCAGCGGCCGAGCGTCCAGTCATTGGTCCAGGCAAAGCGGCCCTTGGCGTAGAGCTCCTCGCTCGGCAGCGCGGTCAGGCGTTCACGAAACGCCGATGACGCCTTTTCAAACCGCGTGCGCAGATCGGACCAGCTCTGCTCGTCCGCGGCGGCGTAAATCGGCGCGTTATAGGCTTTGAGCTGATTCCATTTGAAGCCGGGGGCCGGCGTTTCGACGGCGCCGCCGGCCGCGCCCTTGTCATACCAGGACCAATACAGATCCAGCCAATGGGCGCGATGGCCGATGATCGCCTTGATCGAGACGCCGTCATCGCTCCAGGCCGATTGGTCTTCAGCCAGGCTGTCCAGCAGCCGGTTCAGCTTCGCCAATTCGCTGTCGAACACATCCAACAGCTCGGCTTTGGACGTGGCGGCCGGCATCCGCTCAGGCCTTCACCGGGGCGGGTTGGGGCCGCGTGAACAACCACTTGTCCGCGCTCGAGCCGTCAGGCTCGAAGCGATAGCCGCCGACGGCGAAGTCTTTCAAGGCCTCGGGATCTTCAATGCGATTATCGATGATCCAACGCGCCATCGATCCGCGGGCTTGCTTGGCGTAGACCATCAGCGCGCGCAGCCTGCCGTCTTTTTCTTCCTTGAAGTCCGGCGTGATCACCGGGACGCCGAGCGTCTTCAGCTTGGCGGCCTTGGAATACTCGTTGGACGCCAGATTGACGACGGCCGGGCGCGACTGCGCGGCCAGATCGGCCTTGAGCGCCCTGGCGATATCTTCGCCCCAGAAGTCATACAGATTGGCGCCTTTGCGGGTCTTGAGCCGGGTGCCCATTTCCAGCCGGTAGGGCTGAATCGCGTCAAGCGGGCGCAAGACGCCGTAAAGGCCTGACAGGATGCGCAGCCGGTCCTGCGCCCAGCTCAGGTCGGTCTCCGTCATCGATTTGGCGTCCAGCCCCCGATAAACCTCGCCGTTAAACACCATGGCGGCGGGGCGGCCTTCGCCATTGTCCGGATCGAAGGCCTTGAAGCGCTCGCGATTGAGCACCGCCAGGTCGTCGGACAGGCCCATCAGCTGCTTCAGCTTCGGCGCGGTCAGATTGGCGGTGGTTTTTGAAAGAATGCGCGTGCGGTCCATCAGGACCGGTCGCGTGGTCTCCATTTCAACGCCGCGCGGTTCGAAATCCAGCGCTTTGGCTGGGGACAGCAGAATCAGCATGCAGACACTCTCCAAACCCGATTGATCTGCAGATAAGACGCGGACGGGCCAAGGACAACCGGACGCGGAGAAGGGGTTTGATCAAGATCCGATCAGCACTCGGGGATTCATGATCCCATTGGGATCCAGCGCGTGCTTGATCGCCCGCATCACAGCCACCTCAGTCGGCTTGCGTTCGACCAGCTCGGCTTGTTTCAGAATGCCGACGCCATGCTCTGCTGAGATCGACCCGCCATGGGCGTCGACTAGATCATAGATCGCGCGGGTGACCGGCGCCATGCGCTCGACGAAGGCCTCGTCGGACCCCGGCGCGCGGCGCGCCACGTTGAAGTGGACATTGCCGTCGCCGACATGGCCGAAGGCGATCACCATCACGTCCGGATCAGCGGCCTCCGCCAAGGCGATGGCGTCCTCCATGAAGCCGCCCATGCGCGAAACGGGCACCGATACATCATGTTTGGCGGCCTTGCCGTGCGCCTTTTCGGCTTCGGGGATGCCTTCGCGCAGCGCCCAGAAGCTTTGCGCCTGGGCTTCGGACTGAGCGATCACCGCATCGCTGGCCAATTCCTTTTCAAGGGCTTGGCCCAGGGCGTCCTCCAGCATCGGGGCGGCGCGATCAGCCTCCGCGCTGGTGATTTCGATGAGCACCGCCCAGGCCGGCGCGTCCGCCAGCGGCGCGCGCACGCCCGGCAGGTGAGACACGGCCAGATCGATCGCCGATTTCGGCATCAACTCAAAAGCCGCCACTGCACCGCCCGTGCGATCCTTCATGAAGCCGAGAAGGTCCACGGCGTCGCGCGGGCCGGCCACGGCGGCGACGGCCACAGCCGTTGAGGCGGGGCGGGGAAATAGTTTCAACGTCGCAGCGGTGACCACGCCCAGCGTGCCTTCCGCGCCGATGAAAAGCTGCTTGAGATCATAGCCGGTATTGTCTTTGCGCAGTCCGGAAAGGTCCGACAGGATTCGACCGTCCGGCAGCACGACTTCAAGTCCCAGCACCAGGTCGCGCGTCATGCCGTATCGCAGCACATGCACGCCGCCGGCGTTCGTGGAGATCAGCCCGCCGATCATCGCCGAGCCTTGCGCGCCCAGCGAGAGCGGAAAAAGCTTGCCGGCGTCCGCGGCGACGCCCTGAACCTGCTCAAGAACCGCTCCGGCCTCGCAGGTCAGCGACTCGTTGGCGGTGTCGACCTGGCGGATTGTCGTCATGCGTTTGAGCGAAATGAGAACTTCGCCCTGCGGTGTCGAGCCGCCCACCAGGCCGGTATTGCCGCCCTGGGGCAACACTGAGATGCGCGCCGCATTGCAGGCTTTGAGAATCTGAGCGACTTCCGCCGTCGAGCCGGGCTTGAGGAGCAGCGGCGTCACGCCCTGGTGGCGTCCACGCCAATCGCGCGCATGACCGGCGATTTCGACAGGGTCGACAGACCACGCCTTGGGGTTCAGCTTTTGTTTAAGGGTGTCGAGCGCCGTCATCATGCCGGGCATGATAAGCCGGTCGCAGGATGCGAACAGGGCCTATTTCGGCGCAGGCGCCAATGAAGCCTCAAACCGCAGCGAAGGGGCGCGGTCCGCGCGGCCCTCGAAGGCATAGGACTGACCCTGCTTCCGGCCGGTCAGGCTCAGGCTGAAATCATTCACATCGCCGAACACCGAGAATTTGTCGTGGTCGTGCTGGCGCACGTGCAATGCGACCTCGATCTTCTTCTCTGAACCGGAGATCTTGCCCATGTAATACATGGCGGAGTCTCCGCCGGAGACGGTGTCGTCCTGAATGACGATAACGCCCTGGGACTGGTCCAGGGGCGTGCGGAATTTCGCGATATAGACGCCAGGTTCAATCAACATGCGAACATGCTGGCATAAATGGGTGAACGTGAGTTTAAGCAAACGCATTCAGCGACCTGCCGCCGCACGTCGCAGCCGGTCATTGATCGCCTCGCCAAGCCCGGTATTGGGAATCGGAGCGACCGCGATGCTTGACGCGCCCGCGTCGAGTTCGCGTAAGCCAATGAAAAGCCGGGCGGCGGCCTCTGTCAGATCCTTCGACGGCGACAGCTGAAAGACGGCCTCCTGGCCCCCGGTGGGCGGCGGGCCGAATGCGAGAAAGGCTTCCCCGGGCTCAATCGTGAGGGCGTTCAGTCGAAGCGCCGCATCCGGCGCGTAATGGCTGGACAGCTGGCCTGGCGATGTCGGCGCGTCCGGCGAGACGGTCGCCTGCTTTAGCGGACCGGTGACCGCTTCGATCACGGCGCGGTCGAGCCCCCCGGGCCGGAGAAGGACAGGCCGTTCCGGCTCGATGAAAGACACGATCGTGCTCTCAACGCCGACGCGGCACGCCCCGCCGTCCAGAATCAGATTGATCCGACCGTTCAGGCTGTCTTTCACATGCTGAGCCGTCGTGGGGCTGACGGCGCCGGAAGCGTTGGCGCTGGGGGCGGCGAGGGGACGGTCCAAACGGCTCACCAACGCGGTCAGCGCAGCCGATGCCGGCCAGCGCACCGCCAATGTGTCGAGTCCCGCGCGCGCCAACTCGCTCACGGCGGCGCCGTCACGCAGCGCCGCGACCAGGGTGAGCGGCCCAGGCCAGCAGGCGTCGGCGAGCGCCATCGCCGCCGGCGGCAGCTCGACCAGAGCCTCGGCGCGATCGCGGCCATCCACGTGCGCGATCAGCGGATTGAAGCGCGGCCGCCCTTTGGCGGCGTAGACGCCCGCGACTGCTTCGCCGTCGGCGGCGTCGCAGGCGAGGCCGTACACGGTCTCGGTCGGAACGGCGACACAACCGCCCGCGGACAGGATGTCGGCGGCCCGGTCCAGGGCGGCCGGGTCGTCAGCAGGCAGGATCGGCGTGTCGGCGGGCGGTTGCGGGCGCATGGCCGCTCAATACCGCCCGCATCGCTCTGCGGCAATCAGCTCTCGGCCGCGCGATCCGCCTCGATATGCACGCGCAGCTCCACCGTTTCGGAGACATTGCCGCCCCAGCTTGAATTGGTCATGCCCAGCACCGTGCGATCGAGCTCGAAGCCGCCGGCCGCCACAGCGCGGTCGCCGTCAATCTCCAAAGTGAAGCTGAGCACGACCGGCTGCTCCAGGCCGCGAACGGTCAGCATGCCGGCGGCGTCATAGCCGTCTTCGGTCGCCGAGATCGTGTCCGAAACGAAGCGGATCGCCTCATGATTGGCGACATCCAGTCCGGACGCACCCTCCATGGCGTTTTGATAATCGCTGATCTGGCGGCCGGCTTCGTTCGTGGCGACGCCGGACGCCGCGTAGACGACAGCGTTGATGGACGCGTCGTCCAGCGATTCCGGATCAAGCTCGATGCTCGCATCGAAGCGGTCGAAGCTCAGGATGGTCGGCGCATTGAACACGCTCAGGCGCGCTTCGACGCTGGACGCGTCAGGATCCAGCGTCCAGTCCTGGGCCAGGGCGGGCGCAGCGCAAAGCGCCGCGGCGGCGGCGGAGGCGAAGAGGGTCTTCATGTCAGGTCACCTTGGGGAGGAGTGTGGTCTTTTTGAGGATCGAGCTTGGATTAGCGAATGATCGGCATCATTCGGGCGAGAACGCCGTCATTGTCGACGAATTCATGCTTCATGGCGGCCGCGATGTGCAGCGCCATCAGCGCGATCAGCGCCCAGGCGCCGGCGCTGTGCATAGACCCGGACAACGCCTGGAATTCTTCCGTCTGAGGCACGGGGAGCTTGGGAAGCGCAATGGAGTCGAACAATAATATGGGTTGTTCCGGCCCGTAAGCCGAGGCCGCCATATAGCCCCCGATCGGCAGGCCGATCATGATGACGTAGAAGCTGACATGGCTGATGCGCGCCAGGACGCGCTCCCAGGATTTCATACCCTCCGGCAATGCCGGTATCGGGTGGGTGAAACGCCAGCCAAGACGCGCCAGCGACAGCAACAGCACCAGAATTCCGCCGGTCTTGTGCCAGTTGAACGCAGATTTCACGGCGAGGAACTCCTCATAGGATCCGATAGCCTCGCGCTGGTCTTCCATCCACCAGCCGAACAGAATCAGCGAGATCAAGAGCACGGCGATCAGCCAGTGCAGCGTGATCGCCACCGCGGTGTAGGTCTTTGTGTCTGCCGTCGCGCTCATCAGCCTGCTCCAGGTCAGTTCTGCAAGAACTCCGCCTCAATACGTATTCGAACTTCGTCACCAATAAAGCCGCCTGGCAAGCGCCCGACATCGAACTGAGTGCGATCGATCTCCAAATCAGCCCCAAAACCAATAGCTTGAGACCCTTCAAGCGGATTGAAGAGCCCGCCGTAAAACTCTGTTTCCAAAATGGCGGGGGCGGAAACGCCTTTCAATGTGAGCGTGCCGTGTATTCGGCCGCGGGTCTCGCTGGTCACCTCTATGCGTTCGGAGACAAAGATGATTTCCGGGTGCCGCTCGGCGTCGAGCCAGCCGCGGCCCCGGAGCGTCTCGTCGAACGCGGGATCGCCGGTCGAGACCGAGGCGGCCTCGACGATCGCGGTCAAACGCGCCGCTTCCGGGTTCGCCGGATCGAATGTCAGGCTCGCCGCGGCGCGATCAAAGCGTGCGGTGTACCAGGACAGACCCAGATGCCGGATGTGCCAGGTCACGCTGGCATGGCCGGGATCGAGCCGCCATTCGCCGGCGGGCAGCTCCGCCGGGTCGACCGACGGCGCGGACACGCAAGCCGGGGCGCAAAGCGCAAGAATGATGCAGGCGAGCTTGTGCATGAAGGCCCCTCGATAGTCCTGGTGTGACCACGTCTTCAGAAAGTATAGGGCGGACCTCGAGGAAAGGGACTCATGCCCGCGATCGCGAAAGCCCCGATTCGTTTTATGGTTGAGCTGGAGTTTTGTACGTCTGCGCTCAGGTGTGCTGCGTCATGTCGAAACGGTTGAGAAGGACAATGCTATGCGAGAGCTGAACATCAACGAGATCGATCTTGTTTCCGGCGGCACGCCGGCCGGGTATGCGTCTGGTGGAATGGCGGCGCTGGACGCCGGCCCGTTGGGCAACCAGGACGGCGACGGATGGGATGAACTGGCGCTGGTCTGGGGAGTCGCCGCGGCCGGATTTGGGCTCGCCGCCGTGGCCGGCGTGACGGCGGCAGGCGCAGTGGCCGCAATCGCGGTTGCAGGCGCGGCCGGATCTTCGGTCGCGGATCGCGCCGCCGGCTGATCAGGTCAGCTCTCCCGCCGCGAAAGCGGCGGGAGAGCCCTTGCGCCGGCCTGCGGCCTTAGGACCCGGCCGGACATCAGCCGTTTCCTCCGCCCGAGTTCGGCAAGCGCCCCGGAGCGGATTTTCTGATTGAGCGCCCGGGTGGTCTGATCGTGGCCGGCTTGATCGCGGCAAGGCCGACCGAACGCCCGCATGACGCCGAAGTGGCGCGGACGCCTCTGCGCGCCAGGACCGGTTGCGCGCCAGGGTTCGGCGTGGCGGCCGCGCTTGGCTGTCCTCTTTAAGCCTCTACCGTCTTTGCGCGAACGCGCTATGTTGCGCGCGGTAACGCCAACATCGCCTGCGGGGACAGCCATCCATGACCTATCGCGCACCGGTTCGCGACATCCGTTTCGCCCTGGAAGAGATCGCCGCCATGGACGGGCTGACCGCCACGGGCGGCTTCCCGGAATTCAGCTCGGACCTCACGCCCGCGATCCTTGATGAAGCCGCGAAGCTGGCCAATGACGTGCTCGCGCCGCTCAATTGGGCCGGCGATCAGAGCGGTTGCGTGCTTGAAGGCGGCGCCGTGACGACCCCGCCAGGCTTCAAAGACGCCTATGCGCAATTTGTGGAGGGCGGCTGGCAGGGGCTTCAATTCCCCGCCGACGCCGGCGGCATGGGCCTTCCCAAAGGGCTCGGCTGCGCGCTCATGGAGATGCTGCAATCGTCCAACATGGCCTTCGGTCTGGGGCCGATGCTCAGCTTCGGCGCCATTGAGGCGCTGATCGAGGTGGGCACGCAAGATCAGCGTGCGCTCTATCTGCCCAAGCTGATCAGCGGAGAGTGGACCGCGACCATGAATCTGACCGAGCCGCAGGCGGGCTCTGACGTGGGCGCCCTGCGCACCAAGGCGGAACCCAATCCGGACGGCAGTTGGGCGATCACCGGCCAGAAGATCTACATCACTTGGGGTGAACATGATTGCGCGGACAATATTGTGCACCTGGTCCTTGCGCGCACGCCGGACGGCGCGCCGGGCACCAAAGGCATCTCGCTTTTCCTCGTGCCGAAATTCCTGCCTGACGCCGCGGGCGAACCGGATGAACGCAATCGCGTGACGGCCATCGGGCTTGAGCACAAGCTGGGCATTCACGGCTCGCCGACCTGCACCATGGAGTATGACAAGGCGACCGGCTGGCTTCTGGGTGAAGAATTCAAGGGCATGGCCGGCATGTTCATCATGATGAACTCGGCGCGCCTCAATGTCGGCGTTCAGGGCGTGGGCATCGCCGAGCGCGCCTATCAGCAGGCGCTCGCCTTTGCGAAAGAGCGAAAGCAAGGCCGCGCGGTCAACGCCGAAGGCCCAGGACCGCACGCCATCATCGATCATCCCGATGTGCGCCGCATGCTCGCGATGATGAAGGCCAAGACCGAGGCCGCGCGCGCGATCTGTTTTCACGCCGCGGTCGAAGCCGATCTGGCGCTCAGCCATGAAGATGAGGAAGAGCGCGCCTGGTCGAAACGGCGTGAAGACCTGCTCATTCCCATCGCGAAGGCCTGGTCCACCGATGTCGGCGTCGAAGTGGCGTCTCTTGGGGTCCAGGTCCATGGCGGCATGGGCTTTGTCGAAGAGACCGGCGCGGCTCAGCATTATCGAGACGCGCGCATCACGCCGATCTATGAGGGCACCAACGGGATTCAGGCCATCGATCTGGTCGGCCGCAAGCTCGCCCGGGACGGCGGGCACGCCCTGCGTGAGCTGATCGAGGATGTGCGCCAGACGGCGGAGGACTGCGAAACCAGTTCGAACCCCGAACTGCCATTCCTCGCCGAATGGCTGAACCCCGCAGCGGATGCGCTGGAGGCGGCCTCCAACTGGATGCTGCAGGCTGATGACGCCGACCGGCTGGCCGGGGCGACGAGCTATCTCAAGCTGGCCGGCGATGTCGCGGGCGGCTGGCTGTTGTGCGTCGGCGCGGTCGCCGCCCAGCGCATGTTGAAGGACCAGGTGGGCGAGGACGCCTACGCGCGCTCAAAGATCGCCCTGGCGCGGGTTTACGCGGAGACGGTGCTGTCGTCTGCGCCGGGACTTCTGGGTGATATCAAGATCGGCGCGGAACCGCTGTTCGCGCCTGGCGAGATCATGCTGGAGAGCGCCTAAACCCAGAAGCCGTAAGGATCAGGCTGGGCGCGGCCGTCCACAAGCCGGATCAAGCCGACTGCGGCGCGGACCACGAGCCAGATTGAGCCGGCGAGCCAGATCAACAGCCCAAGGCCCAAAAGCCATATCGTGAGAAATCCAATGATGGCGATGGCCAGGCCGTACCAGAAGGTCGCGATCTGGTATTGAAAATGCGTCTTCAGCCACGGTTGCGCCTGATCCTTGCGGACATAGGCGAGGATGGCGGCGATCAGCAAAGTCAGCCCGCTGGCGATGGCCAGGAGGCAGAGGACATAATTCACGATCGCCAATACCCGATCGCCGCTTTCATCGCGTGGGCTGTCGGTTTCCATGGGTCTGGCTTCAGTGTCGGTCATTATCGGAACTCGTCAAATTCTGCGGAGTCGGCGCCACAGCGATAGCACGAAATTGCGGCTGCGCCTCGCCTTCAGCCCCTGTCTGGACCAAATTTAATGGGTGTGCAGACAGCCTGAGCGTTTGGATTTATCTTGAACGCTGGTAAGGAAGCTGCCCGGTTCGCCTGTCGCGAGCCGGAATCGCCTGACGAATGAGGGACGTAACATGAGCGAGGCGCCAATTCATCCCGGCTCCCGAGCGCCGGTGCTGATCACCATGGCCGACACAGTGCCAGGCCGCGAGGTCGACAGCGTGATCGGCATCGCGAGGGGATCGGTGGTGCGCGCCCGCTTCTTCGGACGCGATTTCATCGCCGGTCTGCGCAATCTGGTGGGCGGTGAAGTCACGGAATACACTCAGCTAATGGCGGAAGCGCGCGAACAGGCGCTGGGCCGTCTTGTCGCCCATGCCGAACAATTGGGCGCCGACGCCGTGGTCACCTTCCGCTTCTCCACCAGTGCGGTGATGGAAGGCTCGGCTGAGATCCTCGCCTATGGCACGGCGGTGAAACTCAAATGAGCGACGCCATGAACCGGTTGACGCGCAAGGCGTTTGACGAGCTCGGCGAGACCGGCCGCTTTCTTCTGGGCGTGGCGTTGGTCTGGTTCATCCTGGTCACATTCTTCTTCGCCGCCTTTCACATCCCTTCGGTCAGCATGCAGCCGGGATTGCAGGTCGGCGATCGGGTTCTGGTGTCGAAATTCGCTTACGGCTATTCGCGCCATTCTCTGCCGCTGGGCTTGGGCTATGCCCTGCCGGAAAGCTGGTCCGGGCGCATTTTCGGCTCACGGCCGGAGCCGGGCCATGTGGTGGTCGTGCGTGATCCCGGTCAGCGGATCAATCTGATCAAGCGCGTGGTCGGCATGCCCGGCGACCGTATCGAGATGCGTGGCGGACGCCTTTATATCAATGGCGACCCGGTTTCGCGCGAGCCCCAGGGGGTCGTGCGCTATCGCGACCGGTCCGGCGTTTTGGTGGAGGCTGCGGTTTATGAAGAGACCCTGCCCAACGGCGCCGTCCATACGATCTACGAGCGAACAGACAGCGCCCGCCTGGATGATGTCGGCCCCTTCATCGTGCCGGAAAACAATCTCTTCCTGATGGGGGATAACCGGGACGCCTCCGCCGACAGCCGCGAACCGCGCGGCTTGGGTTATGTCCATCAGGACGAAGTCGTCGGCCGGGCCTGGACGGTGCTCTTCACCTTCGCCTCCTGCCGCGAGGAAGAGGGGCTTTACTGCCCGCCCTGGCGGGTCTGGCGCGGGCTTTAGGGCCGGTCTAACGTGCCTCCCGAAACCAGTTTCGGGAGCAGGGCATGAGCCTTAAAGGCAAAACGATTTTCATCACCGGCGCCAGCCGCGGCATCGGCGAAGCCATCGCGGTGCGCTGCGCCAAGGACGGCGCCAACATCGCCATTGCGGCCAAGACCGCGGAGCCGCATCCCAAGCTGCCCGGCACGATCCACACCGCCGCCGCCGCCATTGAAGCGGCGGGCGGCAAGGCGCTGCCGATCGTTTGCGACATTCGTGACGAGGCGGCGGTTGAAGCCGCCGTCGCGCAGACCGTTG
>LYSW01000036.1:1013-38853 GCA_001657295.1 Oceanicaulis sp. BBD 1991-10 | reverse complement strand
TTTGAAGACGTTGTCGGCGCCATCAGCGACAAGATGATCCGCCGCCACCCGCATGTGTTTGCTGACGCCGAGGAACGCGACGTCGTCAGCCAGACGGCCGCCTGGGAAGCGCAGAAAGCCCAGGAGCGGAACGCCAAAGGCAAGACGGATGGATCAATCCTTGCGGATCTTCCTGTCGCCCTGCCCGCGCTGAAGCGCGCCGGCAAGCTTACCAAACGGGCCGCCCGCGTCGGATTTGATTGGCCGGAGATCGACCAGGTTTTTGACAAGCTGGATGAAGAGCTGAGCGAGCTTAAAGCCGCGATCGCCGGCGATTCGCCGTCTCATGTGGCCGAGGAGCTGGGCGATGTCTTGTTTGTCCTGGCCAATCTGTGCCGAAAGCTCGATGTGGAGCCGGAAACGGCTTTGCGGGACGCCAACGCGAAGTTTGAGCGCCGTTTCCGCCATATTGAAGCAAATATCCACAAGACCGGCGCATCGATTGAGGAAGCGAGCCTGGAGGCGATGGAGGCGCTCTGGCTTGACGCTAAAGCCGCCGAACGCGGGTGACAGGCCTTACCCGGCGCTCGCCTCTTCAAGCGTGACTTCAAGCCTGGGAAAACGCGCGCGAAACCGGCCGGCGTCCGGGCCTGACAAGCGCACCAAGGCCTCCGTGACGCCCGCTTCGGAGATTTCGCCCTCTTCAAGGACGCTCCCATGTTCGTGGACCCAGGCGCGCGCATCGGCATCGGCCGGACCGAAGCGCACATGCAGACGCTCATCGCCCTTGGCGAGCGCATCGTCGATCACGGCCATGAGGTCTGCGAGACCTTCGCCGGTGACTGCGGAGGTCGCGACGATATGGGGATCATGGGGTCTGGGCTGCAGTTTGGAGCGCCAGATCAGATCCTCCCGCGCCTCCGCACCAAGCGCATCAATCTTGTTCCAGGCTTCGATAAGGGTCTGATCCGCCTCAACGCCGGCGCCCAATGCCTCCAGCACGGCCTCAACGTCGGCCTTGCGGCCTTCGTGATCCGGGTCGGCCATATCGCGCACATGCACCAGAATGTCGGCTTCAACGACTTCTTCAAGCGTCGCGCGAAATGCGGCGATCAATTCGGTCGGAAGATCGGTGATGAAGCCGACGGTGTCGGATAATAGAATGCGCCGTCCGGTGGGCGTGCGCACAGCGCGCGTCGTCGGATCAAGCGTGGCGAAAGGCATATCCTTCGCCAGCACCTTAGCCTCCGATAACGCATTGAACAAACTCGACTTTCCAGCATTGGTGTAGCCAACGAGCGCGACCGTCGGCCACGGCGCCGCCTTGCGGCGGCTTCGGTGCAGGCGGCGCGTGCGGCGCACCGAGTCGAGTTCGGAGCGCAGGCGCGCCATCTTGTCTGCGATGATGCGGCGATCGGTTTCGATCTGGGTTTCGCCGGGACCGCCCATGAATCCCTGCCCGCCGCGCTGACGTTCCAGGTGGGTCCAGGTGCGCACCAGGCGCGAGCGCTCATATGTCAGGCGGGCCAGTTCCACCTGCAGGCGCCCTTCCCGTGTCTGTGCGCGGCGGCCGAAAATCTCAAGAATCAGGCCGGTGCGGTCGATCACTTTGACATTCAGAGCCTTTTCAAGATTGCGCTGCTGAACCGGGGTCAGCGCGGTGTCGAGGACGAGCACATTGATCTCGCTGCCCGAAAGCTCGCTGGCGAGCTGTTCGACCTTGCCGGATCCGAAAAAGGCGGCGGGCTCGATCCGTCTGACCGGCTCGGCGCGGGCGTCCGCCACGTCGAGGTCAAGCGCGGTCGCAAGCCCCTCGGCTTCTTCGAGCCGAGCGGCGACGCGCGCGTCATCAAGGTCACCTGACTGAGGGTGGATTACGAGGCTGGTTTGAACCGGGCTGGCGCGATTGATCAAACCTGCGCGTCTCCCTCGTCATCTTCTTTCTCGAAGAGCTGGACGGGTTGTCCCGGCATGATGGTCGAGATGGCGTGTTTATAGACCAGCTGAATCTGCCCCTCGCGGCGCAGCAGCACGCAGAAGTTATCGAACCAGGTCACGACGCCCTGCAGCTTCACGCCGTTGACCAGAAAGATGGTCAGCGGGGTTTTGCTTTTACGCACCGTGTTAAGGAAGACGTCCTGGAGGTTTTGTTTCTTATCGTTGGACATGTGCTCGACTTTTCTTCTTACCGGGTCGCCGCCCGACCCAGCCTTGCGTGCTAGGTAAACACGGTTTCGCTGCACTGCAACCTAGCGCCCTCACCCAATCCTTCAATCCCGGGCGAAGATGACGTAGATCGCAGCGGCCGCCGCCAGGACTTCGAGCCGTCCCAGAACCATGATCAAACAAGCCGCATACAAGGATGCGGGGCTCTGAGCGCCCCAGTCGACGCCAGCGAGCGGGCCGGCATTGGTCAGGGCCGCCGTAGACATGCGCCAGGCTTCGTCAAAAGGGGCGCCGCCCAGGCCGATCAGAATCGCGCCGAATCCCAGGGCGACCGGAAATGCGAGGGCGTAGACCCAGACCCCCGCCAGCGCCGTATCGCTCACCGGACGGCCCGAGAACTGGGTCCGCACCGTCGCTGAAGGGTGCGCCAGCACTTCGAGTTCGCCGGCGGACCGCCGGACGAGAAGGAGTATTCGCGGCATTTTGACGCCGCCGCTCGTTGAGATGGTCGACCCTCCAATCAGGGCCAGGAAGAGCAGCACGGCCGGCCCGATATAGATTTGCGACGTCGCCTGGTATCCCGAGGTGGTGATTGCGAAAAGCGCGTCGAACAGGACCGGAAACAACGCCTGGCCTCCGTGAACGGCGACGGCCGCCAGCGCCACGACGCAGGCCATGGCGATGATCGCCCTCATCTCTCCTGTGCCGCGGCCCATGCGCCGGCGCGTCGCCAGGTCGTACATGACGGCGAAATTCCAGGCGCCTGCGAGACACAGGAGAACGATGATCAAAAGGCCGGCCGCATTCACCGAAGCGGACAATCCGCCGGAAAATGGTGCGAGCCCGGACGTTGAAAGGGCCGCCAAGCTGAGGCAAAGCGCTTCGAAAAGCGGCGTGCCCGTTATCGCCAAAGCCAAGGCGCCGGCCAGGGTGATCGCGACATAGATCGCGCCCAGCCGGCGCACCGCGCGGCCGAAATTCGTGAACAGGTCAGACCGCTCGACAGTCAGCAGGCTGGTGCGCCGCAGGCCCACGCCGCGTCGATCCAGCGCCGCGAAAACCGTCGCCGCGAACACCAGGCTTGCGAGCCCGCCCATCCAGGCGACAAGGCATCGCCAGAGAATAATGGACTGCGGCGCAGCGTCCGGGCTGAGGATCACCGCCCCGGTGGTGGTCAGGGCCGAATAGGCCTCGAACACGCCCGCCGCAAGCGACTCATTGACGATGACAAGGGGGGCGGCGGTGAGCAAGGGGATCATCAGCCAGCCGAACAGCGCCAGACGCAAGGCCGCCGAGGCGCGGGCGGGCGTATCCGCGCCGCGCGTGCCGGCGAGGATCACACCGCCTGTAAACCCGCCGGCGATCGCCGTGAAGAAAAAGCCCCGCGCCGCCGCCGGAGCGCCCTCAAGATGTGCGAACGCCACGAACGGCAAGGCGGATAGCGCCACCGTCAAAGCGCACCAGGCCAGGGCGCGGAACATACGAGGCGACAGGGCCATGACGGTCTAGAAGTATTCCAGGCTCACACGGAACAGATGCTCGACGTCGGAAACCGCAGACCGCAGCGCGAAGAAGATGATGCGGTCGTTTTCCTCGATTTTCACAGCGTCGCGCGCGAAATAGACTTTGTCGCCGCGCACCAGCGCGCCGACCGTCACATCCTCGGACAATTCAAGGGCGTTCAACGCTTTGCCGACCAGCGGGGACGTCGCCAGCGCCACGCCTTCTAGAGCTTCCGCCTGTCCGCCCGCCAGCGACTGGAGGCCCGTGATGCGGCCTCGGCGGATATGCTGAAGGATGGTGGAGACCGTCACCCCGCGCGGATCGATCATCACATCGATATCAAGGGCTGACTTGACCGGCTCGAAGGCCTGGTCGTTGACGAGGCAGAGCGATCTTTTCGCACCTTCCCGCTTGGCCATCACCGCGCTCAGCAAATTGACCTTATCGTCATTGGTCAGGCACAAGGTGAGCTCTGCATCTTCAACGCCCGCCTCCCGGAGCACTTCGCGATCCAGGCCGTCTCCATGGAGCACCACCGTCCGCCGCAAATCGTCCGCGGCGCGCTCGGCTTGCGACTTGTCGCGCTCGATGAGCCTGACGCGGACCCCGCTGACCCGTTCCAGGGCGCGCGCGACGTAAAGCCCGATATTGCCCGCGCCGATAATCACGATCCGGCGCGCGCGCTGGCTGTCGAGTCCAAAGACGTCGAGCGCGCGTTTGACCTGCCCCGCGGCGATGCTGAGATAAACATCATCGCCGGGCATGATCGGGTCATCGCGCTCAGGAATGAAAAGAGTCTTCTCCCGCTGGATGCCGAGAAGGTCGAAACCAAGATCCGGGAACAGCTCAAGCAGCTGATTGCAGGAACTGCCCGCCGCCGGCGATTGCGCGTCCATGTGCAGGCCTAAGACCTGAACCCGTGAGTTGGCGAACGGCGCGGTCGCCACCGCGCCCGGCGTCTCCATGCGTTGCAGGATCGACCGGCTGACCTCCAATTCCGGCGAGATGGTCACGTCAACCGGTAAGGCGCCCTGGGAGAACAGGTCCGCCCAGCGCTTGTCCAGATAGGTCTGAGAGCGCACCCGTGCGATGCGCGTCGGTGTCTCAAAGATCGAATGCGCAACTTGGCACGCGATCATGTTGGTCTCGTCAGAATAGGTCACCGCGACCAGGAGATCGGCGTCGCCCGCCCCGGCCTTTTCGAGGATGTCAGGGTGCGAGCCGTGACCCACGACGCCGCGGACATCAAGGTCGGTGGTGACCTTGTCAATCAACTCCCGCGACCAGTCCACGACGGTGACCGAATTGCCTTCGGCGGCCAATTCGCGGGCGATGCCATATCCGACGCGGCCTGCGCCGCAGACGACTGCCTTCATGGAGAATTCCGATGATTAATCAGGAGGCCTTTTCCGTGTCGGCGCCGGCTTGAGCCTTGGCCGAACCGCCAACTCCGAGCGTTTTCAGTTTCCGATGAAGGGCGGACCGCTCCATCCCGATAAAGGTCGCCGTGCGTGAAATATTCCCGCCAAATCGATTGATCTGAGCTTGAAGATATTCCCGCTCGAACTTCTCACGGGCGTCGCGCAGCGGCAAGGCGATCATGCGCTCAGCGTCAAATCCGGCTTCGGTCGCGCCCGCACGCCCTGCGACTTCGGACGGCAGGGAATCCAGTGTGACCGGTTCATCGGGATCGCCGACCGCCAGAATAAGCAGGCGCTCAACGTTATTGCGGAGCTGACGCACATTGCCGGGCCAATCATGGGCCTGCAGCGCGGCCATCGCATCTTCGCCGATCTTGCGGCGCGGCAGGCCGGACATTGCGGTCAGCCGGTCAATGAAATGCTCAACCAGGAGCGGGATGTCGTCGCGCCGCTCGGCGAGCGACGGCGCATCCAGCGGCACGACGGCGAGGCGGTGGAACAAGTCTTCTCTGAACCGGCCCTGCGCGATCAATCCTCTCAAATCCCGCGCGCTCGACGACAGCACCCGGACATTCACCTCGACATCCGACCCGCCGCCGATCCGGCGGAAGCGCTGCTCGACCAGCATGCGAAGGAGCTTGCCCTGGGTGGCGATCGGCATGTCGCCGACCTCATCAAGGAAGAGCGTGCCGCCATGGGCTTGCTCCAGGAGGCCGATGCTCTGGACCTTGCCTGAGGATTCAGAACCGAAAAGCTCCTGCTCGACCCGGTCGGGATCCATCATCGCCGCGCTGACCGGGACGAACGGTCCCTCGGCGCGCAATGAATGGCCATGGATCAAACGGGCCACCAATTCCTTGCCGGAGCCGGGAGGGCCGGAGATGAGCACGCGCGAATTCGTCGGCGCGACCTTCTCAATCATATTGCGCAATGCGAGCGCCGCCGCGGATTCCCCGACGAGTTCGGAATAAACCTCGCTCTTGGCGCGCAATTCAGCATTTTCGCGGCGCAGGCGGCTGGTTTCCAGGGCGCGTTCGACCGTCACCAGCAGCTTGTCCGACTTGAACGGCTTCTCGATGAAGTCATAGGCGCCTTTGCGGATCGCCGCGACGGCGGTTTCGATGGTTCCATGTCCCGAAATGACAATGACGGGAAGCTCGGGATCGGCCTGCTTGATCTCATCCAGCAATTCGATTCCGTCCAAACGGCTGCCCTGAAGCCAAACATCGAGCACCGCCAAGGCCGGCTTGCGTTGCCGGATCGCCGATAGCGCGGAGTCCGCGTCTCCGGCGTAACGGGCTTGATATCCTTCATCTTCCAGCAGTCCGCCGATCAATTCCCGGATATCAGCTTCGTCGTCAACAATCAGAATATCGTGCGCCATCTCGGATCTCACGCTTCTTCCTGGGCCGCAGCCCTGCTCGCACCGCTGTCAGGCTCAAGCAAGGGAAAGGCCAACCGAACAATCGCGCCGACCTGCCCCTCGGGCGGCGTATCGAGCTCCAGCCGGCCCTTATGGTCTTCCATAACGCGGCGAACGATCGCCAAGCCCAAACCGGTGCCCTTTTCGCGCGTCGTCATGTAAGGCTCGGTGAGCCGCGAGCGATCCGCGCTCGGCCATCCAAGGCCGTTGTCTCTGACTTCAACCACGCCGTATCCGTCTTGCGGGAAGACATGGACGGTGATTTCGCCGTTCGCCCGGCCGCCATCGCTCTTAACCCGAGCGCTGACGCTTTCAGCGGCGTTCTTGAGAATATTCGCCAATGCCTGCCCCGCCAGGCGCGCATCGCATTCAACCATTATGTCCGAGCGGGCCGCCTTAAGAGACAGCCGAATGTCTGGAGACGCGACGCGCTGCGCGAAGACGGCCCCTTGAACGACATCGTTAAGGCTCGCCTCTTCAATGATCGGAGCGGGCATCCGGGCGAAGGTGGAGAATTCATCGACCATACGGCCGATATCGCTCACTTGCCTGACGATGGTGTCGATGCACCGGTCGAAAGTGGACGTGGCGTCAGCCTCCAGCCCGTTCCGGTATTTGCGCCGCAGCCGTTCGGCGGATAGCTGGATGGGTGTAAGCGGGTTCTTGATCTCGTGCGCGATCCGGCGTGCGACATCGCGCCAGGCTGCATTGCGCTGCGCGGCGACCAGGCGCGTCACATCGTCAAACGTGATCACGACGCCCCCGGCCTGATCCCGCCCGGCCCGAACGCTAAGATGGGTCGAGGACCCGTCTTCGCCGGCAAGGTCGATCTGCGCCTCGGCGATTTCGTTGGGTCTTCGCTTGGACTCTTGCACGACATCGCCGAACATCGGCGCGGACTGCGAGAGCGCCTCGCCCACAAGCCTGTCCGGCTCGGTTCCAAGAAGCGCGGCGGCGGACGGGTTGACCAGGGTGATCAGCCCGTCCTGGTTGACGCCGATGACGCCCGCGGTCACGCCGGAAAGCACGGCTTCAATGAAGCCGCGCCGGCGTTCTGATTCCGAATTGGCTTCCAGAAGCGCGGTCCGCTGGGTCTCCAGCTGCTCGGTCATGCGGTTGAACGCGATTCCAAGCGCACCGATTTCATCGTCGCTTTCGTCGGTGTCGACCCTGGCTTCAAGATCGCCGCGTCTGACGCGTTCTGCGGCCGATACAAGCCGCGAAACCGGGGTGACGACGGTATTGGCCGCCGAAAGCGCGAGCCAGACCGCCCCGACAAAGATCAAGAGCGCCGCCAGCGCATAGACGAGAAAGAAGCCTTCGCGCATGCGCGCTTCGCGCGCGACACCGTCATTATATGACGCCGTGGCGGCTTGCGGCGCGCGGAACATCGAGAAATCAACATACCAGACGCCATAAAGATAAGCGTCAGGATAATTCGGCAATCGGATCAGCAATCTGACGTAATCCGGCGCGCTGTCGCGGGTCACCGGCGCGGACGCGGCGAGATCGCCTTCATCGGCGATCTCGAACATCTCTGCGGTCGGCGCGGCGAAATCGGGAATGTCTTCGGCTTCTGCGCTGCGGGCCAGGATCGTCGCCTGGCTGTCAATCACGTAAAGACCCGGGAAATTCCTCAGGACCGCCTGCTGGGACAGATAATTGCGATACCGGATCCGGCTTTGCTGAAAGCCTGTGACCGCATCCGGATGGGACAGATTGGTCGCCGTCGAGGTGATCTGAGTGCGAGCCGTGTCCAAGGCGACGCCGGCCCACTCGCGGCGCAACTCGGTGGAGGCCTCCACCAGCGTGCTCACCCGCTCGCCAAACCAGAATTCGATGCCGCGATTGAGCACAAGGGCGTGAAAGCCGGCCATCAACACGGCCGGAACCACCGCGGCGACGGCGAAGAGCGTCATGAATCGCATCTGAAGACGCGGCGTAGACGCGCCGAAACGGCGCCCCTGCCCGGTGCGCATGACCCGCAAGCCGGTCCAGACGCAAAGGCTCAGCGCAACCATTGCGATGAAACTCAGAAGCCAGCTGAAGAGCGGTCCGCCGGGGCTTACGAGCGTGTTCTCGCTGATCGCCATCAGCGCCAACGCAACCACGCCGATCGATGCGGCCGTGAACGCCGCGCCGAATAGAGTTTGGGCCGCCGCTGGCGAGGGATGTGACCGTTCAGTTTTCAGCACGAGCGAATGCGCTTTCTCGATGGCCCCGACGGACATTGGACCAAGTGTTGCTGATATTCAACACGATGTGGCGGTTAGTCCTCAGCATCGTCGTCCAAGCGCGACAGCTTTCGAGCGAAGGTATTGCGGTTCATCCCCAAAAGCTTCGCCGCCTCCAGCCGCACTCCGCGCGCCTTCGCCAGCGCAGCGCGCACCAAACCGCGTTCCAGCGCGCTCTGAGCGGCCTCCGCCAGGCGCCCTTCCGCTTTAGCGCTCTTCTCGGCGAAGAAACGGGCGGCGGCGTCTTCGATCCCGTGCTCCGCCTTTGTTGACGGGCCGGACGGCAGCGCGTCCTCAACGTCCTCGCGCTCAATGAGCGTTTTTGGCGACTGGGCCGCGATCTGGCGCGCGACACGCCTTAACTGCAGGGCTTCGCCGGGCCAGGGCGATGCGTCGACCAATGCCCGCGCGCTGTCGGAGAGCTGGAGGTTCGGGCTTTCCTGTTTCAGGAACGCCTCAAACAGCAAGGACCGGTCTTCGCCGCGTTCTCTGACCGGCGGCAAGGTGATCCGGCCCACGGCCAAATGGTCAAACAGCGGCGCGGGCAGATGCCTCTCCGCTTGCTCGCCGGCAGTCACTATGAGCCGAACCGATTCTGACTGTTCGGCCTCCAGTCTTTCACGCAGGAAGGCCTGACCAAACGGTCCCCAGTCCTCCGCCCGGCGTAATAACAGGCTCCCTCCCCGCGCAGCCGACCAGAGCTCGGCCGCTTCCTTTTCAAAACGCTGCGGGCCGGCGTCGACCAAGGGGCCGCCTGGCGCGCCTTTCCGGTGCAGCATCCGGCCGGCCGTCGCGCGGCCGGATCCATCCGGGCCGGTGATCAGCACCGGGACATGGCTGCGCGCGAGCCTGCCGATCGCCTTGAAAGCCGATTGCATCGCTGGCGACCGGCCGATCAGATCGCCGACACTGTCCTGCGGCGCGCGCGGGGCGGCGTCATGGCCTTCAAGCGCCGCTCGAACCGTTTCCGACAAGACATTTAAATCAAACGGCTTTGGCAGGTATTCAAACGCCCCGCCGAGATTGGCTCCAATGGCGGTGGCAGCGGTCGTCTGAGCGCTGATGATGATCACCGGCGCGTCGGGCCGCAGGCGCGCGACCTCATCAAGGCGTTCAAGAAAATTCTCGTTGCCGAGCAGGACGTCTGCGACCAGCGCGTCGGCTTCCTTGCGGGCCAATTGGGTGATGGCGGTCTCCGGACTTGCGGTCGCCCGGACTTGAAAACCCGCCCGGCTGAGCGCCTTGGTCATGACAAGGCGAAGCGATTCATCATCTTCAAGGACGATGACGCGATGGGTCATGGCCGCACCTCGCGAAAATAGAGATGAAAACAGGTGCGGCCGGGTTCGCTTTCGAATTCGACGCCGCCGCCATGAAGTTCCGCAATGCGGGCGACCAATGACAGGCCAAGCCCTTCGCCGGCCGGTTTGCCCGTCACGAAGGGATTGAAGACGGCGGTCTGGAGCGCCTCCGGGATGCCGGGCCCGTCGTCTTCAACGCGCACTTCAAGACGCGCCTCAGGCGCTGGTCCGCCTGGGCGGGCGCTGCGATATCGGGTTGAGATCGTGACCTCGCCGCCTCCCTGTCCCAAGGCTTCTGCGGCGTTGGTCAGTAAGTTGAGCACCGCTTGGAGCGCAAGATCATGATCGGCAAGCGCGTCGGGAAGCGAGGGGTCGAACCGCTCATTCCAGATGACGGCCTCGCCGCCCGCGGCCGCTGCAGACCTCACCGCCGCCCGCACTAAGGCATGCAAGTTGACCGAAGCCATATCGCCGGCGGCGAGATCTCCGATCCGGCTCCACCGCTCTGCGATCCGGCGCGCCCGGTCGAGTTCCACGATGATCAGCGAGGCGAGCTCGGCCGTTTCACCGCCTTCGGCGTCGGCGATGAGCTGGGCCGCACCGCGCGCGCCGGCGATCGGATTTTTCAGCTCGTGCGATAAAAGACGCCCAAAGCCTACGGCCGCATTTGCGGCGGTCAGGCCGCTAGGGCTTGCGCTGCTTTCCGGCCAAAGCCGCAGGCATAGGCAAACACCCCTGCCCTCCGGGGCGGCGTCGACGGACAGACGCGTCAGTCCGGCATCCGTTCCAATGGGCAGATCGTGGGCCACGACTTGACGGCGCTCAAGGCGCGCGCGCTCGGCCAGGGAGGTCACTGCAGCGCCGATCGCACCCGTATCGCGAAGATGCATCCCGATGAGCCGGTTTCGGGATTGACGCAGCAAGGTCTCCGCGCTGCCGTTCACAAATTCGATGCGGCCGGCCTGATCGGTCAGGATCAAACCGACGCTGGCGGCTTCGGCGGCGCGAGCCGCAGTCACGCGGCGTCCTGCGCACGGGACCGAGCGAACTCGTCCAGCTGTCCAAGGACTTCGCGGGCGTCACCGAGGCGGCATAGCTTTCCGCGCCATTGGCGGGCCGCCGCCGGGTCGGGCTCGGCCCAATCGACGAAGCTCGCGAGGTGCTTGCGCATGCATCGAACGCCCAGAACTTCGCCATAGAGCCGAACCGAATCGATGACTGCGTCAGACAGGCTTCGCGCGCCGTCGATGACCGACGGCTCGACGAGCCGGCCGCCGTTGCGAAGCGCGCTTGCGATCATGCCCGGCAACCACGGCCGCCCCTGGGAGGCTCGCCCGACCATGACGGCGTCCGCGCCTGAAAGCTCAAGGGCCGCGCGCGCATCGTCCGGCGTGGCGATATCGCCGTTGACCACGACGGGGACCCGCACCGCCGCCTTCACCTTGGCCACGGCGCGCCAATCAGCTGCGCCTTTATAGAATTGCTGGCGCGTACGCCCATGAACCGTGATCATTCCGACCCCGGCGTCGGCGGCAAGCCGGGCGAGCTCGGGAGCGTTGATGGTGTCGTGGTCCCAGCCCAGCCGCATTTTCAAGGACACCGGCGTCGAAACCGCCTGCACCGTCGCGTCGATCAAGCTCAATGCGTGATCAAGGTCCCGCATCAGCGCGGAACCCGACAAGCCTCGGGTCACCTGCTTCGCCGGGCAGCCCATATTGATATCGATCACGTCCGCGCCGGCGTCTTCAGCCAGGCGCGCGCCGACATCCATCCACCGCGCTTCGCGCCCGGCGAGCTGAATGACATGCGGCCCGCAACGTTCATCCGCCTTCATACGGCGCACGACATCTTCGCGGCCCTGCGCGAGGCTTTCGCAAGCCACCATTTCCGACACCACCAGACCTGCGCCCCAGGCATAGGCCTGGCGCCGGAAAGGCCAATCGGTCACACCGGACATCGGCGCCAGGAGGACGGGCGCACGCACATGGACAGGGCCGATATTGAAGCCGGCGAATGACTGGGCTGAACTCATGCTCAGGAGATAGCCGTTCCAGGTTGAGGCCGCCAGAGGCAAGGCTTGTTGCGCCCCTTTTCGGCGATCCGATGACGTTGCGCTATGGACGCGACTTCCTCTTGGTCCTAACGCTGGGCGCATGATGTCTGCACATGTTTTCACGGCCTGCATTGTCGCAGCTGGGCGCGGAGCGCGCGCTGGCGGAGGCGTGCCCAAGCAATTTCGCCCGCTCGCGGGCAAGAGCGTGCTGGCGCATTCGGTCGCCGTATTCGAAAGCCACGCGCGCTGCGCCGAAATCGTGGTCGCAGTCGCTCCCGGTCAAAAAGCCCAAGCCATGGACTGTCTGGGCGCGCTTAACGAAAGCGTCGTTCTGGTGGAGGGCGGTGATGATAGATCCTCGTCTGTGCGGGCGGCCGTCGCCGCCTCGACACAATCACGCGTTCTAATTCATGACGCCGCGCGCCCCCTGCTGACGCAGCCGGTGATTGATGCGGTGCTTGAAGGGCTTGAAATCCATGATGGCGTCGCGCCGGCCGTGCCCGTCGCCGACGCCTTGGCGCGCGTCGGCGAAGACGGCGTCGAACCCGTCGACCGCACGGATTTGTGGCGCACGCAAACCCCGCAGGGCTTCAAGCGGGACGCCCTCATGGATGCAATATCCAAATCCGGCGACCGGAGCTTTCCTGATGAAATCTCCATGGCGCGCGCGGCCGGGTGCGGCCTGGGTCTCGTGCCCGGCGATGAAGCCAATTTCAAACTGACCTGGCCGGCCGATTTCGATCGCGCCGAGATCTTGCTGGGCGCGGGGTCAACGGGAGTGGAGACAGTGACGGTCACCGGCATGGGATATGACGTGCATCGGCTGGAGCCCGGCGAAGGCATGGCGCTGTGCGGGGTCCGCATCGCCGCTCCGCTGGCCCTTGTCGGTCATTCAGACGCCGACGCCGGATTGCACGCCATCACCGACGCCCTGCTCGGCGCTGCGGGCCTGGGCGATATCGGCGAGCACTTCCCGCCAACCGATGATCGCTGGGCCGGGGCTGACAGCGCGATCTTCCTGCAGCATGCCGTGCAGATCGCCGCCGAAGCCGGCGCCCGACCGGTCCACTGCGATGTCACATTAATCTGCGAGCGGCCCAAGATCGGACCTCATAAGGCCGCCATGAAGGCGCGGGTCGCCGAGATTCTCGGCCTTTCGCCCGCGCGCGTGAATATCAAGGCGACGACCACCGAGAAGCTCGGCTTTACGGGACGGGGAGAAGGTCTCGCCGCCGAGGCCGTCGTGACATGCCGGCTCGATGGGCGGGCGCCATGAGCGAATTTGACGCCTTGGCTTGGGAGGTTCTCGAGCGGGCGCGCGCCGCCGGCGTCCTGGTCGCGACCGCTGAGAGCTGTACGGGCGGCCTGGTCGCGGGCGCCCTGACGGAAATCCCGGGATCGTCCGATGTCGTGGATCGGGGTTTTGTGACCTATACCAACGCCGCCAAGTCCCAAATGCTCGGCGTGGCGCCCGCCACGCTCGACACGTTCGGCGCAGTGTCGGAGGAGACCGCAAGCGAGATGGCCGCCGGCGCGTTGGCCAACAGTGAAGCTCGGCTCGCGGTCTCCATCACAGGGATCGCCGGTCCGGGGGGCGGGAGCGCCGGCAAGCCTGTGGGTCTTGTCTGGTTTGGTTTGGCCAAAGCCGGTGAGCCGGTGGTCACGGTTGAAGAGCGCTTCGGAGATATCGGCCGCGCGAAGGTGAGATCGGCGAGCGTTGCGACCGCCCTCACCCTCCTGCTCAACGCATTAAAGTGACGGCTTCCTGCACACCAGGAAGGGCGCGATGTATTCAGCGGGCCGGTACCGCTCTTCGACTTCGAATCCGGCGTCTTCAAGCTCTCGAACCAGATCGGTTTCCTTGAGGAACGCGACATAGGGCGCGGCGCCGACCAGCTGCATCAATGGGATCACAAGCCGCAGCCAGTTATGCCGGTCGCCCAGGCAGACCGTGCCGCTGATGAAGCATCCGCCCGGTTTGAGCATGTCATAGGCCTTGGCGATCGCGGCGCGCCGATCCTTGATCAGATGCAGGATGCTGAGCCCCAGGACCATGTCGAACGGAGCGTCGGCGACATAGTCTTCCATGCTCACCGCTTCGAAATGGACGTTGGAGAGGCCGGCCTTCTGCGCTTCACGCCAGCCGATCTCGATCATCCGGTCTGAGATGTCGGTCGCCACAATCTCACGGACATGGCCCGCATGCAGGATCGCTGTGCCGCCGGTGCCGCAGCCGAACTCGAATACGCGATCGCCTGGCCGCATATGGCGCCGCGTGATCTCAAGCTTTTGCTCGTAGATCTCCGGTGACTTGATCGGCTGTTCGAAATATTTGTCGGCTTTGCCGTTCCAGAAAGCTGCAGAACTCATGACCGTCATCCTGTGTCGGGGAGGCTTGTATCGCCTCCTTTATAAGCTATGCATTTTTCGGCATTAAAGGCGCGAGAATTTATCTCTGGTATGCAAAAATCATGAACTGGGACGCTGTAAACTTTGACTGGAACCAAGCAAAGGCCTTTCTCGCCACCGTCCAGGAAGGCAGCTTCTCCGCCGCGGCCGCGCGATTGAAGCTGACGCAGCCGACTTTGTCGCGTCAGGTCAGCGCGCTTGAGGCGGATCTGGGAGTCACGCTGTTCGAGCGGAACCGGCGGAGCCTTCAGCCCACCGAAGCCGGTCTCGCCCTCGCCGACCATGTCCACGCCATGGCGGCGGCCGCCACCCAGCTGAGCCTGGAGGCGACCGGCCGTTCCGGCGCCGTGGAGGGCCTGGTGACCGTCACCGCCACGAGCGTCTTCGCCGCCAGGCACCTGCCGGCGGTGATCGCCCGGGTCCGCGAGCAGGCGCCCGGAATATTGATCGAAATCGTCGCTTCAAACGCGGTCCAGGACCTTCGCATGCGCGAGGCGGATATCGCCGTGCGCCATGGCCGGCCCGCCGATGCGGACCTGATCGGGCGCTTGATCACCGAGACGCCGGTCCATGTTTATGGATCGGCGGCTTATCTTGATGCGCGGGGCCGGCCCCAGAGCCTCGCGGAACTGGAACACCATGATTTCGTCGGATTCGATATTCCGGAAAAAGTCGCGGAGGGGCTGGCGGAACGAGGCCTGCCGGTGCCGGCGTCGAGCGTGCGGGCTTACTCCTCCACCGGAGAGGTGATCATCGCTCTGGTGAAGGCGGGTCTTGGGTTGTCGGTATTTACTGAAGATGTCGCGCGCGACGCCGGACTTGAGCCGGTCCTGACGGATCAATTCCGCATCGACATCCCAACCTGGCTGGTGACCCATCGCGAATTGAAAACCAGTCGGCGTATTCGTCTGGTCTTCGACGCCATCGCCGAGCAGCTCAAGTCCGAAAAGAAAAACGGGCGGCCCTGAGGACCGCCCGCTGATCTTTGAGCCAAAGCTCCAGTTTGAAGCCTAGCGCTTCGAGAACTGGAAGCTGCGGCGGGCCTTCTTGCGGCCGTACTTCTTGCGTTCCACGACGCGCGAGTCGCGGGTCAGGAAGCCGCCGGCCTTCAGAACGCCGCGCAGGGCGGGCTCGTAATAGGTCAGCGCACGAGAGATGCCGTGGCGCACCGCGCCGGCCTGGCCGGACAAGCCGCCGCCTTTGACCGTGCAGATCACATCATACTGGTCGACGCGCTCCGCGGTCTCGAAAGGCTGGGCGACCACCATGCGCAGCACCGGGCGCGCGAAGTAGACTTCCTGGTCGCGGCCATTGACCGTGATCTTGCCGTTGCCGGGCTTGATCCAGACGCGCGCGATGGCGTTCTTCCGTTTGCCGGTCGCATAAGCGCGGCCGTGCTCGTCGATTTTCGGCTCGGCGAGGACTTCCTCCTCCGGCGCCTCAGGGACGATGTCGGAGCCTGCGTCCTGGAGGGCGGACTTCAGGTCTTCGAGGGAACGTGCTTCTTCAGCCATTCTTAGCTCCGCGCGTTCTTAGAGTTCATGGACTTGAAATCCACCACTTCCGGCTGCTGCGCCTCGTGGGGATGTTCGGCGCCGGCATAAACGCGCAGCTTGGAAAACTGCTTGCGGGCCAGCGGGCTTTCTTTCGGCAACATGCGCTTGACGGCCGCCTCGACCACACGCTCGGGGAACTGGCCTTCCAGCACCTTGCGCGGCGAGGTTTCCTTGATGCCGCCCGGGTGACCGGTATGGCGGTAATAGCGCTTGTCGTTATACTTGCGGCCGGTGAACACCACCTTGTCCGCATTGATCACGACGACATGGTCGCCGGTGTCCACGTGCGGGGTGAAGTCGGGCCGGTGCTTGCCGCGGAGCCGGGTGGCGATATAGGCCGCAAGACGGCCGACGACGGCGCCTTCAGCGTCGATCACGACCCACTTGTGTTCCACATCCGCGGGCTTGGCGGTAAAGGTCTTCATCGCGTCAGCCTTGGAAATTCGAGCACGGCGAGGCCTATCCCCGCCGCGAAGCTCGGGCGTGATACGCGCGAGGCGTCATTGGGTCAAGCGCCGCCGAAATATTTATTCAGAAGCAAAGCGTTAAGATTGAGGTATTGGATTACCCGATCTGTCATCGGGGCGTAATCCTGCGCAGCTAAACCTATGCAAACACATCATCTATCCCCTCCTTATCGAGACGCCCCATGAATCCTTCGCGCCGGAATTTCCTGCGTCAGGGCGCTGCGGTCAGCACCGCCTTCGCCGCGCTGCCCTTGCTTTCAGCCTGCTCAAGCGAGGTTCGTCCCGGATACGTCAATCAAGTGCGTGGTTTCGGCCCGCTCCAATCGGATCCAGATGGGTTATTCGATCTGCCGGCCGGCTTCGACTATGTGACCTTCTCCGATACCGGCGAAGAGATGGACGACGGTCTGCTGGTTCCGGGCGACCATGACGGCATGGCCTGTTTTCAGGGACCGGGCGATCTGGTCACCCTGGTTCGCAATCACGAACTTGGCCCGGACGAAGTGCGGCTTTCAGCGTTCGGCGCTGAGGCTGAACGGTTCAGCCGGATTGACCCGGCGCGCTGCTACGACCTGACCCCTGAGGGACTGCCGCATCTGGGCGGGACCACCACCGTCCATTTCGACCCGCGAGACCGCCGGGTGGCGCGCCAATTCCTGTCGCTGGCCGGCACCGAAGACAATTGCGCCGGAGGCCCGACGCCCTGGGGAAGCTGGATCAGCTGCGAGGAAACGCGCGCGCGAGCCGGTGACGGCGGCCGACGCGATCATGGATACGCCTTTGAAGTCCCGGCCTCCGCATCCGGATTGGTTGAGCCGGTCCCGCTGGTTCATATGGGGCGGTTTAATCGGGAGGCCGTGGCGGTCGATCCGGACACCGGCATCGTCTATCAGACCGAGGATGATCGTCCGAGCCTATTGACCCGTTTCATCCCCGATCACCCGGGCGAGCTGTGGCGGAGCGGACGATTGCAGGCCCTCGCCGTGCGCGGTCGGCCCGGATTGAACACGTATAACTGGCCGAACTCCCCCGAACGCATAGAGGTCGGCTCGAGCCTTCCGGTCGACTGGGTCGACGTCGAGGCGCCCGGCAATCCGCACGACGACATGGCCGAGCGCACGATCGCAGCGGGCGCGGCGTCATTCACCCGGGGTGAGGGCATGTGGTTCGGCCGCGGCGAAGTCTTTTTCTGCTGCACCGATGGCGGGCCGGCGAAGATCGGGCAGATCTGGCGCTACCGCCCCTCGCCGCTCGAGGGCCGATCCGATGAGACCGGCGCGCCGGGAGCGCTGACGCTGCTGGTGGAATCCGGAGATCAGCGCATTCTGGAAAAATGCGACAACATCACAGTGGCGCCTTGGGGCGACTTGATTGCGGTGGAAGACGGAGATGCGGAGCAATACATACGGGGTGTGACGCCAGAAGGCCGTGTCTATACCATCGGCCGAAACGCCAGCCCGGATCATTCGGGCGCATATAGCGAGATCACCGGACCATGCTTTTCACCCGACGGAACCCTCCTGTTCTTCAATGTTCAAAACGGCCCCGGGCGAAGCTTCGCCGTACGGGGCCCCTGGGCGCGGCGATCGCCGGCGCCGGTCTGATCCTGAGCGCCTGCAATTTCGAACCGCCTGAGACCGGCGCCGTGGACTCTGCGGCTGAGGCGCGAGAGCTTGTGGTCACGGCGACGTTCAGCGCGCCGTCACCCGTAGCGGAGCTGGCCTTCCTGCCCAATCGCGAGGCGCCGTGGACCGGTTTGCTCGCGGCGAGCCTGACGACGGGCGGGTTCGATGTTTTCAATATCGACGGCCAGCCTGTCATTTCCGCCAGCGGTCCAAGACTGGGAGCGCTTGTCGGCGTGTCTGATTTCCCGCTGCGCGGCGAAGCCATTCCCCTGCTCTTCGGACTGGATGACGACGGGGCGCTGCGCGCGTTCGCGGTGCTGCGCCAGGCGGGCGACGTGATTGAGCTCCCGCTGGAAGGCGTGGATGGGCCTGCGGCCGGGTTGTGCTTCTTTGACGAGGGAATCGGCTTTTTCGATCTTGCGCTCCTGAGCGACAGCGCCGCCGCGCGCATCGTGAGGATATCAGATACGGGATCGGCCGGATTGACGGTCTCCGAGCAATTCGGCGTCGACCTGCCCTTTCCGGCCCGGGCGTGCGCATCGGCCGGCGACGATCTTCTGATCTCCAGTCCGAGCGCCGGGCTGGCTCGGGTGACGCCGCAGGGCGAAGTCGAAGCCCGACGCAATGGCGTGGCCGGGATCGATGTCGCCTTCACAGAGCTGCTCGGCCGCCCGACGGCGCTGACGGTTTCCAATCAATCCGGCCGCATCACGGCCCATGACGCCGGCTCACTTGGCGTGATCACGGATTTGGAGACGATCGCCGGGATCAACACGACGCCCTTCGACACGCCTGTGGCGCTGGCGCTGACCGGCGCGAACTATGGCGGGATGGCTTACTCGGCAGGTGTTTTCGCCGTCTACGACCGCGCCGATGAGTCGGTGAAGCTGGTCGCCCGCGAAGTCGTGGCCCGGGCGGTCGTCGCCCCGACCGGCTGATCGTCTGCGGGCGCACCGGGCGCGCGCGTGGCGGTCCACGCCGCGGCCCCCGCGATCATGAACAAGGCCACGGCGCCGCCTTGGTGCAGCAGCGATAATGACAAGGGCGCCGCGGCCAGCAAAGTCACGATCCCAAGCGCGACCTGCGCCAGGAGCGCCGCCGGCATGAGGAGCGCATAGCGTCTCAACACCCCGTCCCGGCTGCGCCAGAGCGCGACAGACAAGACGGCGCCGGCGATGACGAGCGCATAACCGAACCAGCGATGTTGGAGTTGGACCGCCGGGCGGCTTTCAAAGAGCGCCTGCCAGAACGGCAGGCCCATCAGATAATCATCGGGAATTAATCGCCCCTGAAATCCCGGCCAGGTCGTATGGATGCGTCCGGCATCCAGGCCCGCCACGAAGGCCCCGAGCGCAATCTGGAACAGCACCGCGCCCCAGAACGCCGCCGCCCAGGGGAAAACGCGGCTTCGATGCCGGGTCCGGGTTGGCCCGTATCGAAGCTCCAGCGCGGTCCAAAGCGTCAATCCCAGGATTATGAAAGCCATGGTGAGATGGGTCGCCAGCCGGTACTGGCTGACGTCCAGACGATCCACGAGCCCGGAGGACACCATCCACCAGCCGATCGCGCCCTGCAGCCCTCCAAGACCGAACAGGATCCACAAGCGCGGTCTTAGCCGCCTGGGCGCACGGCCGCTCCACAGGAAGAACACGAAGGGCAGGAAATAGACCAGCCCCAGCACGCGGCCCAGCTGACGGTGCCCCCATTCCCACCAATAGATGAACTGGAACTCCGCCATCGACATGCCGCGATTTTGTTCCTGGTATTCTGGAATCTGGCGGTATTTCTCCAGCTCCTGCTCCCAGCCCTGCTGCGTCAACGGCGGGATGGCGCCGGTCACCGGACGCCATTCCACGATCGACAGGCCTGAATCGGTGAGCCGGGTCGCGCCCCCGACAAGGATCATCGAGCAGACGAACGCCGCCACCACGATCAACCACCAGAACATGGCGCGATCTGTTTCCGGGGCGGTGAACGGGGCGGGTATGGCGGTGGAGGTCATCGGCGTCTCTGGCTGCGTGCGCGCCCGTAATTATCGAGCGACGAGGCGTTGGCAAGGCGAACGCGCCGTTTCGTCGCGCCTTGAGTGCAGACAGGCGTGCGGACGGGCTGGCCAGCACCCGTGCGCCGTCCTAACCTTGACGTAAACGTCAGGGAGGAGACGGACCATGTCGCTTGAGACATTCCGCAAAGAGACGCGCGCCTGGCTCGAGGCGAACTGCCCCGAATCCATGCGCAAGCCTATCCGCTCGGAGGCTGATATCTGCTGGGGCGGCAAGCATTGGGAATTCGCCAGCGAAGATCAGAAAGTCTGGCTCGAGCGCATGGTGAAAAAGGGCTGGACCGTGCCCACCTGGCCCACGGAATACGGCGGCGGCGGACTGCCCAAGGAAGAAGCGTTCGTCCTCAAGGAAGAGCTTAAGGCCATCAATGCGCGGTCGCCGCTGGACAGCTTCGGCATTTGGATGCTCGGCCCGGCGCTTTTGAAATTCGGAACCCATGACCAAAAGCTGGAGCATCTGCCGCCGATTGCGCGCGGCGAAATCCGCTGGTGTCAGGGTTACTCCGAGCCGGGCGCCGGTTCGGATCTCGCCTCGCTTCGCACCAAAGGCGACCTTCAGGGCGATCACTATGTGATCAACGGCCAGAAGGTCTGGACCAGCTACGCCGACAAGTCCGATTGGATTTTCGCGCTGGTGCGGACCGAGCCGGAAGCCTCCAAGCATGAAGGCATCTCCTTCATCCTGGTCGACATGGATCAGCCGGGCGTCTCCACCAAGCCGATCAAGCTGATCTCGGGCAAATCCCCCTTCTGCGAGACCTTTTTCGACGACGCCAAGGGCTATGTCGCCAATCTCCTCGGCGAACCCGGTCAGGGCTGGACGATCGCCAAATATCTCTTGAGCCATGAGCGGGCCGGCATCGTGTCCGAAGCCGCATTCGGCGGCCTCAACCCGGTCGCGGCCGCGCACCAGTCCGGCGAAGTCGATGAAGACGGCCAGGTTGAAGACCCCATCCTCCGCGGCGAGATCGCCCGTCTGACGATTGACGGCCTGGCCTTTGACGCAACCTTGCGCCGGGTCAAGGAGGAAGCCGACCATGGCGAGGGCGTCGGCGCCCGCGCCTCGATGCTCAAATATGTCGGCACCGAACTGAATAAGCGCAAAAACGAGCTGAATATGTCGGCCTTGGGCTCTGACGGGCTTCTCTGGGAGGGCGAGGATGAGACCGACGGCGATCCGGCCCGGGCCTGGTTGCGCTCGCGGGCCAACTCGATTGAGGGCGGCACCAGCGAAGTCCAGCTCAACATCGTCGCCAAGCGTGTGCTTGGCATGCCGACATCTTGAATTAACAGGACTGTTTCAATGAGCTTTGTCCTAAGCGAAGACGAACAGATGCTGCGCGATTCCGCGCGCGGATATCTGGGGGAAACCGCCTCGGTCAGCGCCCTGCGTGCGCTCCGGGACGCGGGAGATGCGATCGGCTATTCCCGCGAGCTCTGGGGCTCGATGGCGGAAATGGGCTGGTGCGGCATTCTTGTCGGCGAAGACTATGGCGGCGTCGACATGGGCTACGCCGCCGCCGGCGTCATTTTGGAGGAGATCGGGCGCAATCTCACCAGCTCTCCATTCCTGTCCACGGCTGTCCTGGGCGCCACCGCATTCAATCTGGCGGGCAGTTCGGCCCAGAAAGCCGACTATCTTCCCAAAATCGCGGCGGGCGAGATCGTGATCGGGCTGGCCATTGATGAGCGGGCCCGACACAAACCGGAAAAGATCGATGCGCGCGCCGTCAAAGACGGCAATGGCTTCCGCCTGACCGGCGCCAAACGCTTCGTCGATTGCGGTGCAGGCGCAGACCTGTTGATCGTCGCCGCGCGCACCGAAGACGACAAGATCAACCTCTTCCTGGTCGATCCGAACGCACAAGGCGTTGCGCGCACGGATCGGCGCACGCTCGACAGTCACGTCCCGGCCGATTTCCAGTTCGATGACGTCAAGCTGGACGGCGATGCTTTGCTCTCCGGCGCTGACGACAGCGAGCAGGCGTATCGCCAGCTGCTCGACGCCGGCCGCGCCGCCCAGGCTGCGGAAAGCCATGGCGTCGCGTCCCAGGCCTTCGACGTCACCCTTGAATATCTCAAGGGCCGTGAACAATTCGGCGTCTCCATCGCGACTTTTCAGGGCCTGCAACACCGCGCGGCCCATCTTTACGGCGAGCTCGAGCTTTCCCAGTCGCTGGTGCGCCGCGCCCTGACCACCCTGGATACGCAGCCTGGCCAGTCGCCGCTCTGGTGCGCGGCCGCCAAAGCCAAGGCCACTGCCGTATCTCGGCTGGCGACGTCTGAAGGCATTCAGATGCATGGCGGCGTCGGAATGACCGACGAATACGACATCGGGCTCTACTACAAGCGCGCGCAGGCGGCCGGAGAATACCTGGGTGATGACGCCTTCAACGCCGGCGAGGTCGCGCGGCTCAGCGGGTATTGATTTGAGGGGACGGGGGCTTGCGGCAGGGTGAAGCGATGACGAGCGCCCCGGCCCGCTCCTGCCTTCTTAAACCCGCATCGGGTCCGGCCGGCGGGGCTTTTGTCAGGGTCCTGCTGATCCTGGCAGCGGTTTGTTTGCCGCTGGGGCTGACTTTGCCCGTTCTGGAAACCACACGACTTTGGGTCTTCAAGGACAGCTATTCGCTCATTGATACCGTCCGCGCGCTTTTCGACAGCGGCGAGATCGTTCTGGCGGGGCTGATTGCGGTCTTCTCGCTGGTGACGCCGGTCCTGAAGCTCTGCACGGTCACGCTCTTGCATGCCGCGCGCCCGCTGGAAGCCGGCGCCGATTTGCTGCGCTGGGCCGAGCGTATCGGCAAATGGTCGCTCGCGGACGTGCTCGTGATCGCGATCCTGATCGTTGCGGGCAGCGGGGCTGGAATTCAGCTTGTCGTTCAGCCCGGCCTCTGGTTCTTCGCCGCCAGCACCGGATTGTTGATGGCGGCGTCGGGCTTGATCGCTGCGGACTTCCGGCGGAGGGCCCGGGCGGGGCTAGTCTTCTGACACTTTGATGGATCCGCCGCTTTTGGCCGCGGCGAAGAGGGTCGGATAAACCCGCTTATACGTGTCGCGCGACTTGCCGATCGCCAGCTCGCCATCACCGTCGATGAAACGGCCGTCGCCGGTCAGGATGCATCCAAGGCTGTCGCGCCAGTAATTGCCGATATGAAAGAGGATGAAAGTCCGGTCCGGGACCAGAACCTCGACCATCCCTTTGTGGAAGTCCGGCCCATAGCGCTTCAGATACCGGGCGTGATAGCCCCCTTCCCGTCTTATATGAAGCGTGTGTGTTCCGGCTGGAATGCGGTCGAGCTGCGGCCGGTTCGGCCCGGGACCCCGTTCCAGGGTGTCGCACAGCTTCTCGCCATCCAGCGTGAGAAGGCCCAAGGTCGAGCGATCACGCTCTTCGATGCGGTGCAGGTGCAGGTCGCCCATCGAAAATCTCCTTTCACCAATGACATGCATCAAGTCGAAAGCGCGCTCCGGCGCCCAGCGGCAATCAAAGCCTGTATACGCCCTTCCCCACCGCTCCTGAAGATAAATTGCGCCGCTTAAGAAACGCGGCCGTCGGGATCGATTTCAGCTCGACCTTGGGTGGCGCGCCCGGATGGGGGCTCACACCCGTCGGCGACGTCTGTGTGAGACCGAGGCCGTTTTGTGCGAATGCCAGTTGGATGTTGCAGGCGACAAACCGCCTGCAAGTCATTCGTGAATCGGGCCGACTCGCTTTATTGCATTGCGCGCATTTGAGGCTAATCTCCCCTCTATGGCGAACCGATCAACATCCGGCGAGTCCAGCGATTCGGCTCAATTACTCAGCGCCCTAGTGCGGACGGCGGCGTTCACCCGCCTATTCAATGACGTGTTGACCCGGACGGACGCCACGGTGATTGCAACCTTGGCCGACGATCTCGGCGGAGTTGAGACATCGCGGGCCCGGATAGATGAATTGCGCGCGGGAGAAGGCGAGCCCGTCACCGACGCCGAGCTCGGCATGATCGCGTTCCGGATACCGGAGATTGCAGGCTGTCTGCCGGGAGAGCCCACCCCCGCGCTCAGCCAGCTTAGGAAACAGGTTGATCAAAAGGCCTGGCGCTTCATCACCCGGCCGATGGTGGAGCACGATGGCGCTCCGCCTCATGCAGAAACGGCGCGATCGAGCCTGATGTCGGTCGCGCCCGTGTTGGCGGCCGTCGGTTTCGGCGCGATCATCAGCGCCGGCTTGCTCATGGCGACACCCTGGGACACGGGGGCGGAAAGCCCCCAGATCGAAGTCGTGGAGGGCGTCTCGGGCGACGTGATGGCGCAAACCGCCGTCGAATTGGTCGAAGCCGGACGCGCCGAGATGAATCGAGGCCAGTTCGGCGCCGCCGCAAGCTCTTTCGCCGCCGCGCAAATTCATGCCGCCCGCTGGCGTCAGGCTGACCCGCTTGAGCCGGACGCCATCTACCACGCGGCTCAAGTTGAATTCTGGATCGGAGACTTGGCGCGCCGGGAAGGCGATAATATCGCGGCCCGGGACGCGTGGACGCGATACGCCGCGCTTGGCGATGAACTCTATGAAGCCGAGCCCGGCGCAGCGCGGTCAGCCGCGGAAGTGGCCTATGGCGACCTGAATCTGGCGATCATGGATTTTGAGGCTGGACAGTTCGNNNGAGCCGCCCTGACGCGGTTCGCGGATGCGGAAGCGAGCTTCAGAGCGGCCAACGCGATCCAAGCCGGCGCCGTGCCCGCCTTCGAGATCGCCAATGCGGTCGGGTGGGTCGCGGACAGCGAATATGCATTGGGCGAGTTCCACCTGGCCGCCGAAGACCGGCGCCGGCAGATCGCGATGTATGACTCGATCGGCATGTCCGACGCCAGGCAGGCCCTCCATGCGAATTTCCGTCTGGCGACCGCGATCCTTGCGACCGGCGACGCGGATGCGGCGCGGACGGTCGCTGAATCAGCGCTTGCGACCGCGGAAGCCGTGATGGAGGCGAACCCCGATAGCGTCGCCGCGCGTCGAAACTATCTCGCCCTTCTGTCGCAACGGGCGGAGCTGGCGCTCGTGCGTGGAGATCTGTTCGCTGCGAAGCTGATCTCCGATCAGGCGATTGCAGGTGAGATATATGGCGCACGCGGAGAGGACCGGATCACGCCGGCCGCCGACGCCGCGCGCTTTTCCTTGATCGCTGCAGATGTCGCGCTGGCCATGGACGCGTATGCGGACGCCCAAAGACAAGCCAGCGCGGCGTTGGATTATCTCAGCGAGATTGAAGGGCCGGACGCCGGTCTCTCGGTGTGGCGGGCTCGCGCCCACGTGGCGCTCGGCCGGGCCCAGCAAGGCGCTGGAGATGCGTTGGGCGCCAACAGAACCTGGCGTCGCGGTCTCGCCGCGCTCAGGGACGGTAACGGCCACATTATTGAAGACGTGTTCAGAGCTCGCCTCTCCCATTTGATCGGAGAAGAGGTGGCCGCCGCGGATATTCGCGAACGCTTGGCCCGGCTGGGCTACAGCGAGCCGACCGACACCGCGTTCTGGGCGAGCGTCGGAATTCAGACAGCCTTGCAGAGTGATGGAGAAACGAACGATGGCTAATTCGCTCCCTGAAGGGGTTCCTGCACGCGACTCCAAAACGCACATGATCATCATCAACTGGCTGCCGGAGTTTCGTGACGGCGCGTATCGGATGACGCCCATCGGCACCTTCCCCTTCGGAAACGGCGATTGGCTGGACGACCGCCCGACCGATCATTTCTACATCATCGTCAACGCCGAAGGGCATATCGCCGAAGACTGGGTGTTTGACGAGGTGGTCATTGACGGTCAGACGGTCGCGGAGGGAATCTATATTTCTCCCGCCGGCGGAATTCAGGTGGCCTTCGCCAATGCGGATCGCACCGCCGTCAAGCTCACCAATGAATGCGATTGCGACTGGTTCCGGCACGAATGGTTCGCCTATCTGCGCAACACGCAGACCGGAGAACGGATCGATATCCGCCCCGGCGGGCAAAATGGCGACGGTCCGACAACGCCCTGATCCCTGAACGTCCTAGCCCTTGAACGCCATAGTCCGTGCGAGTCTCGCGCGCGACGCATGCATGCGTGACGCCTGGCGCCGATCGCTCTGCTGGGCGTGTTCCAATGCTGCAAATGAACGGCCCTTCGCGCGTCCTCGCCTTGGCGAGGCGGCTCCGGCGCCTGTTGAGTGAATGGTCGGAGCGGCGAGATTTGAACTCGCGACCCCCGGTCCCCCAGACCGGTGCGCTAACCGGGCTGCGCCACGCTCCGTATCCATGATTCTGACGCGGGTCACGCCAGCCCGCACCGAGGCGGGAGCCGGTTTATAAGCAGCTCTGCGGCGCCGGGCAATGGCGTAATCAGGGCGGGCTTCAGTTCCGTGTCAGGCCGGACCTCGAACCGCGCTCAACACCGCACGCGCCGCTTTGAGACGCGTCAGCAATCCCTCAAGACGCATGGAGCGGTCCGGATCAACCACCCCGGCCCCGCCGGTCTCGTCTCGCTCGCCCGCGTGGGAGAAAAGCGGCGCGTCCGCATCTTCGGCCGTCGCGGAGCTCGGCTTGCGGGCGTCCTTGTCTTCGCCGCCGGAGACCAAGGCGGCCAATTCGGAAACGCCGTGTTCCTTCAGGTATTTTTGTGCGGCCTTTGATGGTATACCCCTCCTCATAGAGAAGGTGTTTGAGACCCAGGATCAGGGTGATGTCCTGGGGCCGATACAGGCGGCGGCCTCCGGCCCGCTTGACGGGGCGGAGTTGCGAGAATTTGCTTTCCCAGAAGCGCAGCACATGGGCCGGCAGATCGGTCTCCGATCCGGCCTCGGAAATCGTCCGGTAAGCGCCCTCGCCCTTGGCGGACATGACCGAGTCAGTCCTTTGAAAGCGCGGAGTCGATCCGTTCCTTCAAAACCTGGCTCGGCTTGAACACAAGAACCCGGCGCGGATCGATCGGAACTTCCTCTCCGGTTTTCGGATTGCGCCCCACGCGACCATTCTTCTCGCGAAGCACAAAGGATCCAAAGGAGGACAACTTGACGGAGTCGCCAGCCACCAGCGTGTCCGAAATCATGTCCAAAACGGCTTCGACAAGCTGGCCGCTCTCCTGACGCGGAAAGCCGATCCCACGATGCACGGCGTCGGCGAGATCGGCCCGCGTGATGGTCTTATGGCTCATGGCCGTCCCCAATTTGTCCAAACAATTGCTGATGCTACGTCGCAGCAGGCGGCCCGGTCAACGTTAACCATTCGAAACTGCTTAATAACGCGCTAGCGCCGCACCCCAGGTGAATCCGCCGCCCAGCGCCTCCATCAAGACCAGGTCGCCACGCTTGATCCGGCCATCCTGGATCGCGGCGTCAAAGGCCAGTGGAATCGACGCTGCGGAGGTGTTGCCGTGCCGGGCGACCGTCGAGATGACTTTCTCCTCGGGAATGCCGAGCTTTTTCGACACGCCCAACAGGATGCGCTGGTTCGCCTGGTGGGGCACGAACCAATCAATCTCCGATATCGAGACGCCCGCCTGGTCGGCCAGCTCCTGCATCGAACCGGCGATCTTGGTGACAGCATGCCGGAAGACTTGATTGCCCTGCATGCGCAAATGGCCGACGGTCTTCGTGGCGGAGGGGCCGCCATCCACGTATAAGAGGTCTTTGAACCGGCCGTCCGAGCGCAAATGCGTCTTGAGCACGCCCTTGCCGGCGTCCGGCTTGCCCGGCTCGGCCGTGAGCACGGCGGCCCCCGCCCCGTCGCCGAAGAGAACGCAGGTGGTCCGGTCCGTCCAATCGAGGATGCGCGAAAACGTCTCGGCGCCAATCACGACCGCGGTTTTGGCCTGCCCGCAGCGGATGAAATTGTCCGCCGTGGTGAGCGCGTAGAGAAAGCCGGAACACACCGCGTGGACATCGAAGGCTGCGCCTTGCGTGATGCCGAGCTTTTCCTGAACGATGGTCGCAGTCGCCGGGAAGGTCAGATCCGGGGTCGCGGTTGCGACCACGATCAGGTCCACGTCCGACGCATCAATACCCGCCGCTTCAAGCGCGCGGCGCGCCGCGGCGACACCCATGTCCGACGTCAGCTCGTCGTCCGCGGCGATGTGGCGCTGCTCGATACCGGTGCGCTCGCGAATCCAGGCGTCGCTGGTCTCAACGATGGCCTCCATGCCGGCATTGGTCAGGATCTTTTCAGGAAGATAGGAGCCTATGCCGGCGATGCGGGAGTAGATGTCGTCCAAAGTCTTATCCTTCAGCCTGTGCGGCTTCAGCCCGGTCGCTCATATCGGACAAGCGCGCAAGATTGTTCTCAATCTCGCTTAAGAAGCGGCTGTCCGCCATTTCAAGGGCGATGCGCAGCGAGGTGGCGAATCCAAGTGCGTCGGTTCCGCCATGGCTTTTCACCACAACGCCGTTGAGGCCCAGAAACACGCCGCCGTTGACGCTGCGCGGATCCATCCGCTCCCGTAACCTGTCCAGGGCTCCGAGCGACAAGATCGCAGCGGCGATCTTTCCCGAAAGCGAACCGGTGAGCGCTTCGCGAAGCCAGCCGCCGACCAGGCGGGCGGTTCCTTCCGCGGTTTTCAAGGCGATATTGCCGGTGAAGCCGTCTGTGACGACCACATTGGTGGTGGCGCTCGAGATATCATCGCCTTCAACAAATCCGCGATAGTCCATATCCAGCTCAGCTTCACGGATCAGGGCGTCTGCATCACGGATGGATTGGCTGCCTTTAAGTTCTTCCTGGCCGACATTGAGCAAGCCGACCGTGGGATGCGCAGCGCCATGAACGGCGCGATGAAAGGCTTCGCCGAGCACCGCGAATTCAACAAGCTGAGACGGGCTCACCTCCACATTGGCGCCGACGTCCAGGACAGTCGAAAAGCCGCGCGGCGCCGGCCAGCTGGCCGCGATCGCGGGGCGATGAACCCCCTTCTTCATGCGCAGGATGACCTTGGAGATCGCCATCAGCGCGCCGGTATTGCCGGCTGAGACCGCGACATGCGCGTCGCCGTCTTTTATGGCGTGAACGGCGTTCCACATGGAGGATCCGCGAGAGCGGCGCACGGCTTCGGACGGCTTGGCGGACATGTCAACCTGACCGTCGGTGTGACGGATCTCGCTGACGCCGCCCAGGCCGGCATGCTTGGCGACCAGCGGCTCAAGCTGCGCTGCATCGCCATGAAAGAGATATCTGACCGCACGCTTGCGGCCTTTGAGAAAATGAGCCGCGCCATCAATGATGGCGGCCGGCGCGTCATCGCCGCCCATGGCGTCGATGGAGAGTACCAGCGGAGCTGTCATGCAAAAAACACTCGCTCAAGGCTGCCCCTGGGGCCTGCCGCCCCGAGCGGGCGCACCTTAGCGATCCCCCTCCTGGATGCAAGCAAACCGCCTGCAGCCACGCGTCTACGGCGCGGCGAATACAGGCGGTGCGCCTTCAATGAACCTCACGGCGTCCTGCTCCGCCATCACGGCGTCGGCTTTGAGCATGTAAACCGCCAATGCCCTTGAGGTTTCAATTTCGGATGCGGCGAAGTCCACGGCCTCTGACGCGTCTTCGTCGCTTGCGAAGATATTGCGCAGAATGATGTCGGAAAGCACCGCATCGTCCTTGGCGTTAAGCGCCGCCTCATAGGCCTCGGCGCGGCCGTAGAAGGCCTGGCCCATCTCTTTGATGCGTTTGCCGACGCTGGGATCGCCCGTGCCCATTTCGCGGAGCGCCGCATCCATGTCATCGAACATGATGTCGAAGACCAGCTGGTTCATGTGGGCGCCGGCTTCTCCTTCGCCGCGCACCCGGCGAAAGAAAATCACCGCATGAATGACGAGCATGTCGAAGCGCCCGTCCACAGTGTCCGGCGCGCCAAGGTCACGATAGAATTCCGGCCGGCGCGAAGCCGCCAGGACGGCTTCGTAAGCCGCGCGCGCGGGCTTCTTCATGGGGTCGGTGCGAAACAGGCGGGCGAACATGCTCATGCGGCTCCCTTTTCCAGGCGCTTGAAGCTATGGTCCTGACGCAGTAGGTCAACGCATCAGCGCTGCTTCCAGGCGGCGTCATGCATAAGCTCAATCACACGGGATCGCCATGGCCCTTCGTCGCACCGCCCTCATCGCCGTCGTCCTCGGCGCCGTTCTGGTCTCGGCCTGCAATCCGACCCTGCGCAGCCACGGCTTCCGCTATCCCGACGGTGAAGTCCCGACCCTGACCCCGGGCGAAGACACCCGAGCGAGCGTCCTGGCGACGCTGGGCAATCCGTCCACGCGCGGCATGTTTGACGACGACACCTGGTATTACATCTCCGCGACCCGCGAATATCTCGCCTATCTGCGCCCCGACACCCGCGAACGCAGGGTCATCGCCGTGCGGTTCGACGACGAGGGCATGCTGACGGCGGTGGACGAATACGGCCTGGAAGACGGCCGCGTCATCGCGCTTGTCGACCGCGAAACGCCGACCCGCGGGCGTGAACTGACATTGCTGGAGCAGCTGCTGGGCAATGTCGGCCGGCTGCCTGGGGAACAATTCGGCGGCGAACAGAACCTTCCCGGCGGCGCAGGCGGACCGCGTCCCGACGGCGGCTAAGCCCAGTCGCCCAGAGCGCGACGCCGTAAAAGCGAAATCCCCAACCCTCAGGTCGGGGCTTTTTCATTGCCCGGTCAGTCGGATATTTACATGCAACACGAATGTTGCATGATGAGATATGGGCATTTCGTTCGACCCGCAGCTCAGCACTGTGTTTCGCGCGCTTGGCGACGATACCCGGCTCATCATCCTTGATCAGCTTCGCAAGCGGGACGATCAGACCCTGTTTGAAATCTGCGCGCGCCTGGTGGAAGAGCATGACATCACGCTGACCCGTCAGGCCATCACCCGCCATCTCAACACGCTTGAAGACGCCGGTCTGATCCGCACCGCGTGGCGCGGGCGCACAAAGGTTCATTCTCTCACGGCGGCCTCGCTCGAGGATGCCGTTCATTCCTGGCTTCAACCATTTTTCAAAGGGGACACCGCATGAAAATGTACATCAAAAGCGTCATGGTCGAAGACCAGGACAAGGCGCAGGCATTCTACACCAACACCCTGGGTTTCCGGGTGAAGCATGAGATACCGATGGGCGAACATAAATGGCTGACCCTGGTGTCCTCCGAAGAGCCTGAGGGGGTCGAGCTGGCCCTTGAGCCCAATCAATACCCTGCGGCCAAGGCGCTTCAGGAATCACTGATGGCGGACGGCATCCCCTGGACCGCCTTCAGCGTCGATGACATCGAAGCGGAAGTGAAACGCTTGCAGGCGGCGGGCGTGACCTTCACCCAACCGCCGATGAAGGCGGGCGGGGCGACCATGGCGGTTTTTGACGATACCTGCGGGAATTTGATCCAGCTGATCGAACTCGACGACGCCTAGCCGGCGCCTTGCGTCTCGCCAAAACAAAAAAGCCCCGGCCTGAACAGCCGGGGCTTTCTCGTTGATTGCGCGATGCGCTTTAGAAGCGCGCCGCCAGAACCGCCAGCATCAAGAGCGCCACGATATTGGTGATCTTGATCATCGGGTTCACGGCCGGACCGGCGGTGTCCTTGTAAGGATCGCCGACGGTGTCGCCCGTCACGGCCGCTTTGTGGGCTTCAGAGCCCTTGCCGCCGTGATTGCCGTCTTCGATATATTTCTTGGCGTTGTCCCACGCCCCGCCGCCGGCGGTCATGGAGATCGCCACGAAGAGACCGGTGACGATCACGCCGAGCAGCATGGCGCCGACGGCCGCAAGGGCGTCATCGCGTCCAGCGACGAAATACAGGACGCCGAACAGCACGATCGGCGACAAGACCGGCAGCATGGACGGCACGATCATTTCGCGGATTGCGGCGGTGGTCAGGATGTCCACGGCGCGGCCGTAATCCGGTTTCTCCTTGAACTCCATGATGCCCGGCTTTTCCTTGAATTGCCGGCGCACTTCCTCGACCACGGCCTGGGCCGCGCGGCCGACCGCCGTCATGGACAGACCGCCGAACAGGAAGGGCAGCAAGCCGCCGAACAGCAGGCCCACCACCACATAAGGGTTGGAGAGCGAGAAATTCACCGCGATCCCTTCGAAGAAGGGATAGGTCTCCGGATTCGAAGCGAAATAGGCCAGGTCCTCGGTATAGGCCGCGAATAGCACCAGAGCGCCCAGACCAGCCGAACCGATCGCATAGCCCTTGGTGACGGCTTTGGTGGTGTTGCCCACCGCGTCGAGCGCGTCGGTCGTGTCACGCACAGAGCCTTCCAGCTCCGCCATTTCCGCGATGCCGCCGGCATTGTCGGTGACCGGGCCGAAGGCGTCGAGCGCGACGACCATGCCCGCCAGCGCCAGCATGGTGGTCACCGCGATCGCGATGCCGAACAGGCCCGCGAGCATATAGGTGCCGATGATGGCGGCGATGATCACGAGCGCCGGAAGCGCGGTGGCTTCCATCGAGACCGCAAGGCCCTGGATCACATTCGTGCCGTGGCCGGACTCAGACGCCTTGGCCACCGACTTCACCGGCGCGTAGTCCACGCCCGTATAGTATTCAGTGATCCAGACGATGAGGCCGGTGACGACCAGGCCGATCACCCCGCACAGGAAGAGATCCATGCCGGATACGGAAATCCCGCTCGACGTCGTCGCCGTGCCGTCGAAGCCCAGCACGAAGTGTGTGGCGACGCCCAGGCCGACGAGCGAGAAGATCGCTGAGGCGATGAAGCCCTTATAGAGCGCACCCATGACATTCGTCTTGCCCTGGCCGAGGCGCACGAAGAAGGCGCCGAGGATCGAACCCACGATGCACACCGCGCCGATGGCCAGCGGGTAGATCATCATGGCGCCCAGCGTGACGCCCTCGGTCCCCGCGTCGCGGAAGAAGATCGAGGCGAGCACCATCGTGGCCACGACGGTCACGGCGTAGGTTTCGAACAGGTCGGCGGCCATGCCGGCGCAGTCGCCGACATTATCGCCGACATTGTCCGCGATGGTCGCGGCGTTCCGGGGATCATCCTCAGGGATGCCCGCTTCCACCTTGCCGACCATATCGCCGCCGACATCGGCGCCCTTGGTGAAGATGCCTCCGCCAAGGCGCGCGAAAATGGAGATCAGCGAGGCGCCGAAGCCCAGGGCGACAAGCCCGTCGATTACGGTGCGGCTGACAGCCTCGGTCCCAACGCCTGAGAAACCGGTCAGCGCGCCGTAGTAAACGGCGATGGAGAGGAGCGCGAGGCCGGCGACCAACATGCCGGTCACCGCGCCGGCACGGAACGCCATGGACAGGCCCGCCTGCAGCGAATTCTTGGCCGCCTCCGTCGTGCGGACATTCGCCCTGACCGACACCAGCATGCCGATAAAGCCGGCCGCGCCGGACAGCAGCGCGCCGATCAGGAAGCCCAGGGCGACGATCCAGCCCAGCAAGAAGCCGACCAGCAACAGGATCACCACGCCGACAATCGCAATCGTGGTGTATTGACGCTTCAGATAGGCGTCCGCGCCTTCCTGGATCGCCTTGGCGATTTCCTGCATCCGCTCATTGCCGGCAGGCGCCGACAGGATCGAGCGAATCTGGATTATTCCGTATACGATGGACAGCAGACCCGCAGCGATTGCGAGCCAGAGCCAAAGCTCCTCCATGGCCATATTCAATAGTCCTCATTCAGACAGTGTGATGAATTGAGGAACAGGGCGTTTTGACTTTGTTTGATTGGTGATTCTAGTCCGCCCGGCCCTCCCCGATGAGCGGACTATGCCCAAGCGGCAATACCCGCGCAACCAAGCGGGGGCCTCCAGATGTGACTGAGGCGAAACGTCGCGCCTACTGCAGAAGGCGCAGGTCGGAACCGAGCAGGTCGAGGCGTTCGACGCGCCCCTCTCCGATGATGGTCGAAGCCGCCGCCAGCAGCGCCGAGTTCGTTTCCGCTTCGGACATCGCCGCCTCCTCGTCCAGCGTGAAGGGCGTGCGGTGCGCCGCGCGGATCATCTGGTCGACAATGAAGTGCATCCGGCCGTCGAGCTGAAAGCGATTGACCCCGCGCGCCAGGCAGAAGCGAGGGGTGACGAAGGCGTATCCCACAAGACGCTCGCCCTGGGTCACGGGAATGACCAGGGGCGCGGACCGCACCTCGTTCGAGCAGGTTTCCTCGTCCGTCGCGAACTGCGCCATCAACGCCTGGGACCGGGCTTCAACCGAATTGTAAAGCTCAATGATCTCAGGCTCCTCACCGCCTTCCGGCGGCGGTGCGGCGGCGCTCGCCTCAGCGGCGAGCATTGCAGCGGCGACGCAGAATATGGCCCAACGCAAATAGATCATGGCGTTCTACTACACGCCGGGCGTCAAAATTGAGTGAATCCGAGATGCTCAGCCTCAATCCGTCGCCCCTTCCATGTCACGATCACCGGATCGTCCCCGTCACGGGCCGTCAGCTGTCCGACCTGCGTGACAGGCACCTCCTGCTGTCTCAACAGATGGGAAAGGCCGGCGAGCTTTCGGGACGGCACCGCCAGCAGCAATTCGTAATCATCTCCGCTGGAGGCCAGCTGCGTGATCGCGGAGGCTCTGTCGGGTTGGAGGTCCAGCCAGCGCCGAGCCGGAGCGGAAAGCGGGATTTGTTCAAGGTCAATCTCGAACCCTAAACCGCTCTCGACTGCAAGATGCCGCGCTTCTGAGAGCAGGCCGTCGCTGATATCGATCGCCGCATGCGCGACGCCGCGAACGGCAAGCCCGGACCCAATGCGCGGCTCGGGCAGTTGAAACCGGCGCCTGAATTGATCAGCGTCAGCGGTGTTTGAAGGGCTGTATTCGCCAAGCGCCAGCTGGAGCCCGAGACCGGCGTCTCCGATCGTGCCGGTGACGATGAGCGCGTCGCCGGCGCGGGCGCGATTGCGCCGAAGGCTGGATCCCGCCGGCAATCGGCCGAATGCGGTGACAGCGATTGACCAGGGGGCGTCGGCGACCACGGTGTCTCCGCCAAAAAGCCGGACACCGAACACCGCCTGATCCTGCGCAAGGCCGGCCACGAAACCGTCGGCGCGCTCCTGAACGCCGTCGCGGGGCCAGATGACGCCGAGCGTGTAGCCAAAGGGCTTGGCGCCCATGGCGGCCAGGTCCGACAGATTGACACGCAAGGCCTTGCGCGCCGCCAGGCCGGCGTCTTCGCCGATCGGAAAATGGCGGCCTTCGACAAGGGTGTCGGCGGTGACGGCGAGCCGTTCGCCCGGTCCCAAGTCGAGGACTGCGCCGTCATCTGTGAGATCCGCCGCGCCGAACGCGCCTGCGCTGAGCGGCGCCAGCTTTGAGCGGATGAACTCGAACTCACCCGGCCCCGCCATCCCGGCTAGTCCGCACCGGCCGCTCGAACCTTGGCCGCCATGGCGTCGAGCGTCGCATTCACAAAGCCGGGTTCCGGGCCCTCGAAAAAGGCGTGGGCGACATCGACATATTCGTTGATCGCCGCCGCCGCCGGCACATCGGCGCGGGCCAGGAGCTCATAGCCGCCCGCCCGCAAAATCGCGCGCACAGTGGCGTCCAGGCGCGACAGCTTCCAGCCCTGCTTGATCACACCGGCGATATGGCCGTCGACTTCGTCCTGGCGGGAGACGATTCCCGTCAGCAAGTCTTCGAAAAACTCCTCGTCGGCCTCGACATAATCGCCCGGCTCGTCGTCATAGCCGAAACGGTGATCCCGGAATTGCTTGACCACCCGCGACGCCCCCTGCCCTGACAGCTCCATCTGATAGAGCGCCTGAACCGCGCTGAGGCGCGCCGCGCGGCGGAGGCGGGCGCGGCGCTCGCTGGCGTTTTCAGTGTCGGACGGACCGGTCATCCCGATCAGCCGAACCTGCGCTTGAGCGCAAGCATGGCGAGGGCGGCCTCGGCGGCGTCCTTGCCCTTGTTCTTTTGGTCGATATGGGCGCGCACGCGGGCCTGGCGGATATTCTCGACCGTCAAAATCCCATAGCCCAGGCAGACGCCCTTGAGCGACAAGTCCATCAAACCGCGCGCGCTCTCGCCGCACACATAATCATAGTGACTCGTCTCGCCGCGAATCACGCAGCCAAGACCGACATAGGCGTCGAACGGTGCTGCGCCGTCTTCCGCCATGGCGATCACCCCGGGAATCTCGAAGGCGCCGGGCACCTCGACGATCTCGACTGAAGCGCCCTGCTCTTCCAGATGAGCGCGCGCGCCCTCGACCAGTTGATCGGAGATGTCTTCATAAAACGGTGCGGCGATAATCAGCACGCGCGGCTGGTCGGTCATGGTGCGCTTCCTTCAAGTTCGCGCTGGTCCACCACTTCCAGGCCATATCCGTCAAGTCCGATGATCGTTTGCGGCGCAGTCGTGAGCAGGATCATCTTGCGGACGCCGAGATCCAGAAGGATCTGGGCGCCGACGCCATACTCGCGCAATCGGCGGGCGGCGCGGGCGTCCGGTGCATCCGCCGGCGCGGCGCCGAAACGTTCGGTGATCGCAGACGGGTTGGTCTCGCGGATGAACACCATGACCGCTGGACCGTCATGCTTGATCAGCTCCCCGATCGCCGTGTCCACGAGACCCGAGCGGCCGCCGACAGCGCCCAGCACGTCGTCGGCGAAACTGACCTTATGCATCCGCACCAGGACCGGCCGGCTCGGATCCACCTCGCCCTTGACCAGAGCCACATGCTCCACTGCGTCCACCAGCGACCGGAAGGCCACCAGCTTGAACGGGCCGCCTGTCTGCGTGGTCACTTCGCTGTCGAGGCGGCGCTCGACAAAGCGATCATGTTTGCGCCTGTAAGCGATCAGATCTGCGATGGCGCCGATTTTCAGTCCGTGAAGCTGCGCGAACGCAATGAGATCTGGAAGCCGGGCCATCGTCCCGTCTTCATTCATGATTTCGCAGATCACGCCGGACGGATTGCATCCGGCCATCCGCGCGATATCGACCGCCGCTTCCGTGTGGCCGGCGCGCACGAGGACCCCGCCGTCACGGGCCACCAATGGGAAAACATGCCCCGGAGAGACGATATCCTCGGCGGTGCGTGACGGGTCTATCGCCGTCGCGATGGTCAAGGCGCGGTCGTGGGCGGAGATGCCGGTCGAGATGCCCTCGCTGGCTTCGATTGACACCGTGAAATTGGTTGAGTGGCGGGACCGATTATGCTGCGCCATGAGCGGCAGCTTCAGGCCCTCCGCGCGCTCACGGGTCATGGACAGGCAGATCAGGCCGCGTCCGTGCCTGGCCATGAAGTTGACCGCGTCCGGCGTTGCGAACTGCGCCGGAACGATCAGGTCGCCCTCATTCTCGCGGTCTTCCGCATCCACCAGGATGAACATCCGCCCGTTGCGAGCGTCTTCAATGATGTCTTCGATGGGAGAAAGCGGGCTGTCCGCCTTATAATCACTCAAGGCTTGGATCCTTGCTCAACGTTGGGGCTGGCCGTGGGTCATCAAGCGCGCTGCGTAGCGCGCCATCACGTCCGCCTCAAGATTGACGCGCGCGCCGGGCTGCAGCTGCCCCAGGGTCGTGACATCTGCTGTATGGGGAATGATCATCAGATCAAAGACATCGCTCTCAACCTTGTTCACCGTCAATGAGACCCCGTCGACCGCGATCGAACCCTTCTCGGCGACGAAAGGCGCGACGGCGTGCGGGGCGCGCACGCGCAGCGTCAGCCA
>LYSW01000036.1:0-992 GCA_001657295.1 Oceanicaulis sp. BBD 1991-10 | reverse complement strand
CACCGACGCCGTCCACATGACCCTGAACGATATGTCCGCCCAGCTCATCGCCGACCGAAAGCGAACGCTCGAGATTCACCCTCGATCCCGCGCGCCAGTCACCAAGCGTGGTCCGGTCCAGCGTCTCCGGGGAGACTTCAACAAGATGGCGGGAGCCAGCCGCGTCATCCGCCGTGTCAACCACCGTGAGGCAGGCCCCGGCGTGGCAAACTGAGCATCCGATTTCGAAGCTTTCGGCGGGGTATGGGCTTGAAATCCAAAACCGCCGCACCGGCCCGGAATCAATGTCTTCAACTTGGCCCAGCGCTGTGACGATCCCAGTGAACATGGTCAGACCCGCTCCCAGCTTTCCCAGATATCCCTGCCGCAGGCGCGGCGTTCAACGCAGGTGAAGGTGGGCGGGCCCTCCAAACTCTCAAGCCCCAGAGCTGCAATGCAGGCCAGCCCGTCGCCGCCGAGAAGGATCGGCGCGCGGAACCACTCAATCCTGGAGATACGCCGCGACCGGATCGCGCTCGCTGCAAGCCGAGCGCCGGCTTCAATCATCACGGTTGCACAACCATCCGCCGCCAGCCAATCAAGCGCCGAGGCGAGCGAAACGAAATCTCCTTCGCGGGGGAGTTCGACAAGTTTCGCCGTGGCGCCTGACAGCCGTTCGCCGGATCGGACCGCATGGAAGACGATCGCCTCACCCGCCATAAGGAAGGCGGATGTTTCAGGGATGCGTAAATGGGTGTCCATGACCGCGCGGCGCGGTTGCTTCGGCCATGGCTTGTCACCGTCACGCGCCGTCATCATCGGATCATCGGCCAGCACGGTCCCCAGACCGGTCAATACGCAGTCATGGCTGGCGCGAAGGCGATGGACCTCAGATCTTGAGGCCGGTCCCGTGATCCATTTGGAACGCCCGTCAGCCAGCGCGATGCGGCCATCAAGGCTGGTGGCGAGCTTCAGCGTCACCGATGGGGCCGGGGCGGTCACGGCGCATCCTC
>LYSW01000035.1 GCA_001657295.1 Oceanicaulis sp. BBD 1991-10 | reverse complement strand
CGATCCATGCATCTCACGCATCTCATCATCGATGACTTTTTCGATGAGCCGCACGAGCTCCGCCGTGCGGCGCTTTCGCTGCACTATCCGCCGCGACCGGACGGCGCCTCGTTTCCAGGCCGCAACGCGGCCCGGGAGCTGCCTCTGCCGGGGATTGAAAATCTGGTGTCCCAGATCGTGCACGAACGCGTCGTGCCCGCCACTCAGCTGTCCCATTGCCGGCCGCGTCTGGCGCTGAAAGGCGATGAAGCGACCAATAGCGTCCATGTCGACGCCTGTTACTGGTCGGCGATTGTTTATCTGAGCCTCGACGAGCATGCTCAGGGCGGGACGCATTTCTACCGTCACAACGAGACCGGCCTGGATCACGCACCGGTCTTCCCGGGAGAGGCGGAACGCTTCGGCTATCGGAACGGTGTGGACGCGACCGACCGGATCTGGATGCGCGACGGCAAGGATCCGTCCAAATGGACGGAACGCATGGTCATCCCCATGAAGTTCAACCGCTTGGTCTTGCTGCGCGCCTATTGCTGGCACGACGCCGGCCGGTCTTTCGGGGATGAAGCGTCAAACGGGCGCCTGATCCTGCCGATGTTCTTCAATCGCGTGGGCTAGCGCGGGTTCTGCAAAGGCTGGCCTCAATTCATTCAAATTGAAGCGGAAACATCAGTGCGGCGCTTGACCCTGAGCCAGCGGCGCTTTACCTAACGCGTCCCTCGCCAAGGCGTCTGACGCGTGCGGCGAGGCTTGATGCGGGGTGGAGCAGCCCGGTAGCTCGTCAGGCTCATAACCTGAAGGTCGCAGGTTCAAATCCTGCCCCCGCACCCAATGAAAACCCCGGCTCTGAGAGCCGGGGTTTTTGTTTGCCCCGCCCGCCGCGGGGAAAAGCCGGCGCCGGGGATCGCGAGACCGGCCTTGTGGGCCCGGCGCAGCCAAGGCGCGGCCGATCACGCCAAGACCCAAGCCGAATTGTGGTTTTTCGGGCCAAGATGGTTTATCCTGCTCCCATAAGTTGATCCTTTTATGAAGGGCGATTGGGGGAGGCGACACCATGGCCAAGGCCAGCATTCAAATTCGCGTGGACTATTCCGTGCCTGGCGGCGCCGGGGGCACCGCAAGCGTCAGCACTGAAATGCCCAATGGGACAGGCAAAGCGCTTTCGGGCTCAGGCGACAGCGACGGCGCCAAATCGACGCTGGTCACCGAAGCGGGCGGGACGGAGACCACCACTGAAGATCATGACGGCGCACCGCCGAACGCGACAGTCACCCGGGCCTCGATCACGCTCAGCTTGAACTGCCCGGGCGGGGCCGCGCCGATCACGTTGGAGGATAACTCGAACCACTCGGTTCAGGGGCGCGTGGACGGCAATTGCATTGAGACGATCGCGGTCAACAAGGTGCGCAACGGCCTGCGCGTCGTGACCACCACCCGCAAGAAGCGCCGCTGCTGCGGCGACGGCGCGAAAGCGGCGGCGGCCGACACGGTGCGGGACGAGCTGGTGGCCTTTAAAGAGGAGATCCGGGATCTCCTGGACGAAAAGTTCGACGCCGGCGCCGCCGTCGACGGCGACGCCGAGCAGGTTTGGCTGGGATTGCGATTGTCAGGCGATGACGGCCCGCGGATTGGAAAGGTCCTCTCGGATTCGCCCGCCGAGGACGCCGGACTCAAGCCCGGCGACCGGCTGATCGCGTTGAACGACACCCCGCTGGAGGAGGCCGGCGGCCTCGGCGAGCTCCTCGCCGGACTTTCCCCGTTCAGTCCGATCGCGATCAGCCTGCAGCGCGGCAAAAAGGACGTCAGCGTGGAGCTGGCGCCGGCTCCCCGCCTCGCGGCGGTCGCCGATATCGTCGGAGCCTTTTCCATGGACCGCGCCTGCGGGGACGATTGCGAATGCTCGAAAAAGGTCCGGCGTTCGCTATGCGGCAAGGCCTGGCGCTATCTCGGCGACGGCCCCAATGGCGGGGTGATGTATGAAGAGCTCTGCATCACCATTCAGGCCGGCAACCCAAACCCGATCGAGCATAGCTGCGGCGCCGGGGAGTATTTCTAGGCGGGCGGCCTCGCCGGCCCCAGGCCTAGGGGCGCCGGGCCAGGATCAAGGAGTGAAAGTCGATCGCCGGGTCTTGAAGAACCAGCACCTCGACCTTCAGCCCGGACGCCTCCAGACGCGCGCAGTATTCTTCGGGATCAAGGCTTGCGTGGTAGACGGTTTCGCCTTCCACCACGCCGGTGATCTCGCCCGCCTCATGTCCGATGGTCAAAAGCAGCGCGCCGCCCGGCTGAAGCCAGTCCGGCAGTTTGGCCAGCAGCTCGCGCTGTTCGTCCTGGTTCAGGTGAAAGCTGCCGTCCCAGCTTAAAATGCGGTCAAAGCGTTGATCCGGCTGATAGTCGCGCATGTCCGCCAGGATCCAGCTCGCTTGCGGATAGCGCTTGGCGGCGAGGTCCAGCATCGGTGCCGCGCCGTCGACGCCGGTCAGCCTGCAGCCTTGTTCGATCAGATAGCCGCTGATGGGGTCACCCGCGCCGCATCCAAGGTCAAGGACGCTCAAGCCGCCCGGATCGGGTCCGAGCAGCCGGTCCAGCCAGGGGCGCTCGAAGAAGATGCGATGCCGGCGCGCATCCCAGCCCTGCGCCTGGCGGGCATAGATGTCGAGGGTCTGCGTGTAGGCCGTGTCGAGCACTGCACGCGAGGACGCCATCGCCGGCCCTAGCCCTCAAACACCCACGCCACCGCTTCACCCGCATGAAACGGCACGATTTCGATGCCGTCAGCGGTGAGAAGCTCCGGGATCGGCTGGGATTTGCGGCGCAGGGTGATCTGACCCTCATTCATCGGCAGCTGATAAAAGCGCGGGCCGAATTCGGAGGCGAAGCCCTCCAGGCGGTCCAGCGCCCCCATCTCCTCAAACGTCTTGGCGTAGCTTTCCAGCGCGACCGGGGCGGAGAAGATGCCGGCGCAGCCGCAGGCGCTTTCCTTGTCGCTGCGCTGGTGAGGCGCGCTGTCGGTGCCCAGGAAGAATTTCGGATTGCCCGACACCGCCGCCTTGCGGAGCGCTTCGCGATGATGGCGCCGCTTGGCGACCGGCAGGCAGTAGGCGTGTGGGCGGATGCCGCCCTTGAACATGTCATTGCGATCGATGCGCAGATGATGGGCGGTGATCGTCGCGGCGATCGTCTCCGGACCCTGTTCGACGAAACGCACCGAGTCCTCGGTGGTGATATGCTCCAGCACGACGCGCAGGCGCGGGAAGGCCTTCATGACCGGGCCCAGCACCTGTTCCAGGAACACCGCCTCACGGTCGAAAATGTCAATGTCGGCGGACACCACCTCGCCATGGACGAGGAGCGGCATGTCGATCGACTGCATCTTGTCCAGGACCGGCCAGATTTTCTTGACGTCCGATACGCCGGAGGCGGAATTCGTCGTGGCGTTGGCCGGGTAGAGCTTGCAGGCGGTGAACACGCCGGATTGAAAGCCGCGCGCCACCTCGTCGGGATCGATCGTGTCGGTGAGATAGGCCGTCATCAGAGGCTCGAAGGCCCGGCCCTCGGGCAGGGCGGCCAAGATGCGGTCGCGATAGGCTGCGCCCATCGCCTCAGTGGTGATCGGTGGGACAAGATTGGGCATGACGATCGCCCGGGCGAACTGACGCGCGGTGTAATCGGCGCAGAAGTTCAGCATCTCGCCATCGCGCAGATGCACATGCCAGTCATCCGGCCGGCGGATCGTCAACACGTCGGCGTCGGTTGGTGCGGGGGCGGTCAGGGTGTCGGTCACGGCGCCGGGCTCCGAGTGAGGCAACGATTATTCATCGACTATGTAGAGCGCCTCTGGCCGCCGCGCACCGTCTGGCGCTGAAAACGGGCTATTCCGCCGCACGGTCCAGCTCGCTTAAGGCCGCATGCACGGCGCTGACCACGACCGAGCCTTCGCCGACCGAGCTGGCCACCCGCTTCACTGAGCCGGCGCGCACATCGCCGACGGCGTAAATCCGCGGCAGGCTTGTCTCATAGGTGGACGGCATGCGGTCAAGCTTCCAGCCTGCGCGCACCAGCTCAAGCGTTTCCAGATCGGCCCCGGTCTTCACAAAGCCGCGGGGATCGCGGGCGACTTCGTCGGGGAGCCAGTTGGTGAAGGGCGCCGCTCCGATGAAGAGGAAGACGAAGCCGGCCTCCACCTTGAAGGATTTCTCCGGCTTCTTAATCGTGATGGCGGCCAGGCGCGGGTCCTGGCTTTCCGGACAATGGGGGTGGAAGGCCTCGATCTCGGTCTCCGGGTGAAGGTGGATATTCTCTGTCTCCTCCAGGCGCCGCACGAGATATTCCGACATGGTCTCGCGGATGTCTTTGCGCCGGTAAAGCACGTGCACCGCCTTGGCGGACTTGGACAGGAAGACCGCGCCCTGACCCGCCGAATTGCCGGCGCCGACAATGGCGACTTCCGCGCCGCCGCACAGCTGGGCCTCCAGCGGCGAAGCTCCGTAATAGACGCCCGCGCCCTCAAACAGCTCCAGATTCGGAATGCTCAGCCGGCGGTATTGCGCGCCGCTGGCGACCACGACGGCGCGGCCCTGAAGCTTGCGGCCGTCCTTGGTCTCCACGCAATAGGTGCCGTCTCCCAGACAGGTCAGGGCCTGGACCTGAACCGGGGCGGCGAGCCGAACGCCGAATTTTTGCGCCTGGACGGCGGCGCGGTCGGCCAATTCCTGACCGGACACGCCGGTCGGAAAGCCGAGATAATTCTCAATCTTGGACGACGTGCCGGCCTGACCGCCCGGCGCGGCGCTGTCCAACGTCAAGACCGACAGGCCTTCCGATCCCGCATAGACCGAGGCCGCGAGTCCCGCCGGTCCCGCGCCCACGACGATGACGTCGGCGGCCGCGCCGTCCGGCAGGAGATCGAGCCCCAGCGCGACAGCCAGATCGTTGACCGTCGGCCGGTGCAATACGCGTTCCGCACCGAGGATCACCGCGGGCAGCGTCTCCTCATTGAGTTCCTTCGCCGCCGCGATGGTTTCGCCCAGCGGGTCGGTGACGGGGTCGTGATAGGAGTGCGGGATGGAATGCCGGGTCAGAAAATCGCGCAGTCCGAAGACCGAGCGGTCCAGCGCCGAGCCCAGAACGATGACCGGCGCCTCGTCGCGCGACAGCGCGAAGGCGCGGCGCGCGGTGAACGTGCGGACGAAAATGTCGGAGAGGGCGGAATTCTCCACCAGCAGCTTCTGGAAGCGGTCATAGGGGATGTGCAGCACATCGCCGGTCTTGCCCATCGTCGTGCGCGCCAGCGCCGCCTGACCGGTCAATACGCCGATATCGCCGATGAACTGGCCCCGCTCCATATAGCCCAGCCGCCGCGGGCCGTTGCGGCCGTCGACAAAGATATGGGTCTCGCCGGACAGCGTGATCAGGCAGTCCACGTGCTGGTCGCCTTCAGCGATCAGAACCTCGCCTTCCTCATGGGCGCGCACATCGCCATAGGGCTTGAGCGCCTCCAATTCGTCATCGGAGAAGGTGTAATTCACGTCGGCGGGGGGCTTGGCCATAGGGCGCTCCGGGCTGCAGCTCTCGCTGACATAATGCCTCCGCCCGGCAATTGCGATGGGCATTAGGTCTTGCTTTCACCTTATTTCGCGGGCACACACCGGCTCAAGCGCAGACAAGGCGTGCGTGGAGGGGAGTGGAGACTCTCATGCGCCTTGTATCGGAGCGGCGACCCTTTCGGGGCTCCTCCTTTCCGGGCGTTGAGCGAAGGGGCATGGCCCCGCTCCCCCAATTGACGGTCTGATCTGCGCAGGCCTTCCGAGTTTTACAGATTTGAGCGCGCCGATCTTCGGCGCGCTTGGAAGGATTGTAATGTCAGACTTCAATTCGCTCGGCCTGGCCGAGCCGGTGCTGCGCGCCGTGACCGAAGCCGGCTATGACCAGCCGACCCCGATCCAGGCCCAGGCCATCCCGGTCATGCTGAAGGGCGGAGACTTGATGGGCCTGGCTCAGACAGGGACCGGCAAAACCGCAGCCTTTGTGCTGCCGCTGATCGATCAGCTGATGGCGGACGGCAAGCGCCCGCCCGGGCGCTCCTGCCGGGCGCTGGTGCTGGCGCCGACGCGTGAGCTCGCCGCCCAGATCGGCCAGTCGATCAAGACCTATTCGGAACACACGCCGATCAGCCACGCCGTCGTCTTCGGCGGCGTGAAGCCAGGTCCGCAGGTGCGGGCGCTGGCGCGCGGCGTCGATATTCTGGTGGCCACGCCGGGGCGCTTGCTCGACCATCTTGGCGCCGGCAAGGCGCGGCTGGACCTCACGACCAGGGTGGTCCTCGACGAAGCCGACCAGATGCTGGATCTCGGCTTCATCCCGGCCATCCGGCGCATCCTCACCGCCGTCGGGCCGGACCGGCAGACGGTGATGTTCTCCGCCACGATGCCGAAACAGATCAAGAAGCTGGCCGAGGATTTCCTGGTTTCACCCAAGACGGTCTCGGTGACCCCGCCGTCCAGACCAGTGGAGCGGATCGATCAAAAAGTCCTGTTCGTGGACCCGGTCGACAAGGCTAAGGCGCTGGTCGATCTAATGGCGCCGGAGGCGGGCAAGCGCACCATCATCTTCACCCGCACCAAGCATCGCGCCGACCGGGTGGCTAAGAAGCTGGTGAGTTACGGTCACAAAGCCCACGCCATCCACGGCAATAAATCCCAGGGCCAGCGCGAGCGGGCGCTCGACGCCTTTAAGACTGGAGCCGCTCCGGTGCTGGTGGCCACCGATATCGCCGCACGCGGCATCGATGTCGATGGCGTCGAGCTGGTGGTCAATTTCGAACTCCCCAATGTCGCGGAAAGCTATGTCCATCGCATCGGCCGCACCGCTCGGGCCGGCGCGTCCGGGCGCGCGGTCGCCCTGTGTGCTCCGGACGAACGTGCGCTGCTCGCCGCCATCGAGAAACTGATGGGGCGCTCGGTCGAACCCCTTAATGACGCGCCGCCGCCGCCCAAGCCGGCGAAGGGCGAGGACGCCAAGTCCGGCCAGCACCGCCGCCGGCGCCGGCCGCGGCGCAAAGGGCCGCGCGGCTCCGGTGAGAAACAGGCGGCTTAGATCGGCCGCGCGCCGGCGTGCTGCTCCAGCAGCGCGGCGCCGGGCTGATTGACCCAGGCCGGCGCGTGGAAGCGGCGGGCATAGTCCAGCGCGGTCACGTCGCGATAGAGATGCTCGCTTTCATCGTCGTGGAAGCGGATCGCCTTTCGGATATCGGCCCGAATGTCCGGGTCCGCGCCGGCGTCCAGCAGCAGGCGGACCGGCCGGTCGGACCGCCGCGTGCGCGCCGCCTGGGAGACCACGGCGTTGAATAGCGGCGTATGACCGCCGAAGCCCCGGGCATCCCGGTCGGCGGGCAGGTTGGGATCGGCGCCGTGGGCGAGAAGGAGTTCGGCGATCTCAAGCTCGTCGAAATCCATCGCCAGGTGCAGCAAGCCGCCACCGTCCAGCGGCGTGCCGTGCAAGCCCAGGCTCTCATCCTCATGACAGCCCAGCGCACGCGGGTAGATGTCCCGATAGGAGACGCGTCGATCGGCCAGGGCCGGATCGGCTTTCGAAAGGGCTTCCAATCGCAAGCGGTCGCCCCGGTGCAGCGCCATGACCGGCGTGTCCGGCAGCGCGATCCCGTGATCTTCAAAGAAGGCGAGGCAGGCATGCTTGCCGGGGGGATCGCGGTGATAGCCTTCGAGAAGCAGCGCCACAGGCGCCAGCCGGTCGCCGTGCTCGTCCGTGAGCGGGGCGCCGATCTCGGCGAGGAAGCGCAATCCCTCGATATTGAGGCTCTCGCATGGTCCCATCACCAATCCGGGCTCGGGCCGGGCGCCGGCCTTGATCAGCGTGCGGGCCATGGCGCGGCGGCCTTTGAGAATGGCGCGGTCAAGCGCATGCTGCAGGTCGCCGGGTTCGCCCGCCAGCAGGCGATCGAGGACCGCGCCGGCCCCGACTTGCGCGGCGCAGGCCAGCGGTTCGCCCCAATTGGACGTGCCGCCATTGACGGGGAGGTCCGCCAGGTGCGGCTTCGCCCGCAAAAGCGCCTCGACCGCATCGGCGTCGTCCGCGCAAATCGCGTTGAACAGCGTCAGGCCGTCGACCAGGCGCGGCCAGCTGGGAAAGTCGCGCTGACGCGCCATGACCAGCTGTGCGTCAGACAGTTTCACGTCTGAAGGCGAGGGCGGGTGCGGATGGAACTCGGCGAAAACCTCGCGCGCCGACCGGTCGCCGGAGCGAAAGGCGCGGCGCAGCTCTTTGGCTTGGGTTTTCAACTGGCTTAAGTCAGCGGGCGCAAGCAGGCGTTGGATGGGCATGGACTCCTCCTCTCCGCATCCCCGTGTCCGCATCCGGGAAGGAAAGAAGGTCAGATCACAATGTCGAACGCAGAATGCGTACAGGTAGGCTCAGCCTTGCCCGCGGACCGGTCGCGCCCTGCAACGCGCCTGATCATTGAGCCGCCCGCCAGCACGCAGGTCAAGGCGCGTGATGGAAGCGCGGCGTCTTCAGCTGTGGCCGACCGGCCGGAAGCTGAGCACGAAGTCCACGACTTTCGCCTCAGGCATCTCGCACGGCTGGAGCTTTGGCCCTTTGGCCGTGGTGTAGAGATTGAAGCTGACATGGTCTCCGCCGGCCAGCCGCTCGCCATATAGCTTGCGCACGCGGTCGCCAGCCCGGCCGGTCATCGTCACGCCCCAGCGATCGCCGGCGTAAACACCGTCCTGATAGCCGGCAGGCAGGGCGTTCAGCGCTTCAAGGAAGGCGTCGGATCGCTTCATGGCGTGATGTGAAAAGGCCCCGACAGGCGTGCCGGGGCCTTGAGGAATAATCGGTCGATCCGGGCCTATTCCGCGGCCGCCGTCGTGGCGGTCGGCTTCGGCGCGGCGGCGCGCACATAGGGCATGACGTGGGCTTCGAATTTCTCGAAATTGGCCACGAACATGTCGGCGAGCTTGTCGGCCTGAGCGTCATAGGCCGCAGGGTCGGCCCACGTATCGCGGGGGTTGAGGATTGCGGCGTCCACGCCGGTGACAGCGGTCGGAACGGCGAAGCCGAAGACCGGGTCGATGCGATACTCCGCACCGGCCAGCGTTCCGTCCAATGCGGCGTTTAAGAGCGCGCGCGTCGCCTTAATCGGCATGCGCTCGCCGACGCCATAAGGCCCGCCGGTCCAGCCGGTGTTGACCAGCCAGCAATCCACGCCGTGTTCGGCGATCAGCTCGCGCAGCAGCGCGCCGTATTCGGACGGATGACGCGGCATGAAGGGCGCGCCGAAACAGGTGGAGAAGGTGGCGCTGGGCTCGGTCACGCCCTTTTCCGTGCCGGCAACCTTGGCGGTGTAGCCGGACAGGAAATGGTACATGGCCTGGGCCGGCGTCAGCTTGGCGATCGGCGGCATCACGCCGAAGGCGTCACAGGTCAGCATCACCAGATTGCGCGGGTGGCCCGACACATTCTCGGTGCAGCTATTGGGGATGTAGTGCAACGGATAGGCGCCGCGGGAGTTTTCCGCCAGCGTGTTGTCATCAAGATCCAGCTCCCGCGTTTGCGGATCCATGACGACGTTTTCCAGCACCGTGCCCCACATTTTTGTGGTGGCGTGAATCTGCGGCTCGGCCTCTTCGGACAGGCGGATCATCTTGGCGTAGCAGCCGCCCTCGAAATTGAAGAGCCCGTCGGGCGACCAGCCGTGTTCGTCGTCGCCGATCAGCTTGCGCTTGGGGTCGGCGGACAAGGTGGTTTTGCCGGTGCCGGAAAGGCCGAAAAAGATGGCGCTGTCGCCGTCTTCGCCTTCATTGACCGAGCAGTGCATCGGCATGATGCGCTTTTCCGGCAGCAGATAGTTGAGGATGGTGAAGACCGATTTCTTGGTTTCGCCGGCATAGGAAGTGCCGCCGATCAGCACCAGGCGCTTAGCGAAATTGACCGCGATGACGGTCTCCGACCGGGTGCCGTGGCGATCAGGGTCGGCTTTGAAGCTGGGCAGGTTCACGATGGTGAACTGCGCCTCAAAATCCGTGAGATCCTCCGCCGTCGGCCGGCGCAGCAGGTGACGGATGAAAAGGGAATGCCAGGCGTATTCCGTGACCACGCGCACCGGCAGGCGATGGCGCTGATCGGCGCCGCCGAACAGCTCCTGAACGAAGAGTTCCTTGCCGCCCATATGCGCGGTGAAGTCGGCCAGAAGCGCATCGAAATGCGCCGGGCTCATGGAGGCGTTGAAGTCCCACCACACCGTGTCTTCGGTGGTCTCGTCGCGCACGGTGAACTTGTCGCGGGCCGAGCGGCCGGTGTGCTGGCCGGTTTTCACCACCAGCGCGCCGCCCTTGGCCACTTCGCCTTCGCCGCGGCGCACCGCGGTTTCATAGAGGCGCTCTTCACCCCAGTTGACGTGAAGCACGGCGTTGCTCACGCCGAGATCGCTGAGGTCGCGCCCGGTCATCATCCCGTCGGCCATAATGTCCCCCCTCATGGGTTCTTGCATCCTGTGGGTCCGGCCCGGCGTTCTGGGCGCGAGGTCCGGAGAACACAGTCTCTTAGCGCCAGCGTCGGCTCAAACCTACCCCCCGAACTCAATGACATGGTTGTCATTGGGAAATTTTTCTGCAAACCGGCAAAGGGTCCCGGTCTAACGCTTCGGGCCCGGGTCCGGATCGCCGGGCAGGGGGATGTATTCGTCTTCGCCAGGCGGCATGGCGAAGGGCGTGTTTTTCCAGCCGCCGTCAATGCTGGCGCGCCAGTCGGCTTTGGCTTTTTCGATTCGGGCCTGGGTGGTGGAGACGAAATTCCATTCCATCGATCGCGGACCGATATCGGCGCCGCCCAACAGCATCAGACGGCTGTCCTGGCGCGCGCGGATCGTGGCGGCTTCGCCCGGATTGAACACCGCCATCCGGCCGGCGCCGATCGGCTCGCCGCCGGTTTCAATGGCGCCGGAGACGACATAGACGGCGAGATCGCCGGCCGCTTGCGGCAGGTCGAAGGCCGATCCCGCCGGCGCCTCGGCGTGGATGTAGACCATGGGCGAGCGCACCTTGACCGGCGATGCCTTGCCATAGGCCGATCCCAGGATCAGGCGCAGCGTCGCGCCGCCCAGGTCGAACTGAGGCAGTTCGTCCGCGCCATGGTGCGCGAAGGCGGGCTCGATCTCTTCATCCTGCGTCGGCAGCGCGATCCAGACTTGAATGCCGTGCAGCTTGTGTCCGTTCGCGCGCGCGTCAGGCCCGGTACGTTCGGAATGCGCGATGCCGCGCCCGGCGGTCATCAGGTTTACGGCGCCGGGCAGGATGGTTTTTTGAACCCCCAGCGTGTCGGCATGGTCCATCTCGCCGTCAAACAGATAGGTGACGGTGGCCAGTCCGATATGCGGATGGGGGCGCACGTCGACGCCCTGGCCCGGTGCGAACTCCGCAGGCCCCATCTCGTCGAAGAAGACAAAGGGACCGACCCGCCGCCGCTTGGCGTAGGGCAGGACCCGGGCGACGGAGAATCCGCCCAGATCCTTCTTGCGGCCGGAGATGATCATTTCCACTGCGGACATAAGCGAGCTTCCCATGCTGAGCGCTGACGCCGCGGCTCAGCGGGTCAGCACGACATTCATTCGTGTGCGCGCGCTGACGCCATAGCCTTTGGACATCGCAAAGGCCGCCGCATCGGGCGCATCGCGCCCGCCCATGTCGGCCCGCTCCAGAATGAGCAGGCTCGGCCATAAATCCGGCGCTGTCGCCTTCAGATAGGGCGCCAGGATGGGAAGTTCACCGCCCTCCACGTCGATTTTCATCGCGTCGATGCGATCAATCCGCATTTCTTCAGCAAGCTTGGCCAGCGTGGTCACGCGCACCGCTTCGCCCGCCGCTTGGCCGGAATGGCCGGTCAGCGCGGCGCCGCCGCGATTGCCCGCGACCATGCGCAGGACGTCTTCGCCTTCGAAATCGGACAGGGCCGCGCCGCTGCATTCGATATTGTGAAGATCGTTCTGACGGGCGTTGAACAGCAGGCGCCGGCGCATTTCGCGCTGGGGCTCGACCGCAATCACCCGCGCGGACGGCCCGCCGGCCTTGGCGGCGACCAGGGCGTAAGCCCCGGCGTTGGCGCCGATGTCGAAGAAGACTTTGCCAGGCGCCATGAAGGCGCGCAGCGCGTCCAACTCGACCGGATCAAAGCATTGCGGCGTTAAGAAAAGGCGCTTTTCCGACAGATTGTCCTGCGGATGCAGGCGCAGACGAAGGCCTAGCGCCTCCACATCGCTTTGACCTTCGCGCAGTCCGATCAGGGCAAGAGGACGCACGGCCCCGGCGGCGCGCAGTCCGACCCGTCCCTGAGGCAGGCGCCGCCCGATGGACAGGCCGATCCGGGCGGGCAGGCCCGGCGCAAACGCGCCATGGGCCGGCGCCGTCTCGGCCTGCACCGGCGGGTTGTCCGCCGCCTGTGAGGCTTCGGCGGGCAGGTCGGCGGGTTTGGATTTCGTGGTCATGGCGCTGTTATAGCCACAGGCCGCGCGAAGTCCCACCGGCAATGCACGGCTTCTCAATCTTCATGGCGGCCTTTAAACTCCACCAAAGATCCCGCGCAAATCCGGAGCCGATCCATGACCTCGCGTCGAACCGTCTTTCGTTCTCTTATCGCCGGTCTCGCCGCGGCCGGCCTGGCCGGCGCCGGCGCTCTCGCCCAGGACCGCCACCAGTTCGACGAAGAAACCTTGGCGACGGTCCACACCCTGTCGGAAGCCGCGCTGGACAGCGATCTGGCCTATGACATCACCGAGGATCTGACCACGAAGATCGGTCCGCGCCTGGCCGGCACGCCGCAGGAGGCGCGCGCCCGCGACTGGGCTGTGGAGATGCTCACCGAGCTGGGCTTTGAAAATGTCCGGGTTGAGGAATTTGAACTGGATCTGTGGACCCGCGGCCATTCCATCTACGAAGAGGTGGCGATCACCGCGCCGTTCCCGCAACCGCTTTACGCGACCTCTCTGGGCGGCGCGGCGGCGACGCCGGAAGGCGGGCTGGAAGCCGAAGTGGTCTTCTTCGCCAGCTTTGACGATCTGCTCGCCTTCGACGATGCGGAGGATTCACTGGCGGGCAAGCTGGTTTTCGTCAACGATCGCATGGTCGCCGGCCGTAGCGGCGAAGGCTATGGCTGGGCCAATCGCAAGCGCACGCAGGCCTGGTTCCATGCCGAAGACCGCGGCGCGCTCGGCGTGCTGATCCGCTCGGTCGGCACCAGCTCCAACCGCTTCGCCCACACCGGCATGATGAGCCGGCCCGAAGGACGCACGGCCACCATCCCGGCGCTGGCGGTCTCGGCGCCCGACGCCGACCAGATCGAACGCATCCATGACAGCGGCGAAACGATCCGCGTGCGCCTGCAGACCTATGCAGGCTGGCGCGGCGAAGTGATCAGCGGCAACGTCATCGCCGAGATCGTCGGCTCCGAAGCGCCTGAAGAAGTCGTGGTCATCGGCGCGCATCTGGACAGCTGGGACACGGGCACCGGGGCGCTGGACGACGGTGCGGGCGTGGGCATCGTCACGGCGGCCGCAAGATTGATCATGGAGCAGGGCGAGCGGCCGCGGCGCACGATCCGGGTCATCCTGTTCGGCTCGGAGGAAGTCGGCCTGGTGGGCGCGCGCGCCTACGCCAATGCGCGGTTGCAGGACGGCACGTTGGCCGATCATGTCATCGGCTCGGAAAGCGATTTCGGGGCGCGGGAAGTCTGGCGTCTGTCCTCAAACGTGGCCGATCACGCCATCCCCTTCTTTGATGAGATGCATGTCCAGATGCAGCATCTGGGGATCACCCGCGGCCCCAATTCCGGCGGCGGCGGGCCGGACATGCTCCCGCTTCAGATGATGGGCATGCCTGTGGCGCGCCTCAATCAGAACGGCGAGGACTATTTCGAATTCCACCACACCCCCAACGACACGTTCGACAAAATCGTGCCGGAAGAGATGGCTCAAAACGTCGCCGCCTGGGTGATGTTCACCTGGTTTCTGGCCGACAGCGACATGGATTTCCGCGATCCGGTCGATCCGGAGATGAGCGAATAGGCGCCTGGGCGCGGGTCCCTCGCTTCAAGCCGGGGATGACGGGTGAAACGCTTGAGCGCTTACGCGGCGTCAGCCCGCGCTCGGCTTGATCAGGAAATGGCCGTGCAGGGTTGCGATGGGGGCGCTGCGCTTGGATTGCCAGGCCTCCACCCGGACATTGGCGACGCGTGAGCCCTGGCGCGTGATGGTGGCGCGGCCATAAACATCGCTGGGCCGTCCCGGCCGCAGATAATCGACCGCCACATCGATCGGCTTAGGCAGGGCCGCCAGATCGCTGGCGGCGAGCAGGCCGGCGGACGCGGTCATCTCCATAAAGGCGCCGATCGCGCCGCCATGCAGCGCCGGGATCAGCGGATTGCCGACCAGCGTGTCGGCATAGGGCAGGATGCCCGTCAATTCATCGCCATGATCGTCAAAACGCACGCCCAGGCGCTGGACATAGGGACTGGACAAAAGCGGGGCGAGACGGTCGCTCATCGCGCGCCTCCTTTCTCGCCGGCGCCGGGCAAAGCGGAGATCGGCGTGGCGCCTTTGGCGATTTCCGCCTTGGCCTGCTCGGCGGCGGCTTCGGACACCTTGTTGACCATGAAGGCGGCGTGAGCGGTGGCGACCGGATCGTCGGGATCGCCGTCATGGGCCTTGGCGCTGACGAAGGCGAACAGGCCGGAGACTTTGATGGTCTGCGCCGCCGCGATGACGTCGCGGCCCGGTTCGGCCGGCCGCATATAGTCCAGGCGCAAATCCAGCGTCGCCATGGCCTTGTCGCCGCCGAACCCCGCAAAGGCGGCGATCCCGGCGGTGTGGTCGAGCAGGGCGGTGACGACGCCGCCATGCATCACGCCGGTCTCCGGATCACCGACCAGATCGTCGCGATAGGGCGCGCGGATCACCGCTTCGCCCGGCTTGACGGTCACCAGTTCGAAACCGAGATCGACCGCATGCGGGCTGCCGGCCACGAGGAGGCCGGCGAGCTCGTCGAGATGATCTTGAAGTGTCTTGCTCATGGCCCGTCTCATACGCCGGGCGGGATGCAAGGCAAAGGGCTTTAGGCCGCGCGCCGCAAAACGAGACGTTCCAGGCCGGCGACGATCTCCAGCCGCGCTTCATCCGCGTCGTGATCCTGATCGGCCAACTTGCCGAGCGTGGCGCGGTGCAGCGCGACGATCTCTTCGCCCCGGCCGGTCAATTCATGCTGGCCGTCCAGAAAGCGCTCCAGAGAGCGTCCGACCCGGGCGGCGAGCGGATCATTGAGACGCAGGCGCTCGAAAATCACCGCCCGCGCTTCCGCCTTCGCGGCCTGCAGCGGCGTCACCAGGCCGGCGTCGACATCGGCGCGGCGCTTGAAATCGCCCATCGCCGGACGTCCGGTGCGCCGATCCGGCCCGGAAAAGCTTTCGGTGTGGATGAAGCGCCGCGGCCGGTTGGTGACCTCGTCGAGGCGCTGAAACAGGGTCTGCGGCGCCAGCGGCCGCGCTGCGATCGCGCTGACGCCATGATCGCGGGCGCGCTGGACGTCGGCGGCGATCACCGCGCCGGTGATCAGCACCGCCGGCGCTTCGCGATGATGACCCTGCGCGCGGCGCAGCTTGCGCACGGCCGAGGCGGCGTCGGCGTCGCGGCCATCGGCGATCAGGATCGGATCGCGCGCCTGTTTCATCGCCCACAAGGCGCCGGTGCTCTGCTCAGAGGCCGAAACACGCTTGGCGCCCGCCATGCGCAGCATGTCGATGGTCAAGCGCCGGGTGAAGCTTGAGGGATCGCAGACGACGATCAGCCGGTCGCGCCAATCGGTCGAACCGGCCCTGCGTCTGTCATGTCGGTGCTCTGCAAGCATGATCCGCCCCCGCGGCGACTTAGGCGCGAAGCATAGGCGCCGTCTCGCGCAAAATGCGAGCGAAAGCGCCCAACAGGGTTAACCGCGCCTTAGCGACGGCTATTTGTTGGAGAGCGCGCGGATCACGTGGAACAGCAGCCAGATCGGCACGATGATCACCGCGCCCAGGAAGAAATATTGCAGCGCCCAGCCCAGCGCCGAGCCGAGATTGTCAAAGAAGCTGCGCCACGCTTCGGCCACGGCGCCGAAGAAATCGACCCAGAGCGAGGCCGGGTCGACATTCAAGAACGCCAGGATCATCCCGACCAGCACGCATAGAAAGAACAGGATGATCAGATCGCTCGGCTTCACCGCAGCAAGGCGTTTGATGATCGATCGAGAGTGCGAGTGCTCTGCGTTCTGCGAGGTGTTGGTCGGTTCGCTCATGATTGCTTTGTCCTGCCCGATTAAGGCGTCAGAATGGCGGGCGTTCAGGCTTTTTGCTGGATATGAACCGCGTGGGGATAGGGGATGTCGATGCCCGCTTCGTCAAAGGCGATCTTCACCTGTTTATTCATGTCGAAATGCAGGCCCCAATAGTCCGACGCATTCACCCAGGCCCGCACCACATAGTCCACGCTCGAAGCGCCATGGGCGGCGACTTCGACGAAAAGTTCCGGATTCTTCAGAACGCGGTCGTCGGCTTCGAAGGTCGTGCGCAGAACGCCGATCACCTTGTCGATCTCGTCGCCATATCCCGCCGAGAACATGAAGTCGCAGCGGCGGGTCGGATAGGCGGAATAATTGGTGATCACATCGCCCCATGCCTGGCCGTTGGGGATGATGATCTGCTTGTTATCCGGGGTGTTGAGCTCGGTGTAAAACAGCGTCACCTCCTTAACCGAACCACCGGCGCCCGCCACTTCGACGAAGTCGCCGATCTTATAGGGCCGGAAAAAGACGATCATCACGCCGGCGGCGACATTGGACAGCGTGCCCTGCAGCGCGAAGCCGATCGCCAGAGTGACCGCGCCGAGGGCGGCGACCATGGATGTGGTCTCGACGCCGAACTGGGTCAGCACCGCGATGATCACCACGGCGAGGATCGCCCATTTGGCCATCGAGGCGAAGAAATTCGCCAGCGTCTTGTCCAGGCGCGGATTGCGGTCAGGGATGCGGCGGATGAATCGCGCCACCGCTCCGGCGACCATGAAGCCGACCACCAGGATCAGCGCCGCCAACGCCACATTGATCAAGAAATCGAACACGACCGTGGTCAGAAGCGTCTGAATATACTCGGCGTCCATAACTGCGAATCCCCTTGCCTGCCTTATGGATATCGCGAGCTATAGCACCGCCATTCGGAGGCGTCGAACCTCGATTTCAAGAGCGCTTCCAGCGTCTCCAGCCGGTCAGCGTCGGCGGACGGCTTGTCCCACCGAATCCGGTGGATTCTCGGAAAGCGCATGGCGACGCCGGACTTGTGACGGGGCGAACGCTGCAAGCCTTCAAACGCGATCTCCAGGACCAGCCCGGTTTCGGCGTTCGCCGTGACCGAGCGGACCGGTCCGAAGCGTTCAATCGTGTTGTCCCGGACGAATTTGTCGAGCTGTTTAAGCTCTTGGTCGGTGAAGCCGAAATACGCCTTGCCGACCGGAACCAGATTGTCGCCATCGTCCCCCTGACGCCAGACGCCGAAGGTGAAGTCGGAATAAAAGCTCGACCGCTTGCCGTGCCCGCGCTGGGCGTAAAGCAGGACCGCGTCGATGAGGAAGGGATCCCGCTTCCATTTCCACCACAAACCCTTGGGACGACCGGGCGTGTAGACGCTGTCGCGGCGCTTGATCATCACGCCTTCGGCCAGGCGGTGGGCCGGGTCCCGGCGCAGGGCGTCCAGCTTGTCCCAGCTCGTGATCTCGATCATCTCGGAGAGATCGATCCGGTCCGGCGCGGCGTCCACGACCGTCTCCAATTGCGCGCGGCGGTCTTCGAACGGCTGGGCGCGCAGGTCGTTCGCGCCGTCCACCAGCAGATCATAGGCGCGGATGAAGGCGGGATGCTTTGCCAGGATCGCCTTTGAAACCGTTTTGCGGTTCAAGCGCTTTTGAAGATCGGCGAAGGGCGCCGGCTCCCCATCCGCGCCACGCACCAGCAATTCGCCATCAATGGCGCCGTCAAACTCAAGCGCGGCGAGCACATCGGGGAAGGTGTGGGAGATGTCGTCGCCCGTGCGCGTATAGAGCCGCCGAACGCCGCCCTCGCTGACGGCCTGGATCCGGACGCCGTCCCATTTCCACTCGGCGGCGAAGTCTGCGGGGTCGAGCAAGGCGAGCGCGTCATCCTGGACCGGGTGAGCCAGCATGACGGGGCGGAAGGGGGATTTCGCCGTGCTGACGGGCTTGTCCGCCCGGCCCTCAAGCCAGGCGAACAGGTCTTCATAAGGCGGCTTAAGTCCGTGCCAGAGCTCTTCGATTTCGGTGACGTCCACCTCGCCGTATTGCGCCAGCGCCGTTTTGGCCAGGCGCGCGGACACGCCGATGCGCAAGCCGCCGGTCACCAGCTTCAACAGCGCCCACCGGCCATTGGCGTCCAGAGCGTCGAGCCATCCCGTGAGCAGCGCCGGGGCGTCGGCGCGGGACGTGGTCGTCAAGCCTTCGACGACTTCGGCGAGATCCGGGGCGCGGTTCGGACCGGGCTGCGAGGGCCAGATCAAGGCGACGGTTTCCGCCAGATCGCCGACATAGTCATAGCTCAGTTCGAACAAAATTGGATCGACCCGCTCGGCGGCCAGCGCCCGGATCGCGCCGGCTTTGGCCCCTTTGAACTCCAGCGAACCGGTCAGGGCCGCCAGCGCCAGGCCGCGTTCCGGGTCTGGGCTGGAGCGGAAATGGTCCACCAGCAACGCAAGCTTCGTATTGCGCTGCGGGGTCAGCGACAGGCGGTCCAGAAGGGCGGCGAAACGATCCATCTCGGCGCAATCTAGGTGAAGTCCGCCCCGATTTCCCGTGACTGTTTCGAAGGCTTCAGCTGAAAATCCTGACGCAAACCGGGTTTTTCAGACGGCCAAGGCGCGCTAAGCCTTTGCGCAACAGATAAGCGCCGCGCTTGGGGACGGGCGGCGGCGCCATAACGACAAAGGGGAACGCCATGAGCGAGTCGCGCACCACGACCGGGGACCGCGAGCATCAAACAGGAATTCTCGGCCTGATCGAGCGCGCCGGAAACCGGCTGCCCGATCCGGTCTTCATCTTCCTCTATCTGATCATCGCCATGGTGGTGATTTCCCAGCTCGCCGCCTGGGCGGGTCTCAGCGTCGATCACCCGACCCAGACCGGCGCCGACGGCGCGCCGCTTTCCGTGGACGCGATCAGCATCTTCAGCCCGGCGGCCATCCAGCACCTGCTGGTGGAGATGCCGGACATCTTCACCGGCTTCCATCCGCTGGGTTATGTGCTGGTCGTGATGCTCGGCGCGGGCGTCGCGGAGCGCGCGGGCTTGTTCGGCACGGCGATGCGCGCGGCGGTGCGCGATGTGCCCGCGCTCCTGCTGACCCCGGCGGTGGCGCTGACCGCCATGATGGGCAATCTGGCCGCCGACGCGGCCTATGTGGTGCTGATCCCGCTGGCCGGCGTCGTCTACGCAGCCGCGGGACGCCATCCCATCGCCGGCATAACCGCGGCGTTCGCCGGGGTGTCCGGCGGCTTCTCGGCCAATCTATTGCCGGGTCAGCTCGACGCGCTCCTGTTCGGGATCACCGAAGCGGCGGTGTTCGCGCTCGATCCGGAATGGACGATGAATATCGCCGGCAATTGGTATTTCATCGCAGTGATGACCTTCATCTTCCTGCCGGTCATCTGGTTCGTCACCGACCGGATCATCGAGCCGCGCCTGGGCCCCTGGACCGGCGGTGCGGTCGCGGGCGGCTCGGCGGCGGAGGACGACGCCGGCGCCGCGCTCACCGACGGCCAGAAAAAGGGCCTGTGGAGCGCGCTGTGGGCGGTCCTGGCGGTCTGCTTCGTCTGGCTGGCTTTGACCGTCGACCTTCTGGCGGTGATCAGCTTCGGCTCGGTCTCCATGTATGGCGGCGATGTCCCCTTGTTCAACGAAGCCGTGGTCGCCGAACAGGGCGTCGCGGTCGCGCTGGTGCCCTTCTTCTCCTCCCTGGTCGCAGGCTTCATGATCCTGTTCGTCTTCGCCGGCGTCGCCTATGGCCGGGCCGCGGGCACGATCAAGACCCACCGCGATGTCGTCGACATGATGGCCGGCGCCATGAAGGATATGGGCTATTATCTCGTGCTCGCATTCTTCGCCGCCTATTTCGTGGAGATGTTCAACCAGTCCCAGCTGGGCCTGATCTCGGCGGTGAACGGGGCGAACGCCATTCAGGCCTCGGGCCTGCCGCTGCCCATCGTTTTGGGTCTGATCGTGCTGTTCGCCGGTTTGCTGAATCTCTTTGTCGGATCGGCCAGCGCGAAATGGGCGCTGATGGCGCCGGTGCTGGTGCCGATGCTGATGCTGCTGGGCGTCAGCCCGGAAATGGCGACTGCGGCCTATCGCGTCGGCGACAGCGGCACGAATATCATCACGCCGCTGATGGTCTACTTCCCGCTGGTGCTGGTCTTCGCGCGGCGCTGGGTGCCGGAATTCGGCATCGGATCGCTGACCGCCGCGATGATCCCGTATTCGATCTGGCTGATGGCCAGCGGCATCATCATGACGATCGCCTGGGTCTATCTGGGCCTGCCGCTCGGGCCGGGCGCGGACGTGCGCATCCCGATCCCGGGCGCGGGCTAGGCCCACATCCACACGAATAAGCGACCGGCCGGCGCCAGGCGCGCCGGCCGGTCGTTTCCGATTTGAACACAGACCGACCGGAGCCTTGCGATGAGCGACGCGACCCCCATGAAAAAAGGCGGATTTCTCGATGCGGTGGAGCGCTTCGGCGACCGCCTGCCCGATCCGGTCTTCATCTTCGTCTGGCTCATCGGCATCTTGATGGTGATCTCCGCGCTCGCCGCCTGGGTGGGGATGAGCGCGGTCAACCCGATCACCGGGGAGACCCTGATCGCTCAATCGCTTCTCAGCCGGGACAATCTCCAGCAATTTCTGACCTCCATGCCGGAGACCATGACCGGCTTCACCCCGCTGGGCCTGACTCTGGTCATCATGCTGGGCGCGGGCGTGGCGGAGCGCTCGGGCCTGTTTTCGGCCGGTCTGCGCGCGGGGCTGCGTAATGCGCCGAAAAAAGCCATGACGCCCATCGTCATGCTGCTGGCGCTGGTCGCGACGCACTCTTCCGACGCCGCCTATGTGGTGCTGATCCCGCTGGCCGGCGTGATCTACGCCTCGGTGGGCCGTCACCCGATCGCCGGGATCGCGGCGGCCTTCGCCGGCGTGTCCGGCGGCTTCTCCGCCAATTTCATGCCCGGGCCGATCGATGCGCTGATCCTGGGCGTGACCGAGCCGGCGGTGCATATCCTGGATCCCAGCTGGACGGTGAATGTCGCCGGCAACTGGTATTTCATCCTGGGCATGGCGGTGGTCTTCTTCCCGATCGGCTGGTTCGTCACCGACAAAATCATCGAGCCGCGCCTGGGCGAATACGTGCCCACCTCCGCCGCCCCGGTGGAGAGCCAGAAGGCCGACAGCCAGCTGACCCCGGAAGAGCGCCAGGGCCTCTGGCGCGCGCTCTGGGGCTTCCTCGCCGTCACGGCGCTCTGGGTCGTCCTCACCGTCATGCCCAATGCGCCGCTATACAATCCGGACGCTGAGCCCGCGGCCCGGCTCAATCCGATGCTGGACAGCCTGATCGCCTACTTTTTCCTGCTCTTTTTGGTGACCGGCGCCGCCTTCGGCTCGGCCACCGGCACGGTGACCGGCCATCGCGATGTGGTGCGCATGAGCACGGAGGCCATGAAGGACATGTCCGGCTATATCGTGCTGGCCTTCACCGCCGCCCATTTCGTGGTGATGATCAACTGGACCGGCATGGGCGGCATTCTCGCCATCAGCGGCGCCCAGGCGATTGAAAGCGCCAATCTGCCGCCCGCCCTGATCGTGGCGGCCATGGTGTTGCTGGCCGCGGCGCTCAATCTCTTCATCGGGTCGGCGAGCGCGAAATGGGCCGCGATCGCGCCCATCCTGGTGCCGATGCTCATGCTGCTGGGCATCTCTCCGGAAATGTCGACCGCCGCTTACCGGGTCGGCGACAGCGTCACCAACATCATCACGCCGCTGATGGTGTATTTCCCGATGGTGCTGGCTTTCTGCCGCCGCTGGGATCCCGAGTTCGGCATGGGCGGGCTGCTGTCCAACATGATCCCGTACTCCATCGCCTTCCTCGTCGGCGGGCTGGCGCTGGCCATCGGCTGGATGCTGGTGGGCCTGCCGGTGGGACCGGCCGCTCCGGCTTTGATCGACATCCCGGCCGCCGTCCCGGCGGGGTAAGGGCGCAGCCATTCGCCTGTGAGCGGTGTGAGAAAAGGGTGCTTGGACGCGCCGGCGACAAAGCGAGTGAGCGCTCACTTGCAGGCGCATGACGGCGATCTTGTCGGTGCAAAGCCTTTCGATCCGCCGGCGCAGCCGCCCTTCACGACGCCGAATTCGTCACAAATGGGTGAGCGTTCACTCAGAATTCGGGGTCTGACCCTTAATCGGTCTTGCCGCAGACCGGCGGGCCGATAGGCTGGCGGCGTCGTCGAAACCGCCACAGCCGGAGCACGCCATGTCCCTGATTCTCCACCACCTCAACCGATCGCGCTCCGAACGCCTGATCTGGCTGTTGGAGGAGCTGGGGGCCGACTATGAGCTGGTGCGCCATAAGCGCGATCCGCAGGTCAATCTGGCGCCCGCCGAGCTGATCGCCATTCATCCCATGGGCAAAGCGCCGCTGCTGATCCATGACGGCCAGGTGATTGCGGAATCCGGCGCCATCGCGCTGCACCTGCTTGAGGCGTTCGACCCGGAATACCGGCTCCACCCCGCCCCCGGCGCGTCCAATCGGGCGGCGTTTTTCGAGTGGCTGCACGGCGCGGAAGGCGCGGTGTTTCTGCCTTTCCTGATGAACACCTATCTGTCCGCCACCGGGCTGGAGGACAGCTTGCTCAGCCAATACATGGCGGGCGAGCGCGAGAAGGCGCTGGGCGCGATCGAGGCCTGCCTGACCGCGCGGCCCTATTTCGCGGGCGAAGAGTTCAGCGCGGCGGACGTGATGATGGGCTTCCAGCTTGAAGCAGCCGAGGCGCGCGGCGGGCTACCCGAAACCTCACCCGTCCACGCCTGGCTGACGCGCGTGCGGTCGCGCCCGGCGCATCAGCGCATGCGCGCGATCACCGCGGAGGACTAGGCCATCGCCTCGGCGATCAAGTCGCCGCTGGCTTCCTCCAACAAGGCGTCCCGCGCGTCGCCGTGCACGGCTTCACGGCCGATCTCCATCATTACGGGCACGGCGAGAGGGGAGACCTGCGCCAGGCGCTCCAGATCGATCCGGCCGCCGATGCGGGCCAGGGCGTCCGACAGGCGGCGCACGTCCAGAAGGCCAGTGGCGGCGTCCGCCCAGGCGGCTTTGAGGAGGATGTGGTCGGGCTCGTGCTGGCGCAGCACGTCATAGATCAGATCCGCAGAGAAATTGACCTGGCGGCCGGATTTCTCCTGCCCGGGATAGCGCCGCTCGATCAGGCCGGCGATGACCGCGCAATTTCGGAACGTGCGCTTCATGAGATCGCTTTCCGCCAGCCAGGCGTCGAGATCATCGCCCATCATGTCTTCAGAGAACAGGGCGGCCATGTCCACATCGCCCATGTCCTCCAGCCCCCAGACCGAGAGGGCGTATTCATTTGCGACAAAGCCCAGCGGCCGTTTGCCCAGGCGCTCGAGGCGGCGCGTGAGAAGCATGCCCAGCGTCTGGTGCGCCAGCCGGCCTTCAAACGGGTAGCAGACCAGATAGTGTTTGGCGGCGCGCGGAAAGGTCTCCACCAACAGGCGCTGGGGCGCGGGCAGGCGCGACTTTTTCTGCTGCATGGCCAGCCAGTCGCGTACTTGAGCGGGCAGGGCGTCCCAGCGGCCAGGGGTGTGCACCATTTCGCGCACGCGCTCGGCCAGATAGGTGGAGAGCGGGAATTTGCCGCCCTGCCAGCTGGGCACTTTCGGGTCTTCGGCCGAAGACCGGCTGACCAGGCAGTCGGTTTCCTGCACGCCTTCAAAGCGCAGCATCTGGCCGGCGAAGATGAAGGTGTCGCCGGGGCTGAGCTGGTCGGCGAACCATTCCTCCACCTGGCCCAGCCGCGGCCCGCCGGCGCGCAGCAGCGGCGTGCGATGTCCTCGCCCGTCCGCGGGGGCGGCGCCGGACTTGCTGACGGAGGCGGGCGCCAGGCCTCTGGACAGCGCGGCGAGGGAGTAGTCCGGGCGCAACCGCCCGCTCGCACCGCCTCCGCGGGCCGGCAAGGAGGCCGGCTTGCGTTTGCCGCCCCGGACCAGCCGCACATCCAGCATCGGGCTTTCGATGATCACGCCGATATTCATGCGATGGCGCTGAGCGACATCGCGGTTGCGCGCGCGCCAAAGCCCGTCCTTGCCGGTCACGATGCGTTTGAAGCGGTCATAGCCGCCCAGCGCATAGCCGCCGGTGGCCACGAAATCGATAATCCGGTCGAATATCTCCCGGTCCAGCTCGGCGTAAGGCGCGGCGCAGCGGACTTCGTAATACAGGGCGTCGACCTCGAACGCCTCGCCGCAGGCGCGGCCCATGACATGCTGGGCGAGGGCGTCCAACGCGCCGGCGCGCAAGGGCTCGCCGTCCAGCCGGTGTTCCGCGACGGCGTCGCGCGCCGCCTGGCATTCCAGATGCTCGAAACGATTAGTGGGGGCGAGAATGGCGCGGCTGGGCGCATCCAGGCGGTGATTGGCGCGGCCCAGGCGCTGCAACAGGCGCGATGAACCCTTCGGCGCGCCCATCTGAATCACCAGATCCACATCGCCCCAGTCGATTCCCAGATCGAGGGTGGAGGTGCACACGACCGCCTTTAACTTGCCTGCCGCCATGGCGCTTTCCACCTTGCGGCGCTGCTCGGCTGAGAGCGAGCCATGGTGCAGGGCGATCGCCAGCCCGTCCTCATTGATCGACCAGAGCATCTGGAAAGTGAATTCGGCCTGGGCGCGGGTGTTGACGAAGATCAGCGCGGTCTTCGCGCCTTTGATCAACTCATAGACCTCCGGCAAGGCGTGGCGGCCGGTATGGCCGGCCCAGGGAATCCGTTCGGAGGTCTCCAGGATCGACACCTCCGGATCGGCGCCGGCCGCGCCGCGTATGATCCGGGCGAAGCTTGAAGCCTCGCCCGATTGCGGGCTCAGCCAGCGGGCATGGCCCATCTCGTCCTTCACGGTCGCCGACAGACCGACGCGCCGGGCCTGCGGCGCATATCTCGACAGCGTGGCCAGCCCCAGCGAAAGCAGATCGCCGCGCTTGCCCGACGCAAGTGCGTGGACCTCGTCGATGATGATCGTGCGCAGATGCTCGAAAAAGGCCGCGCCATTGGCCTGGGCGCAGAACAGCGCCAGCTGTTCCGGCGTGGTCAGCAATATGTCCGGCGGGCTTTGGCGCTGGCGCTGACGCTTGGATTGAGGCGTATCGCCGGTGCGGGTTTCGATGCGCAGGTCCAGCCCCATTTCTTCGACCGGCGTGGTCAGATTGCGCGCCACGTCCTGGGACAAGGCCTTGAGCGGAGAGACATAAAGGGTGTGCAGGCGGTGCGGCCTCTGCTTGCCGCCGGCCTCGGCGATCTCGGCCAGCTCGATCAGGCTGGGCAGAAACCCGCCTAGCGTCTTGCCGCCGCCGGTCGGCGCGATCAGCAGGGCGTGCTCGCCAGCGCGCGCCGCCGCCACCATCGCGCGCTGGTGCGCCCGCGGCGCCCAGCCCCGGCTGGCGAACCAGGCTTCGAAGCGATCGGGCAGGACTGGGAGGTCGGCGTGGCGCATGGCGCCGTCATATCGCTTTGTTGGCTCGCCTGGCCAGTGGCCTCGTTCCACAGCGTCCCGGCCGCCGACGGCGATCCGGGATCCGCCCGTTGCGGTTCAGCGTTCGCAATAACGCGAATTGACCAGAGTCCGGCTCTGCGGCCGCGCCTTCGCCGGGCGCGGGATCGATATTTCTCTGACAGCCGCGTTAGATGACACCCGCGCCTCTTCACCCTAACGTCCCCGCCAATCAAAATTCCCTGGGGAGGGTCATCCATGCGTTTTGGTCTCGCCGCTGCGGCGTCATTAGCCGTGCTCGCCGCGTGTTCCGCGCCGTCCGACGACAGCGCGGCGCCTGAATCCGCCCAGGCCCAAACGGCCGCGCCGGCCATCGCCTATCCGGACACGCGCGCGGTCGAGCAGAGCGATGTCTATGTCAGCGCCGCCGCTGGCGAGGTTGCGGTCTCAGATCCTTATCGCTGGCTGGAGACCGATGTGCGGGTGTCCGACGAGGTCGCAGGCTGGGTGGCCGGCCAGAACGCGGTGACCGATGCTTATCTGGCGACGCTGCCGGGCCGCGGCGTCATCGCTGAGCGCCTGCGCGAACTTTGGAATTACGAACGCTTCGGCCTGCCGCGCGAGCGGGGCGGGCGCTATTTCCTGACCCGCAATGACGGGCTGCAGGATCAAAGCGTGCTGTATGTTCAGGACAGTCTGGACGGCGACGGGCGAGTTCTGATCGATCCCAATCAATGGGCCGAAGACGGCACCACCGCGCTGGCGGGATACTGGCCCAGCCCGGACGGGACACGGTTGGTTTATTCCGTCCAGGAGGGCGGTTCGGACTGGCGTACGCTGCGCGTGCTCGATGTCGATACGGGCGAGGTGCTCA
>LYSW01000034.1 GCA_001657295.1 Oceanicaulis sp. BBD 1991-10 | reverse complement strand
GAAACTTGCCATGCTTGGCTACGGTGTCTTTGGACACGCCGATGACCGCAGCGCCGGCGGCTTCAAACGCATCGATCTGTTCGGTGAAGCCGATGGCCTCCTTCGTGCAGCCTGGCGTGTCATCCCTGGGGTAGAAGTAAAGGACGACTGATTTGCCGGCGAAATCGCTTAAGGAGACCGTTCCGCCGTTATCGGCCGGCATGGAGAAATCGGGAGCCGTATCTCCCGGGGCGAGGTCGCTCATCAGCTGCTCCTTGGATAAAGTGCGTTTCGCCGGTCCGAGCCGGCCAGGCGAGAAGATTGTGCGCCACGCCCTCCGCGTCCAGACTCCAGCACAGGGTTTCGGCTAGATCATGCGCCGTGCAGCCCGCCTTGCCGTTCTTTATCTGCTCGAGGCCGTCGCCGCGCTTTTGGCGCTGTGCATCCTCGCAGGCGGCGCGCTTTTGTGGCGATTGGCCGAAGGGCCGCTGGACGCCGAGATGCTGCGCGATAGCGTCACCGGCGCTTTGACGGCGGCCGTTGCAGGTGATGACGCCGCAATTGAAACTTTGCAGGTGCGCTTCGACCCCGCGTCCGCCTCCCTGGTCGTGATGGCCGAAGCGGTGGAGATCACCGACGCCGCCGGGGACATCATCGTCGCCGCGGAACGCATCGAGGCGGCGCTTGCACTTGATCTGCTTCTGGTCGGCCGGCTGCGGCCCGTCAGCATTGAAGCAGATGGCGGCGTATTTTCCGTCATACGCACACGCGAAGGCGGATGGATCGCCGGGCTGGGCGCGCCTGACGCGGTCAGCCGAGACAGCGGAACCGCGCAGGGGGGAGGTGGCGGCGGCCTCGGCGCGCTGAGCAGCGAGCTTGATCCCGAGCGGGGCGGATTGCTGGCGCGTCTTCAGCGGCTGGATCTGCAGGCCGTGGATTTGCGGGTGGTGGATGAAGCTTCTGAGCTGGACTGGTTCGTCAACAACGCCCGCCTCACGGCGGTGACCGCTCCAGGCCAGGTGCAGGCTTCAGTCTCCGGCGATCTTGTGACGTCCGCCGGTCTCGCGCCGGTCCGCATGCGTCTGGAGACCGGCCGCGCGCTCGAGCGGGTCCTCGCCGAATTCGCCATTACGGGATTTGTGCCGGCCGCCGCCGCACCGCGACGCGGCATGCTGTCGAGCCTGGCGAATCTGGAAGCGGTGTTCGACGCGAGCCTGATCCTCGACGCATCAGTCGAGGACGGCTTGCGCACGGCCTTGCTGGAAGTCACCTCAAGCGCGGGGGAAGTGCGGTCTGAGGGTCAGGTTTTCCCGTTCGGAGAAAGCGCCGTGCGTCTGGAATTCGACGCCCCAAGCGGGCAAATCGATCTCCAGCAGGTCCGGATCGATTCCGATCTTCTTGATCTTGATCTGACCGGGCGGGTGTTCGACCTGTCGGGCTTCACGGGGGCGCTTCCGACTCGCGCCCGGTTTGAGATCCGGTCCGGCGCCGGCGCCTTTGATCTGGCGGGCGTCTTTCCAGAATCTCAGGTCTGGACCTCGGCGATGGCCGAGGGTCAGCTTGATACGCGCACCCGGGAAATCCTGTTCAGCCGATTGGATCTCGATCTCGCCAATGCGCGCGGGCGCCTCTCGGGCCGCCTCGCGCTCGACGAGCTGGAGGACGGCCGGCGTTTTCCCGCAATCCGATTTGAAGGGCCTATCGAGGGGGTGATCGGAAAGGCGGATGTCTTGCGGCACTGGCCGGTCGATTTCGCGCTCGGCGCGCGCGATTGGGTCCGCGACAGCATCCTTGACGGCCGTTTGTCCAACGCCAGGCTGGCGCTTGATATCCCCGCGGCGGCGGTCGCCGAACGGATGCTCGCCGACGAGCATTTATCTCTGAGCTTTGAATTCTCAGACGCCGACGTGCGCTATGTGTCGACCATGACGCCGCTTCTCGGCCTGGCCGGTGAAGCCGAGCTCCGCGGCAACTCCCTGTCGCTCACCGGACGGTACGGAAGCATCGGCGCGCTGGCCATCGACACGATCTTCGTGGAGATACCGCGGCTCAACCCCAAGGGCGCCGTCGCGCGTTTTGGCGGGTCGGGAACCGGTGAGGTGCAGGGCCTTCTGGAATTGCTGAGCGAGCCTCCGCTCTCGATCGCTGACTCCTACGGCCTCGAGCCCGCTCAATTTGAAGGCGACGGGCGGATGAGCTTCGAGATCCGCCGTCCGATGCGCCGCTTCGTGCCGATCGAGAATATCGGCTATCAGATCGATGGCGAGTTTCAGAATGTCACCGCGCCGACCGGCGTGGACGGCGTGCGCCTGGAAGAGGGCGTGGTGGGCATCGCCGCCGATTCAGAAAGGCTGGTCGCCACCGGAACCGCCCGGCTGGCCGGCTCTGAGATCGCGATCGAATGGACCGAAACCTTCGGTCTTGGAGGCGAGGCGCCCTCGACGCGAGTGCTCGCCAGCGGTCCCATGACAGGCCGCGGCCTGGACCAGCTTGGATTGCCGGCGCGCCGATTCATGGATGGCGTGGTCGGGATCGACGCCGAGATCATCGGCGACGGGTTTGACTTCAGCCAGGTGGATGTGGCGCTGGATCTGACCGACGCGGCTGTGGTTCTGCCCGCTCAAGTCTGGGAGAAGGAAGTCGGAACGCCCGGCGAAGCCCGCTTTGGAGTCTCCGTCGACGACGCCGGCGCGATGGTGCTCGATCCCCTGCTGATCCGGGCGGAGGGCATCGACCTTTCCGCCACGGCGGCCGTTGCACCGGACGGGCGTCTCCTCGCCGCCGAAATCAGCGAGCTGGTCGTGCCCGGCAGGATCGACGTGCGGCTCGCCGCTGATCGGCCGATGGGGATTGACGGGCCGCTGCGGCTCGCGCTTTCGGGCGATTATATTGATCTTGGAGAGGCCCTGAGCCTGACGGCGCCAGGTGCGGGGGCGGAGGTGTCCGCGCCGATCCTCATAGAAGCGCAGCTCGACCGGGTCCTGGTCAATGCTGTGACCTTTGAGACCATCGATCTGTCCGCCCAGCTGGGGCCGGAGGGGCTTGAAAGCGCGGGCCTGATGGCGTTGAGCCCAGGCGGCGCGACAGGGCTGTTGCTGGATTACTCCCTCGACGAGGAGATGCAGCAAAGCCGCCGGCTGACCGTGCGAAGCGATGACGCCGGCCAATTGCTGCGCGCGTTCGCCGGCTTCGACAATGTGTCCGGCGGCCGCTTGCGGCTGGACGCGGTCTCTCCTGTGGTCGGCGCCGGCGGCCCGATGGCCGGACGCATGGAGGTCGACGGCTTCACCTTGGAGGAGATGCCGCTTCTCGCCCGAATCCTCGCCGCCGGGTCTCTGGAAGGTCTAGGCGGGTTGTTGAGCGGCGAAGGAATTGACTTCGAGCGGCTGGAGTCGGACTTCACCTGGAGTTCCGGCAATCTGGCTCTGGAAGAGGCCCGCGCCGTCGGCCCTTCGATCGGGGCGACTTGGCAGGGCTTGGTGAGCTTTGAAGACAGCCGCATCAATATGGATGGAACCCTTCTGCCGTCCTACGGCGCCAACTCGATTCTGGGCGGATTGCCTCTGATCGGAGAATTGCTGACGTCCCGGCGCGGGGAGGGCGTGTTCGGCGTGACGTTCTCCGTGAGCGGCCCGTTCGATGAAACCCGCGTCGTGGCCAATCCGCTCGCGGCCTTCGCTCCTGGGGTGTTCCGGCGCGTGTTCGAAGGCACTTCGGCGGAGCGCGAACTCGATGATCTGCGAGAGGCGCTGCGGGAGGCCGAGGCGGCGGCGGAGGACGCATCCGCCCCGTCCGAACCGGCCGGCGCGCCTGGTCCGGCCCGTGACGAACCGACACCCGCCGGCGAGCCGCAACCGCAGCGAAGCGGGGCGGGGTGATGAATTGCATTGGCTTGATGAGCGGCACCTCGCTGGACGGCGTGGATGCGGCGCTGATCGAGAGTGACGGGGTCGCCGTGACCCGCTTCGGCCCGGGCGTCGAGCTGGCCTATTCTCAAGCGGACCGCGCCATCCTGCAGCGGGCGGTAGACGCCGCGCTGGCCTGGCGGTTCAAGGGGGCGGAACCTTCCGCTTACCTCGAAGCGGAGGCCGTATTGACCCGCGTCCATGCGGCGGCGGTTCAAGCGGTCTGCGCCGCCGCCGCGACGCCGCTGACGGCGATTGATCTCATCGGGTTTCACGGCCAGACCGTATTGCACGAGGCGCCCGGGAAGGGCCGTCCAGGACGGACCCGGCAGATCGGGGATGCCAAAGCCCTCGCCAGAACGCTGGATTGTCCAGTGGCATTTGATTTTCGAAGCGCCGACATGGCCGCCGGCGGCCAGGGCGCGCCGCTCGCTCCGGTTTACCACCTGGCCTTGGCCGACATGTCGGGATTGGAGCGCCCGTTCGGCGTCCTGAATATCGGCGGCGTCGCCAATCTCACCCTGATCGGATCAGACGGCGGGCTCACGGCGTTCGACACCGGGCCCGGCAATGGGCTGATCGACGCCTGGATGAGACGGCATACCGGTGCGGCCATGGATGCGGGCGGCGCCGCCTCCGGCGCCGGTCGTGTCCTGGACGCTGCGCTGGAGGAATTGCTGGCGCACCCGCATTTCCGCAGCGCTGGGCCGAAATCGCTGGATCGCTGGGACTTCTCGCTGGACGCGGCGCGGAACCTCACCGTCGAGGACGGCGCGGCGACGCTCGCCGAGTTCACGGCCCTTACAGTCGCGCTGGGCGTAAAGGGCGCGCTTGAGCGGCCCAAGCGGCTGATTGTCTGCGGCGGCGGGCGGAAGAATCCGGATCTGATGCATCGAATCGCCCGCGCCACAGGGCTTTCTGTTCAATCCGCGGAGGCGGTGGGCTGGCGCGGTGATTTGATTGAAGCGGAGGCCTTCGCCTTCCTGGCGGCGCGCGCGGAGCGCGGCCTTCCGATCAGCTGGCCCGGCACGACGGGCGCGCCCGAGCCGCTGACCGGCGGCCGGATCGTAACGCCCTAGCGCCGTGAGCCCGCCGGTTGCTCGCGGCGTTCTTTCTCGACCTGCGGCAAACGCCAATCCAGATAGGTGGAGACCGATTTCTCCAGCGGTTCGAGATGGTCGGTGAAGAGGTGCGAGGCCCCTTTAATCACGTCGGTCTGGATAACGATGCCTTTTTGGGTGCGCACCTTCGCCATGGCGCGTTCCATCTCGTCAAGCGGCACGATGGAATCGGCGTCGCCATGGGCGATAAGGCCCGATGCGGGGCAGGGCGCCAGGAAGGAGAAATCATACATGTTTGTGGGCGGCGCCACCGAGGTGAATCCGCCGATTTCGGGGCGGCGCATCAGGAGCTGCATGCCGATCCAGGCGCCGAAGGAGTGACCGGCGACCCAGCAGAATTGCGCATTGGGATTATGCGCCTGCGCCCAGTCCAGGGCGGTCGCCGCATCGGACAGTTCGCCCAGACCCTGATCATAGCTTCCCTGGCTGCGGCCGACGCCGCGGAAATTGAATCGCAGCACGGAGAAGTCGCGATTCTTAAACTGCTCATAGAGCATGACCGAGATCGGCGTCTCCATATGCCCGCCGCCCATCGGGTGGGCGTGGAGGACCAGCGCCACCGGCGCGGCGGGGTTCTTGGCGGGGCTGTATTTGCCTTCAAGGCGACCGGCGGGGCCGGCGATAATCACGTCGGGCATGTGGGATCTGGCGTCCTACTGGCGAATGTCCGAGCCCTACACTCAGTTTTTGAAAAACCGAGAAATTAGGGCTATACAAAAATCCGTTCCTAATTCTTGACCACAGAGCATGGAGAACTAGTTCCCCTCAAACTCGACGGTCTCGCAAGGGAAGCGGCCTTCTAGCACAGGCAGGGCGCAGTTTGCGAGCGGCGAGGTGAGGCTTTCTCCGGGGAGGCAAGGAAAGACGATGAAACTGAGCACCAAAGGACGTTATGCAGTGATGGCGATGGCCGATTTGGCCACGAGCGGTCAGGACCGGCCGGTTCCGCTGGGCGATATCGCTTCGCGCCAGGAAATATCGCTGTCCTATCTGGAACAACTTTTCGCCAAGCTGCGCCGCGCCGGCGTGGTCAAATCGGTGCGCGGGCCGGGCGGCGGATACCGCCTTGCGCGCGACGCCGGCGAGACCCGCGTGGCTGACATCATGCTTGCGGTCGAGGAGCCCGTGGACGTCACGCGCTGCCAGCATCAGCCCGCCGGCTGCATGGAAGGCGGGCGCCGCTGCATCACCCATGATTTGTGGGACGAGCTGGGCCGCCATATCCATCTCTTCCTCAACGGCGTCACTCTGGAAGACGTGATCGAGCGCCGCGTGCTCGGCATGTCCACCACGGTCGACCAGCCTTCCATGCTCGACCAAGCCGCCGAATAGCGAAAACGTGACCGTCTACCTGGACCATAATGCGACTGCGCCGGTCCGCCCTGAAGCCGCAAGCGCCGTGATGGCGGCGCTTGAGGCCGGCGGCAATCCATCCTCCGTTCATCAGAGCGGACGGGCGGCGCGTGCGCGCGTGGAACAGGCGCGGTCCGTGATCGCCAAATCGATCTGCGCGCGGGTTGAAGACCTCGTCTTCACCTCAGGCGGCACTGAAGCGATCAATCTGGCGATCCATGCCGCGACGGCTTTGGGCGCAGAACGCATCATCCACTCCGCGATTGAGCATGATGCGGTGCGTGCGGCGGCCGCGGCGAGCGGCCTTGCGGTCGAAGAATGGCCTGTCACGACGGATGGCCGCGCTAACATGAATTGGTTGGAGGGCCGCCTGGAGCGGGCGGGAGCGGCGAGTGAGGCGCCGATCCTGTTCGCGCTGACGGCGGCCAGTAATGAGACCGGCGTATTGCAGCCCGTTGCGGATGCAGGGCGGATGATCCGGGATGCGGGTCATCTCTTCCTTGTTGACGCGGTGCAGATGACCGGCAAGGCGCCGTTCGACTTCGCTGAGTCGGGTGCGCAATTCGCGTCGCTCTCGGCCCACAAGGCGGGCGGTCCGCAAGGCGTCGGAGCGTTGGCGGTCGCGTGCGACGCTCAGGTCGGCGCGCTGATTTCCGGCGGCGGCCAGGAAAAGGGCCGGCGAGGCGGGACGGAGAATGTCGCCGGCATTTGCGGCTTCGCCGCTGCGGTCGCAGCGGTGGGCCCGTCCGAATCCGGCCGGATTGCTGCTCTGCGGGAGAGGCTGGAGCACCGATTAAAGGCCGGCGCGCCGGAGATTGTGATTTGGGGCGAAGGCGCTAAGCGGCTTCCCAACACGATCTGCCTGTCCGCGCCGGGCTGGCCCAGCGAGATCCAGGTGATCGCGATGGATCTGGCGGGGTTCGCGGTCAGCGCCGGTTCGGCCTGCTCGTCCGGCAAAGTCCGCAAAAGCCATGTGCTGCAAGCCATGGGCGCCAGCGACGCGCATGCGGGTTCTGCGCTGCGCATCAGTCTTGGCTGGACGACGAAAGAGGCCGATATCGACGCGTTCGCAGAGACTTGGCTGAATGAATACCACCGCGCCCGGCCGCTGGCCGCGGCGGCGGTTTGACGACACACAAGATCAAAGAGGCCATCGCATGCCCGCGGTGAAAGAAACCATTGAAGACGTCCGTCAGCTGGAAGCTGACAAGTACAAGTACGGCTTCACGACCGAGATTGAGCAGGAATACGGCCCCAAGGGCCTGTCGGAAGACACGATCCGCTTCATTTCGGAAAAGAAGGGCGAGCCCGATTGGCTGCTTCAATGGCGTCTTGATGCTTATGAGCGATTCAAGCAGATGAAGGAGCCGGACTGGGCGAAGGTCTCCCATCCGCCGATCGATTACCAGGACGCGTATTATTACGCGGCGCCGAAGGATGCGGCGAAATACAAAAGCCTGGATGAGGTGCCTCAGGAGCTGCTCGACACTTACAAGAAGCTGGGCATTCCGCTGAAGGAAGCGGAGGTCCTGCTCGGCGTCGAGGGCGCTGCGCAGAGTGCGGCTGAGGCCCGGGACCGGCCGAAAGTTGCGGTGGACGCGGTCTTCGACAGCGTGTCTGTGGCCACGACCTTTAAAGAAGAGCTCGCCAAGGCGGGCGTGATTTTCATGTCGATCAGCGAGGCGGTGCATGAGCATCCCGAGCTGATCAAGAAATATCTCGGCTCGGTCGTGCCGGTGACGGATAATTTTTTTGCGACGCTGAATAGCGCGGTGTTTTCTGACGGCTCCTTCGTCTACGTGCCCAAAGGGGTGCGCTGCCCGATGGAGCTGTCGACCTATTTCCGCATCAATGCGGAAGGCACGGGCCAGTTTGAACGCACGCTGATCATCGCCGATGAAGGCGCGTACGTGTCCTATCTTGAAGGCTGCACGGCCCCCATGCGCGATGAAAACCAGCTCCATGCCGCGGTGGTGGAGCTGGTCGCGCTCGATGACGCGGAGATCAAATACTCCACGGTTCAGAACTGGTGGCCTGGCGATGCGGACGGCAAAGGCGGGGTCTATAACTTCGTCACCAAGCGCGCCGATTGCCGCGGGCGCAATTCGAAAGTCAGCTGGACCCAGGTCGAGACCGGCTCGGCGATCACCTGGAAATATCCCTCCTGTGTTCTCAAGGGCGATAACAGCCAGGGCGAATTTTATTCCATCGCCGTGACCAATGGCCGCCAACAGGCCGACACCGGCACCAAGATGATCCATCTGGGCCGCAATACGAAGTCGCGCATCATCTCCAAGGGCATCTCGGCGGGCCGGTCCGATCAGACCTATCGCGGCCTGGTCTCCGTGCATGGCAAGGCCGAGGGCGCGCGCAACTTCACCCAGTGCGACAGCCTTTTGATCGGCGATCAGTGCGGCGCTCACACCGTGCCCTATATCGAAGCGAAGACGCCCAAGGCGACGCTGGAGCACGAGGCGACCACGTCGAAGCTGTCTGAAGAGCAGCTTTTCTATGCGCGCCAACGCGGCCTGGACGAAGAATCGGCTGTTGCGCTTCTGGTCAACGGCTTCTGCCGCGAAGTGCTGCAGGAGCTGCCCATGGAATTCGCCGTTGAAGCCCAGGCGCTTTTGAAGGTCAGCCTTGAGGGGAGCGTGGGGTAGATGACCCAGCGCTTCTGGTTCGCGCGACGCTCGCAATCTCATGTCGGAAAGCCGATGTGGTTCGGCAGCTTCCGCCCGATCACATGGGAAGGCTGGTCCTGCATCGCCGGATTCCTTTCGCTGATGGCTCTGGGCCTTGGTCTGTGGACCGAAGCGAGCGCTCAAGGCGTCGGCGGCGGCTGGATGGGCTTTGCCTTTTTGACGGTGATCGGGATGAGCCTGCTTTTCGTCGCCATCAGGTCCAACGGCGACCCGGACAACACGGCGGCGGACTATAAGGCCGGCAAGGTGAAAAACGGGGGCGGGTCATGATCATGCTTCTGTCCGCCTTGGCGCTGCAAGCACCGGCATGGCCCGGCTGCAACGATCCGGAATTGGAGCCGCGGACCGACTGCGTGCTGGCGACCGGCGACAGCCAGGGCTGGCTGATCGGCTTTGATTATGAGCCGGACGGTGACGCGCGCACGGTGGAGATCATCGTCACCGCCGCTGACGGCGCGCCGTTTCAGAGTTTCGAGCTGGAGCTGGACCGCGGCTTTCGCGCGCCCTTCCTGTCCGATCTGGACGGCGACGGCGCCGAGGACGTCGTGGTTCCGCTGGCGACCGGGCTGGTCAATAGCGACTGGGCGGTTTTCTTCGGCGATTTCACGGGATTGGTCGAAGCGCAGGCGCGACCGAATGGTCACACGGTCGAGCCTTTCCAAAATGGTCTGTTCGCGGTGCACGCGCGCTCCAGCGCCGCCGAACACATGGTGACGGTCTATGCCCGCAATGGTGCGGCGCTGACGGCGCAGGCGCTCTTATCAGTGACGTTTGATGAAGACGGGACGGCCTGCCGCCTCGTGCGCGCGGCCGATGACCGCGGGGAAGAGTTTTATTGCAACGCTGCGCTCAGCAACTGAGCCTGCGCGAAGGAATGACGAGAATGCTTGAGATCAAAAATCTGTCCGCCCGCGTTGAAACCGAAGAGGGCGATGGCCGCGAAATTCTCAAAGGGGTGAGCCTGACGGCGCCGGCCGGCGAAGTGCACGCCGTCATGGGCCCCAATGGTTGCGGCAAGTCCACCCTGTCCTACGTGCTGTCCGGGCGCGAAGGCTATGAGATCACCGGCGGCGGCGCGACGCTGTCGGGCGATGATTTGCTGGAGATGGATCCGGAAGAGCGCGCGGCGAACGGCGTCTTCCTCTCCTTCCAATACCCGGTGGAGATCCCGGGCGTGCCGACGCTGACTTTTGTGAAAGAAGCGCTGAACGCCCAGCGCCGCGCCCGCGGTGAAGCGGAGATGACGGCGCCGGTCTTTATGAAGGCGGCTCGTGAAGCTGCCGCAAAATTGGGCATTTCCAATGAAATGCTAAAGCGGCCTGTGAATGTCGGATTCTCCGGCGGCGAAAAGAAGCGCATGGAGATTTTCCAGGCGCTGATGCTTGAGCCCAAGCTGTTGATCCTGGATGAAACGGATTCGGGCCTCGACATCGACGCGCTCAAAGTGGTTGCGGAGGGCGTAAATGCGCTTCGATCTCCGGACCGCTCTATGCTGGTCATCACCCACTATCAGCGCCTGCTCGACTATCTGAAGCCGGATGTGGTCCACGTCATGGCGGATGGACGAATCCAGGCCTCCGGCGGTCCCGAGCTCGCGCTGGAGCTGGAGCGTGAAGGCTATGACAAATATGTCGGAGCCGCCGCCTGATGACCGCGCCAGTCCGACTTTCCCAGTTCGAGGATGCGCTCGCCGCCGCGCTGCCGGCCGGCGCCCTGCGTGCGGAGCTCACCGCGCGCGGCTTGCCCCATCGCCGGGTCGAGGCGTGGAAATGGACCGATTTGAAGACGGTCCTGTCGCGTTTCCCATCCACGATCGGCGAGGTGTCGCTCGACGCGTCGCGCGAGCCGGACGCGGTGGCGGAGCTGGAGCGCGAGCCCAGCCTGATCATGCCGCGCCTGGCGGCGGCCTTGGGCGGCGATTGCGCGGTCTTTGATCTGACTGACAGGGAGACTCTGTCCCTCGCCTTTTCGGGTGAAGGCGTCGGGCATCGGATCGTCGCCGTGCGCGTGCCGGCCGGCGTCGAGGCCGTCTTGCATGAAATCTACGAGGTCGCGGAAGCCGGCGTCGCCAATATCGCGATCAATATCACGGTCGAAGAGGGCGCCCGCCTGACCCGCGTGATCCAGCAACGTGAGGCTCCGGATGCGGCCCTGGTGGTCACCTCCGGCCTGTCTTTGGCGAAAGGCGCGCGCGCTGAGCAAACCACGCTGGGCTTCGGAGCGAAGATCGCCCGGCTTGAAACACATGTGCGCCATGCCGGCGAGGGCGCCGAGCTGCGGCTCAACGGCGCCTATGTGCTGGGCGCGGGCCGACATCTTGACCAGACCTCGGTGGTTCAACATGCAGGACCGCACGGCGTGACCGAGGAGCTGTTCAAAGGCGCGGCCGCCAAGGGCGGCAAGGGCGTGTTCCAGGGCAAGATTCATGTGGAGCAGGCGGCGCAGAAAACCGACGCCCAGATGCAGCATCGCGGCTTGCTGCTGGACGCCGGGGCGGAGATTGACGCCAAGCCTGAGCTGGAAATCTACGCAGACGACGTCGTGTGCGCCCACGGCAATGCGCTGGGCGCCATTGATGAAGACGCGCTCTTCTATATGCGCCAGCGGGGCCTGAGCGACGCAGCCGCGCGCGCCATGTTGACGCGTAGCTTTTTGGCCGAGCCGCTGGAAAACTTGAGCGATGAGACATTGCGCGACGCTTTGCTCGCACAGCTTGCCGACCGGTTGGAGGCGCTCTAGATGACAGCGCTCGCCGAATCTGTGGCGGCGTTCGACGTCGAAACGCTGCGCGCGCAATTCCCGATCCTGTCGCGTCAGGTCAACGGTCATCCGCTGGTCTATCTGGATAACGCGGCCTCCGCTCAGAAACCCGAAGCTGTGATCGACGCGGTCGCGAATGTCTGGCGGACATCATATGCGAATGTGCACCGGGGCCTTCACACGCTCGCCAATGAGGCGACGGAAGCGTTTGAGGCTGCGCGCGGCAAGGTCGCCGATTTCCTCAACGCCCCGAGCGCGGATCAAATCGTGTTCACCAAGAGCGCGACGGAGGCGATCAATCTGGTCGCGTCCAGCTTCGGCGCGACGCTGAAAGAGGGTGACGAGGTCATCCTTTCCCAGATGGAGCACCACTCCAACATCGTGCCCTGGCACTTCCTGCGTGAGCGCAAGGGCGTTGTGATCAAATGGATTCCGGTCGACGACGACGGCGCTTTGGACATGGACGCCTATCAGGCGCTGTTCACCGAGCGGACCAAGATGGTCAGCCTGGTTCACATGTCCAATGTCCTGGGCACGGTGAACCCGGCGCGGGCCCTGGTTCGAATCGCGCACGCCCATGGCGCGGCGATCCTGTTTGACGGCACGCAGGCGGCGGTTCACATGCCGGTCGACGTCGCCGATTTGGGCTGTGATTTCTACATCTTCACCGGACATAAGCTGTACGGCCCCAACGGCGCCGGGGCGCTTTACGCGGCCGGAGACTGGCTGGACCGCCTGCAACCCTATCAGGGCGGCGGGGAGATGATCGCCGAGGTCAGTGAGGACGGCGTGGTTTACGCGGATGCGCCTCACAAGTTTGAAGCTGGAACGCCTGCGATCGCGGACGTGATCGGGCTGGGCGCCGCGATTGACTGGGTCAACGGCCTGGATCGCGTGGCGGCGCTGGAGCATGAGCGCGCCTTGCTCGATCGAGCCGAAGCCGGGCTCGCGGAAATACGCGGGCTGCGCCTGTTCGGGCGGGCGCAGGACAAGGGCGCCATCGCCAGCTTCCTGATCGAGGGCGCGCATCCGCACGATCTCGCCCAGCTGATGGACAAATATGGCGTCGCGGTCCGTGCGGGCCATCACTGCGCCCATCCGCTGATGAAGCGCTATGGCGTGCCCGGCACCGTTCGAGCCAGCTTTGCGCCCTACAACAGCTTTGACGAAGTCGATGCTTTCCTTAAGGCCTTGCACAAGGCCATGAGCTTTCTCATCTAGGGGGACGCGATGAGAGACGATACCCAGACACCTGAGCGCGACGTAATCGATCTCGGCGCCGGCGGTCCGCCCGCGGCGGATGCGGCGCCGTCGCCGGAAACCGCACCACAGTCGGCCGGATCTGATCCAGATTTGCCGCCGGGCGAAATCGAACGCATCACCGAGGATGTCATCGCAGCGCTAAAGACCGTGCATGACCCGGAAATCCCCGCCGATATCTATGAACTCGGCCTGATCTATCAGGTCGATTTGGAAGCCGAAGGGGTTTTGAAAGTCGAAATGACGCTGACCGCCCCCGGCTGCCCGGTCGCTGGCGAGATGCCGATCTGGGTGAAAGACGCCTGTGAGACGGTCGACGGCGTCGACCGTGCTGACGTGAACCTGACCTTTGATCCGCCGTGGACCCCGGACCGCATGTCCGAAGAGGCCCGGCTGATGTTGAACATGCTGTAAGAGCGCACCGACGATGACACGAGCCAGGCCCAAAGCTGTCACCCTGACCGACGCCGCTGCTGACCGCGTGAAAGCGCTCATGGCGGACAAGGAGGCGGGCTATCTGCGCGTCGGCGTGAAGAATGGCGGCTGCGCCGGCATGGAATACGTGATGGACTATGTCAGCGAGCCGGACCCGCTGGACGAACGGGTCGAGGACCAGGGCGTGGAGATTGTGGTCGACGCCAAGTCCTTGCTCTTCTTGCTGGGCTCCCAGCTCGATTATGAAGTTACGCCGCTGCACGCCAAATTCGTGTTTAAAAACCCTAACGAGACGGACGCGTGCGGGTGCGGGGAGAGCGTGACGCTCATTCCGGTCAATCTCGACAATTAAGCGTGTGCTGAACCAAGTGGCGAGCCCGCTTGCCTCCTCTGGCGAATGGGGCAGATTGCGCGCCGGTTCACTCTTGGATTCATTATGAAGCTATATATTTCCAATACCTCTCCGTACGCCCGGAAATGCCGCGCCCTGATCCTTGAAAAAGGTCTGGAAGGCCGCGTCGAGATTGTCGAAGCCGCGCCTCTGGAAGACCCGGCCGAATTGCAGGCGCTCAACCCTCTGGGCAAGGTGCCGGCGCTTGAGCGCGAGCGCGGACCTGCGCTCATGGATTCGCCGTTGATTTGCGAATACCTCGACACGCTCAATGACGAAAACTGGATTCCGGCGTCGGGCGAGAGCCGCATTCTCGTTTTGCGTCAGCAGGCTCTGGCCGACGGGCTGATCGATCTGACCATCGGCAGGCGGATCGAGCTGATGCGTGAAGATGAGCAGAAATGGGATTTCTGGGCCGATCGCTGGGCCAAGGGCATCGCCCGAACGCTTGATGTTCTGGAGCAGGAGCGTGGTCAGTTCGAGCGCTCGGTCGATCTGGGCGCGCTGTCCGTGGCTGTGGCGCTAGGCTATCTTGACCTTCGCTACGCCGATCTGGACTGGCGGGAACGCTGGCCGGCGCTCGGCGAGTTCGCACGGCGCTGGTTCGAGCGCGACAGCTTTAAGAAAACGGCCCCGCCGACCGGCGCCTAGACGCTCATACGCCCGCTGTCGCGGTTGATCGGAGCACACTTCGTTTTAAGGCGGCGACCGGTCGCGGAAGACCTCGGACGTCGCTTGCGATCAGGCGGCGGCGGTTCTTGAACCGCGTCCTTCGTCCACCGTCACCTTGTTTCGGCCGGTCTGCTTGGACTTGTAGAGATTGGTGTCGCAGCGCTCGAGCAGACATTCCACGCTCTCGCCGCTGCGGTATTCGGAAACGCCTAAGGAAACGGTGATGTTTCCCAGGTCTTCATTGGTGGACTTGCGCAGCAAGCGCTTGCTCTCCACCGTTGAGCGGACCTTCTCCGCGATCACCATCGCGTCCTGCAGCCTCGCGCTCGGCAATACGACGGCGAACTCTTCCCCGCCATAGCGCGCCACGACATGGGTGTCGCGCGAGAAGCGCGACAGGCAGGCGGCCACGAAGCGGATGATCTGGTCGCCAGTCTGATGGCCCCAGGTGTCGTTGAAGCGCTTGAAGTGATCGATGTCGCACATGATCAGCGAGAAGGGGTCTCCCTTCAAATCGGCTTCACGGCGCGATTTGCGCATCGATTCGTCAAAGCGCTTCCGGTTCGCAACTCCGGTGAGCGCGTCCGTCATCGCCTCCTCGCGCACCTTCTCCAAATTATTGCGGAGCTGATCAACCTCCTGCGAGGTCTCCTGGAGACGCTGCTCAAGGTCGCGAGAGCGGCGCTGCATGCGGGCGGTGGCGGCGACAAGACCCTCCACCATCTGCTTCACGCTTGCGCTGTCGGTCGCATCGTCCAGCTGCCCGGACGCCCCGGCCAGCGCTTCGCCATAGGCTGCGGTGTCGCGTTCCGCCGCTTCAAGGGTTTTGACCACGGCTCCGAGCTCTCGGCTCATGGCGCCGCCAACCTCCATCACCGCATCCTGGATGCGCTTGAACGTGAAGAAGCGATCGTAGAGATCTTCCAGGGTCCCAGCTTCGATCGGACCGCCGACATTCACCAGGGCTTGCAATTCAGAGCAAAGCTCGGGATTGGAATCCGCCACGAAAGCGGTGAACACCGCGTAATTGTGAGCTGTGGGCGGGACTGAGTGGTTCGCCATCAAATCCAGCGCGGTCCGCGCGAGATTTATGCCTTCCTCTGACTGAAGTCTGCCGTTCACCTGGCGCCCCTGACGTTTTGCGGCCCACGGCCGTCGTTGTCGTTAACGCCAGACTATCGCCGTGAATGGAAAGATCGGGTAAACGCGGGCCGCCAATCAGCCGGAATGGTCTACAAGGCCGAGCGCAGCAGGAATTCCGGCACATGGTCTCCGAAGCCGCGCGGCGCCGGTCCGGCGTCTTCCGCTTCGTCCCGTTTGCGCCGGCGGCTGCGACCGCCTTCGCGGGCGCTTGGGGCCGATTCGGCGGCGTCCGGCTGAGCCTCAGCCGGTTTCTCGGTCTTGCCGCGTCGACGTCCGCCGCGCCGTGAACGAGATTTGGCGTCGTCCTGCGCGCTTTCGGGTGCTTCGGGCGCGGCTTCGACGTCGGCGAGCGCCAGCTCTTCAGGCTCGCGCCCGATAAGCTTCACCACGGCGGCCAATGCTTTGCGGTCTTCTGGCGTGACCAGCGTCACCGATTCGCCTTCCAGACCGGCCCGGCCGGTGCGGCCGATGCGGTGCACATAGTCATCCGCGTTGCGCGGGATATCGACGTTGAACACGTGACTGACCGCCGGAATGTCCAGACCGCGGGCGGCGACGTCCGAGGCCACCAGAAGGCGCAATTCGCCGGACTTAAACTCGGCCAAGGTTTTCATCCGCTGCGCCTGATCGAGATCGCCGTGGATGGCGGCGGCGGAGAATCCGTGGCGTTTCAACGATCGTGCGACAATGTCCACGTCGCGCTTGCGATTGCAGAAGATGATGCCGTTCTTCACGCCGTCGCGGTTGATCGCGGCGCGCAAGGCGGCGCGCTTGGTCTTGGGCTGGCTGTCCGCCGTGCGCAGTATGTATTGCTGGATCGTTTCCGCCGTCTGCGCGGGACGGGCGACTTCGACGCGCTCCGGGTCACGCAGGAAGGTGTCGACCAGTCGCTGGATCTCCGGCGGCATCGTCGCAGAGAAAAACAGCGTTTGCCGGCGCGGCGGAAGCAGTTTCAAAATCCGCTCAATGTCGGGAATGAAGCCCATATCCAGCATCCGGTCGGCTTCATCGATCACCAGAATTTCGACGCCGGTCAGCAATAGGCCGCCGCGTTCAAAATGGTCGAGCAGACGGCCGGGCGTCGCGATCAGCACGTCGGCGCCCTGATCCAGTATGCGCTTTTGCGGCTCAAAGGAGACCCCGCCGATGAGCAGCGCCATATTCATTTTATGGTTCTTGGCGTAGGTCTCGAAATTCTCCGAGACTTGGGCGGCGAGTTCGCGTGTCGGCGCCAGAATCAGCGAGCGCGGCATGCGCGCCCTCGCGCGGCCCCGCGACAGACGCTCAATCATCGGCAGCGTGAAGCTGGCGGTCTTGCCGGTGCCGGTCTGGGCGATGCCCAGGACATCCTTTCCCGTCAGGGCGATTGGGATGGCGCCGGCCTGAATCGGGGTCGGCGTGTCATATCCGGCGTCGGTGATGGCCGACAAAAGGTTCGGGCTCAGCCCTAAATCTGTGAACTTCATGCGCCTCTGGACGATCTTAAGCGGCGCCGGCGCGTTCGCCGGGCCCGATGCGCCGCGTCTGGGCGCTCCGTACGTGGCGCGGAACATAAGAGGCCGGCGCGCGCTGTCAACGCGGCCGGCCTGATTATGGCTGATACCGACCCGCGCTGTGGCGCGCCGGGCATCGTTTAGTGGCGATAGGCGTGCCGGCCCTCTTCGCCCGGGGTTGCGTAGCGATCCCGAAGCCTGGTCTGCCGTGTCTCCAGATTCTGGACCTGGCCCTCGATGATGACCGTCGTGGGCGCGCTCATCACTTCGAGCGGGTCGCCATCCCACACCACGACGTCGCCGGCATAACCCGCCGCCAGGGCGCCATACCGGTCGCCGACCCCGAAGATTTCGGCCGGCGTCAGCGTGATGGACCGGAAGGCGTCGGCCCAATTCGCGCCATGGGCGACGGCGATGCCGGCGTGCTGGGGCAGGAGGCGAGGATTCCAATACAGGTCCGAGCCTACCGTCGTGAAGGCCGTCTGAACGCCGGCCGCATGCAGGATCGCAGCGCCTTCATTGGTGGATGCGAGCGTGTCGAAACTGTCGGGCAGATTGCGCATCGGGTCATAGATGACGGGGACGTCCGCCGCCGCCAGCTCGTCGGCCACCAGATGGGCTTCCGCAGCGCCGGCGATGATGATCCGGATGGAGGGATAGTTCGCTGCAAACGCCAGGGCCCAGCGAATATCGCTGGCTCGGTCCATGATCATCACAAGCGGCATTTCTCCGCGCACCACGCCGACCATGGCGGCGGCGTCATACCGGTCGATCGCGTCGCCTTCATGATGGGCCATGAAGCGGCCCGGATAAAAGCGCGCATCCTCGATGGCGGACCTCAGAAAGGCCCACGCCGCCGTGCGCGCGCCGCCGGCGGTGTTCGCACCGGAGGAGGAGAGGTCGACAAGCATGAAGCGCCGGGCGGCGAACAGGCTGTCCGGCTCGCCTGAGCTGTCAGCCAGCGCGCCGCGACCGGCGATGATGGCGGACCCGGTGGACGGATGCACGGCGAAGCGGGTGATGCCTTCACTGCGCGCTTCGTCGATGTGATTGCCGGATGGATTAAACCCGTCGGCGACATCCAGCGCGGCGGTGAAGGAACTGTCGTCCGCCGCATTGTCGCGGGTGGAGCTTTCAAGCGCCACCTCCACCAAGCCAAGCTGAGTGTGGGGATGAAACAGGCCCGGCGTGATCCAGCCGCCGTTTGCATCGATCATGATCGCGTCGGTGTCGCTGAACTCGCCTTGACCGCCCACAGCGACGATTTCGCCGTCGCGGATGACCACGACGCCATTTTCGATGACGCCGGCTGTGGTGTTGGTGACGATGCGGCCATTGCTGACGACGATCGTTTGCGCGGCCGCCGGCGCGATCAACGCTGCAGCAAGCCCGAGACTGATCAGAAGGTGTTTCATCTCAGTAATCTCCTTCGCCGGGCTGACCGAGCATGAAGTCGCGAATGGTCCGCCGCGCCGGATCGGTGCGGTCGAACATGAGCGCGCCATCGATGAAGACCTGCTCCGCCAGCGAATAGCTGGAGAAGGGATGGCCGGACCAGATCACGATATCGGCGCGCTTGCCGGCTTCGATCGAGCCGGTCTCATCGAAGATTCCAAGCCCTTGCGCCGGACGGCTGGTCATCCACGCGACCGCGTCCGCATCCGTGATCTCCAGTCCCATGCGGCGGCCGTCCGACAGGGCTTTGGCGACCTCGTGGTTGAGACGCTGGATGCCCAGGTCTGAATCAGAGTGGATCATGGCGCAGGCGCCGCCAGCATGGGTGATTGGCAGGTTTTCGGGAATGGAGTCATAGGCCTCCATTTTAAACCCGCCCCAGTCGGCCCAGACCGCCGCGCAGGCGCCGTGCGCTTCGAGCAGGTCTGGGATTTTGTAGGCCTCGACGGCGTGGTGGAAGACGCTCACCTGATAGTCGAACTCCTCGGCCATATCGAGGATCAGCGCCATTTCATCGGCCCGGTAGCAGTGCATCTGCACCATGATCTCCCCGTCCAGAACCCCCATCAGAGTGTCGAGCTCCAGATTGCGAGTCGGCGGATTGGCGTCTTCGCCCGCTTCCGCGCTCTCCCAGTAATCCTGCCAGCTGCGGCGATACTCGACTGCGCGCTGCCAGGCTTCGCGGTAGCCTGCGACATTGCCCATGCGCGAGCCCGGCGCGCGGCCCTGGCGCCCGTAGACGCGCTTTGGATTCTCGCCACAGGCCATTTTCAGCGTGTAGGGCGCGTCGGGAAATTTCATGCCCTGGACCGTGCGCGAGGGCACGTTGCGCAGCGTCACGCCGCGTCCGCCGAACAGATTGGCCGAGCCGGGCAGGACGTGAAGCGTGGTCACGCCGGCCGCCAGCGCGGTGTCGAAGCCTGGATCCTGCGGCCAGACGCCATGCTCGGCCCAAACCTCCGCGGTCACCGGTCCGGTGACTTCATTGCCGTCCGAATGCGCATTGACGCTGGGGGAGGGGTAGACGCCCAGATGAGAGTGAATGTCGATGACGCCGGGGGTCACATAGCGACCCGCCGCATCGACCACTTCCGCGCCCTCGGGCGCTTCAAGGCCCTGACCGATCGAAGCGATGCGGCCATTCTCCACCAGGATGTCCGTATTGGGGAATTCGCCGCCAATTCCGTCGAACACGGTGGCGCCGCGGATCAGCGTGACGCCGGACGGCGCCGGCACATAGGTGGAGGGGAAGGGATCGGGATCATAACGGACGACGTCGACATCGCCGCCGTCTTCGCCATTTGCGTTTGCATCCGGACTGTCGTCGCCGGATGAACACCCCGCCAAACCGAGCGCCGCGAGCGCGGCCAGCCCGGCGCCGAGCGCCTTGAATCTGGAAAACATGAATACTCCCCGAAGTCTGACGCGCACGCGGCGCGCTAACGGGGCAAGGGTCGCGCCTAAAAACCTAAAAGAAAAGGGGTTATTATATTACACTGAACGCCGATCAAATCCGTCGCGGATGAGCCAGCCGGCTTCGTCGATCGGCCGGGATATCGCTCCATCTCACTCGAGTTCGGCGTCTTCATGATAGGCCGCCGACCAGAAATTCGGCTCGATATCGCATTGGAGCGTTCCATGGGTGCGATAGTTCTGGCCGACTTGATAAGGGCCGGGATAGAGCGGGCAATCGCAGGTCACCAGACCGTCCTCGCCTTGCCGGCAGGGCGCGGTCATGCAGCCGGCATAGACCGGATTGGCGATGGCGGGCGGCGTGCAGGGCGTTGAGCCGAAATAATGCACGTCGCTGTAGGCGAAGGAGAAGGTTGAGATCAGGGTGACGTCGTCAAGATGCGGATAGAGCGATTGCGGGACACCGTTCGCCGGGTCTCCCAGATAGCTGCAGACCGGCGCCGCCTGGCACTCCTCCGCTTCCGCAATCACACCCGGTTCAGTGTGACAGAGCCCACGAAGATTCACCATGTTCAGGCAGTTCGAGCCGTCTACGCCGCATACTTCCTGGGTCTCGCGAAGCACGTTCGGGTCGAGGATGGAGCCGACTTCAACATAGTTATATGTCAGCTCGCCCTGATACACGCCGTCGTCCAGCGCATAGCAGGTGCAGTTCACGCTATTTGGTCCGTTGGGCGCGCACGGCAGGCGCGGCGAGGGGGTGTCGCCCTTTGTGGGCTGATGCTCATCCGGCCCGGAATAATAGCAGAGCGCATAGCCGTTGCCGCGGCAGGCCAGGAAATTGGTGGCGGATTGATACTCATCCGCCCAAGGCGGTTCGTCATCCTGGGCGATCGCCGGCGCGGCGGCGCACCAAATCCATGTCAGGATGAGGATGAAGGCGGTTTTCCGGATCATGGGACGCGCTCCGCGACGATGGCGTGGCGGCCGGAAACGACCTTAGATCGACGCAAGCGCGCCCCTGGATCCCAGCCTGCGAGGCTGCAAACTCTATCAGAGAAACCCCCAATTCGCGAATCTGTGTCGATTCAGGGTTTAGCAGGCGCTTTGTCGTCGCGGTGCGTTCCCGCGCGGCGCCCCTAAAGGTCGACGTCCTCAACAAAGGCCGCGTGTTCCTGGATGTATTTGAAACGTAGCTCCGGCTTCTTGCCCATCAGCGTCTCGACCAGCTTGTCCGCCGCCTCGCGCATTTCCGCGGTGACCGTGACCCGCGCAAGCGAGCGGGTCGACGGCAGCATGGTCGTCGATTTCAGCTGGCTCGGCGTCATCTCGCCCAGGCCCTTGAAGCGTCCGACTTCGACCTTGCCCGATTTGAACTCGGTCTCGATCAGCCGGTCCTTTTCCGCGTCGTCGGCCGCGTATAGCGTCTTGCCGCCTTGAGTGAGACGGTAGAGCGGCGGTTGCGCCATAAAGAGGCGGCCGGATTCAATCAGGCCCGGCATGAATTTATAAAAGAAGGTCGCCAGAAGCGCCGCGATATGCGCGCCGTCCACATCCGCGTCACACATGATGATGACGCGTTCATAGCGAAGGTCTTCAAGGTCGAAATGCTTGCCTGGCTGCACGCCCAGCGCCAGCGTCAAATCGGAGATTTCCTGATTGGCGGCGATCTTGTCGGCGGTCGCCGAAGCGACGTTGAGGATCTTGCCGCGCAGCGGCAGAATCGCCTGGGTCGCGCGATCGCGCGCCTGCTTGGCCGATCCGCCGGCGGAATCGCCTTCCACAAGGAAAATCTCGGTGCCGTCCGCAGCGCTCTGGGAACAATCCGCAAGCTTGCCGGGCAGGCGGAGCTTGCGCGTTGCCGACTGCCGTTTGACTTCCTTTTCGCGCTTGCGTTTCAGGCGGTCCTCAGCCCGCTCCACCGCCCATTCCACCAAGCGTAAGGCGTCCTTGGGACGCGCTGCGAGCCAATGGTCGAACTGGTCCCGGATGGCTTGTTCGACCAGTCGCTGCGCCTCGGTCGTGGACAACCGGTCCTTGGTCTGGCCTTGGAATTCCGGGTCCTTGATGAAGACGGACAAAAGCGCCCCGGCTCCGCCCAAAACATCGTCCGCGGTGATCTGGCCGGCCTTCTTAACCCCGGCGATATCGCCATAGGCGCGGAGACCTTTGGACAATGCGGCGCGGAAGCCCTGCTCATGGGTGCCGCCCATGGGGGTCGGCACGGTGTTGCAATAGCTCTGGCAAAATCCGTCATGCTCGCCGAAGCCGTTCTCGGAGAAGGCCACGGCCCATTCCACCGCGCCCATCCGCCCATCGCGCTCGACCCGGCCGGAAAAGGCGTCTGTCACCAGATTGGCGCCGGCGAGCAATTCGCTGAGGCGGTCGGCGAGCCCGCCCGGAAAACAGAGCGTGGTTTCGCTTGGGATGTCCGTGCCTTCGACCAGCTCCGGCGCGCATCTCCAGCGAATCTCGACACCGCGGCGCAAAAAGGCTTTTGAACGCGCCATGTTGAACAGGCGCGGCGCCTTCATGGAGGTGCGCGGCCCGAAGATTTCAGCGTCCGGCTTGAAGCGCACCGAGGTGCCGCGGCGATTGGGGGCGCCGCCGACATTCTCAATCGGTCCTTGCGGCAGGCCCCGCGCATAAATCTGCCGCCACAGCGTCCGATCGCGCGCGACCTCCACTTCCAAATGCTCGGACAATGCATTCACCACGGAGACGCCCACGCCGTGCAGGCCGCCCGAGGTTTCATAGGCCTTGTCGGAGAATTTGCCGCCCGCGTGCAGCGTGGTCAGCACCACTTCCAGCGCAGACTTGTCGGGAAATTTGGGGTGTGGATCGACAGGGATGCCGCGGCCGTTGTCCACGACGGTGACATAGCCGTCGAGATCCAGGCTGACCTCAATCCGGTCGGCATGGCCCGCCACCGCTTCGTCCATGGAGTTATCCAGCACCTCAGCAAAGAGATGGTGCAGGGCGCGTTCATCGGTGCCGCCGATATACATGCCGGGACGCTTTCGAACCGGCTCCAGGCCCTCGAGAACCTCAATGGCGTTGGCGTCATAGCCTGAAGGTGACGCCGGCGAAGGCGGTGCGGGCTTTTTCGCGCGCGGCGCCGGGCCGGGCTCGGGCGAAGCGGATTTCGACGCGCCGGCGCCGAAAAGATCATTTTGCGAATCGCTTGGCATGACAGCGCCTAACGTGCACGGACAAGGCGGGGCTGGGAAAGCCCGGCTCGCACCCGTGCGGCGACTTCTCTACAGAAACGGGAACCAGCCGCGATTCAGGCTTCGCTCGCAGCGCGAGATTTGGCTGTCATAGCGGCGTGCGTCGGTTTCGACCTCCCGCGCCGCGCGTTCCAGCCAGCTTTTGCCGCGATAGGTCCGCCGGTTATAGCCGCCATGGCCTTCATGGTAGGCCAGATAGAGCCGATACGGGTCGTCCAGCGCTATGCCGGAGCGTTCCTGGCTTTGCGACGAGTACCAGCCGATAAAATCCACCGCGTCGCCGAAATCGTCCCGGTCGGCCCCGCGCCGGCCGGTGTCGCGGCGGTACCAATCCCAGGTGCCGTCCAGCGCCTGGGCGTAGCCATAGGCTGAGGACGGTCGCCGGCCAGGGATGAAGCCGAGAAGCCGGGTCCGCGCGGGACGCGCATTGGCGTTGAAGCTGGATTCGCGCTTCAGGATGGCGAGCTGGGTGCCCGGTGAAACGCCCCATCGCCGTTCGGCGCGCTGCAGATCCCGCCACCAGGAGCGGTTGTCTTCGAGAATGAGACAGGCGTTGTGGACTTGATCGGGCGGCGGGGTCGCACACCCGGTCAACACCAGCGCGCCAGCCAGCGCGAAACCTGTCATCAATCGCACCATGCCGTCAGGATGCGCGCACACGGTTAAGCGAATGTGAAGCGCCGCGTAATTGGCGGAGGAGCGAGCGGACGCCGCCGTGAAGACAGCGTCCGCTCAAGTCGAATGACAAGGGGAGGGCCGGCGCGCCTGCGTCGAACGCGCCAGCCCAAGTCTTCACCGTCGGTGCATGGGGTCAGGACAGGGAAGACGCAACAACCCTAATCCGATTGAAATTCCCCTGTAAACGGTAAAATCCGCTTTCAGAACGTCAATCGCACAACCAGCCGTGCGACATGGCGTACGAACTCATCCCGGACGTCGGCGTCGTAGGCGAAGGTGAAGGTTGTGTATTGCGAGCCGGCGCTCAATCCAAAACCAGCGAGCACGCCGCTGCCCGGAAGCGTTTCCGACATCAGCGTGAACGGCGTCCCATTTTCACCAAAGCGTGCGACCGTATCAGTGCTTTCTCCGACAAGCTCGCCGCGATAGCCGACATGGACGGACGGCGCCCACCAGGAGACGTCCGATCCAAAGTATCTTGCGACGGTGAATTTGGCGCCCGCGGTCAGGATGGAGCTTTCGCGGTCGTCGACGATCAATGCAAGATCGGACAGCGCGCTGTCTTCATTTTGCTCGGAATAGCCGCTTTCGAACAGCGAGAGCCAGGTCAATCCCGCTTCGGGACGCACGCTCCAGGCGCCGAGGGCGAAATCGCGCCCGGCGCTTGCCGCGGCGGCGATATGCCAGCCTGACCAATCCGCGGTGTTGGTGGTCGAGAAGCTGTCGATGATGATGTTGCGCTCGGTTTCGAAATAGTCGTAGCCGACGCCGATGGAGCCGGAGATGTCCATCCCGCCCAGATCGACCGCCGCGTAGGTTCCGAACTGTCCTGAGATCGCCACCATCGGCTCGTCGAAGCCGTCGATCTCCTCGACCTCGCTCGCGGAGCCGACCAGGTGGAATCCGACGGCGTAAAACGGCCCCATAGGCCGGTCTATGCCCATCGCGACGCCGACGCCCTGACCGCGATAGCCCGGTCCGAAGCTGGTGCTGGCCCGGTCCGCGAAATACCCGAATTCCTGAATCCAAACGCCGGCGAGCTCATCAGGCGACAGGCGCGCATTGCGCAAGCGCGTCTCCAGCGCGCCCGCCGCGGCGTCGTTGGAGGCGAGGGCGAACTGGATGGCGCTGGCGGCGTATTCCGGCAAAAGCTGATCATAGGCCCCGAAAAAGGCCTCAGAAGTGCGCAAAGATGCGAACGCGTCACCTAGCGACGCGATCGCCGTCATGGTCGCAAAGGCTTCATCGTAAGCCGCAGCCTGGCTTGCATTCATGCCCAGAGCATCTGCGGATTTGCGCGTCAGACTGATGACCAGCGTGTTGGGGTCGGCGGCTGACTGAGTGATCGCAGCGTCATAAAGGAAAGGCGCGTTGGTTGCGGTCAGCACCGTGCTGTCGGCGATCGTGAGCGTATCGGCCGTGATCAGCGTGAAGTCCTGGATATCTTCGATCAATCCGGACAGGCTGACAGACAGGTCGGATCCGCTGGCGAAGGTCACCGCGCCGGAGGCGTTCATGAACGCGCCCTGGCGATTGACGGTGTCAATCTGGATTTCAAGGACGGCCTGATCGTTGAAGCTGGCGTCCGTCAGCGCCAGGCTGTCGGCGCCGGTCAGGATCAGCCGGCCGTTCGTGACGTCAATGGTCAGGTCTGCGTCTTGATCATTGATCGCGCCATTGATTGTGGCGCCGTTGATGATCAGGCGATCGGAGCCCAAGCCGAAAGAGACATCGCCGTTCAGCTCGCCGGTGAGCAGCTCCAGGGTGTCGTCGCCGTCGCCGAACAACACATCGCCCGTGATGGCGACGATGTCCGAAGTCGGATCACCATTGCCATCCAGCCCTTGTTGCTGCCGCACGGTAAGGCCGTCGCCATGGTTGCGGGCGTCGATCGCGATCAGGCTTGGCGAATTGCCTTCAAAGCCTTCTGGCGGTGCGTCGCCGATCGTTCGAGCCGCAATCTGGCCCTCGTTAAGGACCAGATTCACGGTCCCGGTGTCGACTTGGATCGCTGTCGCCCCATCGGAGGCGACGCCGGTTTGGACGGTCGCGATGATCTGACCGCCCTCATTGAGCACTTGCTGAATGGCGGAGCCTTGATCCAGAACGACGCCGTAGGCGCGGGCGCTGCCATAGCCGTTCGCGCCGTCATTGAAGCCGTCTTCCTCATACCCGAACAGACCCCGGCCTTCGATAAGACCGGTATTGCGCACGGTTGCAGATTGAACGCCCTCGCCGAAGCGGACGGCGACGGCGTCGGCGTCGTAAGCGATCGCCGCGATCGTGCCTTCATTGCTGAACCCATCCCCGGCCAGAATCACGGCGCGCAGGAACCCGTCGTCGTCGCGTCCAGCAATGAGGAAGGCGGTGGTGTCCTTGCCGTCGAAGACCCCGTTGGCGTTGAGAAAGCCGCGATTCACCATCGCGTGGTCGAGCGGGTCAGGAAGATCATCATCATCGGCGGTTTCGGCGCTGCGGCCGAAATCGTCCGGCAAATTGACGGTTCCGATCGTCAAAGTCTCGCCGCCCGCCCCGATATCGACGCCGGCGCCGGTTCCGGTCGATGACCGGATGTCGCCGGACGTCGCAATGAAGAATCCATCCACGATGCTGCCCGCGACGATGATCGCCGATCCGGAATCGATATTGTCGTCGCCCTCGTCGAACTGGGCCATCAGCGATTCAACCAGCCGGCCGTCCGTACGAAAGCCGGTGATGCTGACGACCCCGGTGATGCGGGCGCCGCCTCCGACATCGCCGTTGATCCGGACCGCTTCGCCGCCCGGGCTGGTGACGTTGACCCGGCTGATTTCAATGTCGCCGGACACGTCGCCTTCAACAGAAATGCCGCGCGAGCGTTCACCGACGACCGCGATCTGCCCAAGCGCGTTGATGTCTCCATTCAGGTCAGTGGCGACCCGCAGGCCGTAGCTGTCCTGGCCTTCGACACTGATGCCTGAGGTGGATTCCAGCGTCACGGAGCCGTTCACCGGCGCCTGGCCGGCGACCGGCGCATAAGCCGCGTCGAGCGCGCCGACGAGCAGACCCACCTTGTTGGTGTCGTCCGCGAAGGGGCCGTCGGCCTCACTGTCGGCGGCGTCCGGCTCGCCGTCGCCGTCGGTGTCGACTTGCCCGGTCGGGTCATCCTCCGCGGAATCGATCCGCGGCGTGAAAGAGTCGTTCATGAAAATCGACCCGCCGACATTGACGTCGCCTGTCACGCCGGGGTCGACCTGCACGCCCACGGCGCCGTCCAGAACGATGTTTTCGCCGTCGGCGTTCTGATCGATGATCCGAATCTGGCCGCCGGAATCGACGGTGAGATTATTGTCGGAATTGACCCGGACCGCTGGGCCCTGGACGTTGGTCAACTGCACGCGGCCGGACGCGCCAATGACGATATTCGCCGGTGAACCGCCGTCGACCGTGGCGGTCTCCACCGGTTCTTCGCGCGTGTCGTCGATCTGGACTTCCTGGGCCAGCGCCGGAGCGCTCATAAGGGCGGTCAGCGAAGCGGCTGCAAGCAGGCGGCGGCGCATGGGCGGTCTCCGGTCAGGCGCGGCGTCTGTCCGCACCGGCGCGGACAAAATCCCTCAAATCAGTGTTCTAATCCAAGCCTCCTGCCGCGTCGACACCCTCAAACCACTCGCGCGCACCCGGATATTCCAGACCGCCGACACGCTGGAGCCGGCCCCGCAACCGGCGCCGGCTCCCATGCCCTTCGATTGTCTCGAAGGCGCGTCAGACCTTGTAATACAGGTCGAATTCGACCGGGTGGGGATGGTGCTCGATCCGGGTGACTTCCTCCATCTTCAATTCAATGTAGGCGTCGATCTGATCATCATCCATGACGCCGCCCTTCTTCAGGAAGTCGCGGTCGGCGCTGAGCGCGTCGCAGGCTTCACGCAGCGAGTGACACACGGTCGGGATGTCGCTGAGTTCTTCCGGCGGCAGGTCGTAGAGGTCCTTGTCCATCGCATCGCCCGGATGGATCTGGTTCTCAATTCCGTCCAGGCCCGCCATAAGGAGCGCCGCAAAGGTCAGGTAAGGGTTGCCGGCGGCGTCCGGGAAACGGGTTTCGATTCGCTTGCCCTTGGCGGAAGGCACATGCGGGATGCGAATTGAGGCTGACCGGTTGCGGGCCGAATACGCCAGCAGCACCGGCGCTTCGAAGCCGGGAACCAGGCGCTTGTAGGAATTCGTCGAGGCGTTGGCGAACGCGTTGATGGCTCGGGCGTGCTTTGATGATCCCGCCAATATAATAAAGGCAGGTCTCCGACAGGTCGGCGTACTGGTCTCCAGCGAATAACGGCGTGTCGCCCTTCCAGATCGACTGATGCACATGCATGCCTGAGCCGTTGTCGGCATAGACCGGTTTGGGCATGAATGTCGCCGACTTGCCATAGGCATGGGCGACATTGTGGACGACGTATTTATAGAGCTGCAGCCGGTCGGCCATCGAGGTGAGGGTGGAGAATTTCATCCCCAGCTCATGCTGCGACGGCGCCACCTCGTGGTGATGCTTTTCCGGCTCCAGGCCGAGCTCGGCCATCACCGAGAGCATTTCTGAGCGCATATCCTGGCCGGAGTCGATCGGGTTGACCGGGAAATAGCCGCCCTTGGGGCCTGGGCGATGGCCCAGATTGCCGCCTTCGATCGCCGTGCCGGAATTATACGGGCCTTCCTCTGAGTCGAGGCGGTATCCGGTCTCGTTTTGCTCCGTGGTCCAGCGCACGTCGTCAAAGACGAAGAACTCCGCTTCCGGACCGAAGAAAGCCTTGTCGCCGACCCCCGAAGCGGCCAGGAATTTCTCGGCTTTCTTCGCGGTGGTGCGCGGATCCCGATTATAGGCCTCTCCGGTTGAGGGCTCGAGAATGTCGCACATGATCGCCAGCGTGGTCTGCTGATAGAAGGGATCGATCACGGCCGTGTCCGCGTCCGGCATCAGCGTCATGTCGGATTCATTGATCGCCTTCCAGCCGGCGATGGAGGACCCGTCAAACATCGAGCCGTCTTCAAAGAAGTCTTCATCCACCATCGACTTGTCGAAAGTGACATGCTGCAGCTTGCCGCGCGGATCGGTGAAGCGCAGATCGACGAATTCGACGTCTTCCTCTTCGATCAGCTTCAGGATGTTATCGGACATGGGTTCGCCTCATTTTGAAGGTTGGCAGTCGATGGAGTTGAATCAGCGCTAGAGCGCTTCGTCTCCGGTTTCTCCGGTTCTAATCCGGATCGCGGATTCGATCGGTGAGATGAAGATTTTGCCGTCGCCGATGCGGCCGGTATGCGCGGCGGTCTGGATCGCTTCGATCGCAGCGTCGACGCGGCTGTCGGCGACCACCATCTCGATTTTGATCTTCGGCAGAAAGTCGACGACATACTCCGCCCCGCGATAGAGTTCGGTATGACCTTTCTGACGCCCGAATCCCTTGGCTTCGGTCACCGTCAGGCCCTGGAGGCCGATCTCCTGGAGCGCCTCTTTCACGTCGTCGAGTTTGAACGGTTTAATGATCGCTTCGATTTTCTTCATCGCCGGCCTCCGTACGTCACGCGACGCTAGTCGGGCGGGCGCTGGCTTCAAGGCGTGCAGGCCGGCGGCGCTGCGGCCGCGCGTTCGGCGCCTGCTGATGAGGCGCCGGTGCACGCCATTGCGGCGCCGGGCGCGGGCGTGCCTATGATCGCGCCTCCGCTCGAAATTCTGTCCACACACGCCATGGGCGCGGCTGACCGTTACGCGATCGAGGCCGGACGATCGGGCGGCGCCCTGATGGACGCCGCCGGCGCCGGGATCGCCAGCGCCATTCAGCAGCGCTGGGCCCCGCGCGCGACGGCGGTGCTCTGCGGGCCGGGAAATAACGGCGGAGACGGGTGGGAGGCGGCGCATCTTCTAGCCCGCGCCGGCTGGCCGGTGCGCGTCTTCTCATTGGTTGAGCGAGGCGCGCTGAACGGCGACGCCGCGCGCGCTGCGCAGAAATGGGCCGATGATGTCGCGCCCTTGGAGCGCTGCGATCCCGCGCAATTCGCGCTGGTGATCGACGCATTGTTTGGAGCAGGGCTCACCCGGGCGCTGGACGGCGAAGCCGCGCGTTTGGCCGAGCAGACGCAGCGCGGATCGCGCGTTGTGGTGTCCGCCGACGTGCCGAGCGGCGTTGACGGCGACCTTGCGCGGCCCTTGGGGCCCGCCTTCACCGCCGATCTGACCGTCACATTCCACCGATTCAAGCCGGCGCATCTCCTGCAGCCGGCGGCGAAGCTGTGCGGCGAGGTGACGCTTGTCGACATCGGAATTCCCGCCGGATGGGAGCAGGCGGCGGCGCCGCAAGCCCATCTCAATGACCCGACGCTGTGGCCGTCGACCGGCCGCGCGCTCGATGTGGAGGCGCACAAACACAGCCGGGGCCGATTGTGCGTGCGCGCCGGCCCCAAAGGCGCGACGGGCGCGGCCCGGCTCAGCGCCCGCGCCGCCCTGATCGGCGGCGCCGGATTTGTCACGCTGCTGTGCCGGGACAACGCCCTCGTTGAAGCGGCCAAGGAAGATGCGGCCCTGGTCACCCGAGCCTTCGCCGCCGAAGACGGCTTTGGCGAGATTCTCGCGGCCCATCGCGCTGATGCATGGGTGATCGGACCTGGAGCCGGCCTGACCGACTCTTTGAGAAGGGCTGTGGTTTCGGCGCTCGAGCGAGGCGGTCCAGGGGTGTTGGATGCAGACGCCTTGAGCGTCTTCGCATCCGGCGTCCAAACGCTTTTTGAAGCGCTCCACGACCAAGTCGTGCTGACGCCCCATGGCGGTGAATTCGCGCGCCTCTTTCCCGATCTTGCCGCTGAATCCAACCTCAGCAAGATCGAGAAGACGCGCCGGGCGGCGATGCGCGCAGGCTGCATCGTGCTGCACAAGGGCCCCGACACCGTGATCGCCGATCCGCAGGGGCGTGTTCGTGTGAATGCTCACGCCAGCGCTGCGCTTGCAACGGCGGGCACGGGCGATGTCCTCGCCGGATTGATCGGGGCGTTTCTGGCTCAGGGCGTGAACGCGTTTGACGCGGCGTCGGCGGGCGCTTGGATCCACGGCGAGGCCGGCCGGCGCAGCGGTGCGGGGGCTACGGTCGACACCGTGCTGGCCAAATCGCCGGGGGCGCTGGCGCACCTGGTTGATCTGCATACGCGCCAGGCGGCTCTTCGGCGTGTGACCGCCGCTGACGGCTAGCCGAAACGCAGGACTAGGCGTATAGCGCTTCAGCCCTGATGACGCCCCCGATCCAGATGTGAAAGCTCCGATGTCCGACGCGCCAAAGCTCTCAAAGACCGATGAAGAAGCGCTCGCCCTGCATAGCGCCGAGCCGGCGGGCAAGATCGCCCTGAAGGCGACGAAGCCGATGGCGACCCAGCGCGATCTCGCGCTGGCTTATTCTCCGGGCGTCGCCGCGCCGGTGCGCGCGATCGCGGATGACCCCGACGCCGTCTACGACTTCACCTCAAAGGGCAACACAGTCGCGGTGGTCTCGAACGGGACCGCCATTCTGGGCCTTGGAAATCTGGGTCCGGCGGCGTCAAAACCGGTGATGGAAGGCAAGGCGGTCCTGTTCAAGCGCTTCGCCGATATCGACGGATTTGACGTGGAGGTGGACTACACCGATCCCGATAAATTCATCGACTGCGTCGCCGGATTCGGCGACAGCTTCGGCGGGATCAATCTGGAAGACATCAAGAGCCCGGAATGCTTCGATATTGAAGCGAGATTGCGCGAACGTCTGGACATTCCGGTTTTCCACGATGACCAGCACGGCACTGCAATCATCGCCGCGGCAGGCCTTATCAACGCCTGCGAACTGACCGGCCGCAGCTTCGATGACTTGCGGGTCGTGTTGATCGGCGCCGGGGCGGCGGGCCTTTCGGTCCTGGAATTGATCAAGTCGCTCGGCGTGCAGGACGATCACGTCACCATCGTTGACGTTCACGGCGTGGTCCATGACGGGCGCGACGATCTTCACGAGCGCTTACGGCGCCATGCCCGAAAGACGAAATTGCGCACGCTGTCCGACGCCATGATTGATGCGGATGTCATGCTGGGCCTGTCCGCCGGCGGCGTGGTGACGCCGGCGATGGTCAAATCAATGGCCGCAGACCCGATCATCTTCGCCATGGCCAATCCCATCCCGGAGATCATGCCGGACGAGATCAAGGCGGTGCGCTCTGATGCGATCATCGCCACAGGCCGCTCTGATTTTCCCAATCAGGTCAACAATGTGCTCGGCTTTCCCTATATCTTCCGCGGGGCGCTGGATGTGCGGGCGCGCACCATCAATGAACAGATGAAACTCGCCGCGGCACGCGCGCTCGCCGATCTGGCGCGCCAGGACGTTCCAGATGAGGTGGGCGCCGCGAACAAGGCTGAAGGGCTTCGCTTTGGCCGAGATTATATCATCCCTTCACCGTTCGATCCGCGCCTGATCAGCTTTGTTCCGCCTTATGTGGCGCGGGCGGCGGTCGAAAGCGGGGTTGCACGCAAGCCCATTGAGGATCAAACGCGCTATGCGCACCGTCTGGCGCGCCGCCTTGATCCTATGGCGGCGCTGCAACAAAGGGTGACCGCCTCGATCCGGGGGCAGAATAAGCGCATCGTTTTCGCTGAGGGCGAGGAGCCTAGCGTCATTCGCGCCGCCCACGCCTTTCAGAGCCAGGGGCTCGGCGAAGCCATTCTGGTCGCCCGCGAAGACCGGGCGAAGGCCAATATGCGCGCGCTGGGCGTGCCGGACGACACGCTGACGATCGTCAATGCGCGCTTGTCCGACCGCAATTCCGACTATGCGGACTGGCTTTACAAGCGCCTGCAACGCAAGGGCTATTTGCGCCGGGATGTGCAGCGCCTCGTAAATAACGACCGGAATGTCTTTTCCGCCTGCATGCTCAAATTCGACGATGCGGACGGCATGGGGCCGGGGGTCCCCCGCCACTTCACCAATACCTTGTTCGACGTCAGCCTGGTGCTCGATCCAGCGCCGGGACGCCGGGTGATCGGCCTCGCCGCGGCGGTGGCTCAAGGGCGCACGCTTCTGATCGCGGACACCAATGTCACCGAATTTCGAGGCGGACGCCCTGGCCGAGATCGCTGAGGGCGCAGCCCGCGCGGCGCGCCGCCTGGGGCTGGCGCCGCGGGTCGCCTTCCTGTCCTATTCCACATTCGGCAATCCGCCCGGCGTGCGGACCGAAAAGGTCCAGGAGGCGGTTCAAATCCTCGACGCGCGCAAGGCCGATTTCGAATATGAAGGCGAGATGGCGGCGGACATCGCGCTCGATCCGGCCCACCGGGAGCGTTACCCGTTCTCGCGCCTGTCCGACGCCGCGAATGTGCTGGTGATGCCGGCGGTCCACTCCGCCTCGATCTCCACGCGGCTTTTAAAGGCGGTCGGAGGCGGCACGCTGATCGAAGGCCTGCTCATCGGCTTCGAGCATTCCGTCCAGATCGCACGGGTCGGCTCCAGCGTCTCCGACATCGTCAACTTGGCCGGCATGGCGAGCTTTGATCTGACGGGTGCGGGCGCGGAGCTCTGAAACATCACCTTTCCGATTCCGACATAGATGCGCGGCCCGGTTCGCACTAAGTTCACCGCAATTGCTTTTAGGGAAGGGCCGCGATGGCCGCCGGTCGTAATGCACGGGACCTGACGCAAGGTCCTGTCTTCGGACATATTTTACGCCTCGTTCTGCCGATGAGCGCCGGCATTGTCGCGATGATGCTGGTCGGCGTGGTGGACGCCTATTGGGTCGGCCGGCTGGGAACGGCGCAGCAGGCGGCGGTGCAATTCGTCTTTCCCATCTCCATGCTGGTGATGAGCGTCGCCATCGGCCTGGGCGCCGGTGCCGTCAGCGTCGTCGCTCGCGCCGCCGGGCGCGGCGATTCCAGCCGCACCAA
>LYSW01000033.1 GCA_001657295.1 Oceanicaulis sp. BBD 1991-10 | reverse complement strand
TTGCGTCCAGACCGCAGCCGCGCGCGTGCTTCTAACGGGCGAAGCCGGCGCCAAGGCCGACGCCGCGCGCGCCTGCGCGGCGGCTTGGCGGCGGGGCGAGCTGTCTGCGCCCGCCGCCGGGTCCGGGTCGAAGGCGCCGCCCCGCCCGGTCCGCCCGGCCCGGCCCGCGCTGAAGCCGCCCGGCCAGGCGCCGCGGCGACGGCTGGGTTCGGTGGAGGGGCGTTTCGCGCTCCTGCACGCGGTGGCGCATATCGAGTTCAACGCCGTTGATCTGGCGTTTGACCTCGTCGCAAGATTCGGCGGCGACCACAGGATCTCCGAAGGCGAGCGCCACAGCTTCATCACCGACTGGATCGGCGTGGGCGATGACGAGGCGCGCCACTTCCAAATGGTCCGCGAGCGCCTGCATCAGCTGGACGGCGAATATGGCGACCTGCCCGCCCATGACGGACTTTGGGAGGCGGCCGACGCGACGTCCGATGATCTCGCGGCCCGACTGGCCGTGGCGCCGATGGTGCTGGAAGCGCGCGGGCTGGATGTGACGCCAGGCATGATCACGCGGTTGCGCGGCGTCGGGGACGAGGAGAGCGCCAAGCTCCTCGACATCATTTATCAGGACGAGGTCGGCCATGTCGCAGCCGGGCGGCGCTGGTTCGAGGCGCTGTGCCGGACTGAGACGGTCGAACCCAGGACCCGCTTCCAGCAGCTGGTGAGCGAGCGCTTCGCCGGCGGCTTGAAGCGCCCGTTCAACGCCGAGGCGCGTGACCAGGCCGGCCTTCCTGGCGACTGGTATGAGCCGCTTGCTGAAACGCCAGGATGAAAGCGGCTCAATCCTTGCGCGGCGCCGGCGGGCGGGCGTCAATACATTGTCAAGCCAAACGCAGCCAACCTCGCTTCGGCTTGTTGATAAACGCCCGTCTTATGTGCGAGGTTCCAGCGCTGAGGGGTTCGGCGACAGACAGGGTTGACGTGCGCAAATGGTGAAGCGCCTACTCGAGGGCCCGTGGGAGCATATTAAAGACCGCTTCCCGGACCGCCAGATCTATCACCGCACCGAAGGCCAGGTGCGGTATTTCGTCGTCACCACCGCCATGCAGCTCTCGGTGATCGGCGCGGTTTGCGTGCTGGCCGTCTGGCTGACCATCACCTCCGTTAATATGATCATGGCCAATAGCGAGACCGATCGCATGCGATATGAGATCGCGGCGATCGAGGATCGACATGCCGAAGAGCTTGAGGAGGCGCGCGCCTCTGAAGCGGCGGCGCTGGCCTATGTGCAGTCCCGAACCAATGAGTTTGACCGCACCGCGGGCGAGTTTCAGCTGCGTCACGACACCCTGCGCCGCCTGCTGGATTTCGCCGATGATCTGTCCGTGGGCGATGACCGGCAAAGCCCCGGCCTGGACGAAGGCCGGATCCTCATGGCGGCCGCGCCCACGGACCCTGACCCGCGCAGCGCGCTCTACGATCCGGTGAGCCCCGCGGACATGGAGGGCCTGGCCGAAGAACGCGTCGCAGCCCTGCTCGCCGACCAGGACTCGGCGTTGTCGGCGGCTGAAGACTCAGCCGAGCGCCGCCTTGAAAATCTTCGCGCGGTCCTGCGCCTGACCGGCATGCGTGTTGACGAGGCGATGGATGAAGGCCCCCTCGAGAGTGAGGGCGGAACCGGCGGCCCTCTGATCGCGCTGGACGCCGCGCCCATGTTCTCCCAGGCGCTGGACCTGGAAGATCCCTTCAACGCCCGGGTCGCGCGCATCGCCTCGCGCCTGGTCGAAGCCGAGCATCTTGAAACCCTTCTGACGGCGGCGCCGCTTGCAATCCCGGTTGAAGGTCCGCACCGCCGCACTTCGCCCTACGGCACCCGGATCGATCCGATCACGCGCCGCCTCGCCTTCCATGCCGGGTCCGATTTCGCCGCCTACCGCAATGCACCGATCGTCGCTCCGGCGCCGGGCCGCGTCGTTTACGCGGGCTGGCGCGCGGGCTATGGTCGCACGGTCGAGATTGACCACGGTTTCGGCTTCCGTACGCGCTATGGGCATTTGCATTCCATAGACGTGCGGCGCGGAGACGCCGTGGAGACCGGACAACGTCTTGGGGGCATGGGCTCGACCGGTCGATCAACCGGAACGCACCTTCATTACGAAGTGTGGTTCCGCGGCGCGCACGTAGACCCTGAGAACTTCATTAGAGCCGGACGTTATGTTCACTAAGAAAGATGCTGCCGCTGAGGCGCCCGCCACCAACGCCCCGAAGAGGTCCGCCATGAAATCCAAAGCCCTGTCCATTCTCAGCAATGACCTGACCGTCAAAGGCTCCATCGTGTCCGAGGGCGAAGTTCAGCTCGACGGCAAGGTGGAGGGCGATGTCCGCGCGACCTCGCTCACCATTGGCGAAGAAGCCACCGTCGATGGTGAAGTCATCAGCGAAAACGTCGTGATCCGCGGCAAGGTCAAGGGTTCCGTCCGCGCCCGCCAGGTTCAGCTGGCCTCGACAGCGCGCGTCGAAGGCGACGTCATCCACGCCTCGCTGGCGATTGAAAGCGGCGCCTATTTCGACGGCCATTGCAAACGCTCCACCGATCCGCTTTCCGACAAGCCGGCGAAGAAGACCGAAGCGAAGGCCGCTGACGCCGCCAAGCCCGCCTCCCCGCCTCCGACCAGCAATGCGGGCGAGAGCAAGCCCGCCGCAAAGGCGGTGGCGAACGACCCGTTCGCGGCCAAGACGTCATAACGGGACGCTCCTGAGCAAAAGAAAGGGCGGGCTGTTCAGCCCGCCCTTTTTTATTGGAGCCTGCGTGCGGTTCAGGCCGCATCGCCCTCTTCGCCGCCCACCCGGGAGGCGAGCGCCGCGGCCATGAAGTCGTCCAGGGCGCCGTCCAAAACGCCCTGAGTGTCGGACGTCTCCACATTGGTGCGAAGATCCTTGACCATCTGATAGGGCTGCAGGACATAGGATCGAATCTGGTGGCCCCACCCGATATCGGTCTTTGAGTCGGCTTCGGACTGGGCGGCTTCTTCGCGCTTTTGCAGTTCCAGCTCATAAAGTCGCGCCCGCAACATGTCCCAGGCGTTCGCCCGGTTTTTGTGCTGGGAGCGATCGGATTGGCACTGCACCACGATGCCGGTCGGCTCATGGGTCAGGCGGACCGCGGAATCGGTTTTGTTGACGTGCTGACCGCCCGCCCCTGACGCGCGATACGTGTCTGTGCGCACATCCTTTTCTTCGATTTGAATCTCGATGCTGTCATCGATCAGCGGATACACCCAGGCGGACGCGAAGCTGGTATGGCGGCGGCCGGACGAATCGTAGGGGGAGATGCGCACAAGACGGTGCACGCCCGCTTCGGTCTTCAGCCAGCCATAGGCGTTGTCGCCCTTGATCAGATAGGTGACCGATTTCAGACCCGCCTCGTCGCCAGCCTGCGCTTCGACGACTTCGACCTTGTAGCCGGCTTTCTCCGCCCAGCGCGTATACATGCGCGCGAGCATCTGCGCCCAGTCCTGGGCTTCGGTGCCGCCCGCGCCGGGATGGATCTCCAGATAAGCGTCATTGCCGTCCGCCTCGCCGGACAGCAGCGCCTGAAGCTCGGCTTTGCCGGCTCGGGACTTCAGCACTTGCAGCGCGGCCAGCGCTTCGCCGAAGAGCTCGTCATCGCCTTCAAGCTCCGCCAGCTCGGCGACTTCAAGATTGTCCGCCAGCTCGGATTCGACCGTCGCCACCTCCGTCATCGCCTGATCAAGGCGATTGCGGTCCCGCATCAAAGCCTGGGCTTTGGCGGGGTCGTTCCAAAGCGAAGGGTCTTCCGCCTTTGCGTTTAGCTCATCAAGGCGTTTCTGGGCTGAATCCCAGTCAAAGACGCCTCCGTAGCAGGGCGGTGGACTGGTCGATGGCGGATTTCAGATCAGCGATCTCGGCACGCATGACGCGCTCCTTCAGGCTTGCGGGAGACTTGGATGTTTCAGGTCGGAAGAGGTATCAAGTCCAGCCGGGTCAGTACAAGCCGCCCAGCGGATCTTCATCCTCGTCCTCGTCTTCGGCCTGATCGCCGCGCACCGCTTCAACGCGGGCGCCCAGCGCCTGCGCGCCGAAGCTGAGGGTTTCCTCTTCAGCGGTCGCTCCGCGCCGGGGCTCGGTGCCGGGCTGGAAAGCCTCAAGGATCACGCCGGCCCGGCCGATCACGCCCGGTTCACCCGTCTCGCGCACGATCGGGGCCAGGCTGACCCCGTCCGGCACGCGGAACGGCGCGACCGGATAACTAGCGAGGACAGGGCTGAAAAAGTCCCGGGCGATCGGCGCCGCGACACGGCCGCCCGCTTCACCGGCGCCCAGAGGCAGCGGGGTGTCGAATCCGACATAGACCGCAACGATTAGGTCGGGCGAGAAGCCGACGAACCACGCATCGCGAAAGTCATTGGTGGTGCCCGTCTTGCCCGCCATGGGCCGTCCCAGCGCGCGCAGCGCGGTGCCGGTGCCGCGTTCGACTGCGCCCTCCAGCATATGCACGATCTGATAGGCGGTGACCGGGCTGATCACCTCATCTCCCATCGCCGGCAGATCCGGTTCGGCCAAGCCCGCCGACCAATCCTCGGCGTTGCAGGCCACGCATTCGCGCGTGTCGTTCAGATAAATGGTGCGGCCGGAGCGGTCCTGCACCCGGTCTACAATGGACGGTTCGATCAGCCGGCCGCCATTGACCAGCGCGGCATAGGCGCCGATCAAATCAGTCAGCGTGGTCTCGCCGGCGCCCAGCGACATGGCCAGGGTCGGCGACAGATTCTCGTAGATGCCAAAGCGTTCGCCGATATCGGTGATCGGGCCCATGCCCAATTCCTGGGCCAGGCGCACGGTCATGACGTTGCGCGACAACTCTAGCCCCCGGCGCAATGTCGAAGGCCCGTAAAACACTTCCGAATAATTTTGCGGCCGGTAGAATCGCATCTCCGCATCGCCGGACGCGACAAAGGGCGCGTCCAGAATGATCGACACCGGCGTGTAGCCATTGTCCAGCGCTGCGGCGTAGACGAAGGGCTTGAAGGAGGAGCCCGGCTGGCGGCGCGCCTGCACCGCGCGATTAAACTGGCTCTGGGCAAGGAATAACCGCCGACCATGGACAGCACGCGGCCGGTGAAGGGGTCGATCGCCACGATGCCGCCATTGACCTCCGGGACTTGGCGCAGGCCGTAATCGCCCTCCTCCACAGTCTCTTCAGGATAAGCCTCGGCGGTCAGCGCTTCGACCAAAATCACATCGCCCTGGGCGAGCACGTCGACGGTGCTCCGCACGGCCGGACCGCGCTCGGGAAAGGTCTCGTCATCGCGCCCAGCCGCACGCGCCCACTCAAGCGCATAAAGCGGCACGCGGCCGCGGGTGCGGTCCTCAAATCCGATGTCGGCGTGACCGTCCGCGACCTCCAGGACCAGCGCCAGGCGCCAGCCCTCATCGGTGTCGCGAGGCCCTTCGACGTCGGCCAGACGCGCCGGCCAGTCGTCAAACCCTGCCAGCTGCGCTACCGGGCCGCGATAGCCGTGGCGGCGGTCATAGCTTTCCAGTCCATCGCGCAGCGCGCGCCGGGCGGCGAGCTGCATCGTGGTGTCCAGCGAGGTGCGAATCGACAAACCGCCGTCATAAAGCTCATCTTCGCCATAGCGGCCGAAGACCTCGCGGCGGACCTGTTCGACGAAATACTCCGCGGCCAGATAAGTATCGCCTTCCAGACGGTCGACCGCTTCGAGCGGCATCGCCATGGCCTGCTCGGCCTGCTCGCGGGTGATATAGCCGTTGGCGACCATGCGCGTGAGCACCCAGTTGCGCCGGCCGATCGCCGATTCGGTCCGGCGCGTCGGGTGATAGTTGTTGGGCGCCTTAGGCAGCGCGGCGAGATAGGCCACCTCGTGCAGCTCAAGCTCGTCCAGCGATTTGTCGAAATAATTCAACGCCGCCGCAGCGACGCCGTAAGCCCTGTTTCCGAAGTAGATCTCGTTGAGATAGAGCTCGAGGATTTGGTCCTTGGTGAAGGCCCGCTCCATCCGGCGGGCGATGACGATCTCGCGGACTTTGCGCTCAATCTCCTGGTCAGAGCTGAACAGGAAATTCTTCGCCACCTGCTGGGTGATCGTGGAGCCCGACTGCAAGGGCGCATTGGGGTTTTGAAGCCGGTCCAGGATCGAGCGGATCCCGCCGCGCACCATGCCGAGATAATCCACTCCGCCATGGGTGTAGAAATTCTTGTCTTCGGCCGACAGGAAGGCCTCGGTCAGCATGGGGGGGATGTTTTCGATCGGCACGAAGACGCGGTGTTCGCGCGCATATTCCGCGATCAAAAGGCCGTCGCCGGCATGAACCCGGCTCATGATCGGCGGGGTGTATTCGGCCAGCTGCTGATAGTCCGGCAGGTCCTCGGTCACCCGAACCACATAGACAGCCGCGGCGATCGCGGCGATCACGGCCAGCACAGCCGCCGCGCCCCCGCCCCATAGCGCGGCGCGCAGCGTGTTTCTCCAAGTGAGCAATTTCATACCGTCTTCGCCCTTGCCGGCCTAACTGGCGCTGCACGCGTGGTGGCCCGTAGACCCGGCAAGAATATGGCGAGCCGGGGCAAAACGCCACATCGCTTCTGTGTTCAGCGCCTCAGCGCGCGCCGGTCGCCGCCGATGCGCCGGTCTGAGCGATATAGCGCTGACGCGGCTCGCCGCCGCCGCAGCGGGCGAAATGCGACTCGATCGCCGCCAACGCCGCTTGCATCAAGCGGCGCTGCTCACGCCGGTTATTCAGACGGGTCGAGTCCGCGCGATTGGTCAGGAAGCCCATTTCGAACCCGGCGTGGCTCCGTCGGTCAGCACCGCATAATTGGCGCGCATGGCCTGATCCCGCCACAACGGCGCGGCGCGGCCGATTTCGGTGCGCAGCGCGGCGGCGAAGCGTTCAGATTCGCCTTCTTTATTGGCCAGGGCCATCTCCACGAGGATGCGCGAGACTTCCTGCGGTCGGGCCGCGTCCACCCAGTCGCCCTCACGAATGGCTCGATTGCGCGCGCGGTTCACGGCGCGCGGGTTCATCGAATAAATGGTTGCGCCCCGGGGCTGGCGGTTCTCGCCGGCGCTGTCGGCGTGAAGCGAGATGAAGAGGTCCGCTTCAGATTGCCGGGCGATGCGAACGCGGTCCTCCAGCGACACGAAGACGTCTCGGTCCCGGGTCATGATGACTTCATACCGCCCGGTCGCATTCAAGAGATCGCGCAGGATCAGGCCCGCGGACAGATTGACGTCTTTTTCATGTCCGCCGCCAAACCGCGCCACAGCGCCCGGATCGCGGCCGCCATGGCCCGGATCAAGCACCACGCGGACCACTTCGCAGCTGGGCGGCACATAGCTGACGCCCGCTTCATTCATCAAAAGATCGGTCAGCGTCCGCGTCGGCGCGGGGAAACCCGATGTCTGCTGGAAGGCCGCGCTGGAGGCGGGCGCGATGTCGACGACATTGCGATAGCCGCCCCCGTTCGGCGCGAGCGACAGCGTTTGCCGAACGACTGACGGCCCATTCAGGCTGAACACCAGGCGCGGACTGCTGGAGTTCGCGTCGAAGCGGAATTGATCGACCGATCCGACACCCCGGCCGGCGGCGGCGGGAAGACCGGCGGCGCCCCAGCTGGCATTGTCGAACGAGATGACCAGGCGCGCCGACGGCTCGGAAAGCGTGAAGGCGTTGAACTGCACCGGCGCGTCGGTCTCCACCACGATGCGCGTGTATTCGGAATGCTCGCCGAAGCGAACCGCCGTGATCTCGTCAGCCGAGGCGGTCCCATAGGCGGCGCCGGCAATCAGCAATGCGACAAGCAGTCGAGCGATCCGCATCATGGCTTCACCATCCTCGCCGGTTTTCCCACATCTGCGCCGCAACTTCTAAGGGTCGGTCACAGTCGGTGAAAGCAAACCATAAGCGCTGCGCCTTGCGATTCGGTTAGCAAGACGTTTCCAAAGTCCTAGCACGGCGCGGCACGCTTTTCATCGTGCTGCAGATAGTGCAAGGTGCAATTGTCGCGACGGGTGGAAGAGTCAGATGAGTCTTCGTCAAGCCCTTGGCGCGGCGAAGGAATTCACATCTGGCTGACGCGCGGTGGATGACACTGCGCCGGCGCCGCAACGAGTTTGAACCTGATCCGCGCGCTGCTTGAGCAGCGGTTCGCGGCGATGGTCGGAAATTGGACCCCCATGCGCGCTGCGCACGCGACAGTTTTCTCACATCTGACGAGACGTCCGGCCGCGCGCTCTTACAATCGCCGCGAACCGGGACCGTGGACGCTTTCTGCGTGCGCGCCCTCCCCATCGCGGCATGGAGTTGACCTGAATGTCCCGCAAAATGCTGATCGACGCGGCCCACCCGGAAGAAACCCGGGTTGTGGTCGTGGAGAACAATCGCGTCGAAGAGTTTGATTTCGAGGCGGCGAGCCGCAAGCCCATCCGGGGAAATATCTATCTGGCGAAAGTGACGCGCGTCGAGCCGTCCCTGCAGGCCGCTTTTGTCGAGTATGGCGGCAACAAGCATGGCTTTCTCGCCTTCAATGAAATCCATCCCGATTATTACCAGCTGCCGCACGCCGACCGGGAAGCGCTGCGCGAACAGGAAGACGCGCTCGCCGAAGAACTCGCAGAGGAATCAAGCGAGGGCGAAGATGGCGAAACGGAATCCGCCGGCGCCGACGATGACGATCTGATCGAAGAAGTCTCGCGCAAGCGGCGCAACTTCCTGCGCAAGTACAAAATTCAAGAAGTCATCAAACGCCGCCAGGTCCTGTTGGTGCAGGTCGCCAAGGAAGAACGCGGCAATAAGGGCGCGGCGCTGACCACCTATCTGTCGCTGGCCGGCCGCTATTGCGTCTTGATGCCCAATACGGCCCGCGGCGGCGGCATTTCCCGCAAGATCACCAGCGCGACGGACCGCAAGCGCCTGAAGGGCGCGGTGTCCGAGCTTGCGGTGCCGACCGGCATGGGCCTGATCATCCGCACCGCCGGAGCGGCGCGCACGAAGACCGAGATCAAACGCGACTATGATTATCTGATCCGGCTTTGGGAAAGCATCCGCACGCTGACCTTGGAGAGCAGCGCGCCGACGCTGGTCTATGAGGAAGGCAATCTGGTCAAACGCGTGATTCGCGACCTGTACGACAAGGATATCGAAGAAGTCCTTGTGGAAGGCGAGCCGGCCTACAAGGAGGCGAAAGCCTTCATGCGCATGCTGATGCCCAGCCACGCCAAGAAGGTTCAGAATTATAAGGACCACACCCCGCTCTTCCTGCGTCATCAGGTGGAAAGCCAGCTCGAAGCGATCCACGCCCCGACCGCGCAGCTGAAGTCGGGCGGCTATATCGTCATCAATCCGACCGAAGCGCTGGTCGCCATCGATGTGAACTCCGGCAAAGCCACCAAGGAGCGGAATATCGAGCAGACCGCGCTGCGGACAAATCTGGAAGCGGCGGAGGAAGCCGCGCGCCAGATGCGCTTGCGGGACTTGGCGGGCCTTCTGGTCCTCGACTTCATAGACATGGACGAGAACAAGAATGTTCGCGCCGTTGAAAAGAAGATGAAGGACTCGCTCAAGCGCGACCGTGCGCGCATCCAGGTCGGCCGGATTTCGCAATTCGGTCTGATGGAGATGAGCCGGCAGCGCCGCCGCACCAGCCTGGTTGAGGGCTCGGCGGACGTGTGCCCGCACTGCCAGGGCACCGGCCATATCCGCTCGATTGAATCCAGCGCGCTGGTCGCTCTGCGCACGCTCGAAGAGGAAGGCGTGCGGGGCCGTGCGGCCCATGTCCGGCTGGCCTGCCCGACGGAAGTCGCGCTCTACCTCCTCAACGAGAAACGGGATCACCTTAACGCCATCAAGAGCCGCTACGAGATGCGTGTGACCGTTGATGCGGACGACGCTCTAATGCGGCCCAACTGTGTGCTTGAGCGCGTCGAAACGCGCCGGGAAGCCGCGCGCGCCGAGGCGATCGCACAGGAAGAGGCGCCGCTGGTGACCGCGGGCGAAGCCGCGCAGGACGACGATGCGCGCCCCGCTGACGAGCCCAGCCTCGAAGACGCCGCGAGCGATGAGTCCGGCGGCCGCAAGCGCCGTCGGCGAGGCCGGCGCGGCGGACGCAATCGCCGTCGCCGCGAGGACGGCGCGGTCGATGAAAGCGCCGTGGCGTTTTCCGAGACGCCGGAAGTCGAGGCGGATACCGAAACCGAAGCCTCCGACGCCAGCGCTGACGTGCTGCCTGTGGTGAACCCGACCGGCGGGGACGCTTTCGATCAGGCCGAAGCGGAAGACGAGAAGCCAAAACGCAAACGGTCCGGCCGCCGGCGCAAGAAAGCCGATGAAGCCGATGGCGCGGCTGACGCGGACTCCGCGGCGGAAGCGGCGGCGTCGGACGGCGATGCGGATGGCGGCGACGCCGACGCGGCGGCGACCGCTGACGACAAGCCGAAGCCCAGACGCAGGCGGCGCAAGAAGGCGGAACCGGCCGCGGAGGCGTCATCGGCGGACGGCGACGAGTCCTCGAAGACGGCTGTCGAGGCTGAGCCCGCGTCGGAAGAGATTTCTGAAGACAAGCCGAAACCCAAGCGGCGCGTGCGCCGCAAGAAGGCTGACGCTAAGCCGGCGGCGGAGGAGACCGTCGCTGAGGCGCCTGCGCCGGAACCGGCGCCGTCGCCTGAACCTGCCAAGGCCACCGATGCCGCCCAGCCGCAGGAGGAGCCGGCCAAAGTCGGGGCGACCGACTCGCCGGATGATGCTGCGGCGGGCGATGAGGGTGAAGAAAAGCCGCGCCGCAAAGGATGGTGGCAACGGTCCAGCAAATTGCTAGGCTTGAACTGATTGTGATTGGATCCGGGCTCGAACTCGGGCCCGGATTCCCACACTCTGCGCCGGACCGGGGTGCGCTCCGGCGTAGGAAGGACTAAACTCAAAGACTTGTCCTGCTTGGGGGAGCGGTGACGCTTCGGAGACGCGCCCATGCCTGAATTCTTCCGATCACTCGTGCGAGGCGGGCTCGGCGTCCTGGCCGCTTTGAGCCTGGCGGCGGCGGCCCAAGCGCAGGGCCTGGTTCGCGACACCGAAATCGAGCGGGTGATGCAGGCGTATACCGACCCGCTCCTGGAAGCCGCCGAACTCGATCCCGACGCGGTGGACCTTTATCTCGTCGGCGACATGGAATTCAACGCCTTCGTGACGCAGGGGCAGAATATCTTTCTGAACACCGGTCTGATCGTCCGCGCCGAATATCCCGGTGAAATCAAAGGCGTGATCGCCCACGAGGTGGGCCATATTCAATTGGCGCACCTGGCGCGCCTTCAGGACGCGGCGCGCGGCGGCATGGCGACCATGTTCGCGACGATGGGCATCGGCATCATCGCCGCGATCGCCGGCGCGCCGGACGCCGGCGCGGCCATCATGGCGTCAGCGCCGCAATTCGCCGGCCTTGACCTTGCGCGATACACGCGCGGGCAAGAGGCGGCCGCCGATCAGGCTGCGGTGCGCCTGCTGACCGGAACCGGCCAATCCGGCCAAGGCCTCGTGTCGACATTCGAGCGCCTCGCCTATCAGGAGCGGCTGTCCTTTGCGCGGCGCTGGGAGTATTTCCGCTCCCACCCTCTGTCCGCCGACCGCGTCGCCGCGCTGCGCAGGAATGTTGAGGCGTCGCCCTATTTCGAAGTGGAGGACACGCCGGAGGAAATCGCCGAGCTCGCCCGCATTCAGGCCAAGATCATCGGCTTCATGGCGCCCCCGTCGCAAACTTTTGAGCGCTATCCGGAAAGCGACACGTCGATTCCGGCCCGCTATGCGCGTTCGGTCGCTTATTTCAAAGAAGGTCAGCTGGCCGACGCGGAGCGGGAAATAGCGGCTCTGCTCGAAGCGGAGCCGGAGAACCCGTATTTCTTTGAGCTGCTGGGTCAGGTGCGGTTTGAAAGCGGTTCCATCGCTGACTCCATCGCACCAACCCGCCGCGCGGTGGAGCTGATGCCGGACGCGCCTTTGCTGCAGATCTATCTGGCCCGCAGTCTTGTCGCCGAAGGCGGCGATGAAAACACGCAGGAAGCGCTTCGCCACCTCAATCAGGCGCTGGTCCGCGAGCCGAGCAACACGTTCGGCTGGTTCCAGAAGGCGATGGCTCACCAGGCGCTTGGCCAGACCGCGATGGCGGAGCTTGCGACGGCGGAGCGCTATTTCGCCATTGGAGATGAAAGACAGGCTCACCTCTTCGCGCGGCGCGCCCATGATGGTCTGGAACGCGGCAGCGAGGGCTGGATCCGGTCCGCCGAATTATTGGCGGTGACGCAGCCCAGCGAACGCGAGGTGCGCGAATGGAATCGCGTCGAACGCCAGCGCCGCCCCAATTTTCTCACGCAGAGGTGAGCGCCTCGCTCTGGCCGCTTGGCGGTCCAGCGGCTACACCGCACAAGACCTCAAGCTTCGGAGTGACCATGAATCGCGTCCTCACCGCCATTGCGGCGCTCGCCGCCAGCCTCGGCCTGACCGCCTGCGCCCCGGCCGATGAACCTCAATCGCCGGAATTGGACCGTGAAGCGGTTGGGGAAATCGTGCGCGCCTATCTTCTCGAGAACCCGGAAGTGATCGAAGAAGCCTTGATCGAGCTGCAGCGGCGGGCCCGCGAGCGTGAAGAGATGGCGCTTCGAAACGCCATCGCGTCAAACGCCATTCGCATGTTCGAAGACCCCCGCGACCCGGTGATCGGCCGCGTCGACGCGCCGGTGACCATCGTCGAGTTTTTCGATTATCGCTGCAGCTTCTGCATGGTCACCAATGAATGGGTGCAAAACACCATCGCCAACCATGGCGACCAGGTCCGCGTCGTGTTCAAGGAATTCCCGATCCGCGGCGCGGCTTCAGTGGAAAGTTCAAGGGCGGCGCTTGCGGTGTGGAAGACGCAGCCTGACGCATATCTGCGGTTTCATTCCGACCTGATGAGTTCCAGCGGCCCGCTGCCCGGCGAGCGCATTGATGAGATCGCCGCGGGCGCCGGCGTCGACGTCGCCGTGATGCGCGGCGCGATGGAGGATGAAGCCATCCTCGGCCATCTCGATGACGTGCGCGCGCTCGCCCAGACCATCGGGATCACCGGCACGCCCTTCTTCATCATCGGGGACGAGATCATCCCCGGCGCCGACATGGCGGGCATGCAGCGCGCCTTGCTCGAAGCGCTTGAGGCGGCGAGCTAGATCAAGCCCGCCAAAGGACTGGACGGGTCCGCATAGCGCTTTTTCGCCATGCGTCCCGCCAGATAAGCCTCCCGCCCAGCGATGACGGCATGCTTCATCGCGACAGCCATGCGGATCGGGTCCTGGGCTTCGGCGATGGCGGTGTTCATCAAGACGCCGTCACAGCCCAGCTCCATGGCGACCGCCGCGTCCGACGCCGTGCCGACGCCGGCATCGACGATGACGGGCACGGTCGCCTCTTCGATGATCAGGCGGATATTGACCGGGTTCTGAACCCCCAGACCTGAGCCGATCGGCGCGCCCAACGGCATGATCGCGCAGGCGCCGGCGCTCTCCAGCTTTTTGGCGTAAACCGGGTCATCCGAGCAATACACCATCACGTCAAAGCCATCTTTGACGAGCAGGTCCGTGGCCCGCAGCGTCTCTTCCATATCCGGGTAGAGATGCTTGGGGTCGGACAAGACTTCCAGCTTCACCAGCGACCAGCCGCCCGCTTCCCGCGCCAGGCGCAATGTGCGCACAGCGTCCTCGCCCGTGAAGCATCCCGCGGTATTCGGCAGAAAGACGTATTTTTCCGGATCGATATGGTCGACCAGGCGGGGCTGAGAGGGGTCGGAAAGATTGACCCGGCGCAGCGCGACCGTGATCATCTCCGCGCCCGAGGCTTCCAGCGCGCGCGCATTCTGCTCATAGCTGGCGTATTTGCCCGTTCCGATGATCAAGCGGGATTTCAGCGTCCGGCCGGCGACGACCAGATCTTCATCAAATGCTGCAACATGATCCGCCATGGCCTGCTAGCCGCCTCCGACAAATTGAACGATCTCGAGCCGGTCCCCGGCCCTGATTTCGATGGCGTCATAATCTGATCGCGGGGCGATCTCCAGATTGCGCTCCACCGCAACCTTGCGCGGATCGAGCTGGAGCGTCTCGAGCAGCCCGTTCAAGGAGAGCCCGGTGGGAATCGAACGCTGTTCACCGTTTAGCTGAATGGAGATATCGCTCATGACGCTGCGCTCCTGGCGCGCGGATTGCTTGTTTATCACAGGCTTCACGTCGTAGAACACGGGGCCTTAAGTCAAGACGCCAAGTGCGTCGGAGCGTGAACTTGCAGCCGATCCACATCCTCAACGGGCCCAATCTCAATCTGCTCGGTACGCGCGAGCCGGCGATTTACGGCCGGGAGAGCCTGACCGACATCAAGGCCATGTGCGCGGCGGCCGCTGACGCGCTGGGCGTGAGCATCGTGTTTGAGCAGACCAATCATGAAGGCGAGCTGGTCGATCAGATTCAGCGCGCCGGCAAGGACGGCTCAGCCATCGTTCTCAACGCCGCCGCCTACACGCACACATCCGTGGCCATTCATGACGCGCTCAAGGCGGTCGCCGTGCCCTGTGTGGAGGTTCATCTGTCCCAGCCCGCAGCCCGCGAGGCCTTCCGGGACGTCAATTTCGTCGCGCCGGCTGCAGCTGGCTCCATTTCAGGCTTCGGCGCTTTCAGCTATGTGCTGGGCTTAGAAGCCGCAGCGCGCCTCGCGAAAGCCGGCGCCAACGCCAACGAATAAAAAGGGTCCTGATCCATGGCCTCCACCTCATCCCGCCCGCCGATCGATGCCAAGCTGGTGCGCGAACTCGCCGATATCCTCAAGGATACCGAGCTTACCGAGATCGAAGTTGAAAAGGGCGAGCTGAAAATCCGCGTGGCGCGCGAACTGACCGCAGCGCCGGCGGTGCTTCACGCAGCGGCGCCGGCCGTGGCGGCCGCCCCGGCGCCGGCCCCGGCACCCGCTCCCGCCGCGGCGCCGGAAACGCCCGCCTCGCCCAGCGCAGCCGATCCGAAGGCCCATCCCGGCGCCGTGACCTCGCCAATGGTCGGCACCGCCTATCTGCGTCCCAGCCCGGACGCGGACGCGTTTAAAAAGGTCGGCGACGCGGTCAAGGAAGGCGAGACCATCCTGCTTGTTGAAGCGATGAAGACCTTCAACCCGATCACCGCGCCGGCCTCTGGGACGCTGACCGAAGTCCTCGTGGACGACGCCCAGCCGGTGGAATACGGCGAAGCCCTGTTCATCATCTCCTAAGCAAGGGCGCGGGCCATGTTCGACAAGATACTGATCGCCAATCGCGGTGAAATCGCCTTGCGGGTCCACCGGGCCTGCAAGGAGATGGGCATCCGCACCGTCGCCGTGCATTCGGAAGCCGACGCCGACGCCATGCATGTGAAGCTGGCGGATGAAAGCGTGTGCATCGGCCCGCCCCCGGCCGGCCGGTCTTACCTGCACGTGCCCGCCATCATCGCGGCGGCGGAAGTCACCGGCGCCCAGGCGATCCACCCCGGCTATGGCTTTTTGTCGGAGAACGCCCGCTTCGCGGAGATCGTCGAAGCCCACGACATGACCTTTATCGGGCCTCGGCCGGAAACCATCCGATTGATGGGCGACAAGATCACCGCCAAGCAGGCGGCGGAAGACGCCGGCATCCCGGTGGTGCCCGGATCGGACGGCGCCATCACGGATATGAAGGAAGCCCTCCGGGTCGCCAAGGAGATCGGCTTTCCCGTGCTGATCAAGGCCGCCTCGGGCGGCGGCGGGCGCGGCATGAAGGTGGCCGAAGACGAGGCTTCATTGGAGACCGCGTTGAAGACCGCCTCTTCGGAGGCCGCGGCCGCGTTCGGCGACGGCGCCGTCTATATCGAGAAATATCTTGGACAGCCGCGCCATATCGAAATCCAGGTCATGGCGGACGAGCACGGCAATGTCGTCCATTTGGGTGAACGCGATTGCTCGCTGCAGCGCCGGCACCAGAAAGTCCTGGAAGAAGCGCCCTCGGTCGCGCTCGATGATGAGGCGCGCGCGAAGATTGGCGGCGTCGTCACCAAGGCGGTGCAGAATATCGGCTATCGCGGCGCCGGGACGGTGGAATTCCTCTATGAGAACGGCGAATTCTACTTCATCGAAATGAACACCCGCCTGCAGGTGGAGCACCCGGTCACCGAAGCGATCACAGGCGTTGATCTGGTGCGGGAGCAGATCCAGGTCGCGGCCGGTCAGGTCCTCGACCTGAAGCAGGACGACATCGTCTTTGAGGGCTGGGCGATCGAATGCCGGATCAATGCGGAGAATCCGAACTCATTCACGCCCTCGCCCGGCAAGGTGACCGACTTCCACGCCCCGGGCGGCTTGGGCGTGCGCCTCGATAGCGGCTTGTATTCCGGCTATTCGATCCCGCCCTATTACGACTCCATGATCGGCAAGCTGATCGTGCATGGCCGAGACCGTGATGAAGCGCTGATGCGCTTGCGGCGGGCCCTGGGCGAAATGGTCGTCGGCGGGGTGGAGACGACCATCCCGCTGCACCAGGCGCTGCTGGAGGAGCCCGCCTTTCTGTCGGGCGACTACCACATCCGCTGGCTGGAAAGCTGGCTGGCCGAGCGCCAGACGGACTAGAGCCTTCCCCTGCCCTCGCGCGTGCTGTTAGGCTCCTTTCTTGGTCGGGCCCGAAGGATGAGCCATGCGTGGCTTTGGCGTTAAGGAATTGCTCTCCTGCTATGCGCGCGGCGTGTTTCCCATGGCCGAGTCGCGCGATGATCCGCGAGTTTTCCTGCTGGAGCCGGATGTCCGCGGCGTCATTCCCCTGGACGCTTTTCACATTCCGCGCTCACTGAAGAAGACCGTTCGGCGCGATCTGTTCCACGTCACCGTCAATCGCTGCTTCGAGACTGTCGTGCGCGCCTGCGCGGCGCCCGCGCCGGGCCGCGCGGACACCTGGATCAATCCGGTGATCGAGTCGCTTTATGCGGACATGCACGCCCAGGGTCACGCCCATTCGGTCGAATGCTGGAAAGAGGGCGCGCTCGCCGGCGGGCTTTATGGCGTGTCGCTGGGGGGCGCGTTCTTTGGCGAGAGCATGTTTTCGCGCGAGACCGACGCTTCAAAGACGGCGCTGGTTCACCTGGTCGCGCGGTTGAAGCTGGGCGGCTATCGTCTTCTGGACGCCCAGTTCACCACCGAGCACCTGGAGCGTTTCGGAGCTGTCGGCGTGCCGCGGCGCAGCTACAAACAAATGTTGAACCGGGCCTCAAAGGCCGACGCGGACTTCTTCGCCATGCCCGAAGGCCTGCCGGGCGATCAGGTCCTGCAGTCGATCACCCAAACGTCATAAACGGGATGTTCAAGCGCGTTCAGCGCCGGATTTGAGGCGAACATCCAGCCGGAGAAGATTCGCTCGCCCTCTGTCTCCACGCCGAAACCGTCGGTGCGACGGTCATTGACCTGCACGAAGGCGAAAACCTCCGGCGGCTCTTCCGGCGGACGCTTCCGGCAATACCGAACCGTCACGCCCAGGGCGCCGAACTCGACTTCTTCGCCGATCGGCGCCTCGAAATCGCGGGTGCGCGCCGTAACCTTGTCGAGCCCGCGCAGGATCGCGACCGTGCCCGGCTCGGAGCTTCTTTGGGCCGGTTGCGTGCGCAGCTCGGGTTGCTGCGCCATGACCGCAGACGCCGATGCAAGGCCTGCGAGCAAAATGAGCGCGATGAATCCGGTCCTGATCATGGGGCGAGCTTTCCCATTGAAATGAGGCTGCAGCGTGACCGCCTAGTCGCCCGGCGTCCAGCTCTCATAATCGCCGACCGTCTTCTGGCGTTTGCGGTCCGCGCCCGCCCACAAGGAGCCGTCCGGCCGATCGGCGTGGACCGTGCCGGTCATATTCGGCTTATGGTCCTGCTCCCAGGGCCGGCGCGGCAGCGGATCATCGCTCGGCGGCGCATCAAATGTGTGGTGCAGCCAGCCATGCCAGTCGGACGGTACGCGCGAGGCGTCGGCATAACCGTTGTACACCACCCAGCGCCGCTGCTTCTTGTCAGCGCCTGTGCCGCCTGAACGCTCGCGGAAATACTGATTGCCGAAGGCGTCCTCGCCCACCAGCTCGCCGCTGCGCCAAATCGTGAAGGCCGCGCCCGCCGAGGCGCCGTTCCACCAGGTGAAGATTTTTGAAAGCAGACCGAGCATGGCCGCGTCCTGTCTATGGATAAGCGTTGCGAGATATATGCCTGCGCCGCAATCCGCGGTCCAGTCCGGAGCGCCGTAGGGCCCAGGATGAGACCGGGAAACGCCCGATTTCCCCAGCAAACTTCGACTCTGAGCCGCGCCGATCGGTAAGCTGAGAGATGCGAAAAGGTGATTCGCCAAGGAGCGACCAAAGTGCAGCGCCGATTGACCCGCGAAAACGTCCCCTTCTCCGAAGGCCTTAATCTCACCGAGCGGCCGATGCTTCCCTTCGATCCGGACGCGGAGATTGCGGACAACGCGTCCGTCATTCTCGCTCCGGAATGCTGGAGCGATCGCGCGGCGGCCGCCTTCGCCGTGCTCAACGCTGCTGGATTTGACCAGGATATCGATGCGATCGGCGCGATCCGCGCGCTCGGCGAAAGGCTCGCTGAGGCCGCCTCGATGGAGGCGGCGGCCGCTGAAGAGCTCGCTGCATCCGTGCTCGGTCGCGAAGCATGCCCGGTTCCCGCCCTATGGGGCGGTGAAGTCCTCACAACTCCCGGCGAGGAACCGGCGCTGCCGGCCGAAGCGCTCGCGCGCGTTCTGGACAGCTTGAACGGGCGCGCGATGTCGGACGCGGCGGCCAATGTCGGCGCGCGCATCCTGCGCGACCGGCTCGAGGCCATTGGTCTGGCGTGCGTGAATTGCGAGGGCGGGAGCGAGGAATGCTTCGACCCGCGCCGCAATCGCGCGCTGGCGCGCGCGATCCGGGCGGCGCGGCGGGACGGAGCGCCCGACGCAATGATCGAACGGGCGATTGCGCGTGCGCGCCAGGGCGTCACCGCGCCGGAGGCGGGCTTCGCATCTTCACCCGCGCCGGTCAGCACGCCGCCGGTTCGCCTTGGTGCGGATTTCTTCGATACGATGGACGGCGGCTCGCCGGTCGCGCGTCTCGCCGAAGCGATGTGGACCCATGGCGCGCCGACGCTGCATTTCGCCGAGCTCGAACCCGCACCGCCGGCGGCTGTGATTTTGAATCTGGCCTCCTTCATTCGCTCTGACGGCCTTGATGACGACGCCCTCGTCCATGCCGCAACACTTTGGGGCGCAGTCGCTCATGCGCTGCACGGCTCGCTCGGCCTCGCCGGTCTTGGAGCGGCGATCACGGCATGCCGATTGGCTTACGACAGCGATGACGCGAGGACGCTGGCGGGCCGCATCATGGGCGCAGTCCGCAACGCCAGCCTCGCGCGGATCACGCTGGCTCGCCCAGATTCCATCGCCACCGCTTTTCTCGATTGTGAATCCGTCGGCGTCCACCCCGTGGCCGCCATCACGGCGCCGTCGGGCGATGATCTGTCGGACTGCGCGCGAGCCGTCCTGTCGGAGCTTCCTGAAGCGCTCCAGGCGAAAGCCCGCATCCATGCGCTCGGAAGCGGCTCCCTGGCCAGCTTGAAAGCGGATTGGGTCGAGGCTCTGGCGCGACAAGGCGTTGACGAGGCTGCGTTTCAACGCATCGATGCCGCGATCGCAGAAGGTGCGCCGCTGCGCTTTGCGGTGAATCGCTGGACGCTCGGCCCTGAGATCGCACGCCGGTGCGGACTTTCGCCCGATCAATTCGACGCCGCCGGCGGCCAATTGCTGGAAGCGCTGGGCGTCGACCCGGTCGATGTGCGCGCGGCCGAACGCCATGTCCATGGGACCGGCGCGCTCGACGACTGCCTGGATATTCCCGCCGACCTGCGCGCCGTATTTGCAGCGCCGGACCAGGAGGCCAGGCTCGCCATGGCCGAGGCCGTCGAAGCCGCGCTCGACGCCGCTTGCGGGCTCGAAATCGCCCTGCCCGGCTCGGCGACCATCCTTGACGCCGGCGATCTTGCAGCGTCGGCGGCGCGGCGCGGACTGAAATCGATCGCCATCCGTCGCGAAGGCGAAGCCCTCTATGATCTTTTGAACACGATCGAATTTGATGGCGGCGATTATGGCCGCCGCGACGTGATCGCCGAAGAACGGGTCATCGAACGCGTTGTCGAGAAAGTCGTCGAACGCGCGGCGTCGCGCCGCAAGCTGCCCGACCGGCGCAAGGGCTATATCCAGAAAGCCACGGTCGGCGGCCACAAAGTCTACCTGCACACAGGCGAGTTCGAAGACGGCGAGCTGGGCGAAATCTTCATCGACATGCACAAGGAAGGCGCCGCGTTCCGCTCGCTGATGAATAATTTTGCGATCTCGATCTCCATCGGGCTGCAATATGGCGTGCCGCTGGAGGAATATGTCGACGCCTACCTCTTCACCCGCTTCGAACCCGCCGGCGAGGTCGACGGAAACGATTCCATCACCCATGCGACGTCGATCCTTGACTATATCTTCCGGGAACTGGCCGTGAGCTATCTCGACCGTGAAGATCTGGCGCAAACCGACGCCGATCAGCGCGATTTCGCGGGCTTGGGACGCGGCGTGGCTGAAGAGAAGCTGGGCCAGGACGCGGCGGATGCGGCCAGCTTGATTTCAAAGGGTTTTTCGCGGGGGCAACTGCCCGATAATGTCGTCATGCTCGGCGCGCGGCCGGCTGCGGCGGACGCCACCGGCCCGGCGCCTTCGGCCTCCGGCGCTGCGGGCGCGAGCGCCCCTGCAAGCGCTCCCGCAAGCGCGCCTGCACCCAGCTATCATGGCGAGCCCTGCCCGGAATGCGGCCATTTCACTTTGGTGGAAGGCGGCGCCGAGCTAATTTGCGACGCCTGCGGCTGGTCCGGACCGCCGCCTGGCGGCTGATCGGCGCAAAGTTTGCAGGGGCGGTGGCGGATTTGGATCTCGCCCCCTGGAGGCGCGCCATGTTGAAACACTGTCTGATTGCGTTGGGTGTCGCGCTCAGCGCCGCAACCGCGTCCTACGCCCAGAGCGCCAGCGATATCGCGCGCGTCCAGGCCGGTCAGTCCTGCACAGGCTGCAATCTATTTCAGGCGGACCTCGCCTATCGCGATCTGCCCGGCATCGATGTCTCCCATTCCCGTCTGCGCCAGGCCGATCTCAGCCTGGCGACCATGAACCGCTCCCGCTTCGACGGAGCGGACCTGTCGGTCGCGAATCTCTTCGGCGCACGATTCACCGGCGCCAGCTTTCGCAACGCCGACCTTCGCCGCGCCACCGCCGTCGGTGCATATTTCGGGGGCGCCGATCTGTCCGGCGCGCGCCTTGACGGAGCCAATCTGTCCGGCGCGGAGCTTGAAACGGCTCGCGGCCTCACTCAGGGCCAACTCAGCGCCGCCTGCGGCGACCGGTATACGCGTTTGCCGCCCGGCCTGACGGTCGCCGCCTGCAGCGCGCGCTGAGCGTTACTGCTATTTAAGTCGATCCTGGCGCGTACTGTGGCTAGTTTGCAGCCTATGCAATTGCGCCGCCTCATCCTTTCAGCTCTCGCCGGCGTCCTGTTCGCCGGGCCCGCCGTCGCGGAAGCGCGCGGGATCGACGAGCCGCACCGCCGTCTGGTGATCGGCGGCGACTGCACCGATTGCAGTTTCCAGGCGGCGAACCTTGCTGGCGCCCAGTTTCTCGGCGGCGACTTTGCAAGGAGCAATTTCCGGGAGGCTGAACTCCTCGGCGCCCGCCTGATCGACCTCAATCTGGAAGACGCCGACCTGCAGGAAGCCTCCCTCATCGAAGCTCGACTGGCCAATGTCAGCCTTGAAGGCGCCAATCTTCGGGAAGTGGACCTCACGCGCGCCCGTTTGCACCGGGTTCAGCTCGACCGCTCGGGCTTGCAGGACTCCACCCTGGACAACGCCGTGTTCATGCTTGTCGATCTTGACGGCGCCGATCTGAGCGATGTCAGCGCCAGGCAGGCCGTGTTTCGTCAGACGAAATTCTCGGACGTTGATTTTCGCAACGCGCAGCTGACCGAAAGCCATTTCGTCGGCGCGCGACTGGACGGAATCGATGCGCGCTACACGGAGTTCCGCAGCGTGATTTTCGAGAATGTCGACTTGACCGGCGCCGATATGCGCGATGCGCAATTGGAAGGATCGCGCTTCCTTGCGGTGAATCTGACCGGCGCCGACTTCCGCGGCGCTCAAGGTCTTAATGCGAGCTCTTTCGCCCATGCTTGCGGGGAAGAGGTTCGCGGGCTGCCGGACCAGGTCACTCTGTCGCCCTGCTCCCATGAAGCCCGCGCCGTTCAGATGGCTCGCGTCGAGGCGGCGCAGGCCTCCAGCCTCGACCAAGTTTTGCGCCAGCGCGAAGTTCAGCGCGTTCAGATGGAGCAAGCGCGCGCCGCATTTGAGCAGGCGCTGGCGAATGTCGAGATCCAGGTCGGGGTCAACGACCAGGTCCGCCTGGAGGCGCTGGCCGCCGCCCGGGAAGGCTGGGAAGCAGCCGCAGAGGCGCTGGCCGAAGCCGAATTGATCGGTGGTCCCGGTGAAGTGAATTGGTCGTTTGAAATCCGGCGCGCGGAGCTTGGCGAACCGATCCGCATCATCCTCGAGCAAGCCCAACCGGGCCGGGTCCTCGTCGCTCCGCCGCCGCCGCCCAATCCGCCGGCGCCTAAGCTGCCCGTGCGTGAAGATGAAGAGCTCGCCGGCGCGGAAACCGACACGAATTCCGAAGACGAGACCGAGGAGAGCGAAGAGGGATAATCTCTTCGCGCGCCTCCGAAAGATGAAAGCCCCGAGAATGAAATCTCGGGGCTTTGCTGGTCCGACTACGCCTTCGGCGCGTCCGGGATCACCGTACGCAGGTGCAACTCGCGCAACTGGCGCGGCTCGGCGGACGCCGGCGCATTCATCATCAGATCGCGCGCCTGCTGGTCTTTCGGGAACATGACGACTTCACGCAGATTGTCCTGCTCGGCCAGCAGCATGACAATGCGATCAACGCCCGGCGCGATGCCGCCATGGGGCGGCGCGCCGTAGCGGAAAGCGTTGAGCATGCCGCCAAAGGCCTCTTCAACCACCTCCGCGCCATAGCCCGCAAACTCGAAGGCTTTGAGCATGACGTCCGGACGGTGGTTCCGGATTGCGCCGGACGACAACTCCACGCCATTGCAGACGATGTCGTACTGCCAGGCTTTCAGGCCCAGCAAGGTCTCATGATCGTCCTTGTCCAGCGCCATGAAGGCGTCGGGATCCATCTGCGGCATCGAGAAGGGATTGTGGGAGAACTCCACCTTCCGCTCGTCCTCATCCCATTCATACATGGGAAAATCGATGATCCAGCAAAACTTGAAGACATTGTCCTCAAACAGACCCAGTTCGCGGCCGACCCGGTCGCGCGCGCGGCCGGCGAAGGCGACGAAGTCTTTGGGATCGCCTGCGGCGAAGAAGGCGGCGTCGCCCGCCTTCAGGCCCAGCTGGGTGCGGATGGCTTCAGTGCGTTCCGGACCGATATTCTTCGCGATCGGACCGGCGCCTTCCAAGACGCCGTCGGTTTCACGCCAGAAGATATAGCCCAGGCCCGGCTGGCCCTCATCCTTCTGAGCCCATTTATTCATGCCGTCGCAGAACGCGCGGCTGCCGCCGGTCGGCGCGGGTATGGCGCGCACCTCCACCTTCGGATTCTTCTCGATCATGCCGGCGAAGACTTTAAATCCCGAGCCGGCAAAATGCTCGGTCACCGCCTCCATCTCGATCGGGTTGCGCAAATCGGGCTTATCGGAGCCGTATTTCGCCATCGCTTCGGCGTAAGGGATGCGCGCGAAGGCCTCAGACGGCACCATGCGATCGCCCGCGAATTCTTCAAACACGCCCGCCAGCACCGGCTCGATCGCCTGGAACACCTCTTCCTGGGTGACGAAGCTCATCTCCATGTCGAGCTGGTAGAATTCACCCGGCGCGCGATCGGCGCGGGCGTCTTCGTCGCGGAAACACGGCGCGATCTGGAAATAGCGGTCAAAGCCCGCGACCATGATCAATTGCTTGAACTGCTGCGGCGCCTGGGGCAGCGCGTAGAATTTGCCCGGATGCAGGCGCGAGGGCACCAGAAAGTCGCGCGCGCCTTCCGGAGACGACGCGGTCAGGATCGGCGTCTGGTACTCGGTGAAACCGCCTTCGACCATGCGGCGGCGCAGGCTGTCGATGATCTGCGAGCGCAGCACGATGCGCTTGTGCAGGCTTTCACGGCGCAAGTCGACATAGCGGTGCTTGAGGCGCACTTCCTCGGACCAGTCCGGCTCGCCGAAGACCGGCAGCGGCAATTCCTCGGCTGAGGACTGCACCGCCAGCTCTTCGACGCGCAACTCGACCGCGCCGGTGGGCAGGTTGGGATTGACGGTCTCTTCGGTGCGCGCCACCACCTTGCCGGTCACGGTCACGACGCTTTCAACCCGCATATGCTCCAGCGCGGAGAAGTGCGGATTGTCCGGTTCAAGCACGCATTGAGTCAGGCCGTAATGGTCCCGCAAATCGACAAAAAGCAGACCGCCATGGTCGCGTTTGCGGTGAATCCAACCGGAGAGCCGCGCCGTTTCACCCACCTGGGCTTGGCGCAGCGCTCCGCACGTATGGGTGCGATAGGCGTGCATGACGAACCATTCGTTCTCGTGTTGTAGAGACCGCGTAGACAGCGCGGCCTCCGGAAGGCGCAAAAAGCGTCGCGGGAAAAGCACCTGACAGCCCGCGCATGTCAAGCGCAGCCCGCGCATTTGCGCCGCTTGTGGCGCGCGAAGAACACGGCGAAGCTCGCCACCGACATGCGCGCGCACATTTTCCATATCGGCTTCTGGGCGATGGCCGGGACCCTCGCCCTTCTTTTCGCGCCGATTCTGCTTTGGTCCTCGCGGGCGCCGGCGGTCGCAGCCATCGGCCTGTTTGCAAAACTCTTCCGGGGATGGCTGGGCCTGTGCGGGGCGCCGGTCGAGTATCGCGGACTTGAACATGTCGAGGGACTTGGACCGGCGATCTTCGCCGCCAAGCATCAAAGCTATGGCGACGGTCTGTGTCATCTCGCGCGCAACAAGGACCTCGCCTATGTGATCGGCGATCACATGCTGCGCTTCCCGCTTGTCGGACTTTATCTGCGGCGCGCCGAGGCGGTCGTGGTCGATGACGCGGCGGGCCGCCGGGCCGGCGGGGCGCTCGACGAGGGCGTGGACAGGCTCAGCGCGGACGGCCGCTCGGCGCTGATTTTTCCAGAAGGCGGTCTATCCCCGGTCGGCGGCAAGCGCCGGTATCGCCGCGGCGTCTGGAAGCTGGCCCGGGCGCTGGACCGCCCCGTCATACCCGTGGCGACCAATCTGGGCTGCGCCTGGCCGGAGATGGAATGGGCGCTCACGCCCCGGCCGGTGGTGATGGAGTTTCTCCCCCCGATCCGCGCCGGCGAAGACGCCAAAGCGTTCATGACGCGGCTGGAGACCGCCATTGAGAGCCGCACGCGCGCCCTGGAAGCCGAAGCGCATGCGGCGGCCCGCCAAAGCTCCGCGCCTTCCCGCTAGGGGCCGAACGGGCGCGTCTGCCCCGGGATTGAAAGGCCGGACGCCTCATCGACCGGCGTTGCGTCCCACAGGGCAAGACAGATGTGAGGGTTCACACATTTCAATCCGCCGGCTTCGGCAGGCGCCGATAAAAGTGAGTGAACACTCACTCACTGTTGACATGCGCCCGCGGACATCCGAGTATGCGATGGTAAGTGAACGCTCACTCACTTCACACACCCCTCCCTCCGGTGCGCTGTTGCACCAAGTAAGTGGGCGTTCACTTGCTACAGCGTCCCGACCGCCTCCAAGCTGGCGGCGCACGGGGCCGCTGACGATTTCAGGCTTCGGCCGCGCAAAGGAGAATGACGATGGGCGTTGGAATGGATGAAGCAAGCCTGCGGGGCGACGATGTCCGAGGCGTCACCGCCGCGGACGGCAGCACCAAGGCCCGGATAGAGCGGGGCGCCCTGACCCTTTTCGCCGAGCAGAGCGTCGACGGAGTCTCAACGCGCGAAATCGCCCAAGCGGCTGAAGTTTCGGAAGGCGCAATCTACAAATATTTCAAAAGCAAAGAGGAATTAGCTGAAGCGCTGTTTGAAGCCATTCATGTGCGCATGTTCCAGCTCGTAAAAGCGGCCCTTGAGGACGCTGCGGACTTTGAGGACGCGGTCAATCGCGTTGTTGGCGCGTATTGCGCCGCAGCCGACGATGATCGGACGCTGTTTGAATACCACCTCACCCATATGTTCCGCTTCGGGCGCCGGCATAAGCCGGGCCGCCCTGACCCGACGACGCTGATCGCCGCACGCATCGCTGCGGCGATCCAGGCGGGCGATTGCCCGCAGGGTGATCCGGAGATCAAGGCCGCCGCTGCGCTCGGCGTCGTTCTACAGCCGGCCGCCCACCGCATGGCGGGCCGGTTCCAGATCGCTCTGACCGAGCATTCAGACCAATTCGCCCGCGCCGCCCTGGCTGCGCTGAAGGAGGCCTGAGACATGACCGACGCCATGCACGACGTCACCTCACAGACCGTTGAACGGCGCCGCCGAACGCGTCCAGGCGCCATCGTCTGGGCGCGCTCCGCCGCCTATGAGGCCGCCTACTGGCTGATCACCGTGATCGCCGCCCTGAGCTGCACGCTGCTCGCCGTCTTTCCCAGCCGCAAACCCATCGCCTGGGGCTTGCAGATGTATGGCTCCGCGCAGGTCGCGGCTTTAAAGCATATCGCGGGCATATCGGTTGAAGTGCGCGGCCGCGACCGCCTCCCCTCACAGCCGGTGGTGTTCGGCGCCAAGCACCATAGCTGGGGCGACGGCTTCGTCATGCTCAGCCAGATCGCACAACTGTCCTTCGTCGCCGGTGATCATTTGTACAAATTCCCGTTGGTCGGACGGATCTTGAACAAAGTCGGCGCGATCGTGCTGTCCAATCAGGGCGGCGAGGACGCGCAGGCGCGCTTGAACGCCGGCATTGAAAGCCTGAGGCGTGATGGCCGGGACGTGCTGATCTACCCGGAAGGCCATTTGTCGGCGCCGGGCGAGAAACATCGCTACCGGTCCGGTGTTTGGCGGCTTTACGCCTTGCTGGAGCGGCCCTGCACGCCGGTGGCGACGAGCCTGGGGCTGGGTTGGGATCGCCAGAGCTTCTTCAAATATCCCGGACGCGTGGTCGTTGAATTCCTGGAGCCGATCGGCCCGGGCATGGACAAGGACGCCTTCCTGGAAAAACTGGAACAGGTTGTCGAGGACCGCACCAACGCCCTGATCGCGGAAGGACGCGCGCAATGAGCCTGAAACTCACCGTCCAGCTGATGGGCCAGCGGCGCTATGCGCCCATCTGGGCCGCACAGGTGCTGGGCGCGTTTAACGACAATCTGTTCCGGTGGAGCCTGGTGGCGCTCGCCACCTTCCACGGCCTCACGGTCATGGATTTGCCGCCCGAGCAGATGACGCCGATCGCGGCGACGGTCTTCACCCTGCCGATCTTCCTGTTCTCCGCCCTGGCCGGCCAGATCGCCGACCGGTTTGACCGCACCAAGATCATGAAAGCGCTCAAGCTGACCGAAATCGGGTTGATGCTCGGGGCCGCCGCCGGCTTTCTCCTCGGCGATCCGATAATCCTGCTCGCAGTGCTGTTCCTGATGGGCGTGCAGACAGCGTTCTTCATCCCGGCCCGCACCTCCGCCATGCCGACCCTGCTTGAGCCGTATGAGCTGGTCACCGCCAACGCCTTGATGGCCGGCTTCATCAATGTCGCGATCCTGGCCGGCGCCATCGGCGGCAATCTATATATCGGCGCGACCTGGGGCCCGGCCGGGATCGGCGCGCTCTTGGTGGCCATGGCGATCATCGGCTGGCTGGGGATGCTGGCGGCGCCGCCCGCCCCTGCATCCAATCCCGAGCTCCGCATCCGCTGGAATATCGTGATTGAGACCGCGCGCATTCTGGGATTCGCGATTCGAGCCCCGGAGGTGCTGCGTCCGATGATCGGCATCGCCTGGTTCTGGATGATGTCGGCGGCGGTTGTGACCGTCCTGCCGGTCTTCACCGAGCAGGTGTTGGGCTCGGGCGGAATGCTGGTGTCGATCTTCCTGGCGCTTTTCACATTCGGGGCCGCCCTGGGCGCCCTGATCACGGGCGTGCTGAATCGCGGCAAAGATGCGCTGATCTTCACCGTGATCGGCGCCGCCATGCTGGTGATTTTTCCCGCCGACCTCGCGCTTCACACCGCCGGCCGCACGCCGGGCGCCGAAGCGATTGGGGCGATCGCTTTCATCACCGACCCGGCCAATCGGCGCATCCTCATCGACCTGTTCGGCGCCGCCTTTGGCGGCGGGCTCTTCCTGGTGCCCTTGCAGGCCATGGTTCAACGGCGCGCCGACCCCGAACGCCGCGGGCGTCTGCTGGCCGCAAGCGGCATCCTGAACGGCGCCGCGGCGACGCTAGGACCTTTCATCCTGTTCTTGCTGGCGCGGGCCGACGCCCCGCTCCAGGGCGCATTCTGCTTTGTTGCGGCGGGCTCGTTGATCGCAGGGCTGTTCTTCCTATCGCGCATGTTCGCCAAGGACCGGTTCAAGCATGGCTGAATCCAGCCTCGCCAAATGGGCGTGCGGGCGCTAAACCCGCACGCCATGGAATGGATCGCAGATACTGAGTCGCTCGCCGCCGCCTGCGCGGATCTACGCAAAGCCGAATTCGTCGCGATCGACACGGAATTCATGCGAGAGACCACCTTCTGGCCTCAGCTCTGCCTGATCCAGGCGGCGTGCGCCGAAAAGGAAGTCCTGATTGATCCCCTCGCCGAGAACATTGATCTCTCACCGTTCTGGGCGCTGCTGAGCGACGATGCGGTCCAGAAAGTGTTCCACGCCTGCCGGCAGGATCTGGAGATTTTCTTCCACATGGGCGGAAGCGTGATCCCAAGGCCGCTCTTTGACAGTCAGGTCGCCGCCATGGCGGTGGGGCTGGGTGATTCCATCAGCTATGACAATCTGGTCCGCGCGCTGCTCGGGACCAATCTGGACAAGGGCTCGCGTTTCACCGACTGGTCGCGCCGGCCATTGTCGGACAAGCAAAAGACCTACGCGCTCGCCGACGTCACCTATCTGCGCGATCTCTATCCCAAGCTCCGCGAGATGTTGACCAAGGTGAAGCGGGAATCCTGGCTCGCTGAGGAGATGGACCTCATCACCGATCCCGCGACCTATGAAATGCATCCGGAGAACGCGTGGAAGCGTTTGAAGCTGCGCAAGACCACGCCGAATTGGCTGGCGGCGCTGAAGGCCGCGGCGGAGTGGCGCGAACGCGAAGCGCAGACCCGGAACATGCCGCGCAATCGCATCATCAAGGATGACGGGCTCTACGAGCTGGCTCACGCGGCGCCCACCAGCCTGGACGAGCTTAAGGGCCTGCGCGCCGTGCCGAAGGGCTTCGAGCGTTCCCGGCCCGCGGAACGGCTGATCACCCAGATGCAGTCCGTCATGGCCGATCCCAAGGCGCATGCGCCGAAGATCGAAAAACCCAGACCCGCCCCGCCCAATATCGGCCCGGTGGTGGAGATGCTGAAGGTCTTCCTGAAGGTCGCAGCCGAGCGCGAAGGCGTCGCCGCCCGATTGATCGCGACCGTTCCCGACCTTGAGAAGCTCGCGGCCGATGACGCCGCCGATATCGCCGCGCTCAAAGGGTGGCGCCGCTCCGTGTTCGGCGAGGACGCGTTGCGGCTGAAGCGCGGAGAGCTGGCGCTGCTGCTGGAGAACGGTCGGGTTGAAGCGGTCGAGTTGGAATAGGCGCCGACGCGCCTGACGCCGCCGCCGACAATCCCTATCTTTGCGCCATGGCCAAAGCGGACAAACCTGATTCCCCGCCCCTCGACAGGGACGGCGACGCAGCGCCCTCCTCGCCGCCGCTGGAGAACAAATCCGGCCCGGACGTGATCGCTTCCTATGTGAAGACCTTGCCGATGAAGCCGGGCGTCTACCGCATGTATGACGCCCAGGGCGGCGTGCTCTATGTGGGCAAGGCGAAGAAGCTGAGAAACCGGGTGGCGAATTACGCCAAGTCCGGAGGCCACACCAATCGCATCGCTCTTATGGTGTCGCTGACCCGCTCCATGGAATTCGTCGTCACCGCGACTGAAACCGAAGCATTGTTGCTGGAAGCCAATCTGATCAAACGGCTGAAGCCCCGCTTCAACATCTTGCTGCGCGACGACAAATCCTTTCCCTACATCCTGATCAAGCGCGACCACGCCGCCCCGCAACTGACCAAACATCGCGGCGCGCGCAAGGCGAAGGGGGATTATTTCGGTCCGTTCGCCAGCGTCGGCGCGGTCAATAACACACTTAACACATTGCAGAAGGCTTTTCTTTTAAGAACCTGTTCTGACAGCGTTTATGAGGGTCGTACGCGGCCTTGCATGCTGTATCAGATCAAGCGCTGCGCCGCGCCTTGCGTGGGGTATGTCGACGAGGCGCGCTATGGCGAACTGGTCGGCGAGGCGACTGAGTTTCTGCGCGGGCGCTCGAACCTGCTGCGCGAACGTCTGCAGGCCGACATGGAGGCCGCCGCCGACGCGCTCGACTTCGAGCGCGCCGCCCGCTTGCGCGACCGCCTGCGCGCGATCGCCGCCGTCACCACCCAGCAAGGCATTAATCCGGACGGGGTGGAGGACGCCGACGTCATCGCCTTGCACAGCGAAGGCGGCCGGACCTGTGTCCAGGTCTTCTTCTTCCGCGCCGGCCAGAATTGGGGCAATCGCGCGCTCTACCCCAAGCATGAGGCGGATGCGGAGCCTGAAACCATCCTGTCCGCGTTCATCGCTCAGTTTTACGACGACAAGCCGGCGCCTGGGCTGATCCTGACCAGCCACAAGCCCGAGCAGGACGACCTCCTCAGCGACGCGCTCGGCCTGCGCGCCGGCCACGGCGTCGAAATCCGGATGCCCCGGCGCGGGCCGAAAAAGGAGCTGGTCGAGGGCGCTCGCCGAAATGCGCGCGAAGCGCTGGGCCGGCAGCTGGCCGAAAGCCGCTCCCAGGCGCAGCTTCTGGACGGCGTGGCGAAAGCCTTCGATCTCGACGAACGTCCAGAACGCATCGAAGTGTATGACAACTCCCATATCCAGGGCTCGAACGCGCTGGGCGCCATGATCGTGGCCGGCGCCGAGGGTTTTGAGAAAACCAGCTATCGCCGCTTCAACATGAAGGGGGATGACGCGGCCACAAACGACGATTTCGCCATGATGAAGGCGATGCTGCGCCGCCGTTTCGCCCGGCTGGCGAAGGACCGCGGCGATGGCGCTGCGGTCCCCAGCCTGGTCCTTATTGATGGCGGCAAGGGGCAATTGTCCTCCGTTTTAGAAGTGATGGGCGAGCTGGGTGTTGAGGACATCCCCGTCGTCGCCGTCGCCAAAGGGCCGGATCGCGATGCGGGCCGCGAGGTCTTCCACCAGGACGGCAAACCGCCCCTGCGCCTGCCGATGAATGATCCGGTGCTCTACTATCTTCAGCGCCTGCGCGACGAGGCGCACCGCTTCGCCATCACCGGTCACCGCGCCAAACGCTCCAAACAGATTCGGGAAAACCCGCTGGACGACATCGCGGGCGTCGGCGCCTCCCGCAAGAGCGCGCTGCTCAAGCATTTCGGGTCGGCGCGAGCCGTCGCGCGCGCCAACCTGGCGGACCTGGAGGCGGTCGACGGCGTGTCCAAGGCGCTGGCGAAGAAGATCTACGACCATTTCCACGATTGATTCCAATCGCAATTTCCGCCCCGATGGCGCACGCCGCTGAATTGGACCCCGCCATGAGCCTGATCCGTCATCTGCCCAACGCCCTGACCATCGCCCGCGGCCTTGCCGGCCCGGTCGGCGCATTCATGCTGCTGTCCAGCTTCAGCGCGGACGATGAAGCCGGCGCGGTCGGCTATGGCTTGGCGGCCTTCATCATCCTGGTGCTCGCCGCGCTCACCGACGCGGTCGACGGCTGGGCGGCGCGCCAGCTGGGCGCCGCAACCGCTCTGGGCGAACTCCTGGACCCGATTGCGGACAAACTCCTGGTCGGCGCCTATCTCGTCGCCTTCGTGGTGATCTTCCGCTTTGATATCTGGCTGATGATCCCCGTGGCGGTCATCCTCGCTCGCGATCTCACCGTCACTGGACTGCGGCTGACCAGCGACAAACCCAGCGCCCTGGCCGTCACCGACACCGCCAAATTGAAGACCGGATTTCAAATGGCGGTGGTGATCGCGCCCTTTGTCGTCGTGATGCTCGGGCCGCACTCCCCTTCGACCATGGAGCTTTACGCCCTCTTCTGGTACGCGGCGGTCTGGTTTCTCGCGGCGCTGACGGTCTGGACCGGCCTGCCCTATTGGCGCGCGGCGCGGCGGAAAACAGAGCACGACGAGTAGCCCGCACGCGCGCCGCCGCCCTCCGCCGGTCACTTCACCGTCAGACACGGCCGCCTGCCCGCCCCACAATCCTAACGGGCGTTAACCCTCAATTTACGTAGGGTTGTGACTCTGGATTCGCTTAGTGAACGGATTCGATCATGACTCACGATATCGACTTCAAGACCCGGCTCGCCTTTATGGAGATCGACGCGCCTCAGCGCGCGCAGCTCCGCAGCCTGAAACCCGTCGTCGCAGCGAGATTTCCCTCCATCCTTGACGCTTTTTATCAGCACCTGAAGGACTGGCCGGACATCCACGGCCTGTTCGGCGACGATGCGATCATCGCGCATGCGCGTCAGAAGCAGCTGGACCATTGGCTCAGATTGGTCGATGCGGATTTTGATGATGAATACGCTCAATCAGTTAAGAGAATCGGCCAGGCGCATGCCCGCCTGAAACTCCCCCCACAGTGGTATTTCGGCGCCTACAATTTCCTCCTCATGGGCTTGATCGAGGCGGTTCTAGACGCCGAACGCAGCGCCGGCGGGATTTTCAATTGGCGTGCCCGCGCTGAAACCGCTCGCGCTCAAGTCTCGGTCCTGGCGAAGGCGGTCATGCTCGACATGGAGCTGGTGATGACCGTCATTCACAACACCAACGAGGCCTCACGCGTTGAGCAGCTCGAGGCGCTGGCGTCGGCTTTCGACGCACGCATCGGCGCAATCGCGGACTCCATCGGCGCCTCGTCCGGCATCCTCTCGGGCACGGCGCGGGAAATGTCCGGGCTGGCGGAAACAACCACCGAGCGGACCGCCACCGTCGCCGCCGCCGCCGAAGAGGCCACCGTCACGGCGCAATCGGTGGCGACAGCCGCCAATCAGCTCACCAACGCCATTCAGGAGATCTCCCAGAACGCCGCGCAAGCCGCGACCGTGACGGGACAAGCCTCCGATGAAGCGCAAAAAGCCGGGGAGACGATGCTGGCCCTGTCCGATGCGGCTGCGAAAATCGGCGAGATCGTCTCGCTGATCGAGGCGGTGGCCGGACAAACCAATCTTCTCGCCTTGAACGCCACGATTGAAGCCGCGCGCGCCGGGGAAGCCGGTAAAGGCTTCGCGGTGGTGGCGAGCGAAGTGAAGGCGCTGGCGGGACAGACCGGCAAGGCGACTGACGGGATATCCGGTCAGATTCAAAACGTGCAGGCGGTCGTTGAAGAGGCGGTCAAAGCCATCGCCGCCGTCTCCGCCTGCGTCGAGCAGGTCAGCGCCGCGTCCGGCTCGATCTCAGCGGCGGTGGAGCAGCAAAACGCCGCGACAGCGGAAATCAGCCGCAATACCGGTCAAACCGCGACCAGCGCCACATCGGTGTCCGAAACCATCGTCGGCGTTGAAGCCGGCGCGCGCGAAGCCAGCGAAGCCGCAGCCTCGGTGGTCACCGCGGCCGACGAGCTCAATGAGCAAGCCGAGCATTTGCGCAAGGATGTGGCTGAATTCCTCGGCGAGATCCGCGCCGCCTAGAAAAGGGAGCCTTGTTTGGGCGGCTCGCCGGCTTTGCGCGCCGTCGCCTTCGGCTTGCCCGGTTTTCTTCGCTGCGCCGGCTTGGGCGCGTCTGCGCCCGTGATCTCAGCCCCAGCCTCGCCGTCCGCGAAGGTCAAGGTGACGGCGTCGCCGGCGCCCAGGGCGGATGCGGCCCTGACAAGCGCGCCGTCCTTGTCCCTCACCAGAGCGAAGCCGCGCGCCAATACCTTTTTGTGCGACAGGCTCTCCAGACGAGCGCCCAACGCATTCAGAGCGGAGGCGCGCCGTTCCAGATCACGATCGGAAAGCGCAACCAGGCGCGCCGCGGTTTGCTGGAAGCGACGGGCTTTGTCGGCCAGATCCCGTTTAAACAGATTGGGCCGCAATCCGGCCGCAGCGCGCTCCAGCTTGATCCGCGCCCGGTCGACGAGACCTCGCGCGCCGGTCTCCAGACGGCCGGCTGCGTAGTCCAGACGCTGCGACGCGCCCTGGAGCAGCCCGTCCGGACGGCCAAGGGCCCGGGCGGCGGACTTCAGCTCCGAGGATTTGCGGTCCAGCCCGCGTTGAAGCGCGCTGGTGAGCCGCAACCCGCCCTGCCCGACGCGCTCGGCCAGCTCCCGGCGGACAGGAACCGCCATCTCGGCCGCGCCCGTCGGCGTGGGCGCGCGGCGGTCGCTGGCATAGTCGATCAGCGTGGTGTCGGTCTCATGGCCGACGGCGGAAATCAGGGGTATTCGCGAAGCGGCCGCCGCGCGCACGACGATTTCCTCATTGAACGCCCATAAATCCTCGATCGAGCCGCCGCCGCGGGCGACGATGATCAAATCCGGTTCCGGAAGCCCGCCGCCGCCCAGCCCGTTCAGCCCCTCAATGCCCGCTGCGATTTCCGCAGCGGCGCCCTCGCCCTGCACGCGCACCGGCCAGAGCAGGACGCGCACCGGGAAGCGGTCCTCCAAGCGGTGAAGAATGTCACGGATCACCGCACCGGTCGGCGAGGTCACGACGCCGATCACACGCGGCAGGAAAGGCAGCTTGCGCTTGCGCTAACAGGCCTTCGGCCGCCAACGCCTTCTTACGCGCTTCCAGAAGGGCCATCAGGGCGCCTTCGCCCGCCGGCTCAAGACGCTCGATGATCAGCTGATACTTCGATCTGCCGGGAAAGGTGGACAGCTTGCCTTCGGCGACGACCTCCAATCCTTCCTCGGGCCGGAAGCTTAAATGAGCCGCCAGGCCCTTCCACATCACGCCGTCGATGACGGCGCGCTCATCCTTCATGTCGAGATAGACATGGCCGGACTTGGCCACCGTCACCCGGCCGAGCTCGCCGCGAACGCGCACATGGCCATAGGTGTCCTCAACCGTTCGCTTCAGGGCGCCGGAGAGCTCCGAGACGGTGTATTCATGCACATTGCTGGCGGGCGCATCGGTCATGGACGTGATGCTAGCGCGGATTCGCTTCCTGTCATGTCACGCGCCAGCCGTGGCATGCACCATCGCGGCCGCCAGGGATGCGGGCGCCGCCCGAATACACGTCGCCGATCCGGCCTTCAACGCGGCCGCCAGCGTGCGCATAGTTGCGTCGATCGCGCCACAAACATCATTGGGCGCCGCTCAAATGCTCAAATCCAGGCGCCATACACGGCGATGAAATTGTCCGATAAAGACTGATAGATTTGAGTCACATATAAATCCCAACACAACTTAAAGAAACACCCATGCCCATAGATATTCTAGGTTTATGTATTTCCCCTCTTCTTAAAACGTCCAGTCATCACAAATCCACAAGAATGTTCAGGGCTTATAGTCGCTTGACGTTAACGGGCGCCCTGTGCAAGCTTCTGGAGATTATCAAAGGCCGTGCAATCTAGGCTTCACGTTTTTGACCCCACAGCAACTCAGGTCTCTTTCATTGGTGTTCGTGTGAAGACAAGTACGCATCAACCCGAAAACGCAAAATCGGGACCGCATAATAGCCTTAATTGAGATAAATTACGCCTAGTGCGTGCTAACACACGTAGATAATTCAATTATTTTCCAAATATATAGTCAATAACGCTCACATTTCACAATGTGTGTGAAATATCTCATATTGTTTAAATATATTATTTCAACTGGATTGCCGCCTCTCCCTATTTATGTCGCGTAATTACGGTTTTCATTTGTTTTCGCTTGACGCGATAATTCTTTTTTATGAACCTTTACTCAGCGCCATGGGGCGCCCGGTGCTTTGTCACCGGCTTCGAGGGGCGCGCGCCGTTTTCGCGATGCGTGTCCGATGATCACGAAACTGCATGTGGAGATATGCAAAATGGAGAACACTGGCCCGGCAAAGCGCATCATGGCGCGTCAAAAAGCCGTCGCGATCCGTCAACTGGACGAAAAAGAAGTCGCCGCCGTCAGCGGCGCGGGATCTTTTGTGCCGACGGCGCCTGGCGCCGACATGGAGATCTTTCCTGGCATCTGGGGCGAGCCTTGGGAGCCTGGCAATCCGGGTGACACGCAAGTCCCGACGCTCGGCATCAATGAAAACTAAGACTTAGTCGAAACACGACCACCTTGGCCGCCAACCAGCCCGGCTGGTTGGCGCTTTCTTTTATGCATGAGGCTCAGCTTGAGTGTTTTAGTCCTCTCCCATGATCAGGACGCCCACGGCAATATTGTAATCGCCGCTCTTAGGGCGCGCGATGTCGCGGTTTCACGGGTCTCCGGCGCGGATTTTCCAATTCTAGATACGGCGTCGATTCACCTGAAGTCCGGACAGGGCGAAGCATTCATTGAAACAGCTGCGGGCGCGGTCATCGATCTGTCGGCCGTCACCGCGGTCTGGCGGCGGCGTGGAGAGCGCCCCCGGATAGATGCAAACGCCATGCACCCGGACGATAGAGAATTCGCGCATGCGGAGGCGGAAGCGGCGGCGAACGGCGTGAGAGACGTCAGCGCTCTGCTGAATGACGCAGCCTGGATCAATCCAAGGCGGAACGCCTTGCAGGCTCAAAACAAGCCTTACCAGCTGGCGCACGCGATCCGGACCAGGCTCGATATTCCCGACACGCTCATTTCAAACGCGCCGGACGAGGTGCAGTCTTTCTATCACGCGCATGCACAGAGCGTGATTTACAAACCGCTGACCCCGGGGGTGTGGAATGAAGGCGGCGAGTCGCTCGCCTACTTTGTTGAAAAACTCACTGAAGACGCCGTGTCCGATGACGCGCTTCTCAAGCTGACGCCCGGAATTTACCAAGCCTATATTGATAAGGCGTTCGAATTGCGCGTCACGATCATGGACCGCTTTGTCCACGCGGTGAAAATCGATTCGCAGGCGCTGAAAGCGTCCGAAACGGACTGGCGGCAAAGCATCGATCAGCTCAAGATCGAACCCTTCGAGCTGCCGCAAGAGCTGATCGAAAAACTCTTGAACTTGATGACGGCCCTGGGCTTGCGGTTCGGCGCTGTGGACTTAATCGTCACCCCGGACAACCAGTATGTCTTTCTGGAAGTGAATGAGATGGGTCAATTCCTGTGGATTGATAAATTCTTGCCGGAAGCCGGTCTCTTATCTCATTTTTGCGCGTTTCTGTGTTGTGCGGATAGACCTTACGCCGGTTCACCGGGGCGGTTCGAGAACCTGAAATTCGCCGACTACGAGTAGTCTCGGCGCACCGCCGAACCGGATCCGCGCCTTCGCCGCGCGTGGACTGTGCGGCGCCGGCCCGCGGCGAACACCTCCGGCGCGGCGCCGGAAAGCCAGCCGAAACATTGACCAGGCGCGTCGCCAAGGCCATTCACCGGGCTGACGGACTTACAGGGGCGCGCTCATGAATATCCTCATCATCGGTTCGGGCGGGCGTGAACACGCCTTGGCCTGGAAGATCGCGCAGAGCGCACTCGTCGATCAGGTCTGGTCCGCGCCGGGCAGCGCCGCGATGGACCGGATCGGGCCCTGCTTTGACGTTCCGGCCGACGATGTCGAGGGGCTGGAGAAGCTGGCGCTCCAACTGGAGCCGGACCTGATCGTCGTCGGGCCGGAAGCGCCGCTGGCGGCCGGTCTCGGCGACCGTCTGCGCGCGCGCGGGTTTGACGTTTTCGGACCCAATAAAGAGCCCGCCCAGCTGGAGGCCAGCAAAGGTTTCGCCAAGGATTTAATGGCCCGGTTCGACGTGCCCACCGCCGCCTATGGCCGTTTCACCGACCCCAACGCCGCCAAGGATTTCCTCACAACGCTGTCCGCGCCCTACGTGCTGAAAGCCGACGGGCTCGCCGCCGGCAAGGGCGTGGTGATCGCCGACACGCTCGAACAGGCGCAGGCGGAAGCCGACGCCATGTTGTCGGGCAAATTCGGCGACGCGTCGGCCGAACTGGTCATCGAAGAATTCATGCCTGGGGAGGAGGCCAGCGTCTTCGTCCTCACCGACGGCGTCAATCGCCTGACCCTGCCCGCCTGTCAGGATCACAAACGGCTCCTCGACGGCGATGAGGGTCCCAACACCGGCGGCATGGGGGCTTACTGCCCGGCGCCGGTGATGACGCCTGCCTTGATGGCCGACGTCGATGAGACCATCGCCGCACCGATGCTGGAGGGCCTCGCCGAAGCGGGCCATCCTTACAAAGGCGTTCTTTATATCGGCCTGATGATCACACCCGAAGGCCCCAAAGTCGTCGAATTCAATGTCCGCTTCGGCGATCCGGAATGCCAGGCGCTGATGGCGGCGCTGCAGGATGACATCGTCCCCGCCCTGCTCGCCTGCGCCACCGGCGGCATGCCTGCGCGCGATTTTGAAAGCCTGATGCCGCGCCTGTCGGAGGCGAAGCCCGCCGCCACCGTGGTCCTGGCGACAAAGGGTTATCCCGGCGCCTATGAAAAGGGGTCGGTCATTAAGGGCGTGAAGGCCGCGGGCGCCCTGGACGGCGTCACCGTGTTTCACGCCGGAACGGGCGTTGATCAGGATGGCGAGTGGACTGCCAGCGGCGGGAGGGTGCTCAGCATCACGGCTGCGGGCGCCACGCTTGGAGATGCGATCGACCGCGCCTATGCGGGCGTGGATCAGATCGACTGGCCCGAAGGCGTGCACCGCCGGGATATCGGCTGGCGGGCGTTGAAGGCCGACTGACCCGTTAAAGCGTCAGCGTCCGATTATAGCGCTCGCCGCGGCGTTCAATCTCAACCGGCCAGCTGCGCGCGCCGTCGAATAGTTCGAGCGCCCGCTCAAGATCGCCGAGATCGTCGATCCGTTCGTCCTGTAGAGACAACAGGCGATCGCCCGGTTGGAAGCCGAAATAGGCCGCCGCCGAGCGACGGCTGATATCGGAGACCAGGACGCCACGTTCGAACGGATCGATGCCGTTTTCCTCGTTGAAGGCCGGCGACAATTCGATCAGCTCGGCGCCGCGCAGCGGGTTTTCGCCGGTGATGGTCAGGCGCTGGCCTTCCAGATCGCCCGGCGCCGGTCGCGCGTCGACAACCAGCGAGCGTTCGCGACCATCGCGCAGCACCGTCAGATCGGCGGTCTGACCGATCGTGCGGGTGGCGAAACGGAAACGCGCGCCAGCCTCGTCATTGACCGGCACGCCGTCGACCGCAATCAGCACATCGCCGCGCTCCAGGCCGGCGTCTTCGGCGGCGCCGTCAGGCCAAAGCTCGGCGACAATCGCGCCCTGAGGCCGATCAAGGCCAAGGGATTGGGCGATGTCATTGGTGACCGGCTGCAGGCGGGCGCCCAGCCAGGGCCGGATGATCTCCCCATCCTGCAGAGCCGCCGCAACGACTGTACGCACCATCTCGACGGGCACCGCGAAACCGATGCCGTTCGAGCCGCCCGAGCGCGAGAAGATCGCCGTGTTCACGCCGATCAGCTCGCCATCCATGTCCACCAGAGCGCCGCCGGAATTGCCGGGATTCACCGCTGCATCGGTCTGGATGAAGAAGGCGTAGTCGGTGATGCCGACATCCGTGCGCGCCAGAGCCGATACGATGCCGCTGGTCACCGTCTGGCCGACGCCGAAGGGATTGCCGATAGCCAACACGAGATCGCCGACTTCAGCGTCGGCGCCCTCGTCATAGGGCAAGACCGGCAAGGGCTCGTCGGCATCGATCTTCAAGACGGCGAGGTCCGTGCGCTCATCGGCGAGCAAAAGCTCGGCTTCGTATTCGCGCCGGTCTGACAGGACGACGCGCAAATCCTGCGCGCCGCGCACCACGTGATTATTGGTCACGATGACGCCGGACGGGTCCACGATCACGCCCGAGCCCAGATTATTCACTTCCCGCTCGCGCACCTGCGGGCCGAAAAAACGCTCAAAGAAGGGATCTCCGGCGAAGGGAGAGCGCTGGGCGATGACGCGGCGCGAATAGACATTCACCACCGCCGGCGCCGCCTGTCGCACGATGGGGGCGAAGGAGAGCTGGACCTGGACCTGACTGTCCGGAACAGCGCGCGCGTCCTGAGCAGCGCCGGCGATCTCCGCTTCGGCGCCTTGAGCCTCGCGCGCGCAGGCCGTCGCCGTCGCAAGCGCCGCGCCGAGCACGGCGTATCCAAGCGTTCGAAGCATCATGCGTCCTCGCCTTCCCATTTAGTCTTGGTACAGGATGTAGGGAAGTCGAGCGGGTCTGAACAAGGCCTGAAGGATTAAGTTGCTGCAAGCTGGCGCCGCGCAGCGGTCACACTTGCCCGCTAGCTTTCCCTGCGATGTTGCTGGAAGGACGTTCACATCATGGTCCGCCGCCCTCGCCCTGTCCGCCTCTTCGGCTCGCCTCGAAAGGCTGAACGCATGCTGGCGCGCTCGCGCATGCGGGCCGAACGCGAATACCGGCCGCTCTATAAGGGCGGACGCGCCAAGGCGCTGGAACGCGCTGAAGCCGTCGCGCTGGAGAAGGTCGGCGAGGCGGAGACCATCGACGAAGCCCAGCTTGACCGTGACCAGGCCAAGGTCGAGGCGGGCTTCTGGGACAAGGTGAAGAAGGTCGCCAAGCACATCCCGTTCCTGGACGATTTGCTGGCGGCGTATTTCGCCATGCGAGATCCGAACACCCCGCTGCAGGCGCGCGCGGCGCTGGTTTTCGGCCTGCTCTATTTTTTATGGGTCTTCGACATCATCCCCGATTTTCTGGGAATTCTGGGCTATGCCGACGACGGTACGGTGCTGACCACCATCCTCGTCCAGGTGGGCTCATCGATTACGGAGGAGCACCGGCGGCAGGCGCGCGAGGCGTTGGGCGGGGAGCGCTAGCCTTCAGTCACCCGAGCAGGTCCTCGCCCTCCCACATGTGCTGGAATTCAGATTTCGGGCGCAGGCGGAAACTCGATCCGGCAGGCTTGGCGTCCAGGATTTGGTCGCAGCGAAATGTCCGGTGGCCGCGTCTTAGATGATCAAAGCTGATGACGTACCAAACCGGATATTTCAGCAGAAGATAATGCGGCTCGATTCGCCGTTCGGATATCGCGACGTCTTCTCTCTGATAGCGGATTTTCAAGCCGCTCCTTTTCCATGAAGGCATGGTGCAGGGCTCTGATGACCGGATTGGGAGGCGAGGACTCGGTCGCCTGGACGAAGGTCGACGCGGTGACGCCGACGAGGATTCTCGATTTCAGGCTTTCAACACGCTCGCGCTTTTCAGGTGAAAATGATGCGATGAGCTGGCGTCTTACAGCGTCCAAGCTCGCCAAGAAAATCGGAGAGCCCATTTGCTGGGCGACTTCAATGCCGATGAGGAGATCGACCGCTTCAGAATAGGCCAGGTTCAATCGGCCCACGCCCCAGCGGCGATCGAGCCGCACGCCGCCGCCGCGGCCGCGGTCGGCGTCGATCGGAAGCCCCTGCTCTCGCAGGATCGCCAGGTCGCGCGAAATCGTCCGCTCGCTGACGCCATGCTGATCCGCCAGGTCTGCAACGGTGCAGAAAACCTCATGCTTCAGCTGAGCCGTCAGCAATTCGAGCCGCCTGAGCCTGCCGGAGGTGTTTGAACGCGCCATCGATCAAATACGTCATATAATGTCGCATTAGCCAATAGCGTTCCTGAACACACCCAACCGCCCAGCCTTGCAGGAGCGTGCAATATGCAAATGAACTACTTCGTCGCCGGAACCAATGACAGGGACGCCGCCACGCGGTTTTACGACGCGATTTTCGGCAGGTTCGGCATTCAACAAGCTGCGAAGACCGAACGCATGACCTATTGGCTGGGCGACGGCTTCGCCTTCGCGGTCGCTGAGCCGTTCGACGGCGAGCCGGCCACAAACGGCAATGGAACGATGATCGGCTTCAATGTCGGGGATCCGCGGACAGTCGAGGAGATTTTCAAGTTGGCGATTGAGCTCGGCGGCGCCGATGAGGGCCGTCCGGGACAACGCGGGCCCTACTACTCCGCCTATGTGCGGGACCTCGACCACAATAAGATCTGTTTCGCGGCGTAGTCCGAACCCGACGGTCCGACGCAAACAATTTCGCCGGCGGGACAAGAAAAAGGCCGCGCTCAACCGAGCGCGGCCATTAATCTGTCGGCGATGGCGCGAAGCCCTAGTCTTCGCCGCCGGAGACGCCTTCATCTTCCATGCGGGCGCGGTCGGCGGCGCCCTTGGCGTCCGGATCGCGATCGACCAGCTCGATGACCGCCATCGGGGCGTTGTCGCCATGGCGGAAGCCCGCCTTGAGCACGCGGGTGTAACCGCCGCTGCGTTCGGCATAGCGCGGGCCCAGCGTTTCAAACAGCTTGGAGACCTGGCCTTTGTCGCGGATTTTGGAGATCGCCTGGCGGCGCGCGTGCAGGTCGCCGCGCTTGGCCAGAGTGATCAGCTTGTCCATGATCGGCTTAAGCTCTTTGGCCTTGGGCAGGGTGGTGACGATCTGCTCATGCTCGATCAGCGACGCGGCCATGTTGGCGAACATGGCGCGGCGATGGCTGGCCGTCCGGTTGAGCTTGCGATGTGCAACGCCGTGGCGCATGGGTCTTCTCCTTGCAGCCTAGCTCAGCACGCCTCACGGCGTTCCAGGCTAGATCTGATCCTCAAATCGTTTGGCCAGCTCTTCGATGTTTTCCGGCGGCCAGTTCGGGGCGTCCATACCCAGGTGCAGGCCCATCTGAGCAAGCACTTCCTTGATCTCGTTGAGCGACTTGCGCCCGAAATTCGGCGTGCGGAGCATTTCCGCTTCCGATTTCTGAATGAGATCGCCGATATAGACGATATTGTCGTTCTTCAGGCAGTTCGCCGAGCGGACCGAAAGCTCCAGCTCGTCGACCTTTTTCAGAAGCGCCGGGTTGAAGTCCAGCTCCGGCTTTTCTTCTTCGCCGCCGCGCGCCTGGTTGGGCTCTTCGAAATTGACGAAGATCTGGAACTGGTCCTGCAGGATGCGCGCCGCGAACGCCACGGCGTCCTCCGGCGTCACAGCGCCATTGGTCTCCACCTCCAGGATCAGCTTGTCATAGTCCAGCACCTGGCCTTCACGCGTGTTTTCGACGCGGTAGGCGACGCGCTTGACCGGGCTGTAGAGCGCGTCCACGCCCACAAGACCGATCGGCGCATCCTCCGGACGGTTGCGCTCGGCCGGGACATAGCCCTTGCCGGTGTTCACGGTCAGCACCATGCGCACTTCGGCATCTTCATCCAGGGTGCAGATGACGTGATCCTTGTTGATCACTTCAATGTCGGCGGTTTCTTCAATGTCCGCCGCCGTCACCTCGCCCGGCCCCTGCTTGTGCAGGGTGACCCGGCGCGGGCCTTCGGCGTGCATGCGCAGCGCGACCTGCTTGAGGTTCAAGATGATGTCGGTGACGTCTTCGCGCACGCCCTTGATGGACGAGAATTCGTGCAGCACGGAATCGATCTGAACCGCCGTGATCGCGGCGCCCTGCAACGAAGACAGCAGGATGCGGCGCAGCGAATTGCCCAGCGTCATGCCGAAGCCGCGCTCAAGCGGTTCGGCGATGATCTTGGCGTGGCGCGCAGCATCGATGCCCGGCTGAATTTCCGGCTTCATCGGGCGGATCAGTTCCTGCCAATTCTTCTCAATCACGGGCGTCACCTCTTTGAGGGCGCAGTGCGCAGGAGGGGCCTGCGCACTGGAAAATCAACAATGAATGCGGCGCTTGAATAAGCGCCGCGGCCGTTACACGCGACGGCGCTTGGGCGGACGGCAGCCATTGTGCGGGATCGGGGTCACGTCATGGATGGTCGTGATCGTGAAACCGATGGACTGCAGCGCACGCAGAGCGCTTTCGCGGCCCGAACCCGGACCGGACACTTTCACTTCAAGCGTCTTCACGCCGTGCTCCTGCGCCTTGCGGCCCGCGTCTTCCGCGGCCACCTGCGCGGCGTACGGAGTGGACTTACGAGATCCCTTAAAGCCCATCGCGCCGGCGGACGACCAGGAGATCGCATTGCCCTGCGCGTCGGTGATGGTGATCATCGTATTGTTGAAGCTGGCGTTCACATGCGCGACGCCGGCGGTGATGTTCTTGCGCTCGCGGCGGCGGACGCGGGACGGTTCTTTGGCCATGACCCTCGTTCCTTACTTCTTCTTGCCGGCGATCGGCTTGGCCGGGCCCTTGCGGGTGCGGGCGTTGGTGTGAGTGCGCTGACCGCGGACCGGAAGGCCGCGGCGATGGCGCAGGCCGCGATAGCAGCCCAGGTCCATCAAACGCTTCACATTCACTGCACGCTCCCGGCGCAGATCGCCTTCCACGGTGTAACCGCCGTCGATCGTTTCGCGGATCGACAGGATCTCCGCGTCAGTCAGCTCGTTCACGCGCTTTGCAGCCGGAATGCCGACCTTCTCACAGATCTCGGCGGCTTTCGCCGGACCGATGCCATGAATATAGCGCAGCGCGATGGTGACGCGCTTATTCGTCGGAATGTTGACGCCGGCGATACGTGCCACGACGCTCTCCTTATCCTTTTTGCCCCTGAACGCGACAAACGCCTGCGGCGCTGCCAAATAGCGGCGCCGGGCGGCGTTTGCCCTTCTGCGAGCGAAGGGCGCTTCTTATAGTCCCACGCCCTACCCCGTCAACCGCATTGAACGGTGCAGAAGCGCTTATTTTGCAAGCCTGCGCGCGCAATCGCACACGCCGACGCCGAGCGGTCTAACCGTCCAGCGCCGTACTGATCCGCGCAGCAACCTCGTCAATGCCGCCCATGCCGTCCACATCGGCCAGCTTTCCCTGGCTTTCATAGTACGGAATCAGCGGCGCAGTCTGCGCGTTATAGTTATCGAGGCGCTTCTTGAAGGCCTCGACAGTGTCGTCGGCGCGGCCTTCTTCAGCCGCACGCTTCTCCATGCGGTCCACCAGTTCGGCCTGGTTGACCACAAGGCGAATGACTTTGCCGATCGGCGCGCCGCGCTCATTGAGCAGCGTGTCCAGCGCCTCGGCTTGAGCGACCGTGCGCGGGAAGCCGTCGAAGATCGCGCCGCCGGCGCGTTCCGCATCGCCCAGACGCTCTTCGATCAGGGCGATCACGATGTCGTCGGAGACCAGGTCTCCGCGCGCCATGATGTCTTTGACTTTCAGGCCCAGCTCGGTCTCCGCCGCAATCGCCGCGCGCAACATGTCGCCGGTGGACAGCTGCAGCCAGCCGCGATCGGCCACCAGCTTCTTGGCTTGCGTGCCTTTGCCGGCGCCGGGCGGTCCGAACAGAACCAGATTCATCGCTTGCGTCCCCTGAGCTTGGTCTTCTTGATCAGCCCTTCATATTGGTGGGCCAGAAGATGGCTCTGGATCTGTCCG
>LYSW01000032.1 GCA_001657295.1 Oceanicaulis sp. BBD 1991-10 | reverse complement strand
CGATCAGATCGCGCGGCACGTCGCGGTCGGAGAAGTCGCGGATCGTGCGCCGGGCCTTCATCGTTTCTAAGAAGGCCTGGACCCTGGCGCGCATTTCAGCCTCGGGCAGTTCGGTGAAATCAAGCGGAAGCGTGTCGTGGGTCATTGCGCGTCTACCGTGCATTTCCGCCGCCCTAAGCGTCGCGCCAATCCAAGATCACCTTACCGGCTTTGCCCGATCGCATGGCGTCGAACCCGGTCTGGAATTCCGACGCGGGAAGCCGATGCGTGATCAGCTTAGACACATCCAGGCCCGACTGAAGCATCGCCAGCATCTTGTGCCAGGTGTCGAACATCTCCCGGCCGTAAATGCCCTTGAAGGTGATCCCGCGCATGATCAGCGAGCCCATGTCCAGATTGAACGGTCTGGCGGGCAGGCCGAGCATGGCGATCTTGCCGCCCATCACCAGATGTTCGACCATTTGATTGAAGGCGGGCTCCGCTCCGCTCATCTCCAGTCCGACATCGAAGCCCTCGGTCATTTTCAGATGGCCCATGATGTCGCGCAGGTCTTCTTCCAGCGTGTTGACCGGGATGGCGTTCGGCGCGACTTGAACCAGCAGCTTGAGCCGGTCCGGATTGATGTCGGTGACGACCACATGGCGGGCGCCGCAATGGCGCGCCACCGCCGCCGCCATGATGCCGATCGGACCCGCGCCGGTGATCAGCACGTCCTCACCGACCAAGTCGAACGCGGTCGCGGTGTGCACCGCGTTGCCCAGCGGATCCAGAAAGGCCGCCTGCTCCATCGCGACATCGTCCGGCAGCGGCACGACATTAAAGGCGGGAATGCGAAGATATTCCGCAAAAGCGCCGGGCATGTTCACGCCGATACCTTTGGTGTCGGGATCGAGGTGAAAGCGCCCCGCCCTCACCGCCCGGGATTTCTCGCCGACGACATGGCCCTCGCCGGACACCCGCATGCCCGGCTTGATGCGCGAGACCTCTCCGCCGACCGCCTCGACGACGCCGCCGAACTCATGGCCGACCACCATGGGCGTGGGCACGTTCTTCTGCGCCCAGTCATCCCAATTGTAGATGTGAATATCGGTGCCGCAGATGGCGGTCATGTGAACGCGGATCAATACGTCGTCCGGGCCGATCTCCGGCCGGTCGACCTCCTGCATCCAAAGACCTTCTTCCGCCTTGGCTTTGACAAGCGCTTTCATGATTGCACTCCCAATCGGTCTTTTTCTTTCCGCCGGTTTTGAGCACGAAGCGTCAACCGGGAAAAGTCCGCTTAGCCGTCAGCGGCGGCGCCGGGCGGGAAGATCCGCACGGTCCAGGGCAATTCGGCCCACGCGTAGTTGGCGGCGTCGCGGGACGGCTCATGGATGCTGCTGAGCGAGCCGAACGCCGCCTCAAGCGACAGCCCGCCGTTAAGCTGCAAAGTGAGCTGGGTGTGGAGATAAATCAGGACGGCGCTTAGGGCCGAAATGAAGACCACGCTGAGAACGATGCCCGGCAGGATGCGTCGCTGGCGCCTGACCAGGACGGAGGACGCCAGCCAGGCGACGCCCGCGATCGCCAGCGCCAAGCCAATCCAACGCGCGTCGAATGCCAAGCTGCCCGTGTCCGGATCGACCTGGTTGAAGACCTGCCCGGCGCCCAGACCCAGACCGGCGAACAGGACCAAAACCCCGATGGTCGTGACGATGTCGTGGAAATTACTCAGAAACGCCAATCGCTCGTCTGAGGGCCGAGCTTTAGACGCGGGCGAAAAGGCGGCGTCGGTCATGGCGGATCTCCCCCGGTATGGTGCGGTGGATTTAACCACATCCATCGGGCCGAGCGCGAGGCGGTTCTGCGAAGCTCAGCGCCTGCTCAGGCCGCTAAACCACGCCCAATTTCTTGCCCACCTTCGTGAACGCAGCCACCGCACGGTCAATCATTTCCGGCGTATGGGCGGCGCTCATCTGGGTGCGGATCCGGGCTTTGCCTTTGGGCACGACCGGATAGAAGAAGCCGATCACATAGACCCCCTCCTCCATGAGCGAGTCCGCCATCTTCTGGCTTAGCGCCGCATCGCCCAGCATGACCGGAATGATCGGGTGTTCGCCGGGCAGCAATTCGAAGCCCGCTTGCGTCATGCCGGCGCGGAAGCGTCTGGCGTTGTCGAACAGGCGCGCGCGCAAATCATCGCCGTCTTCAATCATGTCGAGCGCTTTCAGGCTCGCCCCCGCGATGGAGGGCGCCAGCGAGTTGGAGAAGAGATAGGGGCGCGAGCGCTGGCGCAGCATGTCGATCACGGGCTGCTTGGCCGCGGTGAAGCCGCCCATGGCGCCCCCCAACGCCTTGCCCAGCGTACCGGTGATGATGTCGATCCGGCCCATCACGCCGCAATGCTCCGGCGTGCCGCGCCCTTTTGCGCCCATAAAGCCATGGGCGTGGCAATCATCAACCATGGTCAGCGCGTCATATCGGTCCGCAAGATCACAGATGGATTTCAAATCCGCGATATAGCCGTCCATCGAAAACACGCCGTCGGTGACGATCAGGATCGTGCGCGCGCCGTCGGCCCGGGCCTGTTTGAGCTGGGCCTCAAGATCATTCATGTCCGAATTGGCGTAGCGATAGCGCTTGGCTTTGCACAAGCGAACGCCGTCGATGATCGAGGCATGGTTGAGTGCGTCAGACACGATGGCGTCTTCCGGACCCAGCAGCGGTTCAAACACCCCGCCATTGGCGTCGAACGCGGCGGCGTAAAGAATGGCGTCTTCCTGTCCGGTGAATTGGGCGAGCTTCTGCTCCAGCTGGCGGTGGACCTCCTGCGCGCCGCAGATGAAGCGCACCGAGGCCACGCCGAAACCGTAACGGTCCAGCGCAACCTTGGCCGCGTCGATCAGCTCGGTCCGGTTGGCCAGGCCCATATAATTATTAGCGCAAAAGTTCAGCACATGGCTCGAAGCGCCGTTGCGCCTGACGTCGATTTCGGAGAATTGCTGCGAGGTGATGATGCGCTCGCGCTTGTAGAGCCCGTCCGCCTTGATCTCCTCAAGGGTCTCGCTCAGGCGATCATAGAAGGTCTGGGGCATCGGCCGCTCCACATGCTGAAATCTCAGCGGGAGATAGCGCGAACCGCGACATCCTGAAACCCCGGCCACGGCCGCCGCGCAGAGACCTCGCCGTGAACCCAATGCGGACTCGATTGGCTATCGTGAGCCTCTAAGCCTCGCTGCGCCGGCCCGGCGGCTCAAAGCGCCAGCGTCTTGCCGGGCGCGATATCGGCCAGGCTCTGCTGAATGTGCACCAGGGCCGGCCGCCCGGCCTTAAGCGCTTCGTCGATCGCTGCGATCGCGCCCTGTGTCGTGTCAGCGAAAAAGCCGGCGGCGCCAAAGCTTTCCGCCATCGCCTTGAAGTCGGGATTGGCCAGGCCTGTGCCGCTGACACGGCCGGGATAATGCATCTCCTGATGCATGCGGATGGTGCCGTAAGCGCCATTGTCGAAGACGCAGACCACGATATTGGCGCGGTGCTGGACCGCCGTTGCGAGTTCGGGGGCCGCCATCAGGAAGTCACCGTCTCCCGCAGCGCAAATCACGGGACGCTCCGGGTGTTCCAGCTTCGCCGCGATGGCCGCCGGCAGGCCGTAGCCCATGGCGCCGGACGTCGGCGCCAACTGGCTGGGCCATGCTCTATGCTGGTAGAAGCGATGAAGCCAGGCGGCGAAATTGCCCGCGCCATTGGTGAGGATCGCCGTCTCTGCATATTTCTCGGCCATATCGGCCCAGATTTTCGAGGGATTGACCGCGCCCGTCACCGAAACCGGCCTTACATAGGCTGCGCGCCGCGCCCTCACCCAGCCTGCGCGTTCCAAGGCGCGTTCGGGCCTCGCGGCGCCCGCGATGGCGGCCATGGCGGCGCCGGACCGCGCCGCTGCAGCCAGCATCGGGCGGTGCACCCGGCCCAGCTCCTCGCCGCCGGGATGGACATGGATCAGCCGGTCCGCGACGCCGTCAGGCACATCGAACAACCGGTAGGACTGGGTCGTCATTTCGCCCAGGCGCGGACCGATCGCCAAGATCAGATCGCTTTCGCGAAGCGCATCGATCAAGGCCGGGTTCGCACCGATGCCCGCCTCGCCGGCATAGCAGGCGTGGGTATTGTCGATCAGCGACTTGCCGCGAAACGCCGTGACCACCGGGCAGGCCGTCATCTCGGCGAAGCTGGCGATCGCGTCTCGCGACGCCGCGTCCCAGCCTGGCCCGCCGACCATCAAGAGCGGGCGGTCCGCCGCATCAATGCGGGCTGCTATCTCCGTGGCGAGCGCCTCGGATATCTCATTGCGCGCCGGCGCCAGCGCCGCGGCGGCGGACGCGCTCGCTTTCGCCGTCAACATGTCTTCAGGCAGGCCGACGACGACCGGACCCGGCCGGCCATTCATGGCGATGGCGTAAGCCCGCATCATCTGTTCCGGCATGCGCGCGGCGTCGCGGATCTCAAAAGCCGCCTTGGCCAGCCCGGCGAACGCCTGCGCATAGTCGAGCTCCTGAAAGCCCTCGCGGCCTTCATCCTCCAGCCGCACCTGACCGACCAGAAGGATCATCGGCGTGGAATCTTGAAACGCCGTATGGACGCCGACGGCGGCCTGCGTGGCGCCTGGCCCGCGCGTTACGAAACAGACGCCGGGCCGGCCCGTCAGCTTGCCATGGGCCTCCGCCATATTGGCGGCGCCGGCCTCATGACGGCATTGAATGAAGTCGATCTCCGCTTCAACCAAAGCATCAAGAGCAGAGAGGTAACTCTCTCCAGGAACGCCATAAATCCGTGTCACGCCATTTGCGGCGAGCGCATCGATCAGGTGCTGGGCGCCAGTGCGTTCCGGCATCGGCCATCCTCCGGTCAAACCGGCGATCAGCTAGCCTGCGCCGACCATCATTGGCAATGGGCGCCCTGTTTTCAGGGCTCGGCCTCCACCGCGGCCATGAGCTGCTCGATGAAGGCGTTGCGCTGGCCCCGGTCGATCCAGCGGACCACGGCGACAAGATCATGCTCCGGGCTGATGAAGACCATGTTGGAGCCGGCGCCCAGATAGGCGAAGGCGGTTGGCGGCGCGCTGGGCGCCTGAATCGCGGCCCCGTCCAGGCCGGGCCGGTTCAGGAAGAAATTCATGTATCCGTAGGACGGCGCAGTCTCAGTCGGCGTCAGCGAGGCTTCAAACCAGGCCTCGGAGAGCAGCTGCTCGCCGCCCCAATCACCGGACCGGGACCCAAGCAGACCGAGGCGCGCCAGATCGTATGTCGAAAGAAACACCCCGCCGCCCCAATGCCCGCCGCCGGAGACCGATCGCATCGGCTCGCCATTGATCTGGACGAGAGAGTTTTCATATCCGTGCCACGCCCAGTCGCTCGTCGAGCCCATCGGCTCCATGAGGCGGTCGCGCAACACGTCGGGAAGCGGGCGTTCGAAGACGTGAAGCGCCGCGAGCGCCAGCGCATTGACGCGTACATCATTGTATTCCCAGTGCTCTCCAGGCGTCGGCGGTCCCGCCACCAGATCGCGTGCAGGATCATCACGAGCCGGACGATCAGCCCAGGCAGGCTTGCCAAACAGCGTGCCCCACCAGCCGCTGGTCTGCCGCAGCAACTGATCCCAGGTGATCGGCGCATTATGGTCTGTCGAGAAGCGCGCATCGGCGACATAGGGAGCGACCGTGTCATTGACGTTTTCGATCAGGCCGTCCTCGACGGCCAGGCCAACGACATGGCTTAAAAAGGTCTTGGTGATCGAGAAGGTCATATCGACCCGCGCCGGCTCACCCCACTCAGCAACGATATAGCCGTCTTTCAAGATCACGCCGCTGGGTTCGCCGCGCGCCTGCAGGGGGCCGACGGGGCTTGAAAACGGTTCGAACGCCCAGGTCAGCGGCACCGTCGTCGGCAGGTCGCGCGCCGGGCTGATCGCCTCCAATTCAGGCGGATGCCGGGTTTCGTTGGCGATGGCGAACTGCGTGGCGGCTCGGACCGCTTCAGGATCAAGACCTAGCTCGGCCGGGTCGCGCCGCTCCCAGCCATCATCACCGGTCGGCGGCACGTAATCTTGCGCGAAGGCCGGGCTGGCGAGCAGAAGGACGGCGGCGATGATCTGTTTCATCCGGGTTCTCCCCTATCTGCGAATGCGCAGGCCGATCGAAAGGCCGCGCGGCTCGCCGGGGAAGTATCGATAGCTTCCAAATGCGAAGTCGGCGCGCTCGGCATAACGCTCATCAAGCAGGTTACGCACCGCGCCGAAGAGCTCAACCCGGTCTGAGAAGCTGTAACGGGCGCGCAGATTGAGCAGGTCGTGCCCGTCATAGCGCGCGGAGTTGGCGGCGTTGGCGAAGTATTCGCCCACATGCACCCATTCGCCCTCCAGCCGCCAGAGATCGTTCGGCGACCAGATCAGACGGGCGTTCCAAAGCCATTCCGGCGCAGTGTCCAGGCGCGCGCCGTCGACAATGGTCTCCGAGGCGTTCCCGACCGACCTGTCGAATGCGTATTCATGCACCGCCCAGCTTGCGGAGACCGCCGTCGTAAGCGTCGGCGCAAGCTCATAGACCGCTTCCAACTCCACGCCGTGATGGCGCGTCTCGCCGTCTGTGACATTCACCCCGTCCGCATCGCGGAAAAACACATTGCGCTTGTCCATGACGAAGGCGGCGAGCTCGATCCGGCCGCGTCGGCCCCGGACACGCACGCCCGCCTCGAGGCTGTCGAGCTCTTCCGGTTCGATCCCGTCGATCACCTGGCCGGGCTGCAGGCGATATAGCTCCGCGGTCTGGGGCGCGCGCACGCCCCGGGCGATTCGGGAGAAGACCTGGACCTGTTCGCTCGCCCGCCAGGTCAGACCTGCGCTAGGCGCCAGCGTCGTGAAATCGTCTGAGCGGTCCGCCGGACGCAGATAGCGCCCGATCGCGCCATCCGGCGCGCGGTTGTCGTATTCATACTCCGTCCGCTCGGCGCGCAGGCCGGCTTCGACGCTGAGCGCATCCGTCACCGCGTGGCGGACTTGCGCGAACGCCGCCAGCACGCTGGCGTCGATCTGATAATCATAGTGAAGACCCTGGACGAAAGGCCCGACCGTAGGGCGGTCCTGAAACTCGAACAGCGCACCGTCCGTGAAGTCCGCATCCACCCCGACCGCCGCTCGGGTCCGATCCGTCGTCCACACCAGGCTCGACTGAAGCCCGACGCTGTCGTGCGCGGTCTCCTCAAGAGCCTCCGACGGCAAAAAGTGCAGGCGAAAATCCATCACATTGCTGCGCACATAACCAACCCCTGTAAGGGTCAACGTCTCGGAGAACGGGTGTTCCAAATGCAGGCTGGCGCGCGCGGCGCGGACATTGCGGAAGGCTTCCGGATCGGCATTGCGCCGGGAGGCGGCTTCATCGCGATAGGCTTCAAAGCCGCGTACGAAGGTGGCGGTCTCCTGATCGAGATCGATCAGTGTGGCGCGTGCCGACCATCGGGTCGCGCCGACCTCGCCGTCCAGGCGCGCAAGCGCTGCGATCTGCAGCAGGCTCGCGTCGTCGCGCCAACCGTCTTCGCGCCGCACCGACAGACCGCCATAGGCGGCTCCAAAGCCTGTCTCGCCTGACGCGCTCGTCCGTAGCCGGCCACGGCCATAGGCCCCCGCTTCGACCTCCAGCAGCGCAGATGGGATGGAAGGATCGGGCGTCAGCACATTGATAAGGCCATGGAGCGCATTGGAGCCGTAGGCCGGTCCGCCCGGCCCCCGGATCACCTCGATCTGGCCGGCCAGGCCGTCCGGCGCCTCCATCATGCCGTTGATGTTGGCGAAGCCGGGCGCGCGAAGGCCGACGCCGTCCTGGAGGTATAGGAAGCTGCCCGCTCCGGCGCCGCCCGTCAGAACCGCCGAGCGCACCGCGGTGAGATGCTCGACGCCATTGCCCCGGTGCACGAATACGCCCGGCGCGCGGTTGAGGGCTTCGGCGGCATGGTGCGCGCCGAGACGTTCGAGCTCCGCAGCGCCGAGCACCGAGACCGGCGTCGAGCTTTCGCTCCGCGCTTCGGCCAGGCGTGAGGCGGTCACGATGACGACGTCGTCGGTCTCCTGAGCCTGTGCCGGAAGCGCGGTCAGAATAACGGCGAGGCTGGCGAAAATCATGCGCATGAGAGGCGGCTCCAAAGCGACGCGGGTGAACCTGTCCGCATACCTAGGCCATTGTGCGCTGAACAAAAGGCTGCAGGCGCCATCGCTTCGCCTTGACGGTCCGGCGTTCCCGCTTACCGTTCCCCGCGACACGGATCCCGGGGAGTTTCAACACCATGCTGCGCATCTTCGCCGCCGGCTTCGCCCTGTTCATCGCCTCAGCGGCCGCGAACGCCTATGAGCCAAAGCCGATCGACGTCCTGCTGGACCAGGGCGTCGAGTATGATCGCGCCGTTCCGACCCCAGAAGCCGTCACCGGGTATCGCGCCGGCGAAATCATTTTCACGCCGGCGCTTCACCGCGAATATGTTCGCGCCGTCGACGCCGCGTCCGATCGCGTCAGCGTGACCACCATCGGCCGCAGTCATTTCGGCCGCCCGATCCAACGGATCACGATCACCTCGCCGGAGAACCAGGCGCGCCTGGAGGATATTCGCCAGGCCCAGCTCGCGCTTGCCCGGGCGGGGTCGGATCCGGCGCCCGCCGGCCATCCCGCCATCGTCCAAATGACCTTCGGCGTCCATGGCTCGGAACCGTCGAGCTATGACGGCGCCAAGCTGATCCTCTATCACCTGGCCGCCGGACAGGGCGCAGAAATCGAAGCCTTGTTGGAGGAGACGGTCATTCACATGATCGTCATGGTCAATCCGGACGGAGCCAACCGCTTCGCCGAGTGGACCAATATGCACCACGCGCGCACGCCGGTGGCCGATCCGCAGCATCGCGAACACTTTTATGAATGGCCGTGGGGCCGGACCAATCATTATTGGTTCGATCTGAACCGGCAGTGGATTCCGGTCAATCAGCCTGAAGCGCGCGCCGTCGTCGAGGCCACCCATGACTGGCTGCCCGGACTCGCCATCGATTTTCACGAAATGGGCCGGAACTCGACTTATTTCTTCTCGCCGGGTCCCGTGGACGGGCTGCATCCCTTGCTCAGCCAGGACGCGCTTCAGCTGAACCTGGAAATGAACGCCCTGCTCGCCGAGCAGCTTGACGGCGAAGGCGCGCTTTACGTCACCGAGGAAGTCTTCGACGATTTCTATCTGGGCTACGGCTCGAGCTATCCGGGCCTGGTCGGATCGGTGCCCTATCTCTTTGAGCAAAGCTCGGTGCGCGGCATCCTTCAGGAAACGGAATACGGAACCCTTCGCTATGACGACAAGGTCGGCCAGCAAGCCCGCGTCGCGCTGGCCCTGATCCGCGCCGGACACCAGCGCCGCACCGATCTGCAGGCGCATCTGCGCGATTTCTTCAATGAATCGCGGCGGCTCGCCGACGCAGATCCCGTTTCCGGCTATCTGGTGACCTCTCCTGACCAGGCGCGCCTGGCTGACTTCATCGACATGCTTGGCGTGCACCGCGTCGAGGTTCAGGCGCTCAGCCAGACCGTCCGCGCGGACGGCCGCGATTACGAGCCGGGCGCTTCGATTTACGTGCCGGTCGATCAGGATCATTACCGGGTGGTTCAGGGCCTGTTCGAAGCCCAGCTCATCACCGACAAGAGCGAGTTCTACGACGTGTCCGGCTGGACCCAGCCGCTCGCCTGGGACCTGGATTATTCGATCGTCCGCAGCGGCCTGTTCGGCTCGAACGTGTCCGCGGAGGCGCTTGACGGATTTGAGCGCGCAGCGCCCGATCCGGACCGGTCGCCCTATGTCTACGTCATGGAGTGGGACAGCTATTACGCGCCGCGAGCGCTTTACCGCCTGCTCGACGCCGGCCTGCGCGCCCGCGTCATTCCCGATGAAACCACGGTGACCACGACGCGAGGAGAGGTCTCGCCGGGACGCGGCGCGATCATGGTTGCGATCGCGGGACAATCCTTGTCCGCCGACGATATTCACGCCCTGATGGTGCGCGCCGCGCGCGAGGACAGCGTCATGGTCCATGCGGCGACCACAGCCATTACGAGCCAAGGCTCGGATCTGGGCGGTTTTGCATTGAGCAATATCGAGACGCCGGAAGTCTTGCTGGTGACCGGGCGCGGCGTCTCCATGAATGACGCGGGCGAGCTCTGGCACCTTCTCGACCATGAGCAGGCCATGCCCGTCTCCATGATCGATGTCAGCTCACTTTCCGGCGCCATGCTGGACCGCTACACCCACATCATTCTGCCCAACGGCAGCTATTCAGGCCTTGATGAAGACTTCTCCGAAAGCCTGAACCGCTGGGTCCGCGGCGGCGGCGTGTTGATCGGTATCCGTCGCGGCGCCCGGTGGGCCGTGTCCAACGAACTCGCCAACGCCAGCTGGCTTGAAGACGACGGTGAGGATGGCGACCTGCCTGACCCGCAGGCCTATGAAACGATCAATGCATGGGACGCGGAGATTGGGATTTCAGGCGCCATCTTCGAGGCGGAGATCGACATCACCCATCCGATCGGCTTCGGTTTCCGGGACGGCTCGCTGTCGGTGCACAAGATCGGAAACCAGGCCTTCGCGGTCGGTGAAAATCCCTTCGCCCTGCCGGTTCGCTTCGCCGGCGACGATCCCATTCAGTCGGGCTACGCCTCGATCGAAAATCGCGAACGGCTCGAAGGTCAGGGCGTCGTTCATGCAGAGCGGCGCGGGCGCGGCTCGGTCATCCTGTTCGCGGATAATCCGGCGTTTCGCGGATATTATCGTGGATCCGCAAGGCTGGTGACCAACGCCATCTTCTTTGGAGACGATTTCCGCAATCCGGGCCGCACCGGTTCCGGTCCCTACGAAGCGGAATAGACGCTGCGCCTAGGTCTTGTGGCGGGTGCGCAAGACGGCGGCGGCGTCGCTGAGCGACAGATTGCGCGCTTTTAAAAGCACGGTGAGGTGATAGAGCAGATCCGCCGCCTCGCCCAGAAGGGCGTCATCGCTTTCCGCCGCGCCGGCGAGTGCGGTTTCAACACCTTCCTCACCGACTTTCTGGGCGCATTTAAGCACGCCTTTGCTCAAAAGCTTGGCGGTATAGCTGTCTTTCGGCGCATCCTTGGACCGCTCGTCCACGATACGCTGCAACTCGCCCAAAAATGCGAGCTCCGGGCCAGGCGCGTCGCCGAAACAGGATTTGAATCCCAAATGACAGGTCGGTCCCGCGGGCCGGGCCTGCACCAGCAAGGCGTCGCTATCGCAATCCTTGACAATCGAGGTCAGGCGAAGCACGTCACCGCTTGTTTCACCTTTTTTCCAAAGTCTCTTTTTTGACCTGGACCAAAAAGTTACGCGCTTTTTCTTAAGCGTCGCCTCAACCGCTTCCGCGTTCATATAGCCCAGCATCAACACCTCGCCGGTGTCGGCATGTTGGACGATGGCTGGAACCAGGCCGCCGGACTTTTCAAAATCAATCGCGCTGACATCGATCACAGCCGGACCTCCACGCCTTCTTCGTCGAGCCAGCGCTTCAGGTCGCCGATCTCGATCACCTGTTTGTGGAACACGCTCGCCGCCAATGCGCCGTCAACGCAGGCGGCGTTGAAGACGTCTCGAAAATGCTCTTTCGCGCCCGCCCCGCCGGACGCGATGAGCGGCGCCGGACACACCGCCCTCACCGCTGCAAGCTGTTCGACATCATAGCCGTCGCGCACGCCGTCCTGATCCATGCAGTTCAAGACGATCTCGCCGGCGCCGCGCCGGGTGACCTCGCCCGCCCAGTCGAGCGTGCGCCGGGGCTCCGTGGACATCCGGCCGGGATCGCCGGTGTTCTTGTGACAGAGCCATTCGCCGTCAACGCTGCGGCTGTCGATTCCCACGACGACGCACTGGCTGCCGAATTCGCGCGCGAGCGCGTCGACAAGGCTGGGATCGTCAAGCGCGGGCGTGTTCACGGAAATCTTGTCGGCGCCGGCGAACAGGCGCGCACGGGCGTCGTCGAGCGACCGAATGCCTCCGGCGACGCAAAACGGAATATCGATCTCCCGCGCCACCCGCCCGACCCATTCCGGCTCCACCGTGCGGGCCTCGGGGCTTGCGGAGATATCGTAGAAGACCAATTCGTCCGCCCCTTCGGCGCTGTAGCGCGCCGCCAGTTCGACAATGTCGCCGACATCCTCGTGATTGCGGAATCGCACGCCCTTCACGACCCGGCCGTCGCGCACATCCAGGCAGGGAATGATGCGGCGCGCTAGCATGCCAGCGCCTCAGTCAGATCAAGGCGGCCCTCAAACAGGGCCCGTCCGATGATGACCCCGCCAAGTCCCGCCGCTTTCAACGCTTTGACATCGTCCAGACTGGACACGCCGCCTGAGGCCTGCCACGCCATGTCCGGACGCGCCGCAATGAGGTCGGCGTAGAGATCGAAATTGGGTCCCTGCAGCATCCCGTCACGCTCCACATCGGTCACCAGGGCATGGGCCAGCCCCGCCCGCCGATAATCCGCCAGCAATTCCGCAAGCGTGCGCGGCGCGCGCTCGGTCCAGCCTTTCAGGGTCGGATAGACCGAGCCCGATTCGATGCGGACGTCGAAGGCGGCCGCAATCTGATCCGCGCCAAATTTGGCGATCCAGCCGATCACCGTGTGAGGATCGCTGACCGCGAGGCTGCCGACCACAACGCGATGGGCGCCGGCTTCAAGGATCGCGTCGACATCCGCCTCGCTGCGCACGCCTCCGCCGGTCTGGACCTTCAAGCCCGTGGCGGTGATGGCGCTGACCAGGGATTGTTGACGCCGCGCGCCGTCGCGGGCGCCGGACAGGTCGACCAGGTGCAGCCATTCCGCTCCGGCGGCGCGCCAGGCTTGAGCGGCGGCGACCGGGTCGCCGCCATAATCGGTCACCGCGTCAAAATCACCCTTGGCCAGGCGGACGACGCGGCCATCGAGCACGTCGATGGCGGGATAGATGATCATGGAGCGCTCTCCAGGAAATTCTTCAAGATCCGCGCACCGACCGGTCCGGACCGCTCGGGGTGAAACTGACACCCCGCCACGCCGCCGGCCCGCGCCATGGCGGTGACGGCTTCGCCATACTCTGTTCGTGCGATCGTGGCCGGGCTGGGTCGAACGAAGAAGCCGTGCACGAAATAGACGCGTGCGCCCTCCTCGACGCCGGCCAGTAGCGGTTCCGTGTCGGCGAAGCCGCTCAGCGTATTCCAGCCCATGTGAGGCCAGGGACCGGCCCGTCCCGGATCCAAACGCTCCACCCGGCCCGGAATCAATCCGAGAAGCTCGCACTGGCTTTCCTCAGACCAGTCAAACAGGAGCTGCATGCCAAGGCAGACCCCCAGAAGCGGGCGCGCCTCCTGTTTTAAAGCCGTCGCCCAGCCATTGGCGCGCAGCGCCGCCATCGCCGGTCCGGCCGCTCCGACCCCGGGCAGGATGAGCCGGTCGCACGCTTCGGCCTGCGCCGGCGTGCGGGCGAGCGTGTAAGCGGCGCCGAGGCGTTCAAGCGCGTAGCGCACGGAGGCGATATTCGCTGTCGAGGTGTCGATGATGGCGGCGGTCACGTCACAAGACACCCTTGGTGGACGGCAGGGCGTCGCCCTCAATCGTCTTCGCCATGCGCAGCGCCCGGCCAAAAGACTTGAAGCAGGATTCCACCATGTGGTGCGCGTTTTCACCGTCGACCTTCACATGGATCGCCGCGCGCAGGGATTCGGCCAGCGAGCGGAAGGCGTGGGCGCACATCTCAACGGGAAAATCGCCGACTCGCTCGCCCGGTATCGCGCCGTCGAAGCGCGCATAGGGCCGGCCCGACAGATCAATCCAGACGCTGGCCCGGGTTTCATCCATCGGCGTTTCAAAGCCGAAGCGGGCGATGCCGCGCTTGTCGCCCAACGCGTCGCGCAGCGCTTCGCCGAGCGCCAGGCAAACATCCTCGATAGTGTGGTGGGCGTCGACCTCCACATCGCCTTCGCAGACGACACGAAGGCCGATTCCGCCATGGCGCCCGATCTGGTCGAGCATATGATCGAAGAAGTGCACGCCGGTGTCCGCGCTGACCCCCTCGCCGTCGAGATCGACACTCAAAGCGATATCCGTCTCCTTAGTGGTGCGACGGATCGTGGCGGTGCGAGCGTTGTCGGCGGCGCCGAGCCAATCGACCAGGGCGCGGGCCGTTGCGGCGTCGGCGACGTCATAGCTTACCCGCCCTGTGTCCGTGCGCCCCTGCAAGCCGACCTGATCGACAAGCTCCAGCTCGGCGCCCGGCTCAACCTCCAAAACCAGGCCTTCCGGACCCACTTGCACACTCCGGACCTCCGCGACCCGCTCAAGCTGGTCGGCCGCACGGTCAAGCAGGTCGCCACGCGTGTCCCGGTCGGCGCGCGCCTTCAGCCGCGCCGCCGGCCGTAATGCGTCCAGCCCCGCCTCCAGAAGCAGGCCCGCCGGCCTCGACAGCGCCTTTCGGACGCTGTCCCGGCTGGCCGGATTGGCGATGATGATGACGCTTAGAGGCGCTTGCTCCGGTCCGACCCGAAGCAGCGTCGCGGCGCCGGCCGCGATAGGGGCGTCCAGCCCGACAACACCCATCAGGGTGCGATCATCGGCGATGTCGACGCCAGCCGCCGCGCAGGCCCGCAGGGCGTCCGCCGGCGAAGATGCGAGGACCACGCCGCCCAGGTCGAGCTTAAGCAGGTTGGCGAGCCGCTCCACCAGCGCTGTCGCGGTGCGCTGATCCGAGCTTCCGGACAGGTCCAGATATGTGCGGCTCATGATCCCGCCCCCTCGGCCCGTTCTCGCCGCACCGCCATGGCGAGCCGATGCGCATCGAGCCCTTCCAGAGCCGCCAGGGTTTCGACGACCGGAGCAATGGCCGCCGCCCCTTCGCGATCCAGCTCAAGCAAGGTGGTGGTCTTCTGAAACATCTCGACGGTGACGCCGCCATAGGCGCGCGCCGCGCCCGCCGTGGGCAGGGCGTGATTGGGCCCGCCGGCATAGTCTCCCGCCGCTTCCGGCGTCCAGGGGCCGAGGAATATCGAGCCGGCATGCCGGACCCGGTCTGCAAATCCGCGCGGATCGGCGGTCTGAACGATAAGGTGTTCGGAGGCGTAGCCGTCCGCTGCTTCGATCGCCTCGGATTCATCGGCGACGATGACCGCCCGCGAGTTCGCCAAGGCCGCACGCGCCGTTTCGGCCCGCGGCAGCTTGTCGAGCCAGCGATCGATCGAGCGCTCGACCTGCGTGACGAACTCGTCAGAGCGTACGACCAGCACCACTTGCGCCATCCTGTCATGTTCGGCCTGGCTGAGAAGATCGATCGCGACAAGATCGGGATCGGCCGTCTCATCGGCGACCACCATCACTTCGCTGGGCCCGGCCGGAAGATCGGTCGCCGCTCCGCCCGGAGTTTGCGCCAGCAAGGCCTTCGCAGCCGCCACATAGGCGTTGCCGGGCCCGAATATCTTGTCCGCCTTGGGAAGGCCTGCGACGCCAAGACCCAGGGCGGCGACGCCGTGAGCGCCGCCAAGCGCATAGACTTCGTCCAATCCCAGCAGTCTCGCGGCGCCCAGGAGCGTGGGCTCAATCCCCTCGCCCCGGCGCGGCGGCGCGATCACCGCGATGCGGCGAGCGCCGGCGATCTGAGCGGGCACGGCCAGCATCACCAGAGTTGAGACCAGCGGCGCAGTTCCGGCGGGAACATAGAGCCCCGCCACTTCAATCGGGGTCACGCGACGCTGAGCCTTCGCCCCCGGCCAAGTCTCCACCTCGACCGAACGATAGCCCTGTTCCGCGTGGAAGCGGCGCACCGCGTCGGCGGCGCGCAGGATCGCGTCCCTGGCTTCATTCGACAATCGGCGCTCAGCCTCGGTCAGCGCGTCAGCGGACACGCGAAATCCCTCGGACGGCGCCCAGCCGTCGAACCGCCGGGCGTAATCACGCACCGCGGCTTCGCCATTGGCGGCGACCGCGTCGATCACTTCGCGCGCGACATCAAAGGCGTCGGACGAGGCGGAGGGGCGCGCGAACAACGCGCCACGCGCATCCTCATCCAGGTCGGACCAGATCATTCGCGTCAGCATGTCAGGCCATCATCTTTTCGATCGGCATCACGAGAATCGAGCGGGCGCCGACCGCTTTGAGCCGCTCCAGCGTCGACCAGAAGACTTCCTCGGTGCACACCGCGTGAACAGCCACAACGTCTTCGCGGCCGACCACCGGCGCGACCGTCGGCGCATCGGTGCCGGGCAGAACCGCGCGGACCTCCTCAATCCGGTCGGTCGGCGCATTGAGCAGGATGTATTTGGTTTGGCGCGAGGCGATCACGCCTTCAAAACGCTGCACCAGCAATTGCGCGGTATCCTCGACCGGGTCTTCCGCCCGTTCCGAGCGCCGGATCAGCACCGCTTCGCTCTCGAAGACGGTCTCGAAGGCGAAGAGGCCGTTGGCTTCAAGGGTCGCCCCAGTCGACACCAAATCGCAAATCGCATCGGCGACGCCGACCTTAGGGGCGACTTCCACGCTCCCGCCCATCTCGACCATCTCCGCCTCGACGCCCCGCTCGCGCAGATAGGCCTGGGTCAGCCCCGGATAGCTGGTTGCGACGGTTCGGCCGTTCAGATCGTCGATCGTGCGGATATTCCCGTCTTTCGCCGCCGCGAGCTTTAAGCGGCAGCGCGCGAAGCCAAGCTTGAGCACGACCTCCAATCCCGACAGCCGCGCGGAGCGATGCTTGGCCTCATGGAGCACGTTCTCGCCGACAATGCCGTAATCGCACGCGCCCGTCGCCACGAAGCTTGGAATATCGTCGTCCCGGATCAACATCAGATCGAGGGGCAGATTCTCAGCGCGGCGCAGGAGCTGGTCCCGGCCATAGGCGAGCTTCACGCCAGCACGTTTCAGGAGCTCAAAGCCGCCGTCAGCCAACCGGCCTTTCTTCTGAACTCCAAGGGTCAGTCGTTCAACACTCACCGCTTTGTCTCCATTCGATCCAGCAGCAGCCGGTAACCCTGATGGTCTTCCTGCGTAAGGAAGCGTGCGACCCGTGTGACCGTGGTGGTGCTGACCCCGGTCTCCGCGCTGATCTCCCGATAGGATTTCTCACCTTCGTCAAGCAAGCGCGCGACCCGCCAGCGCTCCGCCAGCGCCTGCAATTCGCCCGGGGTCGCCAGATCGCGAAGGAAACGTCTTGCTTCATCCGCGGTTTCAAGCTTCAGCAAGGCTTCACAAAGCACGCCGATGTCATCAGCATCGCCCTGCTCTTCATTGGAATTGAGTTCCGCCGCCATCATCGCCCTTTCATTCAGCGACGCGTTATAGCGTGTTATTGTGCTGGCACAAGGGTACAATTCATCGAGGCGCAGCTCCGGTTCCAGGTTGCACCCGCCTGTCTACGCAATTTGATGCGCTGCGGTTTATCCGGGCTCTGCACAAGGATGACAGCTGGCGACATTGACCGCGCATGCGGCGCACCCGATGTAGAAGCCTCGCTAAATGTATGAAATGAGATGCGCCGACCGCATCAGAAGCCGGAGGTCCCGTGGCTCGACCGAACTCGTCCCATCGCCCCAAACGCATTGATTTGTCCCAACTCGGCCAGTCCGGCGACATCGCCGTTCTCGCCGCTGACGGATTTCAGGCGCCCGACCTGACCAGCATCGCAGGCGCGGCCGAACAGGCAGGATATCGCACCCAGATCGTCAGCCCGAACAAGTCGCTTGTGTCCGGCCGTTCCGAAACCGGCGAAGAAATGAATTTCGTGGTCGACCTGGCGCCCGGCGAGAAAAGCGTTGAGCAATTTGCAGGTCTGCTGCTGCCTAGCGGCGGCGCTCATCTCGATCTGCTCCTTCAGGATCAGGACGCCAGGCTGCTGATCAAGGAATTCATTTCCAGCGGTCGGGCGATCTGCGCGCTCGGAGACGCCGTGAGCGTGCTGGCGGAAGCCTCCGGAAAGACCGGCGTGACCGGCGACGCCGCGCTGGCGCTGAAGGGTGATCTCTTCGCCTCTGGCGGCGAGACCGCCCGGGCCGACGCCGGCGCGCTGTTCGTGCAAACGCTGACGCCTGTCAAAGAAGCGGCCTAAGCCTTTTCCCAATCGAAACTGAAGGCTTCCAGCGCCCCGGCCGCCGCCGGGGCGTTTTGTTGCGTCAAACCGGACACCGATACGATCAGGCCGCGCTGTTTGTCGGTGCGCGCGGTCACGGCCAAACCGCTCAGGCCCGCAGTGGACAGCGCCGCGTGCGCCGCATGGACCGCGGCGTCCTCTCTCAGCTTGGGTTTGAAGATCTTTCCGACTGCGGTGACCGGCATGGCGTCAAGAATCCGGATGGCCTTGGGCGCCGCAGGCCGTTCGGCGACCGTTTCACGCGCAAATCGCTCCAGGTCCGCATCGGTGACGCGAGCGCCCTCGCGCAGCGTCACATAAGCGACCGGCACCTCGCCGGCATAACTGTCCGGCTGCCCGATCGCGGCGGCCAGCTCCACGTCGGGATGACGGCAAAGCGCATCCTCTATGAGCGCGGGATCGATATTATGCCCGCCTCGAATGATCAGATCCTTGGCCCGGCCGGTGAGCCAGACATAGCCCCTGGAATCAATCCGCCCGAGATCGCCGGAGTTTAGCCAGCCGCCGTCAAAGAACGCGCCGGCGTTTCGCTCCGCCTGCTTATAGCCTGGAATCACGGTGTCGCCCTTCAAGCAAACGACGCCGGCCTCATTCACCCCCGCGTCCCGGACAAAGCGGCCGGCCTCGTCGACGACCGCGATCTTGACCTGATGATAGGGCATGCGCAGACCGATCGAGCCGGCCAGGCGCTCGCCGTCGCGGGGGTTGCAAGTGGACACGCAGGTGCTCTCGGTCATGCCGTAGAGCTCAAGGATCTTGATGCCGGTGCGCGCTTCGAAGGCCGCGATCACACTCACGGGCATGGGCGCCGCGCCGACCACGCCGAAGCGCAGCGAAGAGACGTCATGATCTCCGATCGGCCTGTCGAGCAAGCTGGAATAAATCGTCGGCACGCCGGAGAACACCGTAACACCGAAGTGTTCCGTCAGGCTCCAGAAACCCGCCATCAGCGCCTTGTCGCGAAACCCGTCCGGACCGGCCAGAAGCAAGGTCGAACCGGCCGTCAGCGGCGCCAGACCGGTCAGGATCGCCGCATTGGCGTGAAACAGGGGCAGGCCCGTCAGGACGACGTCGTCCGGGCCCAGATCGATCGCATAGCGCAGCGTCCAGGCCATGGCCGCCTGATTGGCGCGGGTCTGCTGGGCCAGCTTGGGCGCGCCGGTCGTGCCGCCGGTATGGAAATAGGCGGCGATTTTCGAAGCGTCGGCGCCGGGGTCGAATACGAGCGCGTCGCCCGGCGCATCGGCCATGGCCGCGGTCAATGAGCCGCCCTCGCCCACCGTGAGCAGGGGCAAGCCGCCAAGCGCTTCGCTCGCCGCCTTGGCGGTCTCATATAACGGCGTTCCCGGCGCGGTCGTCACAAGACAGCCGGCCTCGGACGCCTCGAGGATCTCGCAGACCACGTCTGCGCTTAAGAGCGGATTGACCGGGGCCGCCCCGGCGCCGGCGGCGGCGCCCCAAAGGACGAAATGGGTCTCGGCCAGATTGGGCAGAAGATAAGCGACCGGCTGTCCCCGCCCCGCCGTCCAAAGCGCATTGGCCGCCCGCACCATCTGCTCAAACGCTTCGGCATACGTCCAACGCCGCTGCTTCAAGGGCTCAGCCGGGTCTGCAAGATCGATGATCGCCGTGCGATCGCGGAAACGGTCCGCCGCCGCCTTCAAGCAGCCGAATACGTCAGGCGCGTCGAGGCGGTCGGCGAGCGGGGTCGCTTCAACCGCCTCGATATCGGCAAGGTCACGAAACGGGGCGAAGCCGCCGCTCATGGTCCAGCCTCCCTATTGCTCCCAATCCTTACGCAGCTTCGGCGCGGCGATGAACAGCAAGGTCGACGCCATCACGTAGAAGATCGTCCCCGCCAAAAGCGCAAAGCGAAGGCTGTCATCGCCGAATTGCGGTCGGAGGGCGTCCGACAGCAGCCCGAGCGACAGATTGCCCAGGGCGAGGCCCATCAGATTATTGATCAGCAAGAACATCGCGGACGCGGTCGCGCGCATATTCGGCGGAACAATGTGCTGGAAGGCGGACAGCACCGGACCGATCCAGGCCAAGCCCAGAGCCGTCGGGATCAGCAGGGCGAAGAAGGTGATGAGCAGATCGCCTGACCAGATGGCGAATGCGAAGAAGGGCACCACGCACGCAAAAGCGATGGCCGGCACGCGCGCGTAATTGGCTTTATCGCCTTTGCCCAGGCCGTCGCCCAGCTGACCGCCCAGCCAGATTCCGATCAGCCCGCCGATCAGGACGACGACACCATAGAAATACGCCGCATTGAGCAGGACCATGCGCGATTCAGACACGCCCTCGGGAATGAAGAAGCTCGGCAGGAAGCTCATGAATTCCGGCAAGTCCGCACCGAAGCTGCGCACGAGAAAGGCCGGAATCCAGAAGAAGAGGCCATAGCCCATCATCGAAGAGAAGGCCGCGCCGAAAGACAGGAACCAGAAGCTGCCCTTCGAGGTGAGCTTTTTGAACACGTCGCCGATCGAGGCCGGCGTGGTGTTGGCGCCCGGGGGATCGAACCGGCCCCGCTTGGGTTCCCGCAGGGACAGCTTGAAGATCGGCGCGAAGACAACCCCGGCGATGCCGACGATGAAGAAGGCCCATCTCCAGTCCAGGAGGCTGGTCAAAACGCCGCCCAGCACGATGCCCAGCGCCGAGCCGATCGGAATCGCGAAGGAGTAGACCGCCAGGGCGCGGGCGCGTTTCTCCGGCGGGTAGTAATCGGAGATGATTGAGTAGGACGGCGCCACGCCGCCCGCTTCACCGACCCCCACGCCGACACGCGCCAGAAACAACTGCCAGAAGCCGGTCGCCAGACCGCATAGCGCGGTGAAGGCGGACCAAACGGTCAAGGCGATGGTGATGATCCAGGTTCGATTGGTGCGGTCGGACAGCCAGGCGATCGGCACGCCCAGGGTCGAATAGAAGATTGCGAAAGCCAACCCGCCCATCAGGCTGAGCTGGGTGTCGTTGAGCCCCAGATCCTCCTGGATGGGCACGGCGAGAATGCCGATGATCTGGCGGTCAACGAAGTTGAAGATGTAGACGCCGATCAGCAGGAACAGCACATAGGCGCGATAAAGCGCGCTCGGGTGCTTTTCACCCGTTTCAGTGGTGTCGCTCATGATCCTCCCCGCATTCTCTTAATTTATCTGCGCTTTTTGCGCCTTGCCCCATGATGGCGCGGATCGCTCCGGGAGCGCAAAGGAAAAGCGCCGCCGGAGCACCTTCAAGGGGTGAAGGTGTCCGGCGGCGCGTCACAAAGCCCCCAGGCCTGCGATCCTAGTAGCGCAGCGTCACCGTGGCGGTGAAGGTGCGCGGATTGCCGTAGAACACGGTGTCGGAGGCATCGATCACGGCGAAATTATAGCCGGAGGTGATGTATTCCTCATCGGCCAGGTTGCGGCCGTGCAAGGCGGCGCTGACGCGCCCGTCATCGGAGTTCCAGACCACCGACGCGTCCAGCAGCCAGTAAGCCTCCTGGTCAAGACCCGGGATGGCGAACTCAAACTGCTGGGTGTCGCCGCGATAGGCCGCCGAACCGATGAACGATATTGCGCCGCTGTTTCCGAAGAGCGACAGATCGGAGGTGTGGTTCAGCGACACATTCCCGGTCCAGTCCGGCGTGTTTTGAACATCCGGCACGCCGCGCGCATCCGGATTGGTCACCAGATTGACGCCGCCGCTCTCAAATTCGGTGTACTCCGCGTCGGCATAGCCCAGGGCGAAATTCGCCGTCAGAGAATCGGTCAGGAAGGCCGTGGCCTCGATTTCGAAGCCCATGATCTCGGCGGCGCCCGCATTGGTCAGCGTCCCCTGGAACGTCGTCCCGCCGCCGGGCAGCGTGATGATCTCGGAGCCCGGGATCTGCACATCGGTGTAATCGGCGAAGAAGAAGGCCGTGTTCGCGCGAAGGCGGTCATCAAAGAAGCTGCCCTTCAGACCGAACTCGTAGGAGTCGACGAATTCCGGATCCACGCCATCGCGAATTTCGGAGAATTGATAGGCGCCGCGCGGATCGAACAGGCCGCCCTTGAAGCCTTGCGAATAGGAGACATAGACGTTGAGGTCGTCGCTGACGTCATAAGCCAGGATCACGCGCGGGGTGAAGGCGTCATCGGTCCGGGAGGCGGAGAAGGTCGGCACGAACTCCACGCCATTCTCGATGACCGGGACGGTGATGCTGGGATTGGCGACGCCAAAGAAGGGCGAACCCAGACCCAGATAGGTCTCGCGGCGCACGCGCGTCTCGCGCTCATCTTCCGTATAGCGTCCGCCCACCGTCAGAGCGAGGCGCTCGGTGATGTCGAAGGTCGCTTCGCCGAACACCGCCCAGGTGTCGGTGTCCACATCCCCCAGGGTGAACGCCGTTGATGCGCCGAAGATGGCGACGTCGAACGCGTTGAAGGCGTTGGCGTCGAGATAATAATACCCCGCCACCAGATTCCAGCGATCGCCTTCGTAATTGGCCTGGAATTCCTGGCTGAACTGCTCGTTGTCGTAAACCACCCAGGCGTCGAAATTCGCCGCCGCGGTGGAGTCGAAGTCGATCAAGCTGTCGGTTTCGTCCTGCCGATAGGCCGTCACCGAGCGCAAGGACAGCCGGTCATTCACCTGCCAGTCGGCATAGATGTTGACGCCGGAAGCGACCGTCTCAGCTTCGCTGAACGGCGCGAAGTTGGCGACGCCGCCCTCCGTGTCAAAGCGGTCCGACAGCGGGCTGGCGCTCAAGCCTGGAATGGTGCTGGCGTTCAGGCGATAGCCGTTTCGCGGACTGGAATCATCATCCATGTAATCGCCCGAAATCCGGATCTGGAAATTCGGGGTGATGTCGAATTCCGCCGACGCGCGCGCCGCGATGACGTCTTTGTCGTAATTATCCGCGCCGGTCGTCAGATTGTCGCCGAAACCGCCGCGGGTCAGGCGCGCCAAGGATCCGCCGATCCGGATCGAATCAGTCACCGGAGTCGAGCCGGTGATGATGGCGTCGCGCTGGTCATAGCTCCCGACAGAAACGCGCGCCGAGAGCTCGGGCTCGTCGGCCAGGCGCCGCGTGACATACTTCACGGCGCCGCCGATCGTGTTGCGGCCGTACAGCGTGCCTTGCGGGCCACGCAGGATTTCGATGCGCTCGACATCGTAGATGTCCAGGATCGCAGCCTGCGGACGGTTCAGATAGACGTCATCGAGATAAATGCCGACGCCCTGTTCAAAGCCGGCGACCGGGTCCTGCTGGCCCACCCCGCGGATGAAGGCGGTCAACGTGTTGTTGGTCGCCCGCGAGTTCTCCAGCGTGATGTTCGGGGTGGTCTGGTTCAGCGCGGTGATGTCGATCGCGCCGAGCTCTTCGAGCTGTTCACCGGAAAACACCGACACTGCGACCGGGGTTTCCTGAAGGCTTTCTTCGCGGCGGCGCGCCGTGACCGTGATGACGTCGCGGGTATCCCCGTCGGACGCTTCGGTTTGCTGAGCCATCGCCGGAGCGGTGAGCGGAAGGACGGAGGCGGTCGCGAGCAGCGCGGCCGTGTTCACGATAGAGCGACGGATCGTCATGGGGTGGTCCCCTCCCTGTGCGTCTGATTACGTCCTCTGACCTGCCGGGACGTTTCGCGCGGAATTAATTTCAACGTTGAATGAAAAGTCAATCAGAATTAGACTCTGTGACGAAGAAGATTGATCCTGCGCGGCACACAAGCCACACAAGCAAGGACGAGAAAAGCCCGCGACGCGCGGGGCTGGGAGGAGGAGATGGCGACGGCGGATTTACGCCCCAACCGACGCGGCGAACGCACGCGCCAGACATTATTGGACGCCGCCGAGAAGCTGTTCGCCGAAAAAGGGTTCTATGGCGTCACCGTGCGGGCGATCGCCCGAGAAGCCGATGCCGACCCGGCCCTCGTCGCCTATTATTTCGGCGGCAAGCGCGAGCTGTTCGACGCCGTCTTGCTCCGCCGGGCGGAACGCCTCAATCAAATTCGAATCGAACGCCTTGAGGCCTGCGAACGCGAAGCCGGGCCGGAAGGCCCCAGCGTCGAAGACATCATCGCCGCATTCACCGAGCCGCTGCTGGATCGGTCTGAAAACGGCGGCCCTGGTTGGAAAAGCTATTTCGCGCTTATCGGTCAGATCACCAACTCGCCGGAATGGGGCGCCGCGGTGATGTCGAAATATTTCGACCCGATCGTGCTGCGCTTCATGGAATCCCTGCGCCGCGCGCTGCCGGATGCGCCGGAGGAAGAGCTTTTCTGGAGCTATCATTTCCTGTCGGGCGCGCTCGTGCTGACCTTCGCGGAAACCGGCCGGGTCGATGCGCTCTCCAAAGGGCTGTGCCGCTCCACCGATCTTGCAGCCGTCCACAAACGCCTGCCGCTCTTTGTCGGCGCGGGCTTTCGACGTCTCGCCGCCGAACGCCCGAACGCCGACACCCAGGATCCCGAGGCCGCGGAATGACCGCTTTTTCCGAACACTTCCACACCGCCCCTGACGGCGTGAGGACCTATTATCGCCGCTATCCGGCCCGCAGCGGCCGGGACCGGCGCCCGGTCCTGTGCATGCACGGGCTGACACGGAATTCGCGCGATTTTGAAGATGTGGCCCCGCGGATTGCGGATCGCGGCCGCACCGTCATCGCGGTCGATGTCCGGGGTCGGGGCAAGTCGGACTATGACCCCGACGCCGAAAACTACACGCCCGCCACCTATGTCGAGGACATGGCTGGATTGCTCGAGAGCGTGGGCTGGCGCGAAATCGTCGCGCTGGGCACGTCCATGGGCGGATTGATGACCATGATCATGGCCGCCGCCCATCCCGGCGTCATCAAGGCCGCCGCGATGAATGATATCGGTCCGGTGATCGATCCGAAGGGCCTGACGCGCATCCAGGGCTATGTCGGCGGCGGCGGACCGTATGACAGCTGGGAAGCCGCCGCCGAAGCCGTTCGCGGCATCAACCGCGTCGCCTTTCCCAACCAGACCGATCCATCCTTCTGGATCGCGTTCGCTCGTCGAATCTGCCGTCAGCGTGAGGACGGGCTGATTGAGCTGGATTATGATCCGGCGATCTCCAAGCCGGTGCAAAGCGGCGATGTCGCCCCGCCCGATCTATGGCCGCTCTTCGACGCGCTCGCCCCGGTCCCGCTCCTGCTCGTGCGCGGCGCGCTGACCGATCTTCTCGCCATGGAGACGGTCGAGGAAATGCAGCGGCGCAGCCCGACCATGACGCTTGCGCAGGTCCCCGACGTCGGCCACGCTCCGCTCCTGACAGAACCCGTCGCTGAAGCCGCCCTGGACGCCTTCTTCGACGAGGTGGACTAGCCAAAGCGGGGGACTCGCCAATGCTGCTTCGTATTCTCGGCGCGCTGATCCTGATCATCGTGCTGCTGGTGGCTGTGCTCGCTTATCTGATGCAGCCGCCAAGCCTGGACGATGTCCGCCGCGCCTGGATGGGTGAGGATGACCGCCTGGTCGAGATCGACGGCGAAAGCTGGCGAGTTCGCGAATCCGGACCGGCAAACGCCCCGGCCATCGTGCTGATCCACGGCTTTTCTCACTCGCTCGAAGGCTTTGAGGCGTTGGCCCAGCGGCTCGACGACAATCACCGCGTCATCCGCTTTGATCTGCCGGGCCACGCCCTGACCGGCCCGCGCGCAGACGAAGCCTATACGGTCCCGGAAACGGTCGCGCAGGTCTCGGACCTGCTCGATGAGATCGCACCGGATCGTTTCGCCATCGGCGGCAATTCGCTCGGCGGTCTGATCGCCTGGCGCTATGCCGCCCGGAATCCGGACCGGGTGTCACATCTCGTCCTGATCAGTCCCGGCGGCTACCCCAATCTGGGCGTCGGCGACGAGCCGGCCCCGGTGCCGGCGCAAATCCGCCTCTTCCTGGCGACCGCGCCGGAGGCGGGCGTGCGCGCCGCGACCGCGACCCTTTACGCCGATCCGACACGCATGACCGATGCGGATGTGGAACGCATCGGCGCGCTGATGCGGATCGAAGGCGTGGGGGACGCGCTCATCAAGCGCATTGAGCAGTTCACCCTGCCCGACCCCAATCCTGATTTGCGCCGCATCGACGCGGAGACGCTTGTGATCTGGGGCGCTGCGGACATCATGATCCCGGCCGAACACGGTCCGCGATTCGCCGCCGCCATACCCGACGCCGAGCTTTTGCTGCTTGGTGACGCCGGTCATATGGCGCAGGTCGAACAACCCGATCAGGTCGCCGAAGCGGTTCGCGCATTGCTTCAGAATTAACGCGCGGCTCAGCGGCCGGTTCGTCCTGCGGCGAGCTTGGCGAGCGTTGCGCAAAGCAACATCCAAACCAGCCCGTTTTGTTCAAGAAGATTGCTTTCGGACAGGCTGATACCCGCCCACGCGACCAAGAAGGGCAAGGCCCAGTAGGTTTCGAGTCCGGAAAACAGGCGCAGGAGCGCACGGACCACGCCGGCGCCGACCACATAGACGGCGAGCGCGACGCCGGGCAGGCCGATCGCCAAAGCCGTCTCCAGCCAGGCGTTGTGCGCCGTCGGCACCTCCCAGGCCGTGACCTGGCGCAGCCAGAAGACCGGGCCGTCATCCACCGACCAGAACACGCCATAGCCATAGCCGGTCCAGGGCCGGGCCGCGATGGCCTCGACAAGCGCCCGCCAGATGTCCGTGCGCCCGGTCAGGGTGGCGTCCCGCCCAAGCGCCTCAAGAATGACGCCGGGTCCGACCAGAAGCACGCCGAGCAGGCTGGCCAATCCGCAGACGCCGCCGAAAATCGCCAGCGCCGCGAAGCCGAAGCCGCGGCGCGTAAGCGCGATGGCGGCCGGTCCCGCGACGCAGATCGTCAACGCGAGCAAAGCCGTGCGGGACGTCGACAGCAGCACGAGCACAGCGCCCAGAAACACAAGGCCGAACCAGACGCGCTTTTCGACCGGGTGACTCGCGGCGGCGCCGGCCGCGATGAAGGACAAGCTGGCCCAGGCCATCAGCGCGCCCAACGTGTTCTTCTCCCACCAAAGCCCTTTCCAGGCGCCGACATGAATCTCGTGCATGACGCCGAAACCGGGAAATAGCGCGCCGGCGAGCGCGCTCCCCAAGGCGAGCACGGCGAACATCGCGGCGATGAGCCGGATCAGGTCGCGCCAGCAATAGCGCGCCGCGAGCCAGACCGCGAAGGCCAGCGTCATGACCACGGCGAGGCCGCGGCGCGCCGTCGTGCCAGGATCGATCGACCAGGCCGCCGAAATCACCGTCAGGCCGGCCAAAAGCAGCAAGGGCCAGGATTTCAGGGCGACGCGCGCGACGGGTCCCGGGTTGAGCGCGATCAGACCGAGCGTGAGCAGGTAGACAGGCGGCCAGATCAATCGCAAAGCCTCAGCGCCGTCCGGATCGGTGGGATCGGTCAATAAGGGACCGAGCAAGGCCTGCGAGAACAGGAGCATCGCAAGGAGCGACGCGCCCGCTTCAAGAGCCGGCCAGAAGCGCAGCCGCGGCGCTTGATCACGCCAGCGTTCCGCGAGCGCAAGCGCCTCGGTCATGAGGCCGCCGGAGCCCGATTGACCACCACGCCGAGGACGCGTCCCCCGGCCTGTTCAATGCGCGCCGCCGTCTCCTCTGCAGCGGCGCGGCCGTCGCGGCCCGCATCCGCGACCAGGATCACCCCGTCCATGTCCGGCGCCACGCTGAGCACGCCGGCTGAGCCGGCCGGCGCGTCGACGATCACAAGGCCGCACGCCAGGCGCGCTTGCCGCCAATAGGCGGCGGACGGATGGAATACGACGCGTTTCACCGAGCCTGACGCGCGTTCGAAGCGGCTGACATAGATCGGCGCCGAGACGCTGCGGCGCATCGCCAACCGTCCGGCGCCGTCCGGATCGGCGCGCCAGAATCTCAAGCCCCCCAGCTCGCCGGCGAAGGCGTCGCCGTTAAGCCGCATCTGAGAGGCTTGGCGGTTGCTCGAGAAATCAAGATCATAAAGCCAGACCGGGCGTCCGGTGGCGCGGTGGGAGGCGACGGCGAGCCCATGAGCGACCGCGCTGGCCCCCGCTCCTTTGGACACGGGAACGAGCAAGATGGCGCGCGCGCGCCCGTCGCGCGGCGACAACCGACGCGCCAGCCCGTCGAGCTCCGCCTCCATTCCCATCGTCAGGGACACCTTTGCAATCCAGCGAAGACGTTAAGAGCGGTTGGTTAACGAGCCGCTGACGGGCCGTAATCGCTTACGCGCGCCAGGACCCGGACCGGGGCCCGTTTCGCCGCGCCTGCGCTTCGCCCGCCAGACCCGCCCGCCGGCGCCGGCGCGCTGGCCCCCACGGGGCTTCGGGATTGCGCCGTCCGGCCGCCGGGCGGCGCGGGTTGCGGGTCCGGGCGCGGCGCCGTGCGGACACGGCGGCTCATCCAATAACCACGCATGAGGGCGACGAGCAGCCCGCCCCCGCCGGCGAGGACCGCGACCGCCAGCACCGCAGGCGCGCGCAGCGAGCTGGCTTCCGCAGGCGGGCTGGCGCGCTCGACGACCCGGACGGCGTCGGCCGCGCCGGCGGGCGCATTCCGCCGCGCCGAAGCGTCGGCGGCTTGCACCGACAGACGCTGCGCCGCCTCGGCGCGCGCCGTGGCGGCGCGCGCCAACCGGTCATGCTCCGGCGCGAGCGCGCGCAGGCGGTCGGCGGCGTCACGTGCGCTGGAAAGCTGCCGGGCCAGGGCCGCCGCCAGCTGCGACTGGCTGGCGGAAAACGCCTCCTGCTGAAGGCGTTCTGATTCCAGGGCTTGCCAGACGGGATTGACCCCGGTGCGCCGTTGCCCCCGGCCATCGGCCCCGCCGGCCTGAATGAAGGCCGACAAAGCCGCGATTTCACGATCGATCGCCAGGACCGGAGGCGCGTCCGGCTGGTACCGGGCGAGCAGTTCCTGACGGCGGACCTCCAGCTGAAGCAACTCACCCGTTACTGCATTTTCAACATATAGTTCAATGCTCTCTGGGATATTGTTGAGGCGCTGCTGCAGGGATTGAGCGAAACGCTGAGAGGAGCTCGCTTCAGCTTCAGCGGACAATTGGCGCGCTTGAAGATCTGCAATCCGCTCAAACAAGGCGGTGCGTTCGCCCGCCAGATCCACCAGATCATGCTCATTTAGAAAGACGCGCAGCTCGCCTTCCGCACGCGCAGCCTCGGCTTCGGCGGCGCGCAGCCTTTCTTCCACGCCTTCACCCGGCGCGCCGACCAGCAGCTCGAGCCGGTATTCCAGATAGGCGTCGATCACCGCATTCAGCGTATTGGCGGCGACGTCCGGATCGGCGTTTTCAAACGAGGCGACCAGGACGCTAGCGTTTGGAGCGCGCGACACGGAGAAGCCCTGACGCAAAGCCGACAGCTGGCCGGGGCTGACCAGCGCGCTTCGCGCTTGCAGCGCGCGGCGCCGCACGGCGTCGGAATTGAGAATCTCCGCCTCGGATTCCATCACTTGATCCAGCGTGAACGCCCCGCCGGAACCGGCCGCACCGGGCGTCAGGTCGTTGTCGTCAAGAATCAGCAGCAAGCGGCTTTGCGCCTCATAGGTCGGCGTCAGCGACGACCACGCCAGCAGCGCCAACGGAATGAAGACCAATACCGCCACCACGATGGCGAGGAATTTCTGCGTCCACACGAAAGCCGCCAGATCAAACAGATCAAGCTCGCGCGACGGTGCGCGGGAGGTCCGACCGGCGGCGTAGTGAGATTCTTCGTGCATCAACGCCCATAGCGCCCGAACGCGCTTAATTTTTCCTTAGCCGACACCGGCTTCATTAAGCCTCATCGAAGAGTTTTGAGGTGCGCCATGGCGGCGATCAGCAGACGCGCATTGCTAGCAGCCCTCGGCGGCGCGATGGTGGCCGGATGCGGCGGCGTGCCGGCGCCGCCCATGTCCGATGTCCCGATTGTCGGACCCGAGCCGCGCAATCCAGCCGCTTTCGACCCGACACGCTTTCAGCCCTGGAGCGACAGCGCTCCGGCGTACCGGCTATTTCCGGGCGATGTGGTGCAGGTGACGGTTCACACGGCGACGGAATTGTCCGGAGAATACCCGGTCGGTCCCGACGGGCGCGTGAATCTGCCGCTCGCCGGCGGTGTGATGGTGGCGGGTCAGACGGCTCCGGAAGCCGCCAGGAGCTTTGCGACGCGTTATGCGTCGGTCTTGAGAGATCCGATCATTGAAGTGCGGTCGGCGAGCTTCGGCTCGCAACGCATTCTTGTCGGCGGCGAAGTCACGCAGCCGGGCGTCTTCGACCTGCCGTCCGCCCGGATCGGCGTTCTTGAAGCCGTCATGCTGGCGGGCGGCCCGACCATTAGAGCCCGCCGCGGTTCAGTGGTCGTCCTGCGCCGCGCCGAGAACGGCGGGGTGATGATGCGCGAAGTCAATCTCTCGCAGGCGCTGCGCGGCCGCGCGAATGCGGACACGATCCCCCTCACCCGTCACGACATCGTCTTCGTGCCACGCTCCGGCATCGCTGAAATCAACGATTTCATCGAGCTTTATGTGCGCAACATCCTCCCGATCGATCAGGCTTTCGCCTTTGCGCTCGCCGACAATGTATTGAACGACTGAGCGAGCGCCGGATCGCGGTGATGTCCGGGCCGTCTAATGGCGCGTGGCGAGCCATTCGCGCGCGGCGCTGAGAGCGGAGGCGATCTGGTCCCCGTCCATCTCGACCGCAACTTCGCTGCGATAATGCTTGGCCGCCTCGGAGCCCATAAGGGCGGCGAGATTGAACCATTTATGCGCTTCGATGAAATCGACAACGCCGCACTGGCCGGTCGAATACAAAAGACCCAGCTTGCACAAATCCTCACCGCTCGGGTCGGTGTTGATCGCGTTATGCGCCTGGGCGGTCTCCACATCGGTGAAAGCCATTTTCATCTTCCCTGCTTTGCCGGCGGGCCGAGGTCTTCCCCGTGTCCGCGCCGCATCCCACCATGCACGCCATGCCTTTTCGGTTCGGCCTGCGTACCAGCGAAGAATGACAAGCGAGGGTAAGCGCGTGGTTAAAGCCGATTAGAAATAACGCGGATTAACCCTTTAAATCCGTTAGAGATTCCTACCGAGAATTAACCGGCTCATGGCGGCGTCCAGGCGCTCAAATGCGCCAGGCGCCCCGCCGCGCCGACGCCGGAACCCACTGTGAAGCGTCAAGGCCAGAACAAGGATGGCCATCAAGCACGCCGTTACGGCCAGCCCAAGATCGCGCTGCGGACCCCGGGGCCAGTCGAGAATGCTCCAGTTTAAAGACTCCCCCTGGAACGGAGCATCAATCGCCACGAGGAGTTCAGGTCCGGTCAAGGCATGGAGCGCGACGACACGGCCGCCGCTGGCTTGAACAAGATGCGCGAGGCGTTCGGCGTCCTCCGGCGACCGGATCGCGTCAGCAAGGTGAACGGCGGATAGAGCGCCGACCTCCCGGCGGATCGCGGTCAATGCGTCGAACACCCGGTCGCGGGCCGCCACATCAATTCTTGCGGACGTCTCCGCCTCGATCGCCGCTTCGCGCACCATCGCCCCATAGCGCGCAGGTTGCGTCCAGGCGGTCCCGGCTTCGATCAGCGCAGGCATGATGGCCGCGAGCACAGCCTCTTGCCCGAGGACCGGATCAGGCCCGAGAGCAAGCCGGGCCGCGAGACCTGGATCAAGCCGATCAGCCGCCCAGGCCGCCTTGGCGATGCGCGCGCCCACTTCTCTTTCAGAATCGGCGCCGGCGACCGCCAGGTTCAGCCCGGCGAGGACTGCATCCGGTGGAGGCTTGGGTAGAAATCCGACGCGGCATTGACCAATCCGGCGCCCGGGAATCCCCGCCAGAGCGCAGCCCTGGACCACCGCGCCTCTGATATCGCTGTACAGCCGGTCGCCCGTCGATCCAAGGCCGGACGCCGCCTGTAGCGAAAGCGCCCGACTGCCCGGATCGATGAACCAGGTTTCCGCGTCCGCCAGGGCCGGGCCGAACAAAGTCTGAGCCCGCTCAAGCCGCGCTCTCAGCAAAGGCGGAGCGAAGGCCAGTTCGGGCGGCTCGAACCCGGCGGCCCGCCCTCGTTGCAATGCTTCAGCGAGGACGGCCTCCATGCGGTGCGCGCGTTCCCAGGCCGGCAGCGCCCGAAGCGCCGCTTCAACCCGCTCGGTCCGGCGCCCTTCAGCCAGCAGCTCGAGCGCCAGCGCATCCCTGCCCCTGATCGCCACATAGCTGCCCGCGAAGGCGTGAGCGCCGGCGATGTCAGGCACGCCGCGCGCCGGGGAATTCAGGGATGATTCGATCGCTGCAACCCAGAAGGCGTGCCGGTCGCGTCCGGCCGGGACCGCATCGTGAAGCGCGGCGCTCACTTGCGCCTCCAGACTTGGCGCCGGCGGCGCCGGGCGCGGCAATTCCTGAAAGGCCTGAGCGGAGAACCACAAAGCGGCCGCGCAAAGGCTGAGGAATAGGGCCGGCCGAAAGCCGGCCACCGCGGCGCGCCAGATCAGATAAAGGCCCGCCCTGAACCTGGGCGCCAGCCATGGGTGGCGCGCGCCGTAACGCACACTGAATTGGCGCGGCTGCTCGATCCGGGCCGACACGACCTTCCCCCCGATCTGCCTCACCCCCCAGCAAAGCACGAATCCACGCCGCTCAGAAAGCCTTAGACGGCTCGCATCGCCCCAAGCTCCCGGACGCGTTGCCTGAAGACCACGGAGTCACACGGCGGCCGGCGCCCTGAAGCCTTCGACCATCGGACCAGGCATTGCCCGCTTCACGAAGCGAAGCGGCGGCGCTAAACACGTCCCATGACAGACGCAAGCACCCTCGACCTCCTCGCTCCGGTTTCCTTCGCGCGCGCCGCTAACGACCCGGACGGCTTCGCCCGCGATTTGGGGCGATCCTTCAAAGACACCGGCTTCGCGGTGATCAGCGACCATCCCGTCGACCAAGGCGTGATCGACCGCGCGCTGGAAGACACCAAGGCTTTCTTCGCGCTGCCCGATGCGGTCAAACGTAGCTATTACGACGCGGCAGGCGCCGGTCAGCGCGGCTATACGCCCTTCGGCACCGAAAACGCGAAAGGCATGGCGGCGAAGGACCTAAAGGAATTCTGGCATCGCGGCCGGACGCTGCCCGCGGGACATCCCTATCGCGACGTGATGCCGGACAATGTCTCGGTGTCCGAGATTGAACGCTTTGACGAGAGCACCACTGCGCTCTTTGACGCGCTTGATGAGATGGGCGGTGTGCTTTTGCGCGCCATCGCCCGCGATCTTGGCCTTGAGGAAAGCTGGTTTGAAAAGAAAGACCGTGGACCAGGGCAATTCCGTTCTGCGCCTCCTGCACTACCCGCCGATCGACGGCGACCCGGACGGCGTGCGCGCCGGCGCCCACGAAGACATCAATGTGATCACCCTGCTTCTGGGCGCGGAAGAGGCTGGCTTGCAGGTGAAGACCAAGAGCGGCGACTGGCTGCCGGTGCAGCCGCCCGAGGGCGCTCTGGTGGTCAATATCGGCGACATGCTCCAGCGGCTGACTAACCATGTCTTGCCGTCGACCACCCACCGCGTGGTCAATCCCTCGAAGGCGCGTATGGCCTTTCCCCGCTACTCCACCCCCTTCTTCCTGCATTTCAATCCTGATTTCCTGATCGAGACGCTTCCGGGCTGTGTCAGCGCAGACAATCCTAACCGCTATCCTGCGCCGATGACCGCGCATGCCTATTTGGAGGAAAGATTGCGTGAAATCGGGCTGATGTAGCGTTTTTGGGGTGCGATTTGCGCTGAGAGGTTGTTAGTCTGGCGTCGTTCAATGGGAGGACGACGTCATGGACTATTTCACGGATCTTGACTGCCGGATGATCAACGCCTCGATCCTGGCGTATGAGTTCACGGCTGACGGAGCGCTCGATCCCAGCCTGCCCTATTATGACAAGGTGGGCTTTGACCCCGCCTTCCCGCCGCCTTACGGCGTCATCCGAGGCCTGGAGAAAATCAACGCCGCCTTCGTCGGGCGGACGACGGATAATAATCTGGTGGTCGCGATCCGCGGGACGATCCCGCCATTTGACGGTGATCCGGCGCGTTGGATTCTCGACTGGCTCAAT
>LYSW01000031.1:8368-67118 GCA_001657295.1 Oceanicaulis sp. BBD 1991-10 | reverse complement strand
CGTCGCCTCGGACGGCGATCTCGATGAGGCGTGCGCCGGCGAAGCCCCGACGCTCGTCCTTGATCGGGAGATCGACATCGCGCGCGGCGACATGCTGGTCGCCCCAAAGGCCCGGCCGGAAGTCTCCAATCAGTTCGCGGCCGAGCTGTTGTGGATGGCGGACGACGAGATGCTGCCGGGCCGCTCCTATCTCCTGAAGGCCGGCGGGCAGGCGACGCCCGCTTCAGTGACGACGTTGAAGCACAAGCTCAACGTCAACACCTTCGAAAAGGAGCCGGGCAAGAGTTTGAAACTCAACGAGATCGGCGTCTGCACTTTGTCTTGCGCCAAGCCGATCGCGTTCGATCCGTATAAGGAGCAGCGTGAAACCGGCTCCTTCATTCTGATCGACCGGTTCACGAACCAGACCGTGGCTGCGGGGATGATTGAGTTCTCGCTGCGCCGCGCGAGCAACGTCCATGCCCATGCCATGGACGTCGATAAGGCGCGCCGTTCCGAGCTGAAGGCGCAGAAGCCGGTCATCCTCTGGTTCACCGGCCTGTCCGGCGCCGGCAAATCGACGATCGCCAACCTGATCGAGCGCAAGCTCGCAGAGGCCGGCCGTCACACCTATTCGCTGGACGGCGACAATGTCCGGCATGGATTGAACAAGGATCTTGGCTTCACGGACGCCGACCGCGTGGAGAATATCCGACGGATCGGCGAAGTCGCGCGCCTCATGGTCGACGCCGGTCTGATCGTGACCTGCTCCTTCATCTCGCCCTTCCGGTCAGAGCGCCAGATGGTGCGCGACCTGGTTGAAGACGGAGAATTCATCGAAGTCTTCGTCGACGCGCCGCTTGACGTCTGCGTCGAGCGCGACCCGAAAGGTCTCTACAAGAAGGCGCAAGCCGGAGAGATCAAGAATTTCACCGGCTTTGACAGCCCTTACGAGCCCCCGGAAACGCCAGAGCTGCACATCAAGACGGCGGAAATATCCGCCGAGGCGGCGGCTGAGGAAGTCATCGAGCAGCTGATCGCGCGCGGCCTGATCGGCTAGGGCCGGGCACGCGCCCGGCGAGGGAGAAGAAATGTGACCAAGCTTCGTAAAGCCGTGCTGCCCGTCGCGGGCCTTGGCACGCGCGTCTTGCCGGCCACAAAGGTGACGCCGAAAGAGATGCTGCCGGTTTTCGATCGCCCGGCGCTGCAATATGTCATCGATGAAGCCCGCGCCGCCGGCATTGAGCATTTCGTCTTCGTCACCGGCCGCAATAAGAGCGCGATCGAGGATTATTTCGACAGCGCTTACGAGCTGGAGCACACGCTGCAAGCCAAGGGCAAGACCGGGCTGCTTGACGAATTGTCCGGCCTTCTTCCTGAGGCGGGCCGGTGCAGCTTCGTGCGTCAACAGGCCCCGCTGGGCCTCGGCCATGCGATCTGGTGCGCCCGCGATTTGGTGGGAGACGAACCCTTCGCCGTGATGCTGCCGGACATGATCATGGTGTCGGACCCGCCATGCCTGGCGCAAATGGCCGCCGCGCACGCGGAGGTCGGCGGCAATATCATCTCAGTTGAGGCGGTCCCCCGGGCCGACGTGTCCAAATACGGCATCGTCGATGTCGGCGCCTCTTCCGGCGCCGGCCTGAGACATCTGAACGCCATGGTCGAAAAGCCGGCCGTCGAAGACGCGCCCTCAAACTTGATGATATCCGGCCGTTACATTCTTCAACCCGAAATCTTCGATCTGCTCGCAGATCAGGGCGCGGGCGCCGGCGGCGAGATTCAGCTGACCGACGCCATGGTTCGGCTGATGTCCAAGGCCAGCTTCCACGCCTTCGAATTCACCGGCCGGACTTATGATACGGGATCGAAGATGGGCTATCTGGAGGCCTTCCTCGCCCTGGCGCTGGAGCACCCCGACCATCAGTCGGACGCCGCCGATATGATCAAGGCGTTCGCGGCCCGGCTCTAATCGGGCGTATAGCCCCAAGCGATGAATGGGCCGTTCTTGTAGCCGCTCTTCACCTTGGCGTAGGCGAAAGGCGTGCCGTCCGGATTGGTGACGCGCCCCCCCGCTGCGGCGAGCACGGCGTGGCCCGCGCCGGTATCCCATTCCATCGTTGGGACAAAACGCGGATAAAGGTCGGCGAGCCCTTCCGCCACCTTGCAGAATTTCAGCGACGAACCGGCCGATACGGTTTCCGTCACGCCCTGACTTGCAGCAAATTGCTTCGTTGTCTCGTCGGCATGGGAGCGGCTCATCACGGCCGTGCGTCCGCTTGCAGGCGGCACACGGACTGTGATGGGCTGGAGATCCGCCTGCTCAAGACGTGAGCCAGGTTGCGCCGCGCCGGCGAGCGCCTCTTCGCCGCCGATGAAAATCCGTTCCAGAGCCGGAGCGTAAACACATCCCGCCACCGGGACGCCGTTTTCGATCAGCGCGATATTGATCGTGAACTCGCCGTTCTTTTTGATGAATTCCTTGGTTCCATCGACAGGGTCGACCAAGAGAAATCTGGCGCCGACTTCGGGTCTGACGCCCGCCTCGAAGCTCTCCTCGGCGAGCACCGGAATCTCAGGCAGGATTTCCCGAAGCCGGTCCAGGATGATCGCTTCGGCTCTGCGGTCCGCTTCGGTCACCGGTGACCGATCGGCTTTCTGCTCCGGCGTGAAATCGGTTTTATAGACCGCCATGACCGGGACGGCCGCCTCAAGGCAGATCTCGGCGAATTGTCTGGCGAGCGAGTTGCGGGATGCGGTCATGGCGAACTCCAAGTCGGATCAAAGGGCGAAAGCGGATAAGGCGCTCAGCGCGGCCGTCGCGTAGACGAGAAAGACGATCGCACCAAGCCGGCCATAATCCATCAGACGATAGCGGCCGGGACTGAGCACCATGAGATGGGTCTGATATCCGAACGGCATGAAAAAGCTGGCGCTGGCCCCGAAAGCGGCGGCGAGCGCGAACGCGGCAGGGTCCGCGCCGACTGCGGTCGCGGTGTCCAGCGCGACCGGGAGCGCGATCAGGGCGGCGCTCGTGTTTGAGAAAAACTCGGTCAGCATCCATGCCATGAGAAAGATCGCGGCGAGCGCGACGACACCGGGCAGCCCGGATGAAAAGTCGGCGACCTGGTCTGCGAGGAATCCAGACAGGCCGGACTGTCGAACCAGAAGGCTCAAAAGCACGGCGCCCCAGAGGACAACGACCAGATCGAATGGAAAATTGCGGCGCGCCTCTCTTGGCGAAACCCATCCGAGCAGAACCGATGCGGAGGCGAGACAAAGCGCCGCCAATGCGATCGGCGCCAGCTGGATCAAGGCCGCGACAAGGAAGCCGCCGAACACCAGCCCGAGGAGCGCGGCGTCGCGCCCGCTGAGCTGGGACAAGCCGGAATCGTCGGAGTCCAGCACATGAAGATTGGCGCGGATATTGTCCCGGGCATGAAAGTCCGGGCCGGCGGCGAGCAGGAGGAGATCCCCGGGCTTCAGGCGCACCTCGCCGAGCTTTCCGGACACCGCTTCGTCAGCCCGCTGAATGCCGAGGACCGATGAATCAAAGCGGGCGCGAAAATCGATCTCCTTCAGCGTTCGCCCGGCCAGCAGCGAGCCTGACGACACCACGGCGCGATAGCTTTTGTCGTGGACGCCGTCCTTGCGGCCGGGATGAATATCCAATCCGGATATCCCCTGAAGCTCGTCGATATGATTGATGTCACCGACGAAAATCAGCCGATCACCTTCCTGCAGCGGGAGGTTCGGGCGGGCGGGCGCGATGATGCGCGCGCCGCGGATGATCTCCGCCAGGTAGAAGCTGTGCAGATGACGGAGATCGGCTTCTGTGACCGTCTTGCCGGCCAGTTTCGAACCAACCGGCAGTTCGGCCTCAACGGCGAAGATCTCTTCGCGCGCGCGCGCTGTTTCCGGCCGCTCCTTCAAGATCCAGGGTGAAGCCATCAGCAAGGCGAGAAGAACCGCCCCCGTGACGGCGGCCCCCGGAAGAACGAAGTCGACCACGCTGAGGAAGACCCCGTTCTGAGCGGCCTGGCCCACCACCATCAGGCTTGCCGACGTCCCGAACGGCGTCATCATTCCCGCCGCAAGGCAGATGTAAGACAATGGCAGCAATAGCTGGTGCGCGGTGACGTTCGGCCGCCGCGAGGCGGGCCCCAGCATCGCCGCCACAACGGCCGTGTTCGGGATCACAGCGGACGTCGCGGCGGCCGCGCCGAGCAATCGCGCCAGCGTCGCGCGAAGGCCGGTGGGTCGGCGCGCGAAGAATATCCGCCTCAGGATGGGAAGCTTGGCGAGCGCCAGCGAGAACACGACCAGCGACACCACCGCCCAGATCGCGGGCGAGCCCAGCGCCGACATGGCCGTCTGAAACGGAATGCGTCCGGTCACGATCGCCGCGAGCCCGAAAATGGCGAAGGCGCGCGCCGGCCCGACACGCCCAGACAGGAGCGCGGCCATCAGACCGAGGATCAGCGCCGCGTCAATATAAAGGGCTATGTCCATCGCAATCGAAAGGGCCTGCAGGGCCAGCGCTAATGCGCAAGCTCGAGCGGCGCGATCGGTGCGAGCGCCGTCATGAGATGGTAGACCATGCTCGCAGGCACATTCGTCGCGGCGGGCTTCTGGTTGGCGTCGAGGCGATCGACCCATCCGTGGGTCGGGCCCGGCTTGAGATAAACGTCAATGATCCCGCCAAGAATTTCAGGAATGTCCGCGCCGGGACGGTGCGTATGGGACAAGGCCCGCACGCGCTCAAGCTGCGGCCAGAGGCGGAAGCTCTCCACCGCGGCGCCGACCTGGTCCAGCGCGAAGCCCGCTTTCAGTCCGTGCCGCTCCGCGTAGTCGATCAGGCGGCGCCGCCAACTCGCGGTGTCGCGCCCGGTCAGGCGCTCAGCCTCGCCAAGCAGGAACGCCCACTCATAACAATGCCCCGGTTCGATGCGGTCCGCGCCCTGCCGCGACCAGTCCGCGTTGAAGTCTTCAATCATCGCGCCGCTGGACGGATCAAACATGTGACGTTCGAACAGCGTGCAGATCCGGTCGATCCGCGAGAGCGAGGCCGCATCATGCACGGATTCGTAATGGGCGAGGCTCGCCTCCAGCAAATGCATGTGCGGATTGGCGCGCTTCAGCCCGGGCGCGGTTTCAGGGTCGTGCCAGCCGCCGCGGCGCTCGTCGGAGAACACCCGGTCAATGGTCGAGAAGGCCTCCTCAGCCAACTCCTCGCCCCTTAGATCACCAAGCGCCGCGAGCTCGCAGCCCGCAAGCGCCACGAAGGCGTGATCGTAAAGATCTCGGCGCGAGTCCTGCACGACGCCTTCAGCATTGAGCTTATGCGCCCAGCCGCCGGCCTGGAGGCGCGCCGGGCCGTTGATATAGGCGAGCGCAGCTTCAATGACGCGATCCGCCGCGCCGTCAGGATTCCATCCGAAACGCTTGGCTCTGGAGAATGAGAATAACTGGCGCGGTGCGATGCGTCCGCGCCGGGACTCGCCGGGACGGGGATGGCCGTCGAGATCGATATTCTCCACGCAGCCGCCGCTGTCCTGGCATATCGCGATCCGGGACCAAGCCGGCATGACCTGGTCCCAAAGCCAGGTTTTGAGCCAGGCGCGTTGGTCGGATGTCGCAGCATGACGGCCCGGGTCGGCGAGCAGCGCTGTGACGGGCTTGATCCGTGCGGCATCCGTCAATCGCGTGACAAGCACCCTGTCCGGCGTCGCGACGACCGCGACGTCCTCCAGCCCATGGACCGCCACCCGAACCCCTTCCGCCCGGACGTAGACGCGGCGCGCTTCCGTGACGGCGGCGTGGCCGTGTATCACGACGTGCTCATCCGCCCGATCTGCGGCGGCCTCATGCAAGGCTCGAAAATCTCCCAGGTCGCTCCAGCCCATGGACACTGGGACAACCGAGATGTTCGAGGCGGCCTCAAGGACCGCATAGTCGATGGATTCCGACCGCACCTTCCGGAATTCGCCGCGGTCCAGACGCCCATCGTGCAAGGCCCCGCGCACTCCGGCGACGATGTCCGGCGCATGGGCGTTGAAAGCATCCAGCATCGCCGACGCGCGAAACAGAAAGATTCCCGCATTCCAGTAAAAGCGGCCGGTCGCAAGATATCCCTGAGCGGTGTCCTGGTCCGGCTTCTCCACGAAGCGTTTGACCGGCCGCACCGGTCCGGCCCCGTCCGCTTCAATATAGCCATAGCCCGTCGCAGGATGGTCCGGTTCGATCCCGAAAGTCACGATCGCGCCGTCTTCGGCCGCTGCAGCGCCGCGCTCGATGGCGGCGAGGAAGGCCGGAACATCCTCGATATGATGGTCGGCCGGCAATACGAGCAAAAGCTCGTCGGGCCGGCTCAGCAGCGACGCGGCCGCGATCGGCGGCGCAGAGTTGCGCCCGACCGGCTCCAAGAGGATCGATGCGTCCGGAAGCGCCTCGCGGAGAAGTCGTTCATGACGCTGCGAGCCAATGGCGAGAGGCGGGGCGAACCGCATGGGATCGCCGACCCGAGCCGCGGTTTCCTCCAGCATCGACCTTGCGGTGGAGAGGCTGAGAAACTGCTTGGGCTTCAGCGGCGTGGAGATCGGCCAGAGGCGCGTTCCCCCTCCCCCGCAAAGTATCACCGGTCTTATCGGGTGCACGCTCGCCCCCCCTTGCCACCGAGAAGCAGTTTTAGCGGGCGAATGCGTCGAAACAAGGCCGCCTGGCTGTCGAACGGCCTATTCGACCGTCACGGACTTGGCGAGGTTTCGCGGCTGGTCGACATCGGTGCCCTTTAACGACGCGACATGGTAGGCGAGCAGTTGAAGCGGGATCGCCGCGACGATCGGCTGAATGAATGCGCCGCACTGGGGCATCACCAGTGTCTCCACATCGCTGGCCTGGGCCAGTTTCGCGCCATCCGCGTCCGTGATGAGAATTATGCGTGCGCCCCGCGCCGCAACCTCCTGCATGTTGGACAGAGTCTTTTCGAACAGGGCGTCATTGGGCGCGACCACGACGACCGGAGAGCCCTCCTCAATCAAGGCGATGGGGCCGTGCTTCAGCTCGCCAGCCGCATAGCCCTCGGCGTGGATATAGCTGATCTCTTTAAGCTTGAGGGCGCCTTCAAGCGCCAATGGATAAAACACGCCGCGCCCAAGATAGAGCACGTCGCGTGCCGATGTGAGCTGGTGCGCGAGCCGTTCGATTTCAGGCTCCATTGCGAGCGCTTCGTTGATCCGGCGCGGCGCTTCGAGCAACACCCGGGCGAGGCTCGCCTCCTGCTGTGGATCGAGCTGCCCGCGCGCCGCAGCCGCACCGGCGGCCAGACAGGCCAGAGCGGTCAGCTGAGCGGTGAACGCCTTCGTCGAGGCGACGCCGATCTCCGGTCCGGCCTGTGTCAGCACAACCTGATCGACCTCTCGGACAATGGTCGATTCCGGCATATTCACCACGCCTAGCGTGAAGGCGCCCGCCGCGCGGCAATGGCGCAGCGCCGCCAGGGTATCCGCCGTCTCACCGGATTGAGACACCAGAAGCGCCACGTCGTTATCGTTGATGACTGGCGCGCGGTAGCGAAACTCCGATGCGATATCGACTTCGACCCCTAGCCGCGCCAATCCCTCAAACCAGTATTTCGCCACCGACAACGCGTAGTAGGCGGTGCCGCACGCCGACGCGAGAATGCGGCCGGCATCCGCCCATTCCGCCGCGTCCCGCGTGAGGAATTGATGGGTCGCGGCGTCCACGAAGCGCGAGAGCGTGCGCGACACCGCATCAGGCTGCTCATGGATCTCCTTCTCCATGAAATGGCGGTATTCGCCCTTGTCGGCGAAGCCGGCCACGGCGTTGGAGATCTGGACCTGCCGGATCACCTCACGATCGTCTTGATCAAAAATCTGAGCGCCGTCCGGCCCGGCCACCACCCAGTCGCCCTCTTCCAGATAGATCACACGGCGGGTCCAACCGGCGAGGGCGAGCGAATCTGAACCCAGAAAGCTCTCGCCCTCCCCGATCCCGACCACCAGCGGGCTGCCGGCGCGCGCGCCCCACAGTCGGTCCGGTTCGTCGGCGAAGGCGGCCGCGATCGCATAAGCGCCCTTCAGGCGGGGCAAAGCGGCCGCGAACGCCTCGGTCATCGTCAGGCCGTCATCGACGCCGGCCGCGATCAATTGCGCTACGACTTCGGAATCCGTTTCACTCTCGAAAACACGGCCGGCGGCGGCCAGCTCGTCCCGCAAGTCCTGGAAATTCTCGATAATGCCGTTGTGGACGATCGCAACGGCCCCCGCCTGGTGCGGGTGCGCATTGACTTGCGAGGGCTTGCCATGGGTCGCCCAGCGCGTATGGGCGATCCCGGCGCTCCCATCGGCCGGCGCCGCGTCAAGCTCGGTTTCGAGATTGACGATCTTCCCTTTCGCTCGGCGGCGCTCCAGCCCGTCGCCGTTGAGCACCGCCAAGCCCGCGGAATCATAGCCGCGGTATTCAAGGCGCTTAAGGCCCTCAATCAGACGATTGGTGACGGTTGAGGATCCGACGATACCGACAATGCCGCACATAGCGTTCCCACTGGTTCAGCCGCCACCCCGCCCGTTTGTCGGATAGACCGAATTCGGTCTCGCCGCCAGCCTCGGGCGTCAGATCAGAGCTCCTGGTCGAACCCGCCGACTTCGGGGTGGCGAGACAGCTCCTCCTTGATGGCGGCGAACACCGCGCGCACATCGTCCTGACTGTCGGGGCTTTCCACAACGACAACCAGATTGGGCGTGTTCGAACTGGCCCGCACCAGACCCCACGCGCCGCCTTCCAAGGTGAAACGAACGCCGTTGACGGTGTTGACGTCCGCAATCTGGCGCCCCGCGACGGCTTCGCCCGCCTCGGCGCGGCGCTGAAACTCCGCAACGATGCGCGCGACGACGTCATATTTCACTTCGTCTGCGCATGACGGCGACATGGTCGGCGACCCATAGCTGACCGGAAGCGCCTTTTTCAGGTCGGACATGGACTTGTCGGGATTGCGATCGAGCATCTCCAGGATGCACCGGGCCGAGACCAGCGCGTCGTCATAACCGCGCCCGATCGGCGGCTGCAGGAAGTAGTGGCCGGATTTCTCAAAACCCGCCAGGGCGCCCAGCTCGTGCGAGCGGCGCTTGATGTAAGAATGGCCCGTCTTCCAGTAATCCGTCGTCGCGCCGTTCGCCCTGAGGACCGGATCAATGGCGTAAAGGCCCGTCGACTTCACATCGACGACGAATTTCGCGTCGCCGTGCTCCGCCGACAGGTCCCGCGCGAGCATGAGGCCCACCTTGTCGGCGAAAATCTCGTCCCCGGTTTCGTCAACCACGCCGCAGCGGTCGCCATCGCCGTCGAAAGCCAGCCCGATATCGGCGCCGGTCTCTTTGACGCGCGCGGCGAGCGCGTGAAGCATCTTCATGTCTTCCGGGTTCGGATTATAGCGCGGAAAAGTGTGATCCAGCTCGCAATCCATGGCGATCACTTCAGCGCCAAGCGCTTCGAGAACGTCCGGCGCGAACGCCCCGGCGGTCCCGTTGCCGCACGCGGCGACGATTTTCAGCTTTCGCCCGATCGATGCGCCCTTGACGACATCGGCCTTGAAGGCCTCCGCAACGCCTGTCTCGCGGACATATCCGCCGCCGTCGCGCGCAACGCCCTGCTCGCTGAGCACGATCTCCTTGAGGCGGCTCATCTCGTCCGGCCCGAATGTGAGCGGACGCTCGACGCCCATTTTCACGCCGGTCCAGCCGTTTGAATTGTGGCTCGCGGTGACCATCGCCACGCAGTCCACATCCAGGTGGAATTGCGCGAAATAGGCCGTGGGGGACAACGCCAGGCCGATATCGTGGACCGTGATCCCGGCCTCCATCAAACCGACCTGGAGCGCCTGTTTGACGGCAAGCGAATAGCTGCGGAAATCATGTCCGGTGACAATGTGCGGACGCTTGCCGACCTCGTGGATGAGCGTGCCGAGCCCTTTGCCCAGAGCCTGAACGCCATAGAGATTGATCTGGGGCGGCTTGTCCGAGCTTGAATGGCCGAACCACCAGCGCGCATCATATTCGCGAAACCCAGTCGGGGTGACCAAAGCCTCGGTCTCGAAGTCCCAGGTATTCGGCTGAATGTCAGAGCGCATGGATATCCCTCGCGATTGCTGAGCGCGGCGTAGTTCGGCCATGGGCGACGGTCAAGGCCCTATCCATGCCCGCCGGCGCGGTCCGCGCCGCAAGGCGCGGATCAGCGCCCGACGCTTACATAGGTGAAGCCGCGTTGGGCCATGTCCTCGACATCATAGATATTGCGCAGGTCGACAATGATCGGGGCCTTCAGGCTGTCCCGGACCCGTTCCAGATCCAGGGCCCGAAACTCATTCCATTCGGTAATGATCGCGAGCAGGTCCGCGCCCTCCGCGCATTGGTAGGGGCCCGTCACGAATTCGACGTCGGTCAGAAGCTTCTCGGCTTCAAATGCGCCCGCCGGATCAAAGGCCCGCACTTTGGCGCCGGCGCGCTGAAGCGCGGGGATGATTTCAAGGCTGGGCGCCTCGCGCATATCATCGGTGTTCGGCTTAAACGTCAGGCCCAGCACGGCCACGGTCTTGCCCTCGAGCGACCCGCCGGCTGCGGAGATGATCTTGTCCGCCATGCTGGCCTTGCGCGCGTCATTGACCTCGACGACGGTCTCCACCAGGCGAAGCGGCTTCTCATATTCCTGGGCGGTTCGCGACAGGGCGAGCGTGTCCTTGGGAAAGCAGGAGCCGCCATAGCCGGGGCCGGCATGCAGGAATTTCTGGCCGATCCGATTGTCCAGCCCGATGCCTTTGGCCACCTGCTGGACATTGGCGCCGGTCGCCTCGCACAGATCGGCGATCTCGTTGATGAAGGTGATCTTCATCGCCAGAAAGGCGTTGGCCGCATATTTGATCAGTTCGGACGTGCGCCGCTCCGTGAACAGGATCGGCGTCTCATTGAGGAAGAGCGGACGGTAAAGCTCGCGCATCACATCGCGCGCCGGCGCGCTCTCAACCCCGACCACCACGCGGTCCGGGCGTTTGAAGTCTTCGATCGCCGCGCCCTCGCGCAGGAATTCGGGATTGGAGACGACCGCGAAGTCGGCGCCCGGGCGCGCCTTCCGGATCACCGCCTCGACTTCATCGCCTGTGCCGACCGGGACAGTCGATTTGGTCACGACGACCGTGAAGCCGTCCATCGCAGCGGCGATTTCTTCAGCGGCGGCGTAGACATACGACAAGTCGGCATGGCCGTCGCCTCGGCGCGAGGGCGTGCCGACGGCGATAAACACCACGTCCGCATCGCGAACGGCGGTGGTCAGCTCGGTGTCGAAATCGAGCCGGCCTTCGCGCACATTGCGCTCGATGAGAAGGTCGAGTCCCGGTTCATAGATCGGCACGCCGCCGGAGCGCAGCTGTTCGATCTTTCCGGCATCCTTGTCGACACAGGTGACGTGATGGCCGAAATCCGCGAAGCACGCGCCCGACACCAGCCCGACATAGCCTGTTCCAATCATCGCAACGCGCATCACCGGCTCCCTTGGTCTTGCCGGTGGGACTTAGCGGTTTCGCTCCTAAGCGTCCAATCCGAAAGTCTTCACCGGCGCTCTCCCGCCCAGGCCGCTCCGACGCGTCCTGGCGCCATGCGGTCAGGCTTCACTCCGCGTCTTCAGCTTCCGGAAGGATCTGCACCTCGATCCTCCTCACGACCACGGCGCGCCCGGCGCCGTCGGGATCCGGCCACAGCCCGACCCAGTCATTATTGCCGCGAGGGGCGTTTTCCGGAATGCGATGGCGCAGCGTCACGCGTTCAAAACGCGTGGTGACGGGAACGAGTCTCCAGCCCGTATCACCCTCCCCGACGACAAAATAGCCGATCCCGATTGACGTCTGCTCCGGATCGATGGCTCGGAGTTCGAATGACACCTCAATGGCCCGGCCGATCGCCGCTTCTTCAAAATCGCCGGCGATCACAGCCCCGACGCCGGCGGAGAGGCCGCCGGCCGCCTCCAACGAAGCCGTCGCAATCGTCCGGGCGGTCGGTCCGCCGGGCGAGGCGGGATCAAAGACGCTCTGAGTGCCGGGACCCGGCACCAGCTGCGCCAGCGCCGCGCCCTCCATTAAGAAGCGATCGGCGGTGATGACCGGGTTTTGACCGACCGGCCGGTATTGAATTGCGAGCCAGATGACGATCGCCGCGATGATGGCGGCGAACGGCAGAAAGAACCGGTCTGACAGGGAGGGTAAGGTCACGGGGCCGCTAACTCACGCCTGCGCGCAGCAAATCATGGATATGAATCAGCCCGACCGGATGCTTTGAGGCGTCGCAGACGAATAGCTGCGTGATTTTGCGGTCGCCGGCGGTCATCTGCCGCAGCGCATCGGACGCCAACGCGTCCGGCGCCACGGTGATCGGGTCGGCGGTCATTACCTCCATCGCTTTCGCCTCAGTAAAAGCCGGGCCCATCTTGCGGCGCAAATCCCCGTCCGTGATCATTCCGGTCAGCCGGTTGTCCATGTCGACCACGCCGACGCAGCCAAAGCCCTTCTCGCTCATGACGATCAAAGCTTCGCCCATCATCGCCTCCTGGCCGACAAGCGGAATCGCATCACCGTGATGCATCAATGAATCAACCCGCGCCAATGCCGAACCGAGCGCGCCGCCCGGGTGAAACCGGGCGAAGTCGCCGGCCGTGAAGCCACGCGCCTCGATCAACGCCACAGCGAGCGCATCACCGTAAGCCATCATCATGGTCGTCGAAGTCGTCGGCGCCCGCGTTTCGCCGCAAGCTTCTTCAGCGTCCGGAACCTGAAGCACCAGATCAGCGCCCTTCGCCAGCGTCGAGCCGGCGCCGGCGGTCATCGCGATCAGCGGTACGGAAAATCGCCGGCAATAGGCGACAATGTCACCCAGCTCGCGGGTTTCGCCCGACTTCGAAAGCGCCAGCACCGCATCGTCGGCGGTGATCATGCCAAGATCGCCATGGCTCGCCTCCGATGGATGGACGTATTGGGACGGCGTCCCGGTCGACGCCAGCGTGGCTGCGATCTTGCGCGCGACATGGCCTGATTTGCCGACGCCGGCGCATACCAACCGTCCCTTCAATTCCGCGACCAGGCGCACCGCCTCAAGCTCCGCCTCGCCCAGGCCCGCTTTAAGAAGGGCCAGGCCGGACACTTCCAGGTCCAGCGTCCTTTGCATCGCGCCGATCAGCGTCGGCGCGTCGTAAGCCTTGGGCGTTGCAGGGGACATCGGGGGCATCTCCGGACCGCGCTTCGATCATCGAACCATCTAGCAGTGTCACCGGACGCTTGCTAGATGGGAGGAGATTCACCTGCGGCCACCGACCAGCTTCCGATGCGAATTGAAGATCTTCAGATCGATGGGCTATTACTGATCCATCCCGACCGCATCGGCGATCAGCGCGGGTGGTTCTGCGAAACCTGGTCGAGACCGCGCTTGGAACAGATCGGTTTCACTCAGGATTTCGTCCAGGACAATCTATCTTACTCCGCCGAGCCGGGCACGCTGCGCGGTCTGCACTGCCAGCGCGCGCCGTTTGATCAGGGCAAGCTTGTGGGCGTGATCACCGGGGCCATTCGTGATGTAGCGGTGGATGTCCGCGAAGGATCGACGACCTATGGTCGGCACTTCAGCATCGACATCTCCGAGGATGACCCCGTGCTGATCTATGTGCCAAGCGGCTTTCTGCACGGCTTCGTAACCCGCGCGCCGCGCACCCGTGTCGCCTACAAGACCACCCAGGCCTACAGCGCCGACCACGACAGATCGATCGCCTGGAACGACCCGGATCTGGCGATCGATTGGGGCACGCAGTCTCCGATCCTGTCGAAGAAGGACGCCGCCGCGCCAACACTGCGTGACGCCGGGCCATTATTTCCATCACCAAGCTTAAGATCATGAAAGCATTCATCACCGGCGGCGTCGGATTTATCGGTTCAGCCTTGTGCCTGGAGCTTCTGGAATGCGGCTGGCGCGTCGACGTCTTCGACGCCCTGACATACGCCGCAGCGCCGGGCACGGCGCAGCTGTTGCGATCCAGGCCTCGCTGCACCGTCACACAAGGCGATATACGAGACCGCAGCGCGCTTCGGGCGGCGCTGGACGCGTCGCGACCGGATGTGATCTTTCACCTGGCGGCTGAAACCCATGTCGACCGGTCGATTGATGCAGCCGATGATTTCATCGCAACCAATGTGACCGGCACGTTCGAAGTCTTGGAGGCGGCGCGCGCGCTGAGCGGCTCGGCCGCCGGCGCGCCGGTCCTCGTTCATGTCTCCACGGATGAAGTCTTCGGCAGCCTGAATGAGGCCGATCCGCCGTTCAACGAATTGACGCGATACGACCCGAGCTCGCCCTATTCAGCATCGAAGGCCGGCGGCGATCATCTCGCACGGGCCTGGGCGCGCACCTATGGAATGGATGTCCGCATTTCAAACTGCACGAATAATTACGGTCCGCGCCAGTTTCCAGAAAAACTCATCCCGTTAATGGTGCTCAACGCAATGCGCGGCGCTCAACTGCCGGTCTATGGCGACGGATCCAATCGCCGGGACTGGCTGCATGTCGAGGACCATGCCCGCGGCCTTCGGCTGGTCGCCGAGGCGGGGGAGGCGGACAGCGTCTATTGCTTCGGAGGCGGTGCGGAATTGAGCAATATCGAAGTCGTCCGGGCGATCTGCGACCAGCTTGACAAGCTGCGGCCCGCGCGCGCGTCCCACCATGAGCTCATAGCTTTCGTCGCCGACCGCCCCGGCCATGACTGGCGCTATGCGATCGATGCCTCAAAGGCGAAGGGCGCGCTTGGCTGGACGCCGAAGGCGGATTTCGGTCAGGGCCTGTTTGAAACCATTGACTGGTATCTTTCAAACGAAAGCTGGTGGGCGCCGCTTGTTCAGCGCTATAGCGGCGCCGCGAGACTGGGGCGGGGCTGATCAGGCCGCACAGGAATGCTCACTTCGCGATTGAGGCTGGCGGCGACCGCCGTATAACTCTCGCCGTGCGCATCCGGCCGATACGCGCCATCAATGCAGAAGCTGTCTTGGAAAACCGATCGCGATGACCCCACCTCATGAAACCGACATGAAAGGCGTGGTGTTGGCCGGCGGCTTGGGAACCCGGCTCCAGCCGCTGACCCTCGCGCTCTCTAAGCAGCTGCTGCCGATTTATGACAAGCCTCTGGTCTATTATCCGATCACCAATCTGATCCTGGCCGGCATTCGCGAGATCTGCATCATTTCCTCGCCCGAGCACCTGCCGCTCTACAAGAAACTGCTCGGCGACGGCGCGTCCTGGGGCTTGAGTTTCACCTATATTGAGCAGCCCAAGCCGGCGGGAATCGCGCAGGCGATGCTCCTGACCGAGGACTGGCTGGCCGGGTCCCGGTCAATCCTCGCTTTGGGAGACAATATCCTCTACTCGCCGGGGCTGACCGGATTGCTGCGCACCGCGGTCACCTCGACCGCCGGCGCGGTCTGCTTCGCCTATCCGGTCCGGGATGCGCGGGCGTTCGGGGTGATCGAGTTTGACGAGGACGGCCGCCCGATCTCGCTTGAGGAAAAACCGGAACGTCCCAAAAGCAATATGGCGGTCACCGGCCTCTATATCTATGACGCGACGGCCGCCGAACGCGCTCGCGGACTGTCCCCGTCAGATCGAGGCGAATTGGAGATCACTGAGCTGAATCGGAGCTATCTCAGGGATGGCCAGCTCGAAGTGGTTCAGCTGCCCCGCGGCTCGACTTGGCTGGACACCGGCACCCTTGAAGGCATGGTCACGGCGACGGAGTGGGTGCGCGCCGTCGAACAGCAGCAAGGATTCAAAGTCGGTTGCCCGGAAGAAGCCGCCTGGCGGAATGGATGGATCAATTCTGAGGCTCTGTCCGCCCTCGGAAAGCGGCTGCGGAGCGGGTACGGTGAGTATCTTTGCGATATCGCCAAAGATGCGCAGTGATTCCGGCCTCGCCAGCCTAGCCGGCAGCGTTGCCGCAATGTCACGCTCAATAAAATTCAGTACTCGGATTGCTGCACCGCACCAGATTTCGGCCTGTCGATCGCGAATCAAGGCCGGCCGATTCTGACGCGCCTAGGCGATCGAAGGCATCTCATGATCGAGCGCCATGTGCGGCGACACGAAGGCGATGAAGCGCTGAAGCGTCTCCTGGCTCTCGGTTTCAACCACGCGGCTCGGCGCCCCTTCGCCAGGCTGAGAAAGGTAAAAAACGCATTCATTTGAACGCTTAGCCAAGTCTTCAGCAAATCTCGAGACAAGGCGATCCAGCGCTGCAGCTTGGTCGGCGTTTGTTACGGTAATCGTAATCCGGTTCACCGGTTGCCCCCGACTTCTCTCTTGTTTCCCCAATCCCTGACCCGCAATACACCCACTCGGATCAAGAAGAATGATGTTGCGACATGGATTGCCCGAGCGCAAGGCGCGTGCCACCTGAGTAGAATGCGGGATGAAGATGACACCGACCCGACCAGACCTGCTGATTCTCGGACAAAACGGCCAGCTCGCGCGCGCGCTCTTCGACGTCGCCAAATCCAAGGCGATCAACGCAGTCGCAGCGGGCCGTCGGTCGGTTGACCTGACACGCCAGGGCGCCGCGCAGCAGCTGATCGGAAGCCTGCAGCCTTCCATGGTCATCAACGCCGCCGCCTATACGGCGGTTGATCAGGCGGAGAGTGACGAGAAGACCGCGTTCGCGCTCAATGCAAGCGCAGCGGCGGACGCCGCCGCCGCTGCGGCGCAGCACGGCGCCCGATTTGTGCAAGTGTCCACAGATTATGTTTTCGGCGGCGCCGGGACCGGCCCTTACTCAGAGCAGGACGAAGCCGCGCCATTGAATGTCTACGGCCGTTCAAAACTCGCCGGTGAGATCGCGGTCCTTGAGCGGGACCGGCGGGCGGTCGTGGTTCGAACATCCGGCGTGTTCAGCGGTGAAGGGTCGGACTTTCCCTCGGCCATGTGGCGTCTCGCCGCCAGTCGCGATTCCATTGATGTCGTCGACGACCAGCTGACGACGCCCATCTATGTCGGCGATCTGGCCGAGCGCCTGCTCACCTTGGCGCAAGCGCCTGGAGCGAGCGGGCTTTATCATTGCGGCGGGGCCCCAGGCGTCAGCTGGGCCGAGTTCGCCGAGACCGCCATGGCGATCGCGGCCAAGCGCGGCTTGCCGTCCGCGCAGATCAATCGCGTGTCCAGCCAGGCCTTCAAACGGGCGGCGATGCGGCCTTCGGACTCCAGGCTCAGCTCAACCCGGCTGGAATCCGAGACCGGCCATGCGCCGGCGGAGTGGCGAACCGGGCTTGAAAGAGCGCTCGACGCCTGGATCGGCAATCGTTAAACCCGCCCCGGCAAGCCGTTCGCCGATCGCGGAGCGGCCGACTGGATCAACCCGGCACCCGAGAGGCCGCCCATGACTCGTCTAGTTCTGACCCGCCACGGCCAGAGCGCCTGGAATCTCGAAAACCGTTTCACCGGCTGGGTGGATGTCGATCTGACCGACCGTGGGGAGGCTGAAGCGCGTCGAGGCGGCGCGCTTATGGCGGAGGCCGGATTCGCGCCAGAGGCCGCTTACACAAGCGTGCTGAAGCGGGCGATCCGCACCTTGTGGCTATCCCTTGAGGCGCTCGATCGCGTTTGGATTCCGGTGGAGAAAGACTGGCGGCTTAATGAACGTCACTATGGAGGGCTGACCGGGCTTAACAAGGCCGAGACGGCCGAGGCGCACGGCGCCGAGCAAGTGCATGTCTGGCGGCGGAGTTACGATATCGCCCCGCCGGCGCTCGCCGAAACCGATGAGCGCCATCCCCGAAACGATCCGCGCTACGCCTCGCTCGACCCCGCGGCGTTGCCCGCGACCGAAAGCCTTAAGACCACGCTGGAGCGGGTCGAGCCCTATTTCAATTCCCAGATCGCGCCGAAACTCGATGCCGGTCAGGACATCCTGATCTCCGCGCACGGCAATTCCCTGCGCGCCTTGCTGATGGTGCTCTTCAAGGTCTCGCCCGATGACATCATGGGATTTGAGATTCCCACCGGCAATCCGCTGCTGATCGAGCTCGACGGCCTGGCGCCGCGCGAATGCGCCTATCTGGACGCTGACCGCGCCAATCCGACTCCGCCCTGCCCATGACGATGGCGGCGGCCTCACCAGCCGATCTGCGCTTCATGGACGCTGCGCTGGCGCAAGCCTACGGCGCGCTGGGCTCAACCGCGCCGAACCCGGCGGTGGGCTGCGTCATCGTGAAGAACGGGCGCGTCCTGGCCGCGGCCGCCACAGCGCGCGGCGGGCGGCCGCATGCCGAACCTCAAGCCCTGGACCAGGCGGGCGCCGACGCACAGGGCGCGACGGCTTACGTTTCCCTTGAGCCTTGCGCACACCATGGACGGACGCCGCCCTGCGCCGACACGCTGATTAAAAGCGGCGTGGCGGAAGTCGTCATCGCGTGCCGTGACCCGTTTGAAGCGGTCGACGGGCGCGGGATCGAGACCTTGAAGCGCGCAGGCGTGCGCGTGCGTGTCGGTCTGCGCGAGGCGGACGCCCTCAAGCTCAATGAAGGGTTTTTCCAGCGGGTCCGGACGGGGCGTCCGATCGCCGAGGCGGACAGCCGCGACGCGCTATTTGAGTCGCAGCTCGAGATCCAGCCGGGCGAGACCGTGGAGACCGCCCTGGAGCGCCTTGGCGCCGCCGGCGTCAACCGCGTCCAGCTGCGGCCCGGCCAGGCGCGCTATACGGCGCGTTAACGCCGTTCGTGACACAATTCACTGTTGAAAGGCGGGCATGCGCGCCTGCTTTGCGCCGCGAGCACACAGGCCATGATTGGCAACCCGATCCAATACCAGCCGCTCAGCCAGGCCGAGGTCGACGAGATTTGCCGTCGCCATGACTGGCTGATGTCCGGCCGCATGGGTGGAGCGCGGGCCATTTTTTCCTACAAGGTTCTGAAGAATATCAATCTTTCAGGCCGCCATCTCGCCGATGCGGATTTTTCCGGCGCCATCCTCGACGGCGCCAATCTGGCAGGCGCCAATCTGACCCGGGCGACTTTATTCGCCGCGGACTTGCGGCGGGCGAATCTCTCGGGCGCCGTGCTTCATCGTGCAGATATGCGCGGCGCGGTGATGCGCGGGGCGGATTTGACCGGCGCAGATCTGTCCCAGGCCGACTTGCGCGAAGGCGCCATCGCCCAGGTCGACAAGGAAAAAGGCCTGGCGGTCATCACCCATGAACAGCGGCCCGGCGAGGCGAGCGAGGCCAGTTTCGCCGGCGCCAATCTTTCCCAGACCAAAATGAGCGGCGCGGTCGCACAATCCGCGGATTTCTCCGACGCGGTTCTGATCGGCGCGCGGCTGACCCGCGCCAACCTGCGCAATTCGCGCTTTCCAGGAGCGAATCTGGAGGGCGCCGACATGTCGGGCGCCGATCTGACGGACGCCGATCTGCGCAACTCCGTCCTTGTGGGAACGCGGCTGGAATCCGCGCGGCTGAACGGCGCGGACATGCAGGGCGCGCTGCGTGACGCTCCGCCGGCCGAGGTGGCCGATCCGGGGGGCGAAACGGCGCGCGCGCTGGATTCCCACGCGCGATGGTGCGAGACCGGCGGCCAGGACGGGGCGCCCTCGACATTCGACGGCAAGGATCTGCGCGGCCTGAAATCGCTCGCGCGCCGCAATCTGACCGCGCTGCAAGCGAGGGGCGCGGTCCTCTACGGCCTCGACATGGAAGGCGCCGAACTTCAAGGCGCAAAGCTGGCGGACGCCGATTTGCGCATGACCTCTTTGCGGGGCGCCGATCTGCGCGGAGCGGATCTCAAGGGCGCGCGGTTGAACAACGCTGATCTGCGTGAAGCCAAGCTCGGCCCGCTCATCCTGCCCAATGACCGGCTGCTCGCCGCATCGATGGCGGCCGCATGCCTGCGCTATGCCGACCTCTCCGGCGCCGATCTCCGCCATCTCGACGCGTCCGGCTCGGATCTTTCTTTCGCCCGCCTTCACGGCGCCGATGCGCGCAAGGCGAACTTCGCCGGCGCCTGTTTCACAGGAGCCCGCCTGCCAGTGGATTTCGCCGATGCCGTGGACACCGCGGACGGCGCCGTGGACCTGCCCGCCGCCTGATCTCTTGCGGGCATGCGCCCCTGAGTATAAATACTCATTTTGAGCATAAGTGTTGAAGGATCGGGCGATCGGGCCCGTCCACAGCGAGCAAGGCCATGGCGGAATTCAATAATCTCTATCGCCACGGCATGGCGCGGGTCGCCGCATACGCCCCCGAAGTCAGGTTGGCCGACCCGGACGCCAATTCCGACACGCTGATCCGGCTGGCCCGCGAGGCCGATGCTGAAGACGCCGCCCTGGCGGTGTTTCCGGAACTCTCCGTCTCCGGCTACGCCGTGGATGATCTGCACCACCAGTCCAGCCTGGTCGAAGCCGTCGCACGCGCCTGTCGCAAGGTGGTCGAGGCGACGGCGGATCTGAAGCCTGTTTTGGTGTTCGGCGCGGCCCTGAAGTCGGGGGATCAGCTGTTCAATTGCGCCCTCATCGCCCAAGGCGGCGCGCTTCTGGGCGTCGTGCCGAAAAGCTATCTGCCCAACTATCGTGAGTTCTACGAGAAGCGCTGGTTCGCTGACGCGCGCGGCGTTCTGAGCTCTGAAATCGACGTGGCGGGCCTGTCGGCGCCATTCGGGACTAACCTGTTGTTTGAGGCGGCGGATCTGCCTGGGCTCGTCATCCATGTCGAGATCTGTGAGGATTTCTGGGCGCCGGTTCCGCCCAGCATCAGCGGCGCGCTCGCCGGCGCCACGGTCATGGTGAACCTGTCCGCGTCCAACGCGACCATCGGCAAGGCGCGCGAGCGCGCCGCCCTCATCGACGCCCATTCGCGGCGCACCCTGGGCGCCTATGTCTTCACTGCCGCCGGCGCGGGCGAGTCGACGACCGATCTGGCTTGGGACGGTCAGTTGATCGTTTATGAGCTGGGCGAATGCCTGGCGGAGGGCGGCCGGTTTCAGAACGCCGACGCGACGCTGACCGCCGATATCGATCTGGATCGGATCCTTGCTGATCGGCTTCGCCTGTCGACATGGCGCGACGCCGTCTCTCGCGATGCGCAGGCGCTCCAGGCGTATCGGCGCATTTCCTTCGACTTCGAGCCGCCGCTGGACCGTCCGGCGCCGCTCAGGCGCCGCATCGACCGGTTTCCCTTCGTACCCGATGACGACGCACGGCTCGATGAAGACTGTTATGAAGCCTACAACATCCAGGTGCAGGGACTGGTCCAGAGGCTGCGCGCCACGCACCTGAAGCGCGCGGTGATCGGTGTGTCCGGCGGGCTGGACTCCACCCAGGCGCTGATCGTCGCAGCGCGCGCCTTCGACCGGCTGGGGCTGGAGCGTTCGGGAATTCTGGCGGTCACCCTGCCCGGATTCGCAACGTCGCAGAGGACGCGCGCCAACGCGCTGTCGCTGATCGAAGGACTGGGCGCCACGCATCGGGAGATTGATATCCGGCCCGCCGCCGAGCGCATGCTGGCCGATATCGGCCACCCCTGGTCGGAAGGCGATGCGCATTACGACGTGACCTTCGAGAATGTGCAGGCGGGCCTGCGGACCGACTATCTCTTCCGGCTGGCCAATCATGAAAACGGGCTGGTGATCGGCACGGGGGATTTGTCCGAACTGGCGCTGGGCTGGTGCACCTATGGCGTCGGCGATCAGATGTCGCATTACAACGTCAATGCAGGCGTTGCGAAGACGCTTATTCAGCACCTGATCGCTTGGGCCGCGCGCCGCGACGAGTATGGCCCCGAGGTTTCAACAACCCTGCGCGCCATTCTGGGCACCGAAATATCTCCCGAGCTGATCCCGGCGGGCGAGAGCGGCGCCCTCCAGTCGACCCAAGACGTGATCGGCCCCTACCCCCTGCAGGACTTCACTTTGCACTACGCGGTGCGCTACGGCTTCGGGCCGGAAAAGATCGCCTTCCTCCAACACGCCGCCTGGGGCGATGCGCGCGAGGGCGATTGGCCCGACCATGTGTTCGAGACTGATCGGCGCGCCTATTCCATGGAGGAGATTCTCCAATGGCTGGAAGTCTTCGCCCGCCGCTTCTATGGACAGAGCCAGTTCAAACGCTCCGCCATGCCGAACGGGCCGAAACTCACCAGCGCCGGCGCCCTGTCTCCGCGCGGCGACTGGCGCATGCCGTCAGACGCTTCAGCGCGCATCTGGCTGGACCAGATCAAGGCCTTGAGGGCCGAGCTGCTCGGCTAGCGCTCTCTCCCGCCACCCCGTCGAACACGCCCAGGGGGCGCCCAGCATGAACGCCGCCGCCCATTGAGCCGGTCCCGGTCCACCCTGGGAGTGGCGCCTGGAACGCGCCGCGGCGAGCGCGCCGCGACGGTGGTCCCCATTTGCGACCTGGTGAAGAGACCAGGCCGGGCGTGATCGGACGGATGAGAGGGACGCAAAAAATGGGCGCGCCGAACCAGTCGACGCGCCTTTCAAGGTCGGTCAGGGGAATTCACAAGGAGAGGAAGCCGGCCAGGCGCTCAAGCGTGGGGGGAGGGACGACGGGCGCCCGGCCGGTCCGCCAAGGTCGGTATTAAGCCGCGTCGGCTTTACCGCCCTGGATCAGTTTTGCGCCGGATTTGCCGTTGATCGAAATCTGGCGCGGCTTCTTCTCTTCGGGGATTTCGCGCTCGAGGCGCAAGGAGAGAAGCCCGTTTTGAAGGTCTGCTTCACGCACCTCGACATTGTCGGCGAGGTGGAAGCGGCGCTCGAATGAGCGTTCGGCGATGCCGCGGTGCAGGAAGTTGCGGCCGTCCGCATCGCTGGTCTGAACACGCTTGCCCGTGATGGTCAGGACATTTTCCTGAACCTGGATGTCGAGATCGCCTTCCGCGAAACCGGCGACGGCCAGCTCGATCCGGTATTCATGCTCGCCCAGCTGCTCGATATTATACGGGGGGTACCCGCCAGCCGGCTCTTGCTTGGCCGCGGTGTCGATCATGTCGGCGAGGCGGTCAAAGCCGACCATCGTCCGATACAGGGGCGAAAAATCCACAGTGCGCATCTTGGTGATCCTCCTAAAAGCGATCCTTGCGCCGCGCAGGCGCGTCGTTTCCAACAAAGCCGCTGGCCCATACCGGCCCATTCAGGCCCCGGCGGTGTCAGCGATGTTCGAAGCCCCGTTCGGCGGCTCCGTGACATTCATGTGGGTAGCCGGTCCGGGGCGCGCAAGGGCCATGGAACAGAATCTGCGTCTTGCCGCGCCGGGCGGCATGTTCAACACTCCGCGCCGCGCTCCCCTTGTCGCTTTTTCCTGGAGATTGCCTGTGCTGCGTTCGACGTTCGCCGCCCTGATCGCCCTGAGCCTTACCGCCTGCGGTCCCGGGACCGCCCCTCCTGAAGAGGCCGAGACCCTCGACGAGGTCGAAATCGCGCCGGATGTGGAGGCGGCGCCCTACGACGCCTCTGCGCTCAGCGCCGCGATTGAAGGTCCGTGGCGGTCGCAAGAGGCGCGCGCACGCGATCGCTGGCGCAATCCGGCTGAGACCCTTGAATTCTTCGATATCGATCCGGGCGGCGCCGTGATCGAGATCTGGCCTGGCGGCGGCTGGTATGCAGACATCCTTGCGCCGTGGATCGCGGCGAATGACGGACGCTATATCGCCGCCTGGCCGACGATTGATCCAGAGAACGAAAACGCCGTGGCGTTCCAGGCGCGATTCTCCGACAAGTTCGAAAATCCGGTCTTCGGCTCTGTTGAGCTCCTCGAATTCGGTCCGGAAAGCCGGCGACTGGGAGAGGTCCGCGACGCGGACGCGATCGTCACGTTCAGAAATGTGCACTCCATGATGCGCCGCAGCTTCGCCGAATCCGCCTTCGCCGCCTTCCACGAGGCGCTGCGTCCCGGCGGACATCTGGGGGTGGTGACCCATCGCCAGCCTGCCGGTGAGCCCCAGGACCCCCGGGCGAGCATGGGCTATGTTCAGCAGGACTATGTCATCGCCCTTGCCGAGGAGGTCGGCTTCGAGCTTGTGGCGAGTGCGGAGATCAACGCCAATCCCGCCGACACCGCGGACCATCCCTTCGGGGTGTGGACCCTTCCGCCGATTCTGCGCACATCGGCGTTCGGCGAGGCGGCCGATCCGGACTTCGACAGCGCGCCCTATCAGGCGATCGGGGAATCCGATCGCATGACGCTGCTCTTCCGCAAGCCGGCGGCGGTCGAGGGCGAGCAATGATCATAGCGTTTCTCGCAGCAGCCTGGCTTGGCGCACAGACGGCCGAGCCGGCTCAACAGGATCTGGCGCCGCCGGAGACCGCCCGCAGCGTCGAGCTTTCGCGGGTCTTCCCGTTTTGGCAGGACTATCTGGCCCTTCCCGAAGACGAACGGGATGCGTTCTCGATGGTCTACCGTTTCAGCACCGTGACCGAGCCGCCCGAGGGCGGCGAGTGGCGATTTTGGACCGATACCGGCGGTGGTCCCGAAAGGCTCGTCCTGGACCCGACAGGCGCCGCCATCCCTCCGCAGGACGCCGAATTCGGGCCGGACGAGAGGCTGATCACCGACGCGCCTGAGGGCGGTGTCGCGGTTGCAATGGCGCTCCGTCCCATCGGCGCATTGCGCGACACTTATGCCGTGGATGATCTCGAGCGGGCGACCGCTCAGGCCAACACCGCGATCCGGTCGATGATGGGCTTGCGCGCCCTCGTAATGCCGCGGCTCGACACCGTGCAATTCGTTTTTGACGGACCTGCGCCGGACGCAGTCCTAGTGGCCGAAGACGGCAGCGAGCGCGAGCTGATGAGCGTGTACGAGAATACGATCACATTCGCGCCGCGCGATCGCGCCCATCGAAACGCGGTGGAGCTCCGGTTTGGGGGCGCGCCAGTCAGCGTCACTCTCGAAGCCGGGCGATAGGCCGCCGGAGGCTCGCCTCAAACGCCGGCCAGGATGCTCAGAGCTGCGGCGTGAAGCGTCCGGTTGCCGGCCGCCACGACGCGGCCGCCGCCATGGCATGGCTGACCGCGCCAATCCGTAATCACACCCCCGGCGCCGGAGACCACCGGGATCAATGCGGCGACGTCCCAGGGCTTCAATCCGCTTTCGATGACCAGATCAATTCCGCCCAGCGCGAGCGCCGCATAACCATAGGCGTCGAGTCCATAGCGGCGCACCTTGGCCATGCCGGCGATCCGGTTGAAAGCTTCGGCTTCGGCCCCCGAGAACAAGTTCGGGTCGGTGGTGGAGACGATCGCGTCCTCAAGCCGGGTTGTGGCGGGATTGGAGTTGATCAAACGGCGCTCGCCGTCACGCTCCAGCCAGGCGGCAGTGTCATGCACGCCCAAAAACCGCTCGCCGGTGAAGGGCTGATCAACGACCGAAAGGACCGGTCCTGACGCCTCGCCCAAGGCGATCAGCACCATCCAGGTCGGCAGCCCGGCGATAAAGGCGCGCGTGCCGTCGATCGGATCAAGGGTCCACAGACGGCCATTTCGCGACTCACGCTCAGCCTGCTCTTCGCCCAGAACACCATCTTCCGGGTGGGAGTCGTGAATCAAAGCCCGTATCGCCGCCTCCACGCCGCGATCGGCCTCGGTCACCGGATCGAACCCGGCTGCGGGTTTGGCGTCGGCCGCCACGCCGGACCGAAAATGCTTCAGCGCAATGGGTCTCGCCGCATCAGCGAGCTGCGCCGCAAAGCGCAGATCCAACTCTGGCGTGATCACGCCGCGCACGCGGGTCAGGCGGCGGTGTCGCTGCTCCGGCTTTCCGGATCCAGCGACCGCGCAAGCTCCAGCAATCGGCGGCGCGGGCGTTCATTCAGCTTGTAATAGGCTCGAACCAGATCCAGCGTCTCCTTCTGAGACAGGATGTCGGATGCGATCTGCTCGCCTTCCGGCACCGCCGATTCGCCGCCGCCTTGAATGCCTTCGTAGAAATATTGGACCGGCACATCGAGCGCTTCGGCGATCTCGAACAGGCGGCTCGCGCTCACCCTGTTGGCGCCGCTCTCATACTTCTGAATCTGCTGGAAACGAATTCCGACAGCTTCTGCAAGCTGTTGCTGGGTCAGCCCAAGCAAACGGCGACGGCGGCGAATACGCTTGCCCACGTGGTGATCGATCTCATTAGTCATCGTCTCTAGCCCTTAAAAACTGCGCATAAACTGGATTTGCTCTCGTCCGGACAAATCCATTGAACGATTCCTGAAATGTCTCATATCTCGGTTCGCGCGTGAAGTGAATGTGACAGTTATTATTCATCGCGAAGCGATGCAACAAAGTCACTCCGCGGCTAGACTTACGCCCCCTGCATCAGCCGACATTCGAGCGATCCACTCTTCAAGTGTCCGTTGTAATGGCGAGAACCCTCTCGACGGCGCAACTGCAAGCTCGTCAAGGTAGAGTCCACGATTAATCTCCACCTGAAGCGCCTGGACGCCGGAGGCCGGGCGTCCGTAATGTTCGGTTGTATACCCACCCGCATAAGGCCGGTTGCGGACCACGGCGAAGCCTAGATCACGAAAATGTGCTTCCGCACGCGCCACAAGCGCCCGGCTGCAGGAGGCGCCATAGCGGTCGCCAAGGACAATATCGGCGCCGCGCGCGCTGGCTGACGGCATCGAATGGCAATCGATGATGATCGCCTCGCCAAAGAGGGCGCGGCAGCCCGCGATCTCAGCTCTCAAGCGTTGATGATAGGGCGCATAGCACGCCTCAATCCGCTTGTGGACCGCGTCATAGTCGAGCGCGCCGTCATAAAGCGGGCGGCCATCCGCGGCCAATCGGGACACCACGCCCAGCCCGGCGGCCGCGCGCGCCGTCGGCGCCCCGATCGCGCCGCTGGGCGCGCCTTTCACCATCGACCGATCAAGTTCGTCGGGCGCCCGGCTCGGGTCGACATACACGCGTGGAAACTGCGCGGCCATGAAGACCGCGCCGTAGCGGGGCGCCACGCCCACGAGCCGGTCGACATAGGCGTCCTCCGAACGGCGAAGGACGGAGAGCGGCGGCAGGCAAGACTCGAGAAAACTGTCGGGATAGTCGCGCCCGGAGTGGGGTGAGGCGAAGACATAGGGCGTCGTACGCGCCTCCGGCCAGGCGACCTGCACCGCGGGGCCGTCCGGCCAGGGCATTGGAGCCCGGATATCGTCCTGGGATGGTTTCACCTGGCCACTCTCGTTCGCTCCGGCAGGCGGGTCAATTGGACGGCGGGTCGCAGACAGCAACAGTTTCGTTCAGTGGACCTTTACCCTGTCGGGCTATCATCATCGGCGGTGGATATAGCAAGGGGGCGAAGCATGGCCCGGATTCTTTTAGCGGAAGATGATGATTCGATGCGCGACTTTCTGGCCAAGGCGCTGCAGCGCGCCGGCCACGAGGTGGCGTCGGTGAGCGATGGCGAGGAAGGCCTTGACGCGTTGGGCGAGGAGGCCGGCCGGTACGAACTCCTGCTGACCGACATCGTCATGCCGGGCGTGGACGGGATCGAGCTGGCGCGCCGCGCCGCTGAAGTCGATCCAAGTTTGAAGATCATGTTCATCACCGGCTTCGCGGCCGTGGCGCTGAACGGCGGCGCAGAAGCCCCCAAGGAAGCCAAAGTGCTCTCCAAGCCTTTCCACTTGCGCGACCTGGTGGATGAAGTCGCCAAAGTGATGGACGCCGCCTGAAAACGCGAATGCACGCCGATTGCGAATTGGACTAAGGTGAGCGCCAATCTTAGCCGATCAACGAGGTGCGCATGTCTCGCCTATCTGCTCTCATCTCCGCTGGAACGCTGATTGCAGCCTGGTCCGCGGGGGCCGGCGTCGCGCCCGCGGCGGCGCAGGAGCCTGTTCGCCTGGATCCGTTGCTTGCGTGTCGGGAGATCGACGATGCGCAGGCCCGCCTCGCCTGCTTTGACCGCGAAGCTGCGGCGCTGGCCGGCGATGGCGGCGCCGAGCTCGTTGTTGTCGATGTCGCAGAAGTCGAAGCGGTCGAACGCGACAGCTTCGGACTGGAACTGCCTTCGCTGCCGCGCCTATCCATGTCGATATTCGGCGTCGGCGCGGAGCGCGGCCTGGAAGTCGCCGGCGCCGACGCAGAGCCTGATGGCGACGCGGACAGCACGCCGGCGCGCGGCGCCGCGGCGGAGGCTGAGCCGGCGGATGCGCGCGTGATCGCGCGGACCGAGGATGGCCAGATCGATCAGATCGCGCTGGTGGTCGAGGAGGTCCGGGTGCGCGGCTATGACACCGTCTTGGTCGACATGGCGAACGGTCAGGTCTGGGAAGTGATCGAAGGGCGCAATATTCGCCGTCTGGAGCGCCGCGTGCGCCCTGGAACCGAGGCGGTGATCCGGCGCGGCGCGCTGGGCAGCTATCTGCTGCAGTTTGAAGGCCAAGGCCCGGCCTATCGCGTCATCCGCCGCGACTAAGCCCCAAAAACAAACCGCCCCGCCGGAGGGATCCGGCGAGGCGGCCGTTTCACGCGCGCTAACGCTTGCGCCGGATTAGAACCCGCACTTGGTTTCGAAGAAATCGAACAGAGCGGGATACCACTGCATATTGTGGTCGTAATCCAGCGGGCTGTGACGCATTCCGGCGATCTCGATATATTCCAGGTCGAGATCGTCGCGGACCGCATTAATCCACCGCCGGCTGTGCGAGACGGGGACGATTCTGTCCTCGTCGCCGTGGACCACCAGCATGGGCATGTTCACCTGACCGGCCAGGTCCAGCGGCGACACGCCCTCGATGGTCGGCCGTTGGAATTCCCTTAGGAAGCGGTCGCCCGCCAGACCGCCCCGGGTGCGGCCGAGATCGGTCAGTCCCGCGCCGGCCGCCGAGCAGTTGAACATGGGGTTCTCGCGCACCGCAGCGACAAAGGCGCTATAGCCTCCATAACTCCAGCCAAAGAAGCCGAGGCGGTCGGGATCAGCCAGACCTTCGTCAACGAGCGCCTGAATGCCGTCTTCGACATCGTCCTGCATGGCCAGGCCCCATTGGCGGTCGCCGGCGACCCAGTGGGCGCGGCCCAGCTCTGTGGAGCCGCGATAATTCGGCTGGAACACGATCCAGCCGCGATTGGCCAGCATCTGGGCCCACTCGTCATAGCCGCGTTCGTCTCGCACCCAGGGCCCGCCATGGGGCATGGCGATCGCAGGGAACGGACCTTCGCCATCGGGAATGGTCGCGTATCCGCTCAACGCAAGACCGTCGCGCGCCGTGTACTGAATAAGATAAGTCGGCGAGAGCGCGGACTGCGGGATTTCGTTTTCCCGGCGCATGATCGGCGCGGCCTGGCCGCCCCGCATGAGATACCACGTGCCGGGATCCTCTGGCGCGGTCGAGAAGAACAGCGTCGTGTCGCCATCGTCAGACACGCGCTGGATGAAGACCTCGCGGCCCGGCAGCGCCGCTTCGAGATTGGCGTACAGGGTCGCGAAGCGTTCTTCGAACAGCTCGCGCTGGCGCCCCTCGGCGTCCATGTAAGTATACCCGACGATTTGGTCGCCGTCCGCCACGCGCGGCGAGGTGATCACGCCGATCGCGTCATGATCCGGGTGGCGGAACAACAGCTCGCGCGCGCCGGTGCGAATATCCACTTCATAGATGCCGGTGGTGTTCTCATCGAGCTCATCGTCAATGATGGTCGCGATATTAGGCCGGCTGGGATCATAAAAACCGAGCAGGCCAAAGCGGAATCGATCGTCCGCATTAATCCCGCCGATCTCCGTCCAGTCGCTGTCGGCGTCGGTGCGCGCATAGATGATGATGCGATTATTATCCGCGTCGTACTCCGTGGCCCCGCGCGCCTGTCCGGTCCTGTCGAAGATGATGTTCCCAAATCGGGTATTGCCGCGCAGGATGAGCTGGCGCGCGCCGGTGGCGACATTGACTTTATACTGATTGGCGCCGCGGCCCGGCTCCTCCGCGTGCGAGACCAGGACATGATCCGGATCGTCAGGCAGGCGCCCGGCGATCCCGCCAATGCCCAGATTGGCGAAGGTGTTCGCGCCGCGGTCGCGAACGCCGCGCTGCGACAGGCGCATCAGCGGCGTCCACCGGGATTGTTCGGTGTCGAACGACGCGATGCGCTGGAGGATCACCGGCTCGGCGCCGATCGTCTCTTCCAAAATGAAGGAGACGACGAGGTGACGGTCATTCGCCCAGAACAAGGAGCGCGGCAGGAGATTGTCCGTGGAAATCGATCGGATCGTGCCCTGGATGTCCGCCGTGTCGAACATCATCAGCTCGTATTCCGCGCCGCGTTCGCGCCGCATGAGCATGGCGATCCGCTCGCCGTTCGGCGACATGTCAAGACTGCCGATTTGAGGCCGATCGGCCCAGACTTCCACCGGAACAGGCGTCGGCGATTCCTGGGCGCCCGCAGGCATGCCGAATAGAACGACGGCCAGCGTCGCTGCAAAAACGCGCAACCACATATCAATACTCCCCGTTAAGCGTTCGCTTTGGGGGTTACGATAGACGGTTCGCGCGCCGCGCCGCAACGGCCAAGGCCCCGGTTTTCGCACAAAAAAAGAGCCCGCCTTCGATCGAAGGCGGGCTCCAGTTCAATTCAACTTGGTCGGCTTAGAACTGCTTCGTCACGTTGGCGAAGAAGGTCCGGCCGCCCAGGTCCCAGCCGATGCCGCGGACCGTGTTGTTCATGATCGGCGGAGCCTCATTGAACACGTTGGACACACCGCCACGGATGATCCAGGTGTCGTGGGCGTAGGACACCGACGCGTCGTGAATGAAGTATTCTTCCGCGTTGTCGAGGAAGATACACGGCGTGTCGCCAGCCTGGTTACAGGCACGCAGACCAGAGGTCGACGGATCGGTCGGATCCGCATTGTCCTCGATCATGCCGTCGATGTAGCGGGTCTGCCACACGAAGCTCAGATCATTGTAGCGAACCACGTTGGTCAGGTTCACACGCCATTCCGGGTTGCCGAATTCGCCGAGGTCATCGTCGATATCCGTACCGTCTGCCGTGATCTGCTCTTCATCCTGGGTCAGCATCTGGGTGGCCCGGAGGATCGCCGTGTAGTCAAACGGCGATTCAAACCAAGGCGTGTTCACCTCAATGTCGAATTCCAGGTTGTAGTCGATGCCTTCAACCGTCTGGCTGCCCAGGTTCTGGTTCAGCGCTTCGACGAAGATGATCTCACCGGTGCTGCCCGGCGTGGTGTCACGCGTGACGAAGCGGCACTGCGGATCATCAAGGCCCGTCGAGTTGTAGCACAGAGCCGTGATGGTCTGGGCCGTGAGCGAGTCGACTTCATCTTCGACGGTGATGTCGAAATAGGTCGTCGAGAAGCGCAGATCGAAACGATCGAACCAGGGCTGCTCGAACACGAAGCCGGCCGAGATGGCCTCGGAGGTTTCCGCCTGGAGGTTCGGGTTGGAGCCCGAAGCAACCTGGGTCGGAGCGCCGAGGAAGGTCACGGTCGGCGTGCCGAGGCCCGTGATGCCCAGCGTCACCGGATCCACGCCCGGGAAGTTGAACGGTCCGCCACCGTTGCGGCACCGGGCCAGCAGGTCGGCGTCCCGCGGATCCAGGGTCGGATCATACTGCCGCTGGTCCGGTGTGGACGGATCGTTGTCATGATCAACGAACGGCAGAGCCACACCCGGCACACGGCAGGGGTCTTGCGGGTTGCCGAAGCCCTGCACGCGGCCGCCGAACTGTTCGCCGAGATTCGGCGCACGGAAGGACGTGCCGTAGGTTGCACGGAAGCGCAGCCAATCGATCGGAGCATACTGGCCCTGGATCCGGTAGGTCCAGTTGGCGCCGAATTCGGACTCTTCAGTCCAGCGCGCGGCCAAGTTGAAGCTCAGCTCTTCGGCCAGCTGCTGACCGCTGAGCACCGGGATCTCAATCTCGGTGAAGGCTTCCATCAGGTTGCGCTGACCGTTCGAACCCGGGTCGCCGAAGAAGCCGAAGAACTCGCCCGCGGCGGCGCCGGCGTCGGTGTCCGTGCGGATTCTGTCCTCGCGATATTCAACACCGAGCACGGCGCCCACAGGGCCGGCCGGCAGCTCGAACAGATCGCCCGACACGAAGCCGTTCCAGGTGATCTGCTCGACGACCGTGTTGGTCAGGCGGTCCGGGAAGAAGTACTCATTGTCTTCCGGATCGCTGAAGCGGCCCGTCAGCAGGAAGCCCGGGTCGAAGAAGTTCAGCGGACGACAGATCACCTGCTGGGTTTCACCGACGACAGTACGCGCGTCACACACCGGGTTGCCGCCAGAATCGAGGCGGGTGTTGGACAGAACCTGCTCGAAGCGGGTGAAGTCGTACACGCCGGTCACACGGTCCGCGCCGTCCGAACGGCTGTAGCTGACATAACCGTCATAGGTCCAGTTCTGCAGCGGACCGACGCCATTGAAGATTTCCATGTCGCCACGCACGCCGCTGGTGAGACGCAGCTGCGCCACATTCGTGACGTTCTCGTTGAACGAGCGGAAATACATGGTGCCGGAGGTGCCGAACGGGTTCAGAACGTAGTCCGCCGGCATCCGCACACGGCTCTGGCCGGAGGTGCGGGTTTCGGTTTCACGCTGACCGTAGGACGCTTCGAAATAAGCGGTCATGCCGCCCAGGAAGCCGAGCTCGTACTCACCATTGGTGAACAGGGTGATCCGCTCGAAGTTCGGCTGCCAGATGGCGTCCAGCTCTTCCGGGAAGAGCAGCAGCGCCTGGCCGCCCGGATCGTCGGGCTGCAGGATGCTGGAGGTGATGCCGATCGGGAACCAGCCCGCCGGGAAGCCCGGAACACTCGACGTGCCGTCGAAGCCGACAAAACCGAAGCCGGAGAAGCTGGCGGAGCCGGCGCCGAAGGAGCCGCCGCAGTTCTCATAGATGGTGCCGGAAGCGCCCAGCTCGTAGTCGGTGATACAGCCGCCGGCGTAACGCGGGTAGAACGAGCCGAATTCCCGGCGCGTGACCTGCTCGGTGAAGCTGTATTCAGCCGCGACATTGATATAGCCGCGGTCATTGGTGAGGCCCAGCGTGGCGCTATAGACCTGCTGAGCGCCCGCGCCGTTGTCCATTTCCGGGAAGGTCATGAAGGCGTCGAGCTCAAGCCCGTCAAAATCGTCGCGCAGGATGTAGTTCACCACGCCGGCGACGGCGTCGGAGCCGTACACCGAGGAAGCGCCATCGAGCAGGACTTCAACGCGGTTGATCAGCGAACCCGGAATCAGGTTCAGGTCCGGAGCGCTCGGCGCGCCGCGCACGCCAGCCGGCGCCAGACGGCGGCCGTTGACGAGCACCAGGGTCCGGCCGGCGTCAAGGCCGCGCAGAGAGGCGGTCGCAGAACCCGGGCCGTTGTCGGACAGCAGGCCGGCGGACGTCGAAAGACCGACCGTCGTCTGCTGGCCCTGGACCACCGTGGTCTGGTTCAGAATCGCCTGGGCGTCGATCAGGCCGATATCGCGAGCAAGCTCGCCGTCAACGACCTGGATCGGCGAGGCTGACGAAAATTCGTCGCGCGCGATCCGCGAACCGGTGACGACGATGCGATCATCGGAATCACCGGCCTGATCTTCGTCTTGCTCTTCTTCCTGATTGGTGGTCTCAGGCTCGTCCGCCTCTTGCGCCAGCGCCGGTGTGGACGCCAGGCCCGCGGCGAAGAAGCCAGCGAGAATGGTCGAACGCAGCAAGCGTTCTTTATCCCAATTGCTCACGATCATTCCCCTTGTTTTGGATCGTTCTTTCGACGCCACACTGGCGGCGTCAGCACGGTCGAGCCGCACTCGAGCGGGACTATGGCGAGAAGATGACACCCTCGTAAAGGCGAAGTGTGTGCGCGGAGGCGCACTTAACAGCCTTTGCAAAATCAATGTTGCAGAAAAGCCATAATTGGGCGGATCGCCGCCTTTGTGCTGACCGGCGCCGGGCTCGATCAGAGCAAGTAGGTCAAGGATTCCAAGAAAATCAGAACAACCAGCGTTGACGGCCAGAACACCACGGCGCCGAAAACAAAGAAGGCGATGAGCAGGCCGGATATGGAAAACGCGTGTTTCCAGACAGGCCACCCGCGGCCCTGATGCACAAGGCGATTGATGTTCGCGATATGGCCGAGAAACAGAATCGCGGACACGCACGTCACCACGATGTTGGCCATCTCGAAATCATCCAGCAGCACCAGCAGCGGAAATACGGCGACCATCCAAAGGATGAACACCAGGCTCGTTCCGGCGATATGGCCGATCAACGGATTGCGGCCTGGCGGCGCCCGTAGCAGCGCATAATAGGCTTTCGATGTGAGCCCGATCGTCAAAACATAGCTGAATATCAGGCAGATGAATAAGACGGAGCTCGAAAAATCCGAGAGCGTCGCGCCCTGCATGCATGTGGCGTACAGCCCGAAATGGAGGCAGCTGCGCTCGATGATGGTGAGGCGGCCTTCCCTGGACGCCCAATTAAATGGCGGGAACCGAGCCCGGTCTGCGTCGAAACCCTCGCTATATTCGATCTCGATCCGGTTTGGGGTCGCGACTCGGATATAGAAGGGCCCCTCCGCCGCCTCACACGCCGCCCGCATCTCCTCAATATTCGGCTTCGCGAAGAAAGATGAAGAAGCGCCGGATTGCTCGGCGAGAGGCTGTGGTGCCGCACTCGATACGCGCAAGAGCCGTTGATCCGCTATGTGTATGCACGCGCCGCCGCCGCCTTCGCCCACAGGCTCGGTATCGTCGAATAGGGACAGGGGGCCCTGCAGCAATTCAATTTGAGTGACCCCGATATCCGCTTCCAGGCCGCCGCTTGGACCGATCACATAGTCCAGCGCGATCTGGTCGATCAGCCTTGGCTGATGAAGTCGTCCATTGATGGTCCTGGGCGGCGGATCCCAGTCCGGAGTTCCATCCGACAGCAGCGGCTGGCCTGTACCAGCGACGAATAGTGCATTCATGAGCACCGTCAGGGACAGGAAGGTGGCGAACAGACCTGCCGCGAAGTCGATTCGATCAGGTCTGGCGGCGCGCGCAGCAAAGGGGAAGAACGTTCCCCTTCTTCGAACATAGAAGCGGGCCAGCATCAGGAGCAGGCGCACCTGTTTCCTGAGTGATCGAACCAGCATTGCCGCCTCCGGCGCCCACAAATCAGCCCCTGCACGCTAAAGCGGTTCGCGGCGACGCTCCAAGCCTGGCGACTCGAACCGATCACAGAGCGAATAGAATCACGGCGGTCACGTCGCTGCAGCGACGACCAGGCGCAACTTCGCCAGCGCAGTGATCGCGATTGACAGTCTCTTAGCCGAAGTCCTAATACCCACCTCTCAAAGGCCGCTCGCGCCCGTTTCGCGCCAGTCAGGCCGTCTTAAGGGCGCTAAGTCCTTGAGGGCGCGTAGCTCAGTTGGTCAGAGCACTACGTTGACATCGTAGGGGTCACAAGTTCGAATCTTGTCGCGCCCACCATTTTCCGGTCCCTCCTCATGCGGTGGCGCGCTGCGCACCTGGACAGGCTGCAACCGTTCGAGATCGGCGCCGGGACTGGCGAACGACAGGCATTGAGGCGCCCCCTCGCTCCACCCCGCCGCGAATTGGGAATCCAGCCCACCGCCGGGTAGACGCGCTCAGAATCACATCGGGACGAACGCGATCCTCGCCTATTCAGATCTCAACCAGGCGAGCGCTGATCTGAAATCGGGTGCGGTGAAAACCGCGATGCCGCAACGCCGCAGCGCCATCACCAGATATCCCGACAAATCGTCGCGGCCTGCATCCACGACCGCGATCTTGCCGACGCCGGCCGCCTTAAGATCGGCGGCGATGTCATCATGGTCCCAGTCTCCATAATCGATGTCGAATTCGCCCGACTGCGCCAAGCGGCTCTTATCGATCAACAGACCGCCGCCGCCCGCTTTCGCGACCGCGTTCGCGACGGCCTTATAACTTGCGCGTCGCGTCGCGCGTTCCAGCGCGCCCTCCATGACCGCCAGGGTCACACCACCGTCCACCGGCTCAATTGCGTTCAATTGCATGATGAGTCACCCGCCCTGCTGCCCTCGTAAATCGAATCAACCAACTCACTGTTCAGACTTAAAGAATACGATTGGGTGAACGTACTCATTTTTGGTTGTGCGGCGCAACCGGTCACCCCCTCGCGAGAACCCGGCCGAATTCAGCAGACAAATAGGTGAAATTTTTTCGCGCGAAAGCTGAGGGTTCGGCGATTCGGTTAGAAGAGCGCCTTCTCCAGCTCGCGCTCATAGCGGCGCAATTTCGCCCGTGCTTTGCGCCACTCCCACCACAGGAAAGCGATCTTCGGTCCGTCCAGAAGATAGCGCTTCCACATGCGCCGCGGCTCTTCGGCCAGCCGATGCAACCATTCCAGCCGGGCGCGGCGGATCCATTTGGGAGCGCGGCGGGCCTGACCGGAAAGAAAGTCGAGCGAGGCGCCGACGCACAGGCCGACGCCGGTGCAATCGCCGCGATTGAGGCAGGCTTCCGCGACCAGCTCCTGTTGTGGCGAGCCGACGCAGAGAAAAACGAAGCGTGACGGATTGTCGGCGATGAAGGCGGCGCATTCTGCGATCGCTTCGGGCTTATGGCGCAGGCCCATGGGCGGCTCATGCCAGCGCACATCGGTCAGCCCGTAGCGCGCCTTCAGGCCATCGATGACAGCCTGGTCGCCGCCGATGATCGTGATCGGCTCGTCCGGCGTGATCGTCGTCTCGAACAAATGCTCGGTCAGATCCGAGCCCGGGGTCACGTCGACCGCCTCACCGGAAATGGAGGCGATCAATTCCAGCACGCGGCTGTCGCACACGGTCAGCCAGGCCTGGGCGTAGAGCGGCGCCAGCACGCCATCCCGGCGAAGCCGGACCAGATGGTCCACATTCGGCGTGACGACGAAGGCGAAAGCCTGCTTCGGGTCTCTGTCGGAGATGCGCTTGACCGCAGTGTCGAACCCGATCCGGTCAAAGGCGGAATTGAGGAACCAGATATGGCGCGCGGAGCGGCGGCGATCTGCGCCGCGCCAATCGGCGTCGAGCGCCGTTGAGTCGGCCTGAATAAGCGGGTCGAAGGGCGTGTGAGCGGTCATGAGTCCCGATTTGCTCCAGCGCATTGCTGTTCAATGTCCGCATCGCAAATCGCATACCGCATCCAATCCATGCCCGTGCGGCATCTAAGAAAGGTCGAACCAAGCCAGAGCTCGTGCCCGATGTCCGCTCCAAACGCCCTCCTCATCGCCATTCTGGCTCTGGCGGCCGCGCTTCTGGTTTCGGCTTCATTGCGGCCTTACGCCCCGCGCGAAGCGCCCGCCCTGGAGATGCAGGTCGGCCCAGTCATCGTGTCGGTCGGCGGCGCTGCGCCGGTCGGCGTCGACGCGGATCATTGCCTGCGGCGCGGCTGCCCCGTTCTGGAATTCCGGGCGCCGTTCCTGTCAGGCGCCGCGCCGCAAAGCGCGCCAGGCCAGGCGGGCCGGGTGCAGCGCCTGCAGCCCGCCGTGCTCGAGGGCGCCGGGCTCGCCGCACAGGACGCTGACGAGATGCTCGGCGAGCAGGGGCGCGTGAGCGAAACCGCGCGCCCCGAAACCGCCGAGGACGAGCGGCCCGTCAAGATCATCGAGGATGCGATCCGGCGCTGAGCCGCGCCGCGCGGTTTCTCGCCATCGCGCGTTAAATCGCGGCCCCGGAGACCGGCCGCACAGCGGGAGCCGGTCCGGGCTCGCCGCCCTGACGCCGCCCCAGATCTCGCGAAGCGCGCCAAGGGTCAATGAGACCGGCGCTTCGGCTGCGGTCCGGCGCAACTCCGCCGCCGCGTCATCCGCCGCGCCGGGGCATGCGTTCTTGACATGGGTGGCGCCCACCAGCCGCCCGTTGGCCGGCATCGGCGCCGCATACCCGCCCCACGCGACCGGCGTGGCCAGCTCCCCCTCGCCGGCGAACACGGCGACATGTCCTGAAGTCGGCTCGAGCAAGCCGGGCGTCAGGCTCGATCCGGCGTGCCCGCCGGCGCAAATGACGGCCGCAAACGGTCTATGGACCGTCCCATCCTGAAGCGTCAGCGTCCAAGCCTCTTCATGCTTGGCGATCGACACGACTTTGGCGCCGGCCGGTTCATGACCGGCGGCCAGCGCGCGCACGACGGCGGCGGGATCAAACTGACCCGCCTCGCTCATCCACAGGCCGGAGGCCCCCGGATCAGCGCGGTCGCGCCAGCTGAAACGCGCGTCGAGTTGTTCGGCCAATCGGCGCAACCGGTCCTGGCCGGCCGCATCCCTGGCGCATCTCAAAACGCCGGCGCCGAGCAGGTCCAGGCCGCGCAGGCGCCATGCCGCGAAGTCGAACGCAGCCAGCAAGGCGCGGTTATGGGGCCGGTCCGCCGCTTCCAGCCGCGGGGTCAGCAAGCCGGCCGGCGCTCCCGATGCGCCGCTCGCCCATCCGCCCTCTGCGAATACGGTCACCGCGCGGCCTCGCTGCGCGAACGCCTCAACAAGGCTCGCCCCTGCAATTCCGCCGCCGATAACCGCAATCGGTCCGGAAACCGCGGCCGGGGGCGCCAGGCCGTTCAGGCTTTCCGGCGAGTCCATGCCCTCGAAAACCGCCTCCAGCCTTTCGCGCTTGCGTCCAAAGCCCGGCTGTTTCCTGACGCTGAATCCGGCCTCCGCAAGCCCGCGCCGGACAATTCCGGCGACAGTGAAGGTGGCGGCCGGCGCGCCGGACTTGGACAGGCGCGCGATGTGGGAGAATAGCGCCGGCGACCACATATCCGGATTTTTCGCCGGCGCAAAACCATCCAGGAACCAGGCGTCGGCGGTCAGCTCCATCTGGGACAGCGCCGCCTCGGCCTCGTCGTGGAACACGGTCAGCACCACGCGGCCGTCGTCGAAGATTCGGCGGTGCGCGCCTTTGTGCGGCGAGGGCCAGGCCTCAAGCAGCGCATGTCGAAGCGTCTCCAGCTTCGGGAAGGCGGATAACGCCCGCTCCGCATCCGCCCGGCGCACCGGCCAGCCTTCGACGCTGACGAAATGCAGCCGGGACTGCGCCGGGGCATGCTGATTGAACATCTGCCAGAGCGCCAGGAAGTTCAGACCAGCGCCAAATCCGAGCTCGGCGACGACCGTCAGGTCTCTATTGAACCGTTCGGGAAATCCCGCACCCGCCAGAAAGACCGCGCGAGTCTCCTCCAACCCGTTTTCGGCGGAGAAGTAGATGTCGCCGGAGTGCTGCGAAATCGGGCCGCCGTCCCGCCAGACCAGGTCGGCGTGCGGGCGTTTGAGCAGAAATGGATCGAAATCGGCCATGCCCCGCCATGCCAAAGCCGGCCGCGGCTTTCAAGCGGCGGGCGGGCGCCGTCTCGGCTGACCGGCCGAAAAAGAACGAGCCGCCCCGCGAAGCGGAGCGGCCCGGCACGAACCCCGTGTTGGGTCTTGTTTTAGAGCGTCGGCGCGTTTGAGACCGCGTCTTCGAGTTCCGAGAAGCTCGGCTGGAAGGCGCTGGGCACGTTGCCCCGGCCGATCTCGACGGAGATCTGGGCGGCGTTGCCATGCAGATGCGCCACCAGCACCGCCTGGATGATCTTGTAGAAGACGCCTTCTTCCTCATAGACCTGATTGAGACGCGCGGCGATCGGGCCGACCAGGCCGTAGGCCAGGAACACGCCCAGGAAGGTGCCCACCAGCGCGCCGCCGATCTTCTTGCCCAGAACGGTCGGAGGCGAGTCGATCGCGCCCATGGTCTTGATGATGCCCAGCACCGCCGCGACGATGCCGAGCGCGGGAAGGCCGTCCGCCATGGTCTGCAGGGCATGCGCCGGCCCGGCGGCCTCGTGATGGTGCTTTTCCAGCTGCTGTTCCATCGCGTCCTCGACCTGGTGCGGGTCTTCCAGATTCATGGTCATCATGCGCAGCGTGTCGCAGATGAAATCGACCGCGAAATGGTCTTTGAGGATGCGCGGGTAGGCCGAGAAGATCGAGCTTTCGTGCGGCTTTTCGATATGGGACTCCAGGGCGATGACGCCCTTGGTCTTCATCGTCTTGGTCAGCTGGAACAGGAGCGTGAGCAGATCGACATAGTCTTGCTGCTTCCACTTTGAACCGCTGATCAGCTTGCCGAAATCACCCAAGGTCTTGGTGATCGTCTTAAGCGAATTGCCGATGAGGAAGGCGCCCGTCGCCGCGCCGCCGATCATCATCAGTTCAAACGGCAAGGCCTGGATAATGATGTCGAATTTGCCGCCGGCGAGCGTAAAGCCGCCGAACACCATGGCGAAGACGACAATAATGCCGACGATCTGAAACATATTCCCACCACCCGTTCTGGATGGACGCATTCCCGACCTGGCGGTTTTCCGCTCTGTGAACGGCCGGTTCCGTCCGATTACGGGACGGTTATAGGCATGGGATGCTTAAGGCTCGGTGTGCGGCCCATTAGAATTTGATTCAGGACCGGACGCTGCGATGCGCCGAGACCCGCCCGGCCTCGCACCCTGCGAAGGCCGCGCGGTCAAACCAGCAATCCTGTCAGCGGCGCCGACCGGTTGGCCGGGAAGACCGTGCGATCCAGATCGCCGCGGTCCAGCCCCCAATGCGCCATCAACACCCCTTTGAACAAGGCGGTCAGGTCCGTCGCCGGGATGAGGTCGCGATCCTCATGGAGCCGGTCAAGCCCGGGCCAGTCGCCGGCCAAGCGCCCGCCGCGAACGGCGCCGCCCAGCAGCAGCGCGGCGGCGCCGGTGCCGTGATCGGTCCCGCCGGCGCCGTTGACCCGAACCGTGCGGCCAAACTCCGTCACCACGAGCACGGCGGCGCGGTCCCAGTGCGCCGCAATCCGCGCCTGAAGCACGGCCAGCGCCTCATCCAGGCCCTGGAAGCGATTGGCGAGCTGGCCCTCGGCGCCGCCCTGGCGCACATGGGTGTCCCACCCATCCAGGCTCACCACCGCCACATCCGGCCCGCCGGGCGCCGCCATGATATTGCCCGCGGCCTCCGCAATGATGCGATAGGCCTGAGGCCCGGCGCCGCGCGAGCCCAGGCCGCGCATGCCGTCCATATTCTCCGCCATGGCGGACGCCGCCTCATCGGTCTCCAACGCCATGGCCAAAGCTGGTCCCAGCATCGAATCGCGGGCGTACAGGTCCATCAAGCGCGCGACCGTGTCATCGTCGGCGCCCGGCAAAACCGCCGGCGCCCATGTGGAGGCGGGGGCGCGGCCGCGCAGGATCAGCGGAAGGCTCTGCCCGATCCCCACCGCATCCGGCGCCGCATCACCCATCAGCGACAAGGCGCGGTTCAACCACCCGTCCCTGATCGCAACCGTACCCGCTTCGAGCCGGTCCTGGCCGTCGAAATGGGAGCGCTCGCGGTAATCCGTTGCAACCGCCGGCAGGACCAGCGCCTGCCCCTGAGCATAGAGCCGCGCGACATGGTCAAGGCGCGGATGGAAAACGAAGGGCCCGTCGGCCGGCAATCCGTCGGCGAGCGCCAGATCGCCGCGCAATTCGCGATAGCGACGCTCGCCGACCGGCGGCAGGGCGGCGAGACCGTCCATCGCGCCGCGCAGGATGATGACAACCAGCTTGCGGCCCTGCGCGCTGGCGTTCCGGGCGAAACTCGCGGCGGCGCCCGGCAGGGTCAGCCCGGTCGCAGTCAGACCGGTGAGCAAGGTGCGGCGATCGATGGAGAAATGGGTCATGGCGGTCGCAATCCTCATCTAGCGGCGCTGGAATTCCGGGCTCATGAGCAGAAGCGTCAGGCCCTGCTCGGCGGTCTCGGCGCGGGAGATGGCCAGGGCCGTGTCCGGCGTCAGGCGTTCGCCGAGTATTTCGACTGCGCGCTCCCGCGGACGCGCCGCCGCGCCGACCCGATCCGCCAACGTCGAGGCGAAATCGAGCCGTTTCAGCACCGCGTCCGGGCTCGCCCAGTCCTCCGCGCGGTCCGGCCAGCCGGCCGGCGATGGCGCGGAAAAGGGCGCCTGGCCCAGCGCCACATAGCCCGTGTAGAGCTGACGAGGACTAGGTGGCGGCGCCTCCAGCGCGCGCAGACTGGACACCAGATACTCCTCAGGCGTTTTGAATTTCACCGGCGCGGGCGAAAACGCGGACGGCGCGGTGATCAAGGACCGGGCGATCGCCGCGAGATCGCCGCCGCTGTCTCGCCAGGCCGCCGCGATATGGGCGATATCCGCCGGGTCAGGGTCATCCGCGAAGAAATGGCGGGCGAGCTTGGCTGAGATGAAGCCCGCCGTCTGCGGGCGGTCGGCGAGGAAGCGAAGCGCGTCGCGCGCCTTGTCCGGCCCGTCGCCTGAGAAACGCCGGCCGAGCAGGCGTTGCGCGCCAGGCTCGTGCAGCCGCTCGTCGAAGACGGGCTGACCATAATCCTCCGGGGCCGACCGCAAGCGGCGCGAGGCGATGGTCCATCCGGTCAGGATGCGCGCCAGCGCCTCGACATCCTCCTGATCATAGCCGCCGTCGACGCCCAGGGTATGCAGCTCCAGAATCTCACGGGCGAGATTTTCGTTAAGCCCCCGGTCCAAAAAGCGGCCCGCTCTGGAATTGGGTCCGATGGACAAGGCCTGATCGAGATAGATCAGCATGGCCGGGTGCAGCTCGGCGGCCAGCAGCAAGTCCTCAAACCGCCCAAAGGCGTTGGGGCGGATCGCTTCCGCCTCCAAAGTCGGGCCGATCAGCGCCAGCTGGAGCGAGCTGGGCCCGACCGAGAAATGATTGGACCAGAAGCGCACCCAGCGCTCCGCAAAGCTGTCTTGGGTCGTCACCGCCAGGCCGGTGCGTGCGGAAATGTGAGCGATGCGCGGCTCGCGCACCAGCTCGCGGACCCGGCGCTGGATCTCCTCGGGATCCGCGCCGTCTTCGTCGATCCGACGGCGAAAGCCGGGATATTCGGTCTGCAGCCAGGTCAGGCTTTCAGCGGCGGTGGGCGCCTCGCCCAATGATCGCACCTCGCTCGAGCCGATCTGGCCGGCGAGCCAATCTTCAGCGCCGCCCCCGATCCGGTCCAGCTCGCCGGGCCGGGCGCCCAGGCCAAAGCGCGTCGCTGCGATCGCTGCGTTGATGCGGCTCATCTGCGCCTCCAGAATTCACCCCGTTCGATGATCTCATACGCGCTGGCTTGCAGCCGTCCGTCGCGGTTGCTGGACGTTTCCGGCCGAAGCGTCTAAACCGCGCGCGACTGAGGCGCGGGGTCCGCCGCGCCGACCACCCAGAACGAGATGATCAGGAGCGCATCATGGCCCTTCGTGTGGCGATCAACGGGTTTGGCCGGATCGGCCGTCTGGCTCTGCGCGCGGTGCTGGAGCACCAGCGCGCCGGCGAGATCGAGGTCGTGGCGATCAATAATTCCGGCACCGCGGAGGCCATCGCCCACCTCTTCGCTTTTGACAGCGTCCATGGGCGCTATACCGGCGAGCTGACCACCGGCGACGACTGGATGGATGTCGGTTTCGGCAAGATCACCAAGGTCAATGAGCGCGACCCGGCCAAATTGCCCTGGGCGGATATGGGCGTCGATCTGGTCATGGAATGCACCGGCAAGTTCAACGACAAGGCCAAGGCGACCGCCCATATCGAGGCCGGCGCCAAGCGCGTGCTGTGCTCCGCGCCCGCCAAGAATGCCGACAAGACCATCGTCTACGGCGTCAATCACGACCAGCTGACCGCTGACGACACGGTCGTCTCCAACGCGTCGTGCACCACCAACGGTCTCGCGCCGGTGGCCAAGGTGCTCAATGACAGCGTCGGCATCGAACGCGGCCACATGACCACCATCCACGCCTATACCGGCGATCAGCCGACGCTGGACCGGAACCATAAGGACCTGCATCGCGCCCGGGCCGCGGCCATGTCCATGGTGCCGACCACCACCGGCGCGGCGAAAGCGGTCGGCTTGGTGTTGCCCGAGCTGGCGGGCAAGCTGGACGGTGCCGCCGTGCGCGTGCCGACACCGAACGTCTCGCTGATCGACCTGGTCTTCACGCCCGGCAAGGACACCACAGCCGAAGAAATCGCTGAAGCGGTCAAGGCGGCCGCGGACGGCCCTATGAAGGGCGTTCTTGGCTATGACACAAGGCCGCTTGTCTCCATCGATTATAATCACGACAGCCACTCGTCGGTCGTCGCCCTGGACAAGATCAAGGTGATCGACGAGCGCCTGGTCCGGGTGATGACCTGGTATGACAACGAATGGGGCTTCGCCTGCCGCATGATCGACACGGCCGAAGAAATGGGCCGCTTCATCTAAGCCTGACGACCTGACCGGAGACACGCCATGATCCGCCGCATTCAGGACGCCGACATCGCCGGCAAGCGCGTGCTGGTGCGCGTGGATTTCAACGTCCCCATGAAGGACGGCCAGGTCAGCGACGACACGCGCCTGAAAAGCGCGCTGCCGACCATCGCGCACCTGCGCGAGGCCGGCGCCAAAACCATCCTGGCGGCGCATTTCGGCCGGCCGCGCGGACAGCGGAACCTAGAGATGAGCCTGGCGCCGGTCGCCACGGCGCTGGATGCGCTGATCGAGGGGGTCGATGTGCGCTTCGTTTCCGATTGCGTCGGATCGGATGCGCAGCAGGCTGCCGCCTCGCTGAAGCCCGGCGGCGTGCTGTTGCTGGAGAACACCCGCTTTCATACGGGCGAAGAGAAGAATGATCCCGACTTCGCCGCTCAGCTGGCCAAACTTGCGGATATTTATGTCAACGACGCCTTCTCCGCCGCGCACCGCGCGCACGCCTCCACCGAGGGCGTGGCCCGGCGTCTTCCGGCCTTCGCCGGATTGGCGCTCCAGCGCGAGATCGACCATGTCGCCGCGGCGCTGGAAAACCCGTCCCGGCCGCTGCTCGCCGTGGTCGGCGGAGCGAAGGTGTCCACCAAGATCGATCTTTTGAAGAATCTGGTCAGCAAGGTCGACCGCCTGTTCGTCGGCGGCGCGATGGCCAACACCTTCCTGGCGGCCAAGGGCGTGGATATCGGCGGCAGCCTGCACGAAGCGGACCTGCTCGACACGGCGCGAGACATTCTGGACATCGCGGCGCAATCGAGTTCCGAAATCCTGCTGCCGGTCGATGGCGTCATCGCCAAGGAATTCAAAGCCCAGGCTGAACGCCGGGTCAGCGATTTCACCGATATCGCGGCCGATGAAATGATTCTCGATTGCGGACCGGAGACCGTGGACCGGCTGGCCGACGCCATCGCGGCCGCCCGCACCCTGGTCTGGAACGGACCGCTGGGCGCCTTTGAGATCGCACCCTTCGACACCGCCACTGTGGAGGCCGCGCGCTTCGCCGCCGACCGGTGCAGAAACCACGGCCTTACGGCCGTGGGTGGCGGCGACACCGTCGCCGCCTTGAATCATGCCCGCGCGGCGCAGGACTTCACCTTCATCTCGACTGCGGGCGGCGCCTTTCTGGAATGGCTGGAGGGCAAGGCCCTTCCAGGCATTGAAGCGCTGAAGGACCAACAGGCTTGACCTGAGCCCAAGCCGAAGCGATCAAGAGCCGCCCTGTGCGGCAAAGAATATTCATTCAGGGGGAAGACGCGTCATGGATCTCGATCAGCTCAATGAAATCGCTCTGCGCATGGTCGCGCCGGGCAAGGGCATCCTCGCCGCCGACGAGAGCACGCGCACCATCAAGAAGCGCTTCGACACCATCGGTCTGGAAAGCACCGCCGACAGCCGGCGCGACTGGCGCGAAATGTTGTTTCGCACCGAGTCGGCCATGTCCGAACATGTCTCCGGCGTCATCCTATTCGACGAAACCATCCGCCAGAACGCCGCCGACGGCACCCCGCTGGTCAAGCTGATCGAAGACGCCGGCTCCATCCCGGGGATCAAGGTCGACGCCGGCGCCAAGCCGCTGGCCGGCGCGCCGGGCGAAACCATCACCGAAGGCCTGGACGGTCTGCGCGACCGCCTGAACGAGTATTACGCGCTGGGCGCCCGCTTTGCGAAATGGCGCGCGGTGATCGATATCGGCCGTGGCGAAGATGACAGCGTGCCCTCGCAATACTGCATCGATGTGAACATGCACGCCCTCGCCCGCTACGCCGCGCTGTGCCAGGAAGCCAACATCGTCCCGATCGTCGAGCCGGAAGTCCTGATGGACGGCGATCATGATATCGAGCGCTGTTATGAGGTCACGGAATTCGGCCTCAAGCGCCTGTATGAAGAGCTGTTCGCCCAGGGCGTGATCCTGGAAGGCACGGTCCTGAAGCCGAATATGGTGATCGCCGGCGCCGAAGCTGCTGAGCAGTCCAGCCGCGAGGAAGTCGCGGAAATGACGGTGCAATGCCTTTTGAATGCGGTTCCCGCCGCGGTTCCGGGCATCGCCTTCTTGTCCGGCGGCCAGTCCGATGAAGACGCCACGGCGCACCTGTCGATCATGAATGAAGGTTTCGACCTGCCCTGGCCGATGACCTTCTCCTATGGCCGCGCGCTTCAGGCCGCGCCGCTGCAGGCGTGGAACGGATCCAATATTGAGGCGGGTCAGGCCGCCTTCAATCACCGCGCCCGCATGAACGGCCTGGCCAGCCTGGGCCAATGGGACGACAGCCTGGAGCAGGCGGCGGAATAAGCCGGCCGCGCGCCGTCCCATGAGCGCCCTGGAGCTCGCCGCGACCCTTCTGGGGGTGACCCATCTGTTCTTGCTGATCCGGCAGAGCCTTTGGGCCTTCCCGGCCGGGATCGGCATGGTCAGCCTGTATGCGCTGATCTTTTTCGACGCTCAGCTTTACGGCAATTTCAGCCTGCAGATCGTCTTCTGCGCGCTCTTGATCTATGGCTGGTGGTTCTGGCTGTCCCACCGCAGCGAGGCGGAAGCCGACAGCAAGGCGCCGATCAAGACGCTCACCCCCCGCGCCCTGAGTCTGTGGCTGGCGCTCGGCGCGACCGGCGTCTTGGTCATCGGCTATATCATGGACCGCAACACCGACGGGGTCCTGCCCTATTGGGATGCCGCGATCGTCAGCTTCAGCCTGGTCGCGCAAGTCCTGCTAGCGCGCAAATATCTGCAGAACTGGCTGATCTGGATCGGCGTCGATGCCGTCGCCATCGGGGTCTATTTCAGCCAGGGCCTATATCTGACCAGCGGACTTTACGGCCTGTTCCTGCTGATGTGCATCTGGGGCTATTGGGCGTGGCGGCGCGACCGGGCCGCGGCGGCCGGACCGGCATGAGCGTCAACCCGGATTTCAGGGCGCGGACGATCGTTCTTCACGGCCCGGAAAGCACCGGGAAATCCGTCCTCGCGGAGCGATTGGCGCAGCGCTATGCCGGCGTCTGGGTTCCCGAATTTGGGCGCACCTACTGCGAAATTCACGGCACGGACTGCTCGGCCCAGGACTTGCTCAACATCGCCGCCGGCCAAAACGCCGCCGTCGATAAGGCCTGCGCGGCGACCAAAGGCCTGGTGTTTTCGGACACCGACGCCCTGCTCACCGAGGTGTGGTCGCTCATGATGCTGGGCGAGAGCTGTTTTAAGGACGCGCCGCCCCGCGCGTCGGGCGCGCTTTACCTGCTGACCGATATCGACGCCCCCTTCATTGATGACGGTCTGCGGGTTTATGGCGATGACGACAGCCGGACGCGCTTTTTCGCACTCAGCAAGGCCGCGCTTGATCAGTATGGCGTGGACTATGTCCACCTGAAAGGCGGCTGGGAGGAGCGGGAGGATGCGGCGCACGCAGCGATCAAGGCCTACTTTCCCGCGATGACCCGCCAAGCCGGCGGCAGGCTTGCCGACTGACGCGCCGTGGGCCACCTATTGGCCATGACGTCCAATCCCTTCACCTCCGGCGGCGCCGATTACGCCGCGCACCGGCCGACCTATCCCGCGCAACTGGCCGCGGCGCTCGCCGGCGCCGCGCCCGCGCGACGCCTTGCTGTGGATGTGGGATGCGGGTCCGGGCAGTTGTCGGTCCTGCTCGCCGAGCATTTCGACGCGGTGGACGCCTATGACCCCAGCGACAGCCAGCTCTCGGGCGCTGAGGCGCATCCCAGGGTGCGCTACGCCGTCGCCCCTGCGGAATCGCTGCCGGCCGCCGATGGTGCAGCCGACCTGATCACCGCCGCTCAAGCCGCGCATTGGTTCGACCGGCCGCGCTTTTACGCGGAGGTGAAACGGATCGCCGCGGCCGGCGCGGTTCTGGCGTTGATCACCTATGATAATCCGGTCGGCGACGAGGCCGCGCTGGCGCCGTTCCGGGCGCTCTATGAGGCGCTGGATCCCTGGTGGCGGCCGGAGCGACGGGATGTCGAAGCGGGCTATAAGACCTTCGACTTCCCCTTTGAGGAATTTGAACTCGACGTCGATCCGATCCGGCGTGACTGGGACTACGCCGCCATGGCCGCCTACGTGCAGACCTGGTCGGCGCTGCGCTATGCAAAGGCAGCAGGTGAAGACGCCCTGATCGCGCGCCATCTCAATGACGCCGAGGCGGCTTGGGGACCGGGCCGGAAAGTCGTGGAGTGGCCGATCGCAATGCGGATCGGGCGCGTGTCCTGAGCGGTGCTTCGGCGGACAAGTCTACGACTGCTCAATCCCCCCTCCGCTCCCTTCGGGAGCACCTCCCCCGCAAGCGGGGGAGGACATCCATGGCCCGGCGTCGCAGGAGCTTAGCGATGGTCTCGAGCGATCGCCGCTTGGTGAGGGGGCCGACATCGCGCCCGAAAGCCCGGATGGGCTTGAGGGTCAGGAAGAAGGCGTCTTAAACGCCCGTCGAGCCGAATCCTCCGGCCCCGCGCTCGGTCTCGTCCAGGTCTTCGACCCGATCCCATTCAATCTGCATCACCGGAGCGATGATCATCTGGGCGATGCGCTCGCCGCGCTGAACCACGAAGGGCTCCTTGCCGTGATTGATCAGATTGACCCGGATCTCGCCGCGATAGTCCGCATCCACGGTGCCCGGCGTGTTCAGGCAGGTGACGCCTTTCTTCGCGGCCAGGCCCGAGCGCGGGCGAATCTGGGCTTCATAGCCCGCCTCCAGCGCAATGCTGAGACCGGTGGGGATGAGCTTCCAGGCGCCCGGTTCGATCACCTCCGGCGCATCCTCCGGAACCGCGGCGGGAAGGTCGAGCCCGGCCGAGCCCGGCGTTTGATAGGCCGGAAGGGCGAGCCCGTCGAAATGATCGAGCGTTTTCACCTTGAGCTTCATCTTCCTGTCCTCCCTCGCCTCCGCTCGGTCGGGCGCGACGCTGCCCCCCTCACCCGGCTTCAAACGCTCGAGACCGTCGCTAAGCCCTTGCAGCGCCGGTCGCGCGTTTGATCTAAGACGATTCGCACGCGCCCTTCACAGCGGCTGCGATACGGTCCGCCAGCTGGGCGGCGATCTCGGATTTGGCGGCGCGTGCAAAATGGTCTTCGGCGTCCGGCGTGATCAGCAGCGCCGCGTTTTCCGCGCCGCCCATCACGTCGCCGGAGACATCGTTCGCGACGATCCAGTCACAGCCTTTACGCAGGCGCTTCTCCCGGGCGAGCCGGGCGACGTCATGGGTCTCCGCCGCGAACCCGACCACCAGCCCCGGCCGCTCGCTGCGGGGAAGGTGCGCGATGGTCTTGAGGATATCCGGGTTCTCGACGAGATCGAGGCTTTCCATGGCTGACTTGTCCAGCTTCAACTTGATGCTGGAGATTTTCGCCGGCCGCCAATCCGCCACCGCCGCAACCGCGACGAAGACATCCGCCGGCAACGCCGCCTCGACCGCCGCCATCATCCCCAGCGCCGTCTCGATCCGGACCATGTGGACGCCCGGCACATCCGGCAGCGCCGTGGGTCCGGACACCAATATGACCTCAAAGCCTTCCGCCGCCAGCGCGCCGGCGATGGCGTAACCCTGCTGACCGGAAGAGCGGTTGGACAGGAAGCGAACCGGATCGATCGGCTCCAGAGTGGGACCGGCGGTGACAATGGCGCGCATGGATCAGGCCTTAAGGGCCGCCAGGACGGTCTCGGCGATGCGGTCAGGCTCGGGGAGCCTGCCCGGGCCGAATTCACCGCAGGCCATTTCGCCCTCGTCGGGCTTCATGATGGTGTGACCATAGGATTTCAGCGTCGCGATATTCGCCTGTGTGGCCGGATGCTCCCACATGCGCACATTCATCGCCGGCGCCATCAACACCGCCTTGTCCGTGGCGAGCAGCGCGGTCGACGCCAGATCGTCGGCAAGGCCATGGGCCGCCTTGGCCATCAGATTGGCGGTGGCGGGACATACGACCACCAGGTCGGCGGAGCGGGACAATTCGATATGGCCCATCTCTGATTCGTCAGTCAGCGAGAATAAGTCGTCATAGACCTTGTCGGCCGAAAGCGCCGCGACGCTCATGGGGGTGACGAATTGCTTGCCGGCTTCCGTCAGAATGCAGCGCGAGGCCACGCCGCGCTTTTTCAAAGTCCGGATCAGCTCCAGCGCCTTATAGGCGGCGACGCCGCCGCCGATGATGAGAAGGATGCGATGATCGGCCATGGCCGCGTCGTTCCTGATTGCCCAACCTTCAGCCCTCTCTAGCCTTGATCGCCTCAGGCGTCACCTCACAGCCTCTCAAATCGCTGTCAGGCCGGGCGTCTTCATGCGCCGCCGCCGGCTCTGTTCCTGCGTGCACCCGGCGCCAAGGGATTAGGGGTCTCCGCCGCCGCGCCGGACTCAAGGCGCGCGCTTCTGGTAAATTGCCGCGCCCATCAGTGAGTGCTAAAAAGCGTCGGACCTGCAATTTAAAATTTTCCTTGGGGCGTGGCCCTTCCAGGCGGCGCGATCAGACAACGGGGACACTATGAAACGTCGCGACTTTCTGGCCGGAGCAGGCGTCGGCGCGCTCGGCTTTCCCTTCATCGCTTCCTGCTCGCAGGCGGCTGCGCCGGAAGCCGCCCCTCAGGGCGCCCGGATCGCCCGGCTCGCGATCTATCCGGCGATCGGCGTTTCGCGCGTCGGCGGCAGCCCGCAATTCTTTCTGGCGCCGGAGATTCCAGGCCTGCCGCCCACGCCGGAAGGCGGCGACTTTAAAGACGGCGAGCAACTGATCAAAAAACAAGCGCAACGGTTTCGGATCTATGCGTTCGACGACCAGGGCCGGGTGATCGGCGAAATCAACGCGGACAATTCCGACAGCATCAACTGGACAGTTCATGTCGCCAACACCAAGGCGGCCTGGTACGGCTTCAATAATCCGCTGGATGAAGGCGAGGTGGCCCCGGGCCTGCCCGGCCAGAAGCGCAATCCCTATTTCGTCTCCGACGCGCAGCGGGAGGAAATGCTGGTCATCGATGGGGGCGCGACCACGATCTCCGGCCAGAATGCGACGTCGGACGCCATGGAGGGCTTGTTTTACAATCGCGCTGAAAAGCCGGTGAAGCTGGGTCATCTGCAAACCGACGACAAAGGCCGGCTGCTGGTGATTCCGCCGGACGGCGTCTCGGAAAGCCCGGTCAACGCCGGCATCACGAGCTTTGCGGACAATAACGGCTGGCACGACGATTGGTGCGACGGCCCGGTCAGCGCGACCGTCACCATTCCCGGCTATGGCGAAATGGAGGCTGACGGCGCCTGGATCGCCTGTGTCGGGCCGAATTTCGCGCCCGAGATCCCGCCGGTCAGCACGCTCTACGACGTCATCCAGAACATGAATGTGGATGCCGGCTGGGCCGAACGGCCCGCGCAGGTCTATTTCCGGCGCGACATCTATCCGACCCTTCAGCGTCTGGGTTTGATGAAATGGATCACCGAGGCCGCCCTGCTGCGCCAGGGGTGGCTGGTGGATATCGGCGACTTCACCGATCCAGCCTATATCGCCCGGCTCGCCGATCCCGGTCCGGGCGCCCTGCCCGCGCGCATGGCCGTCTTCGAGCAGATCCGCAACCCGTATAATGAGAGCGACACCGCCTATCTCGAGGAACGCCTGAAAATGCCCTACATGATGGGCCACGGCGTGAATTATGACGGCAGCCCGCTGCAATGGTTCCAGCTGCCCAAGCTGCAATATGACCTGCTGGCGGATTGGGCTGCGGGCAATTTCGTCAATGACTGGCCGGACGATCCGGGAAGCGACATCCAGTCGATCGAGGATCTACCCGTCTCCCTGCAGCCCGGCGCATTGACCGAAGCGGCGCTGGAGCCCTGCTCGGGCGGCGCCTTCCACCCGGGCGTCGAGCTGACCTATTATCTGCGTCACCCCCCGATGTATGCGAAGCATTACGACGCCGACGCCGAGCCCTTCCGGCTGGCGCGCGGCGACCGCCCCTCTCTGATCCAGAATGTCGGCCGCCTGCTGACGCCGGAGAAAGCGCTTGAAGGCGGCAATGGCGAAACCGCGCCGATCGGCCCGCAAATGCCCGGCGATCTGACCCGCTGGATGGGTCTGCCCTGGCAGTGCGACGCATTCAGCTGCCAGTCGGTGTTGATGCAGGAGAATTTCCCGACCGCCACCTGGTGGCCGGCGCTCCTGCCCATCGATGTGCTTCCCGAGGAATACTACGCGCAGCTCCAGCGCGCCGATCTGTCGCCCGATCAGCGGGTGCAGTTCTTCAACAGCCGGGTCGCCTGGTCCCGCGATGTCGCCGGCATCGGCTACCATGCCAACGCCAGCTATTGGGACGGCATCACCAATATGATCACGCTCTGGCAGCGCATGGGCTTTGTCGTCCGCCAACCCGGCGTCACGGACCCCGACGCGCCGGCGCAGCTTCGCGAAGACATGTTTGTGGAGATGGGACGCAGCAATATGGAAATGATGTTCGACTGGACTCCGTCTCAAGGCGTCTTGCCCGAAAACTGATCGAGCGTCGCAGTCATGACCCAGACCTGGCCTGTCGCGGTGATCGGCGGGGGGATCGCCGGCGCCGCCGCCGTGCTCACGCTCGCGCAACACGGCGTCGCCCCCCTTTGGCTGGCGCCGGCGCGATCGGACCAAGACCAAATCGGCGAATCCCTGGCGCCGGCTGCGAACCGGCCTCTGGCGGACCTGGGCGTTGCGGATCTGCTGAACCGCTCACGGCACCGGCGGTCGAACGCGACCTATTCGGCCTGGGGCGGCGAACGACTGGTCGAGCGCAATGCGATCAACCAGCTTGAAGGCGCAGGCTGGGTGGTGGACCGTCCGGTATTCGAACACGATCTGCGCGAGCGCGCCGCCCGTTTCGCCGAGCCCTTGGCCGCCGTCCTCACTTCGGCGCGTCGCGAATCCGAGTGCTGGAGGCTTGAGCTGGAGCCGGGCGGCGTCATCAAGACGGATTACCTCATCGACGCCAGCGGCCGCAGCGCGGTCGTGGGGCGGCAGGTTGCATCACTGAAACGAACCGATCAGCAAGTTGCGGCCTTCGCGTTTCTGGATCACGTCGATGACAGCGTCGAGCCGACAAAGGCGACGCTCATTGAGGCCGTGCGTGACGGATGGTGGTACGCCGCCCTGCTGCCGGATGGGCGGCTGGTTGTGAGCTGGTTCACCGATCCGGACTTCCTTCCACGGATGTTGACCCGCAATCTTGCCGCTTGGCGCTCAAAAATCGCTGAGACCACCCATATCCGCCGCTGGATTGAGGACGCCGGTTTCGAAATCTCCGCGCCGCCCGCCCTCGCCAGCGCCGGGACGACCTGGCTCGAGCCCTGCGCAGGCGCGGGATGGGCCGCCGCCGGCGACGCTGCGGCGGCGTTTGATCCGCTCTCCTCTCACGGAATGACCACGGCGCTTTGGTCCGGGCGGGCGGCCGCCATCGCGATCGTGAAGGAGATTGCCGGAGAGACCGGCCAGCTTGACGCATACGCCTCGACTGTGGCCGGCGGGATCGGCCAATTCCTGGACCAGCGCGCCCGCTTTTACGGCGCGGAATGGCGCTTCGTCGGCGCGGCCTACTGGGATCGCCGCCAGGTGGAGACGCCGGGTTAGAGCGTCCCCATCAGCGCCTTCGCGCCCAAGGCGCCCACCGCGATCAATCCAATACCCGCGGCTATGCGCAGCAGGACGCCGGGAAGGGTTGATGATTGAGGTTTGCCTTCGCCAGCCTGAGCGACGGCGTCCGCCATCTCCGCCATTTTCTCAACCACGCCCGGCAAGGCGATCACCGCGTCCTTAAGCCTGTCCAATTCTTCAAGCGCATCGCGAAGCCGCGCCTCAGCGCCCAATTCGCGGCGCATGAAGCGCTCCACCGACGGGGCGGAAGCCTCCCACATATTGTGATCATCGGTGAGCAGGCGGCAGACGCCTTCCGCCTGCACCATCGTCTTCTGCAACAGCACCAGTTGAGGCTGGAGATGCATGTCGAACAAATCCGTGATCTCGAACAGCTGCAGCAGCACCCGGCTCATCGGGGTTTCCGAGGCGGTCTTGCCGAAGATCGGCTCGGCGACCGCTCTCAGCGCGCTGGCGAAATCGGCGTGGGAGTGACGGCCCGGCACATAGCCGGCGGCGAAATGCGCTTCCGCAGCGCCGTCATAATCCCGGGTCAAAAACCCGTGAAGTATCTCGGCCAGATAGCGCCGCTCAGCCCGGCCCAGGCGGCCCATGATGCCGAAATCCACCGCCCAGAGCCGTCCGTCTTCACCGACGAAGAGATTGCCGGCGTGCAAATCAGCGTGAAACACGCCCCGCTCCAGCGCGGTGGTCAGGAAGGCGTCGGTCAAGTCGGCGGCCAGCTGGACCGGGTCCGCGCCGGAGGCTTTGACCGCCTCCATCTGCGTCATGGGGATGGCGTCTATCCATTCCGTGGTGAGCACGCGCTTGGCGCTGCGAGACCAGTCGATCTCCGGGATATGAAAATTCTGGGCGACGACGGCGGCTTCGGCGAGCTCGCTCGCGCTCGCCGCTTCCAGACGCAAATCCAGCTCCAGCGTGAGCGAGCGCGCCACGGTCTCGACAAAAGCCCGCGGCTCCATGCGCTTGGACTGAGGAAACAGGCCTTCCGCCAATCCGGCGCCGAGGCGCAGGACGGCGATGTCGCGCTTGATGCGGCGCTCCACGTCCGGGCGCAAAACCTTCACCGCGACCGTCCGCCCGTCGACGGTGACCGCCTTATGCACTTGCGCGATCGACGCCGCCGCGACCGGCTCGCCGAACTCGGAGAACAGGGCGTCGATCGGCTTGCCCAGCTCCGTCTCAACCGTCGCGCGGGCCTTGTCCGAACCGAAGGGCTCCATCTTGTCCTGAAGGCGCGCCAGACCACGGGCGAAGCGCGGTCCTATCACATCGGCGCGGGTCGCCAGTACCTGACCGAATTTGACATAGGACGGGCCGAGATGCTCCAGGGCGCGCGCCAGGCGTTCGCCGGGATTGTCCGCACGGTCGCGGATGGCGATCAGGCGCGCGAAGCGGCCCATGAAGCGCGCAGGCGCAGGAAAGGCCTGCTGATACTCCACAGGGAAGATGGCGTCGTGGCGCGCGAGCGTCCAGGCAGCGCGCGCCAGGCGGGCGAAATTGGCCAGCGTAGAAATCACGACAGGGTGTTTAGGGCGCGCCTGCGCCCTTGGCGAGGGTCACAGGCGCCGCAGGCGGATTTATGCGCTGCTGAGCTGCCCCTTGATGTCCAGAAGGAAGAAGCTGACCGCCTTGGTCACCGCCAATTCCGACAGGCCGTAGAGCAAGACGTCATAGGTCACCACCAAACCGCTCTCGGCGGTCACGACCGCTTTGCTGACCCCGAATTGTCGATTGAGCCGGTTGGCGAATTCGGCGTCATAGACGCCCTGAAAACCGGCCCACAGCTTGACCGCCCCGAAGCGCTTCTTCTCTTCCAGCGTCAGAAAGGCGATGAAGCGGACGCCTTCCGCGTCGAACACCAGGGCCGGCGCGCTGTCGGAGGCGGTTTCCTCCCCGATGAAGCTTGCGCCGGTGCGCCGCACGGCGGCCTCGATCTGATTGCGGTTAAGCGTCATGGCGCACCTCGCCGCGCGTTGCGCGGGCCGCGTTTAATGGCCGGCTGTGCAGAGCGGACTCGCCCGTGACGCGGATCTGCATGGTGCTGATCTGCGCGAGCGCGGCCGCAGGATCGTCGAAGCGACCGGTATTGGCGCCCGTGGCATGGGTTGCACTCAATCCTGGCGCGGCAGGGTTTATCGCAGACAGAGCGGCATGCTCCGCGGCGAAGCTCTGGATCGGGCTGACGTCAGGCTCCGGCCTTGACGCCACCCGCGCGGCCCATCGCTCGCGCAGCGCCAGGCCGCCCACGGTCAGCGCCGCTGCGCCCACCGCCGACAGGCTGGTCGCAAGTATCATCATCGACATGACCGCCCCTCCCATAGTCACCCTCAGCAGGAAGCTTAGCGCGCAGGGGCGTCGCCACCAAGGCGCGGCGTCGCAGCGGGACGAGGCGGGAGGCCGGGCGTGGCCCGGAGGCGACAGGAAGGCTTAGCGCGCCTTCACCGCCCTGGTGATCTTCTGGGCGGCGTCATCAAGGTCGTCAGCCGATGTGATGTCCAAGCCGCTCTGGTCCAGGATCGCCTTGCCCTGTTGCACATTCGTGCCTTCCAAACGCACGACGAGCGGCACGGACAGGCCGACTTCCTTCACTGCGGCGACGACGCCTTCCGCGATCACGTCACAGCGCATGATGCCGCCGAAGATATTGACCAGAATGCCTTTCACATTCGGGTCTGCGGTGATGATTTTGAAGGCGGCCGTGACTTTTTCTTTGCTCGCGCCGCCGCCGACATCCAGGAAATTCGCCGGCTCGGCGCCGTAAAGCTTAATGATGTCCATGGTCGCCATGGCCAGGCCGGCGCCATTGACCATGCATCCGATGTCGCCGTCCAGGGCGATGTAGGCGAGGTCGTATTTGGACGCCTCGATTTCCTTCTCATCTTCCTCGGTCAGGTCGCGTAATTCCATGATGTCGTCATGGCGGAATAATGCATTGCCGTCGAAGCTGACCTTGGCGTCGAGGACGCGCAGGCGGCCGTTCTCCATGACGATCAGAGGGTTGACCTCAAGAAGGCTCATGTCTTTTTCGGTGAACGCCCGGTAGAGGGTCGGCGCAAGCGTGAGCATGTCTTCGCGCGCATGACCATCCAGCTCCAGGGCGGACGCGATGGAGGCCGCGTCATCGCCGGTCACGCCGGTCTCCGGATCGATATTGAGCGTCAGGATCTTTTCCGGCGTGTCTTCCGCGACCTGCTCGATATCCATGCCGCCTTCAGTGGAGACCACGAACGCCACCCGCCCGGTCTCCCGGTTCACCAACAAAGACAGATAGAGCTCGTTGGCGATATCCGCGCCGTCTTCGATGTAAAGACGGTTGACCTGCTTGCCGGCCGGACCCGTCTGGTGGGTGACCAGGGTGTTGCCGAGCATTTCCTCGGCGTGGGCTCGGACCTCGTCGATCGAGAAGGCCAAGCGCACGCCGCCTTTGGCGTCCGGCCCCAATTCCTTGAATTTGCCCTTGCCGCGCCCGCCGGCGTGGATTTGCGACTTCACCACGAAAAGCGGCCCTGGCAGGCTTTCGGCCGCCTTGACCGCCTCATCCACCGTAAAGACCGCAACGCCGTCGGCGACCGGCGCCCCAAAGGATTTCAGGAGGGCTTTGGCCTGGTGCTCGTGAATATTCATGGGGCCTCGTGCTCGCGTCGGCTGGAGTGCGAATGGGCGCGGCGAGACGACTCAGGAGCGCCTCACAGCAAGGATGGGACGCGGCGGGTTATAACACCGCCAAAAGCGGGCGCAACGCGGCTTGCGGCTACGGCTTTGGTCTAGGCGGAGGCGCCGGTGAAACGCGCGCTCAGCGCACCGGCCGCCCAGCCGAGCCCGCCGGCCAAGCCGGCCGCCAGGACCAGCGCGACGATCCGCGGCTCTCCGCCATTCACTGCAATCGCATAAGCTGCACCCTGCCCGATCAAGACCGGCACGCCAGCGCCGATCAGGGCCCAACCCAGCCAGCTGATCCAGCTAAGCGCCCTGAGGCGCTTGCGCACCGCCAAGGCTGCGAGCGCGCAAAGCAGGGCCGGAAACAGAATAGCGGCGGCCATCATCTTATGTCGTCTCCCCATTCCGCCGGGCTGGTGTCGATATCCGCCAGCTCCGCCGACGTCGCCTGCAGATTGACGAAGGGTTCGCGCTCCTCCGCCGAGACTGGAGCGCGCGTGCGCCGCCGCCATAACATGGCGGCCGCCAAGGCGAAGCTGAACAATGCAGCGAGCAGGAATAATCCACGCGCGCCCAGCGGGCCTGAGGAGACGAGGCCGAAAAGGAGCGGCCCGATCACCGAACCCGCCGCCCAGACCATTAGGAGGCCTGAGGCGATGGCCGGCAATTCTTCAACCCGGGATCGATCCGCCGCGTGGGCGATCGCAATGGCGTAATAGGCCAGGCTCGCCGCGCCCCACAGTCCAATTAATATCGCCCCGCCCACCAGGCCGGGATTGAGGAGCACCGCCAGCAATAGCGCTGCGAAGCCGGCGGCGCCGGCCAGCGCCGCGATGACGATCCGGCGGTCGAGCTGGTCTGACAAATGCCCGGCCGGCCACTGGCTGACCAAAGCGCCGGCATAAGCGGAACCGAAAAGAATCGCCGCCGCCTGGCCCGAGGCGGATCCGAGCCCGCCCGCCCAGATCGGCAGAAAGGCGAGAAGACCCGAATTCCCCAGCCCCGCCGTGAACACCGCGCCCGCGGCGGCTGGTGCGATCTTAAACAGGCGGTCCGGGGCGGCGCGCTCGATCCCGGGCGCGACGGGCTGGCTGCGCGTCGTGAGGACGACCGGGATCAGACAAAGAGCGAGCGCGACGCCGGCCAGAGCGAACGCGCCGCCGCCGGCGACCGCCGGCGCGGCGAACAGGAAGGGCCCGCCGACCAGGCCGATG
>LYSW01000031.1:0-8286 GCA_001657295.1 Oceanicaulis sp. BBD 1991-10 | reverse complement strand
AGGCCGGCTGCGCAGGCGCCGAAAGCGAAACGCAAAAGCGCCCAAGACGCGAGGTCGAAGCTGAGCGCCAAGCCCAATGTCGCCGCCGTGGCGCCGCCGGCGCAGGCCGCGAAGGCGCGGATATGGCCGATGCGGCGGATGAGGAATGGCGCGCTGAAGGCGCCGGCGAGAAAGCCTGCGCCATAGCTGGCGTAAACGGCGCCGATGGTCAGCTGACCCCATTCAGCCCCGCTCATCGTCAGAGGAAGCATCACCCAGAGGCCGCCGGCGGCGAGCTGAAACAGGATCATCGCCGCCATCACGAAGGCGACGTTGCGATAGATGAGCATATCAGGCCTTTCGCCGGGCCGGACCGCCGGGCGGACACAGGTCACCACGGTCTGAAACCCGGTTCAAGCCGGATCGGCGATCAGCCGAAACGGCTCAGCCGCGACAATATCCAATCGATCGACGCCGCCCCGCCGCCGCGCAGCAGCAAAGCGGTCGAGATTGCGACATAGGCGATGGTTTGCGGCCAGGCCTCGGGCAGGACCACGAGCATGTGCCAGCAGGCGCCCAGGGCGACGACGACCGCCGTGATCCGCGTGAACAGGCCGATGAAGAAGGACAGCGCCACAAGCGAGGCGATGATCAAAAAACCCCCGCCGCAGCGAAGCCGGGATCGACGCGCCCCAGCGCCCAGACGCCGGCGGCCGTCTCGAGCCCCGGCGACGGGACAAGCCAGTCGCGCCAGTCGAATATGTCGCGCACCGGCTCCGCATTCGCCCGCGCCCATGTGAAGAACTGGACCGCCAGCGCCAGTCTCAAGGCGAGGCCGACGATCAGGTCGGCCCAGCCGGCCGAGGGCGGCCGGGTCCCTGGCAGCCCCGGGGGCGCCGAGACGTCCGTGATCTCGACCTCGGAAAACAAGGCCTGGAAACGGCGGCGGTCCACCATGCCGGATCAACTCCCCCCAAGGATGCGGCGCGCTGATCATCAACGCCCGCTCCGGGCAAGCAAGCTTGAGGCCAACCGGGTCAGGCGATCACGGCGGATCGTTGCAGCGCCGCAACGCCGTCAACGTGCGCCGATCTCCGCCATCGGAATGATCTGTTCGCGAACCACCGCGCCATCAAGGCCCTTGATTTGCAGCGCAATCTCGGCGGCGTCCCAGTCAAACCCGATGACGCCGTAATTCACCAAGGCGTACATATCGCCGATCCGGTGGGGGCCGGGCTCGTTATTCTCGTCCCTGAAGCTCATATTCAGGGCCGACGAGGTGATCTCATAGAGCGGGTATGGCGCAACGTCTTCGCGGACATAGAGGCCGGAGGAATGCCGGTCGCCGGAGACGAAGACCACGCCTTGCGCGCCGGTCTCCCCGACCAATCGATAAAGCCGATCGCGCTCGTACGGCATGGTGCGCCAGGCTTCCCACCCATGACCGTCGGCATGCACCTGGATCGAGGTTACGATCAAACGCACGTCGGCAGGCTGGCGCAACTGCGCCTCCAGCCAGGCCCACTGCGCGGCGCCGAGCATGGACTGTTCAGGGTCCGAGCTCGGCAGATAGCGCTCGCGCCCCATCGCGCCGCGCTCGTCCGTCATGGTCAGATTGGTCCGGAAATAGCGGGTGTCGAGCAAAATCACCTGAACCCGCCGGTCCGCCTCGCCAAAGATATGAGCGTCGTAAATGCCCTCGCGCGTGCGGCGGACATCGTCCTGCGGGGCGCGCCAGAAATCGAGGAAGAGCTGCTGGGCGAAGCCCTTGAAAGCGAAGCGTCCGCCCATGTCGTTCTGGCCGTAATCATGGTCGTCCCACGTCGCCAGCATCGGAAAGCGCGCACGAAGCGCCTGGAATTCCGGGCGGTCGGCGAGCGCGTGATAAGCCTCGCGCAATTCCGGCATGGTGGCGTCGTCGCTATAGACGTCGCCATAAACATTGTCGCCGATATACATGAAGATGTCGTGGTCTTCGCCCGCGATTGTCCGCAGGATCGGAATCTCCCACTCCTGGGTGTTGCAGGACCCAAACGCGATCGAGGTCAGCGTCATGTTGGGCGCCGGCAGAGCGGGGCCTTCGGCTGCGATCGGCCGGTCATACTCCAGTTGCGCGTAGAAGGGCGCGAGCGCCTCAACCGCCGTGCGAGGCGGCTCGGCCGGCGCCGCGGCCGGCGCAGCCGGCGTTCCGGCGTCGGGCCCGGCCGGAACCGGCTCGGAACAGGCTTGCACGCCCAGCGCGATAGCCAGCGCCGCGGCGAATGATTTGATGCGAACCATGGAATCCCCCAGATTATCCATTCGGTTCACAGGGGTACGCCATTAGCGCGACATGTCCATGACGCATTCAGCCGCTGGCGCCCGATCGCGGTCCGCAAAGGCCCAGGCAATCCAGTGTCCTTCGCGTCACGCGGGTCCGGAATCGCACCGGGCGGAAGGCCCGGAGGCCCAGCCCATCCGGGCAGCATGGCGCGCCGGCGACGGGGCCGCGGCGGCCCGACGCGCAGAACGCCGAGCCCTGTTTTTAAGATTATCGCGGAAGACCCGATAGCTGACGTGAAAATGGCCGCGGCGCCATGCTGGGCTCAGCCCACAAACACCTCGTGCATCAGCCGGCCCGGCAGGAAGGTGAAGGCGCCGGGGATCACCAACGCGCCGATGAAGAGCGTGATCGCCGCTGCGCGGTGTTTGGCGGTCAATCCCCGCCGCGCGCGGATCGATATGTCGACGATCCCCAACAAGGTGATGGGGATGAAGATATGGATCCAGCTGAAATGCCCCTCCGGATGACTGCGGATGAAGAAGGCCGTTCCGGCGGTCATCGCCATCAGCGCCACCCAGACATAGCCCAGCGTGCGATGCGGAATCGTGCCTTTTGGAGCGGTGAACTGGACGACGCCCAATCCCAAGGCCCCGACGGCCGAGATCGCGTGAATCTGGATGATCAGCGGCGCCGCGAAAAATGCTTCGACATTCATCCGATGCCCCCCATCAGTTGAATGGTCACCTCCCGAGGCCCCTCGGCCGACAGCTCAAAGCGGGCTTCTTGCCAGCTCGCCGCGCGAAATCGCGGCCGCGGATTGTTGGAGAAGCCATAGCGCTCGGATGGGATGCCCATGAAATTGCGATTAAAATCGCCGTCCGCATTGGCGTCGTGAAACGCGATGATGCCGTATTCGCCCGCCGGCAGATTCTCGAACACGGCGGCAAGTTCATCGGAGTCCGCGGGAAGCGTGCGCGAAAGCATTTCATCGCCGTCGTCATAGGCGGCTTCGCTGTCGTAAAGGCCGATCCACACCTCTCCGCTGCGGGAGCCGGGGGAGACGATGTGGACCGTCAGATTCTGCTCCGAATGCGTGGCGGCATGGCGGAGCACAGCCGCCGCGGCGACAAATTCAACCGGTGTGAAAGCCACAAGCGCCGCGCCCGCCAGAGCCGCCGCCGTCAGTGTTCTCAGAGCCGTTTTCATCCAATTTCTCCATTCAAAGTCCGAGCTGCGGCCGCTTGCCGCGAGGTCGAGTGGAGAAAGCGCGAATCCTCATGACTGGAAAAGCGCGAGTGCGTGGAAGGGCTGGACCGGTTCGCGAACAGCGGCCACCCTCCCGTTCACGCTTCGCGAACGGCAGGGACCCGATTCACGTGAAAGAGTGGAGCCTTTCCAGAGTTCTGGCGTCGGGCCGGTGGCGGCCGGTCCTGATCGTTCTGGGCATCGGCACCTTCCTGGCGATCCTGGGGCCTTTCGGGTCGAGCGGTCTGGGCTGGCCTTGGGCGTGGTTTTACTGGACCGGCCTTATCGGCTTCGGCGCGCTGTTCGGATTTGGAACCGGCTATTGGCTGCCGCGCCTGGCGCCGAACCTGCCGGTCTGGCTGACCTACGGGGTCGCCATCCTGGTGGTCTCGGCGCCGGTCACCGTCGCGGTGCTGGCAATGAATACCGGCTTCTACGCAAACGCGCCCAGCCTCACCATGATCGCGATCAACTACGGCAGCGTGGTGGTGATCTCCGCGTTCGTCACCACGGTCGCCTATGTGGTCGATCGTTTGAACCATTCGGCCGCCGCCGCCGTCGCGCCCCAGGCCGGCGGAGCATTGCTGGACAAGCTGCCCCCAAGGCTTCGGCGCGCGACGCTGACCTCCATGACGGCGGAAGACCACTATCTGCGGGTGCGCACCGACGCCGGCGAGGCGCTCATCCTGATGCGGCTCTCCGACGCCGTCGCGGCCTGTGAAGCATTGGACGGCGCGCGCACGCACCGGTCCTGGTGGGTCGCGCGCCACACCGTAGTCGACGCCCAGAAGGGCGACGGCCGCGGCTTGCTGGTCCTGGCTGACGGCACGGAAGCGCCGGTGAGCCGCACCTATTACCCCGCGCTGCGCGAGGCCGGCTGGTTCTGAACCCCGCCTTCGGTGCTGAGGATGTAGATCTCAGCAAAAACCAGATTGGGGACCCAGCACAGAAAGGACACGGCCAGATACCAGGTCTGAAAATCCAGCTCGACGAAAAAGGCGACCGGCAGGAGCAGGCGCAGGGTGACCGCGGCGAAGGTCAGGGTGAAGCTGCGAATCATCCAGCGCCGGTGATCAAGGAACCGGCCGCGCAAAACGGCGACCGCGCCCATGGCGGTCGTCGTGATCCAGGCGATCGCGAGCAATCCGAATCCTGCAGTTGCGATCGGCCCGGCCGTGCTCCCGAAGGCAAGAGCCAGACCGGCCCCGCCCGACACGAAACAGGCAAGCCAGTATGTCACGCCGATCGTGCGGTGAAGGCGAACGCGGCGCCGGCGCAGCCCGGGCAGGAATTGCAGCGGTCCGATCAACAAGGCCAGCGCGCCAAAGCCGGCATGGACCGGCAGATAAGGCATGGCGAACGCATTGGCCGCGACGGTCACGGCGGCCCCGGGCATGCCCGGGGCCACATAGCGCAAAGCTGCGATCGTCACGCCGATGCAAAGCAGGCCGATCAACGACAGGCCCGCCCGGCCGAACAGCGACAAGCGTTTGGACTGCAGAGCGGTTTGATAGTCGGTCATGGCGGCGCCTTCGTCTGAAATTCGTCATTGCGGCTGGACCTGGCCTGAGTGTTCGCCGGGAGAGAAGGCGGGATTTCGCAGACCGCTTCGCGGCTTCGCGGACGCCGCACAGGGCGCCGTTCGCGCGTCGCGAAACGTGCAGGGTTTGACCGGTGCGGCGGCGTGCCTGATACATGCCGCCGCCATGAGCGACACCCACCGCCCCCAAGCTGCGACCGGCCAGAGCCTCTGGATAGAGCTGGGCGTGATGGCGCTGTTTGGACTATTCTTCGCGGCAATCGGCCCGTTCGACACGATCGACGTGCCGGCCGCGCCGCGCACGCTTTACTGGGTCGCCGTCATGTTGGCGGGGGGATTGGTGATCCGGGGCGTTGAGGCCGCGGTGACGCGTGTCAGCGCCATCAAGGGCCGCACCCTGCGCATGCTCGCCGTGACCGCCGGAACGACCCCGATCCAGACCCTGGTGGTGCAGGCGGCGGGAGGGCTGCTTTTGGACCAGCGCGCGAGTCCGGATCTCTACTTCATGCTCCTGCCCGCCGTATTGATCATCACCTTGGCGGTCGTTGTGATCCTGGAGCTCCTGCGCGTCGTGAGATCACCTGCGCCGCCGGTCGCGCAGGCCGGGCCTGAGCTCCGGTCCGCGGGCGAGCAGCTGATGAAAACGCCCGATCGCCTGGCCAGTCATCTTCCCGCGCGCCTGCGGGCGGCGACCCTCATCGCGCTGCAGGCGGAAGACCACTATGTCCGCGTCCACACAGACGCCGGCTCAGACCTGGTGTTGATGCGGTTTTCCGACGCGGTCGCCGATGTGCAGGAGACCGTGCCGGGCTTTCGCCTGCACCGGTCCTGGTGGGCGAGCGAAGCAAGTTTGGAGAGCGTCAGCTTCAAACGCGGCTCAGGTCAGGCGCAATTGCGCGGCGGCCTGAGCGCGCCCGTGAGCCGCACCTATTACCCCGCGCTGCGGGAGGCCGGGTGGTCCTGACAGGCTAGTGCGTCATCAAGACGGCGCAAGGCGCACGGCGCAACGCCGCGCGCGTCGCGCCGCGGCCGCCGACATCACGCCAGCTCGGGGCGCCGAAGCCCCCCATCACAAGCAGATCCGCGCCGGCCTCGACCGCGACATCCAGCAGCGCTGCTCCGGTGCTGCGTCCTGCGCGATCTTCTTCGCGCCGGTCCGCATCAATGCCGTGCAGCATCAGATAGCGCTCGGCCACACCGACCGCCGGCTCCAGCTGGGACTCTTCGACGATCGACACAAGATCGACATCATCGGCGTCCGCCAGCACGTCGATCGCGCCGGTTAAGGCGTGCGCGGCTTCACGGGAGCCGTCAAACGCCACCACCGCCTTGCGGAAACCGCCCTTTTCGGCGGCCCCTTCCGGCAGGAAAAGCACCGGTCGGCCGGCCTCAAGCAAGGCCAGCCGCGCGGCGTCTTCCGCCGCTTCGTCGCCTGAACCGCCGGGTTTGGCGATGACCAGGAGATCGCTGAGCGCCGCCTCGCTTCTCATCGCCTCTTCCGGCAGGCCGACATAGTCGATGAAGCGGCCGCTGGCGCTGGGCGCGGCTTGCGCGCTCGCAGTTTCGAACGCCGCCTTCGCCGTCAGCGCCGCGGCGCTGCCCGCCTTCTCAAGATCCTTCAAAAGCAGATCGAGGCCGTAGCTGGAAAAAGCGTCGCCGAGAAAATCCGCGCCGGACCGGGCGTTGCGGCGAATAAAGATCGCATCGGCGAGAGCGCCGCGCTGACGAGCGATCTGGAACGCCTGCCCCAAAAGCCGCGCGTCGCTCGCGTCTCCTTTCAGAATGGCGAGCATGCGGCGGATCGACATCGGCATGTCCTTTCAAAGCATTGGCCAGTCTACAGGAGCCTTTCGGCTCGGCCGAGAGGCCGCTTTGTCGCGGCCTCAGGCCGAAATACGCTTGCGATTGGCCCGCCAATCCTTGCGGCTCTGGCCCCAAACATCGCACATCAGTCCGAAACCGGCCGCTTCGGCGTCCTCGCCCGTGTCCACGGAACCCAGCTTGCGCGCAACCGCCTGGGAATTCGCATTGTCGGCGTGGATCAGGTGAATCACCCGGTCCCACCCAAGTTGGTCAAAGACATAGTCCAATGACGCGGCGGCGGCCTCCGGGCCGTAACCCTTGCCCCAATGATCGCGCGTGATCGACCAGCCGACCTCCGGCGAGACCCAACCATAGGGAAACCAAGGACCGACCCGCCCGACCCAGGCGCCTGTGGCCTTCTCCTCCACCGAGAAAAAGCCGTAGCCGCGCAGCCGCCAATGCCCAAGGATGGTGCACAGTGAACGCCAGACATGCGGCGGCGACATGACCCCGCCGATATACGCGGTGGCGACGGGGTCCGACATCAAGGTCAGCAAGCCTTCAAAATCCGCCTCGGTCGGCAGACGCAGGCGAAGGCGTTCGGTTTCCAGCACGGGAACGTCATTCATGGCCGTGAGGCTAAGAGGCCCGGATGCGGTTTGGAAGGCTAATCGCCCGCCAGATCTGCAATGATGTCGTCGGTGGAGACGCGGGTGGCGTATCCGCGCCGACCGCCCAGCCCTCCTTCATGCCAGTACTTGCCGGCCACGCGTCCGTCCGGGCGGATCGCGAACGCGATCGGGTAGGGCACCCCGTGGGCCATGTGATCAGGGTCGGAGTAAATCGGGTCGCGGACGTCAAACGCGTCGACAACCACGCTGCCCTCATCGGCGAGCAAGGTCACGGCCAGCTGCCGCTGGTCCGCGACCCGGGCGAGCGTGCCCGTGGAATCATAAGTCAGGATCGCCACGCCCCAGCCCGCGTCTGCAAACGCATCCAGGGACGCCTCGACTTCCAGCGCCTGGCGCAGACAGATCGGGCACCAGTCCAGCGAACGGTTGAAGTAAATCACGACGCCGTTCGTCCCTGACAGATCGGCGAGCGAGCGCTCAACGCCGCGGGCGTCGTGGACGGTGAAGACCGGCGCCGCCTCGCCGACCGCCGGGCCGAATTCGGCGGCGGCCTCCGACGCGGCGGCCGCAGGCTCCGCCTGCGCCGGCGCAGGCGATGAGAGGGCGAACGAAAGAGCGGCGGCTCCAAGAAGGGCGCGAAACATGGCGAAACTCCGGGTCGGGGCGCGGCGGGCGCGCGAGGCGTGCGGTTCGCGGCGGACAATGGCGCGCCATGCGTCCGGCGCCCAGCCGCCTCGCGAGAGTGTGATGGACATGTCAGAGGAGTATTTTAGCGTCGAAACCCGCGCCAAAGGACCCATGCGACGACCGCAAGGACCGCAGCC
>LYSW01000030.1 GCA_001657295.1 Oceanicaulis sp. BBD 1991-10 | reverse complement strand
GTCATCATTGGCATAACGGTCGTGCCGACAATTGGCGCTGTGACGAGAATTTGGGCGAATTTGAAAGACCGCAGCCCGGACCGGGATGCGTGATCCTCACCCATGCTCCTCCTCATGCCGGGCCTGGAGCGCGGCGGCGTAGGCGGCATGGGCGTCGGCCTTGGTCAGGTAGCCGATAATGGGCTGCTCGCCCGTGCGGGAGCGGACCGGGGCGCCGTCCAGCCGCTCGGCGGCGAAAAAGCCCAGCGCCCGGCCGAGATAATCATCTTCGTAAAGGCTGGGGGCGTCCATTTCCGCGGCGGCGTCATCGGCGCTTAAGGGAGTCATGACGTCCCGGGCGCGGATGGTCTGAAGGATCACTCTCGCGTCGCCGCGGGTCAGGTCATAGCCATGGCGCTCGACCTGGCGGTGAAAGATGCTGCCCTTGGTCACCGCCTGGGTGATCAGGGTCGCCAGCGACACCGCCACCAGCAATGCGATGGACGCCTCATAGCTGGCCGTGAGTTCAAACACGATCAGCGTGGTCGACAGGGGCGCGCCCAGCGCCGCGCCGGAGACCGCGCCCATGCCGACCACCGCATAAAAGGCGGCCCCCGCGCTGTTTTCTCCAAAGGCCGTCACCGCGATCTGGCCGAACAGCGCGCCGAGCAGGGCGCCGAGATAAAGCGAGGGCGAGAACACGCCGCCGCCGAAGCGGGCGGACAGCGTGATCACCGTGGCGATGAATTTCATCACGATCAGGCCGGCGAGCGTGGCGATGGCGTAGCCGCCCGCCAGCGCTGTGGCGGTCGCTTCATATCCGACGCCGAGCACCTCCGGCGCCAGCAGTGCGATCAGACCGACCAGCAATCCCCCAACCGGCGGCAAAGCCCAGAGCGGAATCGACCAGGAATGGGCGCGCTGCGCGGCCCAGCCCGGCAGCGTCGTCACCGCCAGGGTGAATGCGATGGCGAGCCCGGCCGCCGCTGCGCCCAGCGGCAGCATGGCGGCGAAGTCGATCAGGCTGGCCGGCTCGATCTCGGGGATGGGGAAGGCGGGTTGGGCGCCGAAATGGATGCGGGAGAGGATCGCGCCGATGACGCTGGAGACCGCCACCGGCGCGATGGAGCGTAAGGCGTAATGGCCCAGAATGACTTCGAATGCGAACAGCGCCCCGGCGACCGGGGCGTTGAAACTGGCCGACACCGCCGCGGCGGCGCCGCAGGCCAGCATGATGCGCGCCGCCCGGGCCGGCAGACCGAGCGGGCGTGTGACCAGGCTGGCCAGCGTGGCGCCCAGATGCACGGCGGGTCCTTCCCGGCCGGCCGAGGCGCCGGACCCCAGGGACACGGCGGCGATCAAGGCGGACAACAGGCCCGGCGCGGCGCGCATTCGCCCGCCGTCGATCGCACGCGCCTCCATGACGTCGGCGACGCCTTCCGCCCGGGTTTCGTCCAGCCATCTCTGGCGGGCGCCCAGCCAGAGGAGGGCGGAGACGATCAGGCCGCCGATCACGGGCGCGCCCACCAGCATCACGGCGGGAAGCTCGCCTGCAGCGCTGGCCAGTGCTTCCCCGGCATGCCCGAAAGCGGCCCATTGAACGCCTGAGATCGCCCATCTCAGGCCGAGCGCGCCATAGCCGGCGGCCAGCCCGACCGCGATGGCGGCGATCCAAAGGATCGGGGAGCGGCCCTCGCTGAACGCATTGCGCAGGCCGCGGCGCAGCCGCGCCAGTCCGCGCCTTGGTCTGGCGCGCACGACCTCCGCGAGGGGGCGACCTGCATTCTCCATACCTGCTTTCAGACACCCTTAGGCCCGGGAAGGTCAAGCCTCGCCAAGGTGTTAGACCGCGATTATGATCATTGCATGCGTCTCGCAGCCGTCATCGCCGGATTTCTCGCACCGCTCGCCGCCGCCGCTTCGGCCGCGGCGCAGCCCGTCGACAGCGCCTACACGCGCGTCGCGGATTGCGCTCCGCGCACGCCGCCGCAGGGATATGAATTTCTCGCCTCTTTCTTAGCCTGTGAGGGCCGCGACGGCTGGACGGTCTATCTGGGCGCGACCGGGCATTCGGGACGGATCGCGTTTGGAGAGCGCGCCCTTGATCGCCAACTGTCAGAAACGCCGATCACATCCGTGGCGCAGTTTTCAAACACGTCCGAGACCATTGAATGGCGCATGGAGGCCGCGGGCCGCGGCTGGCGGCCCTTCGCGACGATCGTGCGTTGGCGCGCCATGCGTCCGCAGGCAAGGGCCGGCTCAAACCGGCTCGAGATGGCGACCGTTGAGGAATTTCTTGTGGTCAGCGCGCTGGATGCGCGCAACGGCGCGTGCCATGCCGCCTATGTGGACGCTCGCCGGGTTCGCGACGCGAACACCGTCGCCCGGCGGGCGGCGGATGTGATGGCGCGCGATTTCGCCTGCGGGACGCGGGCCCCGTTCCGCATCGGTCCGGCGGAGGCCGAGCGCCTGATGGCCCGGGGCTAGGCCGCTTTGAGCGTGTAGACCGTCTCCAGGCCCGGCTCGCCCGCGCAGATGACGCGGCCCTGCTCGACCAGATGGATCATGTGCGCCAGCACCGAGTGTGCGGCTGCAGGGTGCAGGCGCTTGTCCACGTCCGCATACATGCTGGCCACCATGGTGCGGATATCGGTCTTGCCTGCGCTCATCTCGGTCAGGATTTGCCGTTCGCGCAGGCGGCGATGCTCGATATAGGCGTCCAGGAAGGGGCGCGGATCGTCGATCGCGGTGCCATGGGTCGGACGGATGACCTGGAAATCCATCGCCCGGATCCGCTCCAGCTGCGCGATATAATCTCCCATCGACCCGTCGGGCGGGCTGACGACCGAGGTGGACCAGCCCATCACATGGTCGCCGGAGAACAGGCAGCGCTCTTCCTCCAGCGCGTAACAGACATGGTTGGAGGTATGCCCCGGCGTGTGCAGGGCGCGCAGCGTCCAGCCGGGACCGGTGAAGACGTCCCCGTCTTCAATCTCCAGGTCCGGCCTGAATCCGCTGTCGTCGCCGGCCTCCATGCGCACCTCGCCGCCCTCGGGCAACACCTCGGGCGGGCTCATCGCATAGACATGGGCGCCATGCTTGTCCGCGAGGGTCCGCGCCAGCGGGGAATGATCGAGATGGTGGTGGGTCACCAGGACGTGGGTGACCTGCTCTCCGTCCAGCGCAGCGTCCAGCGCGGCCTCGTGGTCGGGCAGGGCGGGACCGGGATCGATCACCGCGACCTCGCCGGCGCCGACGATGTAAACGCCGGTGCCGGTATAGGTGAAGGCGCCGGGATTGTTCGCGATCACGCGGCGCACCCGCTCGCTCAGCCGGTCACAGCGGCCATACTCAAACTCAAACTCGCGAACGAAGGGGATGGCGCTCATGCGGCGTCTCCAGAGGCGTCGGTGATCAGTGCATCACAATAATGGCGGAACCGGGCCGCGATGGCGCGGGTCGTCGACAGCTTGTCGGCCAGCGGCAAGGCGGTGGGCGGTCCCATATCGGTCTTGTTCGCGTCGACGATCCAAATCTCGCCGTCGCGCCGGTCGCGCAGGACATCCAGTCCGCCCCAGTCCAGGCCCAACTCCTTGCAGAAGCGGGCGATCAACTCGCGCTCCTGCTTAGAGAAAACGGCGTCGGGTTCGAGGCGGCGCACCGCCGCGTTGGCGTTCGCGAAACGGGCGTCGACCGGACGGCGCTTCAAAAAGACGGCGGCGATCTCGCCGTTGATGGTCGGACACCGAAGATCTTCAACCATTCCATCCGGGGCGAGATTGTCGACAAGGCGCTGATAGGCCTTGCCCGCGACCGGTTCGCAGGGGCCCTCGACGACACGGCCGTCATGGACGCCGTTCGCTTCACCCTTTTCGACCATTGGGCCGTCATGGCTGCGCGGGTCAACCGCGATCGCCCGTCCGCTGGCGCGCTCAAATGCGGCGGCCACTGCGGTTTTGGAGGTGTCGCTGCAACGGCCGTTGATGGTCGGCCTGGGACCTGAAGGCGGATCACCGTCGGTCGCGTCCTCAAAGAACATGGCCAGATCCGCCTCGTCCGGGGTGTCGGTGATCCGCAAGCCGGCGAGCTGCAGGACCGGCCAGATCAGATACCAGGGGCGCGGACGGTCCGGCGCGAACCAGATGCGCGGACCCGACGGCGAATGCGCCCGCCGTTCCAGCTCGACATCGAGATAGAAGCGCAGCCAGGCCAGGCACTCGCCGATGACGCCGGGCTCCACCGGCACGCGGGCGCCCGTCTTTCGGACATGCAATATGCCGCCCTCAAGCTGGAAATCCCGCCACCAGGCGCTCGCCGCCATGAGATTCGCTCCTTCAATTTCGATCGCAGGATAGGCCAGGCGCGCATCGGCGCAATTCACGAGCCGCTCACAAGCCCGCCGCCGGCAAGAGATTTGCAACCCCGTCGCTCTCAGCACCGAAACGAGACGCCTGTCATGGACCGCCTGGCCACCGCCCTTTTCAGTCTCAGCCGCCGGCTGCGCCTGGCCGCGATCGCCCTGATGCTGGCCCTGGCGTTCAAGACCGGGGCGGCCGCGCTGGCCGGGCCGGACCCGGATGTCGCCGGCGCCGCGATCGAGCGAAGCGCCGCTCATAGTGGCCTGGGCGCCGCAATGGATCGTTGAATTGCAGAGGTTCAGGCCTCATTCAGGCTCGACCCTTGAGGGTTAGTCACAAATCGAGCCTACTGCGGGCCGTTCTTGATCGCCGGGCCGGTAAAGCCCAAAAAACCGCTCTCGTTTTGCAAGGCAGCCCGGCCAGACATGCCCGCATATATTCTTCGCCGCTTCCTGATCGCGATCCCGACGATCCTCGTGATCATTACGGTCGCGTTCTTCATGATGCGCGTCGCGCCCGGCGGACCGTTCGATCTTGAACGCCCGATGCCGGAAGAGATCCGCCAAAACATCCTGGCGGCCTACGGCATGGATCAGCCGGTCTGGAAACAATATGTCGACTATCTCGGCGGGCTGGTCCGCGGCGATCTGGGCCCGTCGCTGAAATTCCGCGACAAGGACGTCGCCGACATCATTGCGGAAGGATTTCCCGTCTCCGCCACGATCGGCTTGCTGTCGATCACGCTCGCCGTGCTGATCGGAACCGTGTTCGGATCCATCGCCGCGCTTCGACAAAACACCGCGGCGGATTATGGAGTGGTCGCGTTCGCGACCATCGGCATTGTCATTCCGCCCTTTGTGGTCGGGCCGATCCTGGCCCTGACCGTCGGGATTTATCTGGGTTGGCTGCCGTCTGGCGGATTGGATCCGCGGCTGGGCATGACGCCTGAGCGGTTGACCTTGCCGGTGATCACGCTCGCCCTGCCGCAAATCGCGATCATCTCGCGGCTGATGCGCGCTTCGATGATCGAAGTGATCCGCTCCAACTATATCCGCACCGCGCGCGCCAAGGGCCTGTCGGGACCGGCGGTGATCGTCCGCCATGCGCTGCGCAGCGCGATCCTGCCGCTTGTCAGCTATCTGGGTCCGGCGTCCGCGGCCCTGTTGACCGGCTCGATCGTGATCGAGCAGGTCTTCGCGCTGCCGGGCATCGGACGCCAGTTCGTGCTTGCCGCATTGCAGCGCGACTACACGGTGGTGATGGGCGTGGTGATCCTGTACGCCAGCTTGATCATCATCCTCAATCTTGTCGCCGACCTGCTCTATGCGGTGCTGAATCCGAAGGTGAAGTACGAGACATGAGCTTGATCTCCACACCGGCAGAAAAGCAGGAAATGCTCGAAGGCGCGGCGGTCAAGGGCCGCTCGCTCTGGGATGACGCCCAGGCGCGCCTGCTTCGCAACAAAGCCGCCGTATTCAGCCTGATTCTTCTGGGCGTGCTGGTCTTCCTGGCCTTTATCGGCCCGCTTTTGTGGGTGCACGACAGCGCATTCATCTATCGCGACCGGGTGCAGCTCCCCCCGACGCTGGAGAACTGGCACATCTTCGGAACCGACGCGCAGGGCCGTGATCTGTTCGCGCGTACGCTGGTCGGTCTGCGCATGAGTTTGATGGTCGGCGTGGTCGCCACCATGGTTTCGCTGGCCATCGGCGTGATGTGGGGCGCGACGGCCGGCTTCATCGGCGGCCGGGTCGACCAGATCATGATGCGGATCGTGGACGTGCTTTACGCCATTCCCTTCATCTTCTTCGTGATCATCCTGATGGTGGTGTTCGGCCGCAATATCATCCTGATCTTCATCGCCATCGGCGCGGTGGAATGGCTGACCATGGCGCGCATCGTGCGCGGCCAGACCATCGCGCTGAGAGGCATGGAATTCGTCGAAGCCGCCCATGCTGCGGGCGTCGGACAGCTCTCGATCATCCGCCGTCACATCGTGCCGAACGTTTTAGGGCCGGTGGTGGTCTATGTGACCTTGACCATTCCGGTCGTGATCCTCGCGGAAAGCTTCCTGTCCTTCTTGGGCCTGGGCGTTCAGGAGCCGCTCACCTCGCTGGGCAATCTGATCTCGAACGGCGCGCGGGACATGGAGATCGCGCCCTGGACGCTGATTTTCCCGGCGCTGACCATGATGATCACGCTGTTCTGCTTCAACTTCATCGGTGACGGGCTCCGCGACGCGATCGATCCGAAGGATCGTTAGCGCGCATATTTGAGCCTTGCGACGCGATCGATCCGAAGGATCGCTAGCGCGCTTCGTCGATCCGGCGCGACGCGATCGAGGCGAAGGATCGCCGGCGCGATTCCGCAGGCGAGTCCGATGTGTTCAAGGCGCCGCGCCCGCGCGTCTACCGGATGCGCTCCGCGCGGAAACGGCGCGGAGAATGGCTCAGGCGCATGAAATAGGACCCAAGCACGCCGCTCTGCAATTCGGCGGTCAGCCCGGCTTCAATATGCCGATCGCGAACCCTGAGAACGCTGGTGTCGTCGGTTTGCCGCCAGACCTGCCCGTTTTCCAGCCTGACCGTGATGCGGCCGAACCGATTGCGGGTGACTTCTGAGACCGTAAGGCCGCTGAGCTGCGAAAGCCGCCCGCTGGCGTCGGTCTCCGCCGTGACGCCGTCCTCGAAACTGAACGCCTCATTGGCGTCATCGTCATCCTCACCGCGTTCACGGCCCAGCCCGAGCGTGTTCGCAAAGCGGGACAGCGATTCCCGCCCGAAGCCGAAACTGGCGCGCTCCGCTTCGCGGACCGTGTCCTGCTCCACCACATAAACCCTGCCGCTCTCCAGCGCTGCGGCGAATGCGGCGACCCGGTCCTCCAGGCACGCAATGCGCTGGGCCTGATCGGTGATCTCGCGGCAGGCGAGCAGCGCTGCGACGGTAGGTGATGGCTCGGCGGGCGGGGATTGCGCCAAGGCCAGGCCGGGCGTGGACAGCAATATGGTGGCGGTGAGAAGCGCGGGTGCGTAAGACGGCATCGAATTGACCGGTTTTGCTTGAAACCTGCCCTAGTTCTCTAGGAGATTAGGCGGGCGTCAAGGCCTGCCGGCGTTCATCCCGGGCTCAAGCAGGCTTTGCAAGAGTTCAACATGGGTCAATGCGCGATCGCCCGAAGACGGGGTTGCGCGCGGACCGAACGCCATCAACGCGCCGGCTCAACGCTTGAGCGCCGACCAGAAAAACAGGGGAGACCAACCAGATGACCCGTATCCAGAAGCTTAGCCTTGCGCTGGCCGCCGGCGCTTCCGCGCTGACCCTCGCCGCTTGCGGGGGCGAAGCGCCGAGCGAGGACGTCACGGTCCTGCATCGAGGCAATAACGCCGAGCCGTTCTCGCTGGACCCGCACAAGGCTTCAGGAACGTGGGAGAATAATATCATCGGCGACATGTTCATCGGTCTGTTCACCGAGAACGCCGCCGGCGAACCCATCCTGGGCATGGCGCAAAGCTATGAAGTCTCGGAGGACGGGCTGGCGTGGACCTTCACGATCCGTGAAGCCAACTGGTCGGACGGCGAGCCGGTCGACGCCTATGATTTCGAGTTCGCCCTTCGCCGGATCCTGATTCCGGAAACGCTGGCGAATTACGCCTCGATCCTTTACCCGATCCGCAACGCCCGCGGCGTCAATGCGGGCGATTTGCCGCCTGAAGACCTGGGCGTGGTTGCTGTTGATGAGCGCACCCTGCGGATCGAGCTCGAGTTTCCGGCCCCCTATCTGCCCCAGCTTCTGACCCACTACACCAGCTTCCCGGTGCCCCAGCATATCGTCGAGCAACATGGCGACGCCTGGGTCCAGCCGGCGAATATTGAAACCAACGGCCCCTACAAGCTGGTGCAATGGAGCTCGAACAATTTCGTTCATGTCGAACGAAACCCGCTCTTCTTCGACAATGCGAATGTCTGTGTCGACGAGGTCTTCTACTATCCCGCCGAGCTGCAGGCGGCCGAGCGCCGCGTGCGTTCGGGCGAATTGCACCTGACGACGGATTTCGCCGGTCAGAGTTACGACTTCCTGCGTGAAGAGATTCCCGACTATGTCCGGGTGAACGACTATCTCGGCCTGGTGTATTTCTCCTTCAACACCGTTCAGGAGCCGTTTGACGATCCGCGCGTGCGCAATGCGCTGGGCATGGCGATCGACACTCAATTCATCGCCGATGAAATCCTGCGGACTGGCCAGACGCCGGCGCACTCCTTCGTGCCGCCGTTCACGGCGAATTATCCCGCGACCGCGCGCGTTTCCTGGTTCGACGATCCCATTGAAGAACGCCGGGTCCGGGCGCGCGAGCTTCTGGAGGAAGCCGGCTTCGGACCGGATAACCCGCTGCGCTTTGAATACACGCACCGGTCCACGGGCGATAATCCCCGCGTGGCGCCGGTGGTGCAGTCAGATTGGGAGAGCATTGCGGACTGGGTGGATGTCGACATTCTTCAGATCGACACCCAGATTCACTATTCCAACCTGCGCGCGGGCGATTACACCGTCGGCGACGGCGGCTGGATCGGCGATTATAACGACGCGTATAACTTCCTTTTCCTCGCCGAGACCGAGTCGGTCCCGATGAATTATTCGCGGTGGTCGAGTGAGGAGTTCGACGCCCTGGTCGCCCAGGCCAATGTCACGATCGACGGCGCGGAGCGCGGCGAGCTTCTCGCGCAAGCCGAGCAGATCATGCTGGACGAGCTGCCCTATGTGCCGATTGTCTATTATGTGAACAAGGCGCTGGTGGATCCCAACGTCACCGGCTGGGAAGATAATATCAATCACATCCACCGCACCCGCTTCCTGTGCTTTGCGGATCAAGCTCAGTCGGCGGACGCCGGCGGCGAGACCAGCGCCGGCTAGCACGCACGCTGCGGCGTTAAGGGGAGGGGGCGATGACCGGCGACGAGCTCGACGAAGCGGCGCAGACCGCGGCCGAGCATGTCGCCGCCGCCGCCGCCGACCCGTCCGCCGGGCCGCGCGCCCGCGCCAGGCCGTCTCGCGACGCGGCGCTCTCGCCCGATGCTGAGGCGGGCCATTGCGCCAATTGCGGTACGACGCTGCAGGGCCCCGTCTGCCATAATTGCGGCCAGCTGGCCGATGAGTTTCATCGGCCCGTGCGCGGATTGCTCACTGAAATCGTCGAGGGTCTGTTTTCCCTCGACGGCCGCGTGGCGCGGACCCTTCCAAATCTTCTGCTGCGCCCCGGACGGATCACGCGGGAGTTTCTTAAGGGGCGGCGGGCGCGTTTCATGCCGCCCTTCCGCCTCTACATCATCGCCTCGCTCATCTTCTTTCTTCTGGTTCCGGTCGCGACGAACACCTTCCAGACCTCCGATCCTGAAATTGTCCGGGACGCGTTCGAGAATGGCGCGAATTTCGACCAACGCCTTGAAGGCGCCGTAAGCCAGGGCGAGCTGTCGCCGGAAGAGGCCGAGGAGATTCGCGCCTCGCTCGCCCAGCTGGGTATCGACGAGGTGTTCCGGGAGTTGCAGGACGCCGCTTCCGACCCCGGGCCGCAGGCAGATGAAGAAGCGGGCGACGGACAGGCGCCGGCGCCGTCCGAACCGGGAGAGGGGCGGTCGGAAGACCCGCCTGACGCCGCCGCCGGCGCCGACGCGTCGCCCGAGACCGGCTCCGGCGAGCCCGTGTTTCAACTCGGCCTTGAGCGCGGCGACGGCGAAGAGCGCACCTTCGATATCGGCGGAGACCGGTCGGAGACCGCGGCGCAGAGTATTCGCCGGTTTTTCACGCCCGAGGATTTCGGGGAGCCGGCGCCGGAAGACGCCTGGCCCTATGCGGTGCGGAGCTATCTGGCCGACCGGTTCGGGCGCGTTGCTGAGGATCCCGGGGCGTGGCTTGAAGAAGCGGCCGAGTGGATACCCAGGATCATGTTCGCAATGGTGCCGGTCTATGCGTTGCTGCTCAGCCTGACATATGCCTGGCGGCGCGGCTTCTTCCTGTACGATCACCTGATCGTGTCGGTGCATTTTCACGCCGCGCTGTTTCTGGCGATGACGGTGTTTTACCTGGCGGCCTATGTCTTGCCCGGAGGATTGATGGTGCTCGCCTTCATCCTCTACTCAAACCTTTATCTCTACAAACTGCACCGGGTGGTTTACGAGCGCAGCCGCATCACCAGCCTGCTGCGAACGCTCGCTTTGGACTTCGTCTACGCGGTCATCCTCATGTTCGCGCTGATGTCCGCATTGCTGCTGGGCGCGCTTGCAGTCTAGCGCGGTTCGGCGGCGTCGGTTTCCAGATTGACCGGGGTTTGCGGTCCGTCCAGCTCGCGCAGCGCCGCCTGCACTTCGGGGCGCGCCAGCGCCGCGGACAGGGCGGTCAACCCATCGCCGGCTTCAACGCCAGCTCCAAGCAGCGCCCGCAACTGGTCCAGCGGGCCCGGCGCCGCAGGGAAGGGTTGCAGGATCACGGATTCATCAGGCGACACGCCTGCGGCCTCCCGCGCGATTTCGATCGCCGCCAAAAAGCCGCCGATCTCGTCGACCAGTCCGAGTTGCACAGCCTGGTCGCCGGTCCATACCCGGCCGCGAGCCAGGGTTTCGACGCGCGCCAGGGGCAGGCCGCGGCCTTCCGCCACCAGGCGGGTGAACTCCTGATACGTCGCTTCGGCATAGGCTTCGACGCCCGCGCGCTGGGCCTCGGTGAAGCCGTCTATGGGCGACAACGCACCTGTGAACGCGCCGCCGGCGGTGACCGAATCAGAGGTCACGCCCGCGCGTTCCAGGGCCGGCCCGAACGCGATCTTTCCAAAAATGACGCCGATGGATCCGGTCAAGGTGCCTGCATTGGCGATGATCTGGTCCGCGGGCGCCGCGATATAATACCCGCCGGACGCCGCCACCGATCCCATCGAGACGATGACCGGTTTGCCGCCGCGCCTTGCGCGCAGGATCGCGGCTGCGATCTGGTCCGAGGCGGTCGCGCTGCCTCCGCCCGTGTCCAGGCGAATCAGGATGGCCCGCACGTCCGGGTCTGCAGCCGCCGCATCAATCGCCGCGCTGACATCATCGGACGCGATCACTTCGCTGGCGCCGAGCGTGCGCGGCGCGACTCCGTCAATCACCGGACCCTGCCCGGTGATCAGCGCGATGACCGGGCCGTCCGCCGGGGCGGTCCTGCGCCGCCCATAGACATCGAGCCGTTCAAGCGCTGCGCCGCCGGCGCGGGCGAGCGCGTGACGCTGCGCCTCCTCCAGCTGGCCGAGACGATCCACGAGCCCGGCTTCAAGCGCGGCCGCGGCCAGATGAGGGCCTGCGGCGACCCGTTGCTCGATCTGCGGGGCGGCGAGGCCGCGGCCCTGCGCGATCGACGCGATCGCCGTGCCGAACAGGGAATCGAGCCAAGCCTGCGCGGCTTCGCGGCCGGCTTCGCTATACCCGGACCGGGTGAAGATCTCCGCGGCGCCTTTATACTCGTAGAGCTGGAGGAATTGCGCCTCGGCGCCGAGCCGTGTGAGCGCATCGCCCAGGAAGAGCTGCTCGGACCGCAGTCCCGTCGCGGCGAACCAGCCGGTCGGATGCATCCAGATCTCATCGGCGCCGGACACCGCCACATAGGGGGCGAGACCGCCATCCATAAAGGACTGCACATGGGCGATGACCGGCTTGCCGGCGGCCTGCAGCCGGCCAAGGGCTGCACGAATCTCCTCGGCGTCGGCCGGGGTCACCCCGGCGCCGGTTCGCACGAACGCGCCGGCGACATTCGGATCGTCCGCCGCCTGATCGAGCGCCTGGACCATTTCGATCAGGCTCAGCGCCCCCGAGCGCGCCAGCCCCGAGCGAACCGGCTGATCAAGGCGCGGCTGGCGGAGATCGATGTCCAGGACGACGGCCGCCTGATCGGAGGCCGGCCCGTCGATGCGTTGGTCGACCAGGTGCGCCACCCAGGCGCTGATCGCGAAGACGGCGAGCAGCAGCGCGACTGCGATCGCGGCGATGACGCCCAGCATCGAGCCGAAAAAACTGATCCAGAACTGCCGCATGAGCCCCCCGGCGCACCGTGACGGGGCATGCTAGGCGCAAGAGGGCGCCGTTGGAAAGCGGGCACGCGCCGGAAGGCGCGAATTCGCGGGACATCAGGGGCGGGATGAAATGGTCGGAGTAGCAGGATTTGAACCTGCGACCCCTGCCTCCCGAAGACAGTGCTCTACCAGGCTGAGCTATACTCCGAACCGAGGCGCGGCTTATAGACAAAGCCCCATGGCTTGGCAATTGGTCCAAGGCGCCGGAATCGCACCCGCTTCATCGCGCTGCATGACGCTGCAGCGCAGCCCGTTGCATCCGTCGCGAAGCCGAGCTATCTAGCGCGACCCGTGGCCAGCCCTGCTGGCCCTGTTGGGGCGTCGCCAAGTGGTAAGGCAGCGGTTTTTGGTACCGCCATTCCCAGGTTCGAATCCTGGCGCCCCAGCCATTCCTCAGCTCAGCGCAAGGTCAGGTCGCATCGCGCCGTCGGCGCCGCGCCGCCATGTGCGACTGCCAAAGAATCTGTCTGATCGCATATCGCTTCAAAGCAGAGTTAGTGTGCACCCTAAGGCTGATTTGGGGAGCCTGCGACGCCGGGCGGAAGACCGCTGCAATCTCCTGCGAAACCAAAGAAATTACGACTTTTTCATGTGCGGATTCGGGGCCTGTCTCATTTTCGTCGCAGTCACCCGAACGAAAGGGTTAACGCCGGTTTGGAGCGGACCTGATCCTGCATCCGCGGTTGATCGCGCTGCGATGCGAGTGTTAGCGTTCATTTCAAAGTAAGAGACGGCGGATTACGCCGCGGTTCGAGGGGATGACGATGACGACGGTCATTTCTTCATTTTTCAGCTTTGTGCGGCGGGGCGACCCGGCCGCTGGCGCGCGGTGCGCCATGTTTTGCATTTGGGGGCCGACGCCGTCCTGATCGACGTTCGGCGCACCGACAAAGTGAGGGTAACGGAGGCGCGCGGGGGATTTAGCGCCCGCGCCGGCTACTGTGAGGCGAACATATGTCCAGAACCATTGATGTGATCCGCACGTCGCTTGTGGCGGGTGCTGCGGTGCTGATCGCGGCGGGCGCGGCGCAAGCCCAGCTCGACACGGCGCTCCAGGTCGCGCGCCAATCGACTCAGGCCGGCGCTCAGGCGCAAGCCCAGATCGATACGCTGGCCGACCAGGCCGACAACGCAGAACGCGAATATCTCGCGCTGCAGGAACAGATCGAGTCCCAGCAGGTCTTCCTTGAGCAGCAGCGGGTGTTCCTGCGCTCCCAGGAGAACGAGCTCGCGGCGCTGCAAAGCCAGCTTGAGCGGGTCGGCTCGATCGAGCGTGACCTCACCCCCATGCTCCTGGAGATGTATGTCGCCCTCGAAGACTTCATCGCCCAGGACCTGCCTTTCCGCATGGACGAGCGCATGGATCGCCTCGCGCGCATCGAAGAAGCGCTGGGCGATGCCGGCATTTCACCGGCTGAGCGCTACCGTCTCCTGCTGAACGCGTACGAGATTGAAGCCTCCTACGGCCGCTCGCTTGAAGCGTATCGGGAAGAGGTCGACGTCAATGGAACGCCGGAACAGGCGCAGATCCTTCAAATCGGCCGCGTCGCTCTGGTGCGCCAGGTCGCCGGCAATCTGGAGATCCTGACCAAGGACGATCCGACCTGGCGTCCGGTTCCGGGCTCCATGGCCGATGATTTCGCCCGTGCGGTTCGCATCGCAGACGAAGTGACGACGCCGGAAGTCTTCCCGGCGCCGCTTCCTGGCCCGACCGGTCAATAAGGTTTGAGACGGAGACCAAGTCCGATGAAAACGCTCATCAAAACCCTCGCCGCCGTCTCGATCGGAGCCTCCATGCTCTGCGCGCCGGCATTCGCCCAGGCCGACCGTGAGCCGGTCACCTCCATCCAGCAGCTTCTCGACCGGGTTCGCGCCGAATCGCGCGACGCCGCCGCGGAAAACCAGCGCCGTCTGCAGGAATTCCGCGCCGAGCGCGACCGTCAGACCGCTTTGCTCGCGCAGGCGCGCAGCCAGCTCGCCTCGCTTGAAGCGGAAGGCGACCGGATCGCCGCCGAATTTGAAGCCAACACCGTTCTGATCGCGGAGCTGGACGCCCAGCTGCGCGAAGAACAAGGCGCATTCGGCGAATTGTTCGGCGGCGCGCGTCAGTATGCCGGCGAGTTCGGCGCCATTCTGGAAGCTTCGCTGATCTCCGCTCAGCACCCGGGCCGCGCCGAGCCGCTCCTGGAGCTGGCGACCAGCCGGACCCTTCCTGAGCGCCAGCAGCTCGATCAGCTGTGGCAGAACATGATTGACGAGATGAATGCGCAGGCGGAGGTCGTGACCTTCCAGCGCCGCGTCACCGGCGCCGGCGACGGCCAGCCGGTCGCGGTGACCCGGGTCGGTCCCTTCCTCGCGATCGCGAACGATGGCGGTCCGGTCTACTCCCAGTGGACGACGGACGAAGACAATCCGGCCGCCGGCTACAGCCTGGTTGCGCTGGAGCGCCAGCCTCCGGGCTCGCTCCTGAGCTCCGCGCGTACGCTGATCAACGCCGAGCCTGGCGAGATCGTCGCCGGCCCGGTCGACCCGTCGCGTGGCGGCCTGCTGCGGATCTATAAGGACGTTCCCAATCTTCAGGAACGCTTCGACCAGGGCGGCATTGTTGCGATCTTCATCGCGGCGCTGCTGATCATCTCCGCGACCTTCGGCATCATCCGCCTGCTCATGCTGCTGATGACCACGTCGGCCATCAACGCTCAGAAGCGCCGCTCGACCGCCTCCAAGGGCAATCCGCTCGGCCGCATCATGATGGCGTATGAAGAGGTCAAGGATCGGTCGATCGAAACGATCGAGCTGAAGATCGACGAAGCCATTCTGCGTGAGACGCCGAAGCTGGAATTCGGATTGAACTTCCTGAAGCTGGCGGCCGGCGTCGCGCCGCTGCTCGGCCTGCTCGGCACCGTGACCGGCATGATCCGGACCTTCACCCAGATCACGCTGTTCGGCACCGGCGACCCCCGCATCATGGCGGGCGGCATCTCCGAGGCCCTCGTGACCACGGTGTCCGGTCTGATCGCGGCGATCCCGCTTCTGTTCATCCACTCCTTCGCGGCCAGCTTTGCGCGCGGCGCTCAGCAGACCCTGGAAGAGCAGGCGGCCGGCATCATCGCACGCCACGCCGAAGAGAAATCTGCGGGCTAAGGAAACAGAGCCATGGAATTTCCAGGCGATCTCTCAAGCCTCCAGCAATTCCTGGAACGCGGCGGTCCGGTCCTGACATGGATCATGGGTCTGACCTTCGTGATGTGGGCCTTCATCCTGGAGCGGCTGGTCTATTTCTTCTTCGCCCACAAGGGCGTGAAGGGCAGAGCCTTGCAGGAGTGGGGCGCTCGCAGCGACCATGAAAGCTGGCACGCGCACGCCATCCGGGATCAGCTGATCTCCGAGGTGAAGCAGAAAGCCGACCAGAATGTGGAGCTCATCAAGACGCTTGTCGCGGTGGCCCCGCTCTTCGGCCTTCTGGGAACGGTGACCGGGATGGTCTCGGTGTTCGACGTGATGTCGATCTCCGGCTCCTCCGACGCCCGGGCCATGTCGGACGGTGTGGCGCGCGCCACGATCCCGACGATGGCCGGCATGGTCGCCGCGCTGTCCGGGCTGCTTTTCTCCAACCAGATCGAGCGCATGGCTAAGCGCTCGGTCAATGAGCTCGCTGACGAGCTGGAAGTGGATTAAGCGATGCGCAGACGTAGACGGCAGGGGAATGATCAGGCCGACGTCAATATGACGCCGATGCTGGATATCGTTTTCATCCTGCTCATCTTCTTCATCGTGACGGCGACATTCCTCCAGGAGCAGGGCATCGATTTGCGGCCGCCGCCTCCGAGCGATGCGCCGCCCGATGAGCCCAATCCGGTGATCCTGGTGCAGGTCAACGATCAAAACCAGGTCTTCGTCAATCAGGACGCCACGAGCCAGTTCCGCGTCATGGCCGCTGTCCAGCGCATCCGCGCCGAACAGCCCAATTCCGCCGTGCTGGTCGAGGTCGCTGATGACTCTGAACACGGTACGCTGGTCTATCTGGTCGACGAGCTTCGCGCGAACTCCATCCCGGTGTCGATCGCTCGCGCCGAAGCGGAACAGTAAGTAGGAGCCTGATCCCATGGCCCGCAAAAAAAGCCGCGTAATGGGTGAAGACGAGGATGTTGAACTGGACATGACGCCGATGCTGGACGTCGTGTTCATCCTCCTGATCTTCTTCATCGTGACAGCCGTGTTCGTGAAAGAACCGGGCGAGGACGTCTTCCGTCCCGAGGCGCAGACCCAGGAGCGTGAACGGCCGACTTTGCTGGTCGCCGTCAACTCCGAGGGCGAGATTTATGTCGACGGCGACATCCTTGAGCTCAGCCAGTTGCGAAACGCGTTTGAGCAGCTTCGCTCCGAGAATCCGCGGGCGGAAGCGATGATCCAGGGCGACCGGGAAGCGCCGGCCGGCACGGTCCTCGACGTTCAGGAACTTTTGATGGACATGGAAATCCCTGTTACCATCTCCACCGAAGACGAGTAGGGAGCCGGCGTTATGGCAAGCATCATTCGCCTTCTGGTCGGCGTGCCGATCGCAGGTGTGATCACCTTCCTTCTATTCACCTTGATGCAGGTGCTGATCTTTGACGATACGGCGCCGCCGGAAGAAGCGGGCGAGGAGATCCGCATCACGATCTCCGAGGTGGCCGAAGACATCGACGTGCGCCGCCGCGAGGTGACCATCGACGACGTCGCTCAGGTCGACCCGCCGCCTCCGCCGCCGCAGATCGAGCGTCAGCGGGCCGAACAGCCCACGGAGGACATGTCGTCGGTTCTCGGCGAGCTGCCGGATTTTGAAACGCCGGAACTCACGGGCAACAACGTCAACTTCGACGTGTCAGACCGCGACGCCCAGCCGATGGTTCGCATTCCGCCGCAATATCCGCCGCGGGCCGCCGAACGCGGCACCGAGGGCAGCTGCACGGTTCGCTTCGACGTGACGCCGGACGGCACGCCGACGAATATTCAGACGCTGCAATGCCCGTCCGTGTTCGCACGCTCGACCATTCGCGCGGTGGAACGCTGGCGCTATGAGCCGAAGGTGGAGAACGGCAACGCGGTCTGGCGCCGCGGTGTGGAAACCCGGCTCGACTATCAATTGAACGACTGACCCTCCTGCGCGGACCCGTCCGGGTCCGCAGCAGGCCCAGGAGACCAAGCCCATGAGCCGATCGGACGCATTCGACTCACGCCGTTGGATTCACATTGCCGGCGCCGCCGTGGTGGCCGCCGCATTGACGATCACCTTGCTGGCGCCCGCCGAAGCCCAGCGCCGCCGGGATAATGATGAGGAGACGGCCGAGGGCCGCGTTCTCTCCACTGCGGTCGGCGAGGTTGTTCTGCAGGCCAATGAGCTGCTGGACGTCGAGGATTTCGGCCAGATCATTTCGCTGATGAACGGTCTGATCGGCGACGAGCTGACGCCTTACGAGCGTTCGGTCGTCCTGCGGATTCGCGGTAATGCGCGGTTCCAGAGCGAAAACTACACCGGCGCGATCGACGATTTTCTGGGCGCCATCGCCACGGGCGCGCTGGTCACGGATGAACTCATCGCCCTGCGCACCAATGTCGCTCAGCTTTACATCGTGAATGAGCGCTATGACGACGGCATCCGCCAGTTCGAGCTGGCGATTGAAGCGGGCGCCGAGTTGACGCCGCGCCTGGCGAAATTGCTGGCGCAAGCCTATGTCCAGGCGGCGTCGGAAAGCCCGGATTCGCAGGCGCGCAGCTATTACGAGCGCGGCGTGCGCTATGCCGAGATCTTTTACCGCGGCACGCCCTCGAAGACGGAAACCGAATTCTCCCTGATGCAGTTCTACTATCTGGAGCTGGGTCGGACTCAGGACGAGTTGCGCGTCGTGCGCGATGCGCTGGACGCTTTCCCGGGCTCGCGCCGTTCCTGGCAGAATCTGGTCGCGATCTTCGCGCGCCTCGGCCGCGAAGAGGATGCGTTCGAAGCCAACAAGCTGATGTATCTCAATGGCCTCTTCGAGGAAGAGCAGGAGATCATCCGCCTGACGCAGTATTACAGCTTCTTCGAAAATCCCTATCGCGGCGCGAGCATCCTCGAGCGGGAAATGAACGCCGGACGGGTGCAGGCCAATGAGCGGAACCTGCAGTCTCTTCAGAGCATGTGGCGTCAGGCCGCCGAGTTTGATCGCGCCATTCCGGTGCTCGAGCGCGTGTCGAATCTGCTCGGCGACGGGGAGACGGCGCTTCGCCTCGCCGAAGCCCATTATCAGCTGAACGATCTGCCGGCCGCGGAATCCGCGCTGGAAACTGCGCTCAATCGCGGCGGACTGTCCAATACGGGTCAGGCTTGGGAATTGCTCGGCAATATCCGCTACGACCAGGACAATGTGAGCGGCGCTCTGGCGGCCTTTAGGCGCGCGACCGAGTTCAGCTCGACCCGTCGCTCGTCCAATCGCTGGATAGGCTTCATCAATACTCAGATCGAACTTGTCGGCGTACGGGCCTGCCAACGCGAGCGGGTCCAGGTCGAGGAATGCGCTCTGACGATTGATGCTGAACGCCGCTCTCTGGTGCTCATTGGCGACGTCAATGAGGACGGCTCGGTGAATTTCCCTGTCGGGTCTATCCCGCAGCGGTGCGAAGCCTGGTTCGACCTTCGCTCCGGCGAGGAATTGCGTCCGGCCTGCATCTCTGACGAAGAATATGCGCAGCTCCAGGCCGACCGGGCGGCGGCGGCTGAATCAGCCGAAGCTGCGGCTCGCGCCGCTGAGGGTTGATCCTCGCCCATCGCGGCGCGCATGAATTGGAGAAGCCCGCCGCATCAGCGGCGGGCTTTTTCATGCGACGGCGGCGTCGCCTCACGCCTGCACGGTCGAGCTCTTCCGCATCACCAAGTCTGTGCAGGATTTCACGGGCGGCAGGGCTTTCCCACGGACTTCGAGACCGGATGGTCTAGTGGCCGCGGCGGCGATCCCGTCTCCATCATCACGGGACCGACGTGCGCCGCCGCGTCGCGGGTCGTTGTGGTGTGATGGCTGACATTTGCCCCGCTAAGGAGCAGATGACCGCCATGCCGGTCGCCGCCTACATTTCGCGAGGATCAGGGCGGGCCGTGTGGCCGCCGCCGAACCAGTCCGCCGCGTTGCCATGCAGGGGGCAGGCCGGCGGCGCGACCGCGCGCCGGGGCGTGACGAGGTCGAAGGATTTCTATTTCGAGCGATGACGCACCGCCGGCGCCGCACCCTGCGGTGCGGCGCCGGCGGTCGCTTTGATGTCGCGCGATCTTATTCCGCGGCGGCCCGGCTGGCTTCGACAGCCTCGGCGTCGGCGAGTCCGGCCGCCATCAGGGCGAAAGCCCATTCCTCGGCGCGCTCCTCCAGCGCGTCGAAGCGGCCCGACGCCCCGCCATGGCCGGCGCCCATATTGGTCCGGAACAGCGTCAGGCCGTCATCCGTGCGCCGGTCGCGCAATCGCGCCACCCATTTGGCCGGCTCCCAATAGGTCACGCGCGGATCGGTCAGGCCGGCGGTGGCGAACAGGTGCGGGTAGGCCTGCGCCGTCACATTATCGTACGGGCTATAGCTCATCATATAGCGATAAGCCTCCGGATCTTCGATCGGATTGCCCCACTCATTCCATTCCGGCGGCGTGAGCGGCAGGCTCGGATCGGAGATGGTGTTGACGACATCGACAAAGGGCACCGCCGCAATCACCCCGGCGAACAGCTCCGGCGCCTGATTCATCGCCGCGCCCACAAGCAATCCCCCGGCCGAGCCGCCCATCGCGACCATCTGGCCTTGCGAGGTGAAGCCCTCGTCGATCAGGAAGCGGCCGCCGTCGACGAAGTCCGTGAAGGTGTTCATCTTCCGGTCCAGCTTGCCGTCCAGATACCATTGATAGCCCATCGCCATGCCGCCGCGCATGTGCACGATGGCGTAGATCATGCCCCGGTCCACAAGGCTGAGCCGGGAGACCGAGAAGGTCGCCGGGATGGTGATGCCGTAGGATCCATAGCCATACAGCAGGACCGGCGCCGTGCCGTCGAGCGGCGTATCGGCGTGATAAAGCAGAGTGACCGGCACCTGGGCCCCGTCCCGCGCCGGCGCCATCAGGCGGCGCACGACATAGTCGGCCGCGTCATGGCCGGAAGGAATCTCCTGGCGCTTGATCAGCGTGCGCTCGCGTGAGCCCATGTCATAGTCGAACGTTTCTTCCGGCGTTGACGGGCTTTCATAGGAAAAGCGCATCATGTCGGTGCGGTATTCCGCGCTGCCCTGAAGACCGAGCGCATAGGCTTCCTCATCGAACGCGATTTCGTGCTCTTCGCCGGAGCGCAGATCGCGCACGACGATGCGCGGCAAGGCGTTCGAGCGCTCCGAACGCACCAGCCAGTTTTCGAAACCGGTCATGCCGTTGACCAGAACGCCGGGGCGATGATCGATCAGATCGGTCCAATTCTCACGCCGCGGATCATCCAGCGGCGCCGACATGATCTTGAAGTCCACCGCGCCGTCCTGATTGGTGCGCACGTAAATCGCGCCGCCGGCTTCGGTGAAGGAGTATTCCACGCCCTGTTCCCGCTCGGAAACCAGCAGCGCTTCGGCGCCCGGATTGCTGGCGTCGAACAGGCGGTATTCGCTGGTGGTGTGGTCGTTGGCCGACAGGATGATCCAGCGATCCCCGTCCGTCTTGCCCAATCCCAGGAAGAAGCCGTCATCGGGCTCTTCATAAATCAGCTCGGCTTCGCTGCTGTCGAACGCCTGGCGGTAGAGGCGTTTGGGCCGGTTGTTGGCGTCGCGCCAGACCCAGTAGATCGTGCGCGAATCATTCGCCCAGACCAGAGAGCCATAGCCTTCATCGGTCAGCGTCGCGACATCCTCGCCGGTGGTCAGATCGCGGACGCGAAGCTCATAGAATTCCGAGCCGGCCGTATCCACGGCATAGGCGAGATAGCGGTGATCGGGCGACTGCGAGACCGCGCCGAGATCATAGTATTCGATGCCTTCTGCTTCCGCGTCGCCATCGAGAATGATCTGCTCATCGCCCGAGATTGCGCCATTCTCGTCCGCCGGGCGGCGCGCATAAACCGGATACTGGCCGCCTTCGCGATAGCGCACATAGTAAAACCACGGCCCGTCCTTTTCGGGCGGCGAGCTGTCGTCTTCCTTGATGCGGCCGCGCATCTCGTCATAGATGCGGCTCTGCAGGGCGCGCAGCGGCTCCATCACCTCGCCGACATAGGCGTTCTCCGCCTCCAGCATGGCGCGGATATCGGCCTCCAGCACATCCGGCTCGCGCATGACTTCCTGCCAGTTGTCGTCACGAAGCCAGGCGAATTCGTCGACGCGCGTTTCCCCATGCTGAACGATTTCGGCCGGGCGTTGCTCAGGCGTCGGCGCCGTAATCGCGCGGGCGCGGGCGATGAGGTCGGGGGCGGAAACGTCCATGGCGGTCTGGTCCGGGGCAGGGGGTTGATCGTCGGATGGGTCCGGCGCGCTCGCCGGTTCGGCGCAGGCGGCGAGACCGAGGGCGGCGGCGCCGGACAGGGCGAACACGGTCCGGCGCGCGAATGAAGCTGGAATAGGCATAAGGTCCCCATGGGCCGGGCGTGCCGGCGCAAAGCTGAATCTTGAGACCTTCAGTCTTCACCCTGCGCCGGCTTGAAGTCCAGTATCATTCCGTTAACACAATAGCGAAGACCGGTGGGCGGCGGTCCGTCTTCAAACACATGACCGGCATGGGCGCCGCAATTGGCGCAGTGAATCTCGGTGCGCGGCATGATCAGCTTGAAATCCGTTTTGGTTCCGAGCGCGTCCGGAGTGGCGGGGGCGTAAAAGCTCGGCCAGCCCGAGCCGCTTTCATATTTCTCAGCGCTGGTGAACAGCGTCTCGCCGCACACCGTGCAGGCATAGACGCCCTCGCGCTTCTCCTGATTGAGCGGGCTGCATCCCGGCGCCTCGGTGCCTTCAAAGAATGCGATCCGCTCCACGTCTTCCGGCAGGGTTTCGCGCAGCTTGGCGATGGCGTCAGGGGCGAGGCGGGGCATGGGCGTCTCCGATCGGCGTCGATACCGGATATAGGGCGTCTTCTAGGCCGGATCGACCCGTCTGACGCTGAGGATCGGCGTCAGCGCGCCGATGGCGATCAGGACCAGCAACAGCCCGACGGCGGGGATGAGCGACGCCAGGCGCGCGCCCAGCTCGGCGACCACATGGCCCATTAGGAATGCGCCCAGCGGCATGCCGCCGAACAAGCCCAGCTGATAAACGCTCATCACTCGCGCAATCTTGTCGGCCGGGGCGTTTTCCTGGACCACGGCGCGGGACAGCGAGATGGCGACGCCGCCGCCGAGGCCCCAAAGGAAGACCAGGACGAACAGCCCGGTCAACGGAATGTTCAACGCCAGCGCGCCCATGGCGGCGACGGTGACCAGCTGGGCCGCCATCAGGACCAAGCCCGGGCGTTCAATGGCGCCCAGCCGGGCCAGGATCGCATTGGCCGCGAACGCGCCCAGCCAGAACACCACCAGCAACGCGGAGAGCAGGCCGTAGCCGCCGGCGTATTCGTCACGCACCAGGATCGGGACGATGACGAAGAAGCCGCCGCCGACGATCAGGCATCCGACCGCCATCATGATCAGCGTCATCGGCGCCAAGACCGGCGAGCTGAACACGGCGCGCACGCCGTCGACCAGGCTTTGAAGGACCGGCTCGCCCGGCGTTTTCCGGGTCTGCAGCCGTGGCAGGAACAGGGCGGCGAGCCCGCCGATCACCAGCGCCGCCGCCTGGGCCGCGAAGAGCGGGCCGGGCCCGAACAGCCCCGCGAGAAACCCGGCCGCCATGCCGAGGATCTGAGCGGCGAACTGGACGAGCGAGGCGAGGATCACCGCCTTCTGCAGAGTGAATCCGGGCCGGCCCATGCGTTGGGCGACGCGGGTCACCGGGTTCACGGCGCTGTCTCGGGCGGGCATCACGAAAGCGCCGGCGACGCCGACGACGAGCGCATAGGCGACGAGAATGTCGTAATGCAGACGATCATTGAGCAGCAACCACGCCAGCAAGGCCGCACTGGCCGCGGCGACGAGATGAAATCCCGTCATGACCTTGCGCCGGTCCAGCCGCTCGGCGAGCACGCCGGCGATCGGCAGCAGGAAGAGCATGGGCGCGGTCAGCGCCGCTTGAGCGAAGCCGAGGCGTTCGGGCGTCTCATTCAGCGTGTAGTTGATCACGCCTGGAAAAATGGTGGTCTGAAGTCCGAAGCCGAAAAACCACCCGCTCACGGCGATCAGATAGGCCGCGAACGGCGCGATCCGCCAGGTGCGCCGCACCGTGTTGGTCAGGCTTCGTTGAGCCACATCCCCTCCCTGGCGCCCGCTTGTGTCACGCGGTTCGCACAGCCCTGTGATAGGCTGTGAGTGGCGTTCACGCCAGTCTTGCGCCAATCAGTTGCGAAATCCTTCAACGCAGCATCGGGGACCAGGATGCGATTTATTCTTCCCGCCGGAATCGGCCTGCTCGCGGCCTTCATGGCGTTCATGGGCGCCCAGAAATTCACCGGACCGAACCCGGTCTTTTCTTATATCGCCGACCAGTCCGGGATCGCCGTGTTCGAGCCTGGCGTGCGGATGCTGACGGGCGCGGCCGAGTTCGCCGCCGCGGCCTTGCTGATCGCAGGCTTCTTCATCCTTGCCGCGCGCGCTCTGGGGCTGCTGTTGTCCTTGGGCGTTTTAGGCGGCGCGATCGTCTTCCATCTGTCGCCCTGGCTCGGGATCAATGCGCCGGTCGCGTTCGACGAGGCCGGCGACTATGTCAGAAGCCCGATGCTGTTCATCATGGCGGTCGCCTTCTTCGCGATCACGCTTGTGCTTGGTTATCTGGAACGGGCGCGCCGCAACGCGGCCTAAGGGCTTCTTAACGGCCTGCGGGTCATCCTGCGCCTTCACGTCGCTGTCGGACTTGAAGGCGCGTCATGGCCAAGGATTTCGGCGCTTCCACGCCCGATGAGGCCCGCCCGGGCGGGACGGGGCGCGCGCGCTCGCGTTTGACGCGGCGCCTGGCGGATATTGTCTGCCTGCCTTCAAGCCGGGTGTCGCCGCAGGAACGCTGGATGACCGCCGACGTTCTGGAGGAATTGCTGCGCGCCGCGGAACCGGACTTGCGGGCCAAGGTGGCGGGCCGGCTCGCCGACCAGGCCGAAGCGCCAGTCGTGCTCCTGCGGCGGCTGGCGCTGGATGACTACGAGGTCGCCGAACCGATCCTGCAGCGCTCTCTTGCATTGACCGATTTCGACATGATGGAGGTCGCCCGCAAGGGCGAGCGCCGGCACAGGCTGGCTCTGGCCCGGCGTGAGCAGGTTTCCGAAACCGTCGCCGCCGCGCTTTGCGCCAGCGGCGATCATGATGTCCTGACGGCGCTGATGCGCAATGAGGGCGCCCGGCTCGCGCCGCAGTCCGTGGACTTTCTCGTGCGCGAGGCGGGCGACCATGAAGCCCTGGCGCGGCTGCTGATCAAGCGCGCGGAGCTGCGCCCGGCGCAGGGCCTGTCCCTGTTCTGGCAGGTGACCCATCCGCTGCGCCGCATGATCCTCGAGCGCTTCGCGGCAAGCCGGACGATCCTGCAGGAAGCGGCCGGCGACGTGTTCCCGCTGTTTCGCGCCGAGGAGGATCCGGACCCGGCCGCGGCTGCGGCGCTGGCCTATATCGACCGTCGTCAACGCGACCGGAAAGCAGCGGAGCGCTCGCCTTTCGGCTCGCTGGAAGGCGCTGTCGAGGCGGCCGCCCATGACGGCTTGACGGACACGATGCGGGCCGTGTTCTGCGAGCTGGCGAATATCCAACGCGACCTGATGGACCGCATGTTGGACGATTTCGGCGGCGAGCCTTTGGCCGTGCTCGCCAAAGCCACAGGATTATCGCGCGCGCATTTGCAGATTCTCATTCATTTCGGCGAGCCGGCGGGCGCGCCGCTGCGCATCGAGCAAGCCGAAACGGTTTATGCGACGCTGTCGGTGGATAAAGCTCAGACGGTGCTGCGGTATTGGAATTGGGTCATGGCGCGGGTGCGCGCGGACTGAGTTTCCGCAACAGGGGCGCTTGCTTGTTCCTGATTTGTGCGCGTAACTGCGCCGATGCTCGAAACCGCCCGCACCCTTCGCGACGCCCCGGCGATTCCGGTCAATGGCGCTGTGTTGATCGCCGATATCTCCGGCGCCGCTTTCGAGCCTGAGACTGCGACCCTGCTTGTCGCAGATCTGCATTTGGAGAAAGGCAGCGCTTTCGCCGCGAAGGGACAATTGCTGCCGCCCTATGACACGCGCGAGACCCTGCGCCGGCTGATCGAAGCGGTCACGCGGCTGGGCGCGCGACGGGTCGTGGCGCTTGGCGACAGCTTCCATGATCTGGGAGCGGACGGACGGATTCACGACACAGACGCCGCCGCCCTCGCGACGCTGGTCGGTTCGGTCGAGGATTGGCTTTGGATCGAAGGCAATCACGATCCCGATCCTCCGGCGCGTTTTGGAGGGCGCACGGCGCCGGAGGCGCGGCTGGGGCCGCTGACTTTGCGCCACGAACCCCGTAACGGCGCCGCGCCGGGTGAAGTGGCGGGGCATCTGCACCCGTGCGCGCGTCTCTCGGTTCGGGGGCGCGGATTTCGACGCCGGTGCTTTGCGAGTGACGGCAGCCGTCTGGTTCTGCCCGCCTTCGGCGCGTTCACAGGCGGATTGAATGTTTGCGATCCGGCCTGGCGGTCCGTCTTCGATGTCCGGCCCACCGCCTGGATGCTCGGCGACGCCGGCGTATTTCCGATCGCCGGCCGCCGCCTGCGCAGCGATTAAGACTTGCCTGGACGCGCTGAAGCGTGAAGCCTGCGCGGCAAATCATACGGGCCTGCGGGAGGATGAGGCATGGCGGATCGTGAATTCGACGTGGTGGTGTTTGGCGCAACCGGTTTCACCGGCCGTCTGGTGGCTGAATATATTGCAGCGACCCACCCGGATATCCGCTGGGCCATGGCCGGGCGGTCAAAAGACAAGCTGGAAGCGGTCCGTGATGAAATGGGCGTCCCGGCCGAGACCCCGCTGATTGTCGCCGACAGCTCCGATCCCGCCTCGCTGAAAGCCTTGGCCGCGCGCACGCGCGGCGTGATCACCACGGTCGGTCCCTACCAGAAATACGGCGAGCCGCTGGTCGCCGCCTGCGCCGAGGCCGGGACCGACTATGTCGATCTGTGCGGCGAGCCCGCCTGGATGCGCGACATCATCGATAACTACGCTGACAAGGCGAACGCCAGCGGCGCGCGCATCGTCTTGTCCTGCGGCTTTGACTCCATTCCGTTCGACATGGGCGTATTCGCTCTTCAGCAAGCCGCCATCGCCAAGACCGGCAAGCCGATCACCCGCGTGAAGGGCCGGGTGCGCGCGATGAAGGGCACCTTCTCCGGCGGAACCGCCGCCAGCTTCTTTGAAACCATGGCGCGGGTGAAGCGTGAGCCGGAGGTGCTGGGATGGCTGATCGACCCCTTCTCCCTGTCCGGCGGCTTTAAAGGCCCTGAGCAGCCCGCCGGGGACAAGCCGATTTATGAGGACGATCTGGGCAGCTGGTCGGCGCCGTTCATCATGGCCGCGATCAACACCAAGAATATCCATCGTTCCAACGCGCTGATGGATCACCGCTATGGCGAGGACTTCGTCTATGACGAAATGATGCTGACCGGCCCGGGCGAGCAGGGCGAGCAGATCGCCGCCATGGTCGCTAAAGACCGCTCCATGCAGGACAATCCGCCCAAGCCGGGCGAGGGCCCGTCCAAGCAGGAGCGTGAGACCGGCTATTACGAAGCCGCCTTCATCGGCGAAACGGTTGACGGCGAGCGCATGACATCTGTCGTCGCCGGCGACCGGGACCCGGGCTATGGCTCGACCTCGAAAATGATCACCGAAGCCCTGCTCACCTTGATCGACACGCCGCGCGAGACGACGCCCGGCGGCGTTTGGACGCCGGCGCCGGCGCTTGGCCAGCCGCTGATCGACCGGCTGCAGGCGCATGCCGGATTGACGTTCAAGATGGAGTGAGGCCGGCCGCTAAAGGCTGAATGTCGGCGACCAGCGCACGAAGGCTGCGACGCTCAGGCTGAGCACCGCGCCGCCGGTGAGCAGCAGCCGCAGCGGCAGATACCACTCCGGGAAGGTGGCTTCACGGATCGCTGCGCGGTCCCAGAGGTATTGGATCACAAAACCCGCGATCAAAACGCCCCAGCCGGCGAGCTCCAGATTGACCGGCAGTCCGGGGCGCGCCCAGACTTGCATGGGAACGGCGATCCAGCCGGCCAGCGAAATTGCGACCGCCAGCAAGAGAATGCCGCCGCGCGGCGCGTCGCCGCGGATCACCAGCTCCGCCGCCCAGCGTCCGCCGGCCAGAAAGGACAGGATGACGGCGGCGTAGACGGGCAGAGCGTTCGCCGCCTGCAGTTCGGCCTGACCGCCCAGCGCCAGTCCTACGGCGCCGGCGACGAAAGGGATCAGCCCGCCAAAGCCCAGCACGACAGGCAGGAGGGGCGCATCGCTCAGTTTCTTCATGGGCTCACCGCTCCGTATGATTCGGCCTTGAAGCCAGATTAGCGCGATCGCGTGAACACTGCAGCCAGCCATCCCGCCAGACCGGCGAGGATGAGGGCCAGCAGCCCGTACAGGATGGGCCGGTCATGGGCGAGATCATACAGCGCCCGCTCGAGTCCGGCTTTGGCGACCCGCAGGCCGGTCTCCCGCTGAGCGACCGGTTCTCCGCCGCGGAAGAGATAGACATCGATGGTGTATTCGCCGACCGGCGTCTCCGACGGCAGGAAGAGCCGGGCGATGAATAATCCGCCCTCCAGCATCTCGACCCCGCTGTCGGCCTCCACATAAAGCAGGCTGCGCGATTTGTTCCGCACGACCGCTTCTCTGTAATCGACGATCTCCGGTCCCAGATCGGACACCCGCACGCCCGGCACGCCGAACAGGGTCTGCGTGCGCTGGGTTTCCGGCGCCGACAATGGAAGATGGGCCATGCCGATCGCATTGCGTCGAAGCGCGCCGAAACTGGCGAATTCAGATAGCGGCCGTGTCGACGCGACCGCGTAATAGCTGGACACGTCCTCAAATCTCACCGGAGCGGCGTTGACCCACACGCCCAGCACGCGCCGCTTCTTCATCACCCGGAGATCGCGGTCGGGCCCCCGAACGGCCACAACGACGTCGTCGCCGGGCTGAACGCCTTCCACCGCGCCGAATACGGTCAGCGTGGCGCCGTCGAAATCGGAACGGATCTCCACCAATTCTTCTGTCAGCGCGGCGGCGATTCGCGGCGGCGAGGCCGCAGCCGACGCGGAGCAGAGCGCCACAAGGAGGACGGCGGCGAGCCGGCGCATCATGATCCGCCCGCCTCGATCAGCACATAAAGATCGGCCGGGGTCGATGTGAGGTCCCAGGCGAGTTTCAGGCAGACCGCCACAACGAGCAGGGCCAGGCCCGCCCGCAATTCTTCACCGGGCAGCCGCGCGCCGGCCCGGACGCCCAACTGTGCGCCGATCACGCCGCCGACGATCAAGATGGCGGCCAGGACAATGTCGACGGTCTGATTCTGGGCCGCCTGGAGAAAGGTCGTCAGCGCCGTGACGAAAAGGATCTGGAAGAGCGAGGTGCCGATCACCACGCTGGTGGGCATGCGCAGGAGATAGATCATCGCCGGAACCATCACGAAGCCGCCGCCCACGCCCATCAAAGCCGCCAGCACGCCGACCAGAAAGCCGATGGCGAGCGGCGGAATGATGCTCATGTAGAGGCCGGAGACCGGGAAGCGGGTTTTTAACGGCAGCGCGTCGATCAGGCGGCGCTTGCGCCGCCGCCGCCGCGGCGCCGTTGCGCCGGATATGCGCTGGCGGATGGCGTTGACGCTTTCAAAAAGCATCAGGCAGCCAATGACTCCGAGAACCAGCACATAGCTGAGCGAAATCACCAGATCGATCTGGCCGAGGCGCTGCAGGTAGCCGAAGAGCTGCACGCCCATGACGGAGCCCAGGACCCCGCCGGCGATGAGCACGCCGCCCATCTTCACGTCCAGCGACCGGCGGCGCCAATGGGCGAGCGCGCCGGAGATCGAGCTGGCCATGATCTGATTGGCCTGGGTGGAGACCGCCACCGCGGGCGGGATGCCGAGGAAGATCAGGATCGGCGTCATCAAGAATCCGCCGCCGACACCGAGAAGGCCGGACAGGAATCCCACGCCCAGGCCCAATCCCAGCAGGAGATAGAGGTTCAGCGAGATTTCCGCGATCGGAAGATAGATCTGCACCCGTCCGCCCTAGTTGGCGGCGGATTGCTCAAGCCGGGCGACCAGGCTGGCGTTGAGCGGCGCACCGGGCTCCAGCCCCGTGTCGCGCTGATAGCGCACGATCGCCCGGCGCGTGCGTTCACCCAAAACGCCATCCGCCGGACCGGCATCATAGCCCAGTCCAGTCAGCAGTGTCTGCGCACGCGCGGTCAGTTGAGCCGGGCTCGCATTCCAGGTCTGAAGCGGATATTGGCCCTGCGCGCCCGGATCGGCGGCGCGCGGAGTGAAGGTGGAGGCGATCTGCTCCGCGTCGGCGCGCGCCGACGGGTCCAGATTAGGCCGAAGGCGCGCCGCGCGGTCGCCTGCGTCCGCGTCGCCGCCATTCGCCGCGATCAAAAACCAGGCATAGGCGTCAGCCGGGCTTTGCGGCACGCCGAAGCCCTCCTGGAAAAGCAGCGCGACATTGAACTGGCTGTCCGAATGGCCGTGCAGAGCCGCGTCCTGGAACCAGCGTGCGGCGGCGGCCTGAGTCTCCGGCGTTTCCGGCGCATTGATGAACAGCCCGCCCGCGTCGTGCATCGCCTGGATATTGCCGGCTTCCGCCGCGCGGACCACGAAATCGCGTCCCGATTGCGCGTTCTGCGCGACGCCTTCGCCGCGGCTCAGCATCAAGCCATAGCGCCGCATCGCATCCGGCACGCCCTGCTCGGCCGATCGCCGCATCAATGCGGCCGCATCGGCGAGCTGACCATCATCAAGGCGTTGCAGCGCTAGCTGGTAACGCGCGACGGGGTCGCCCGCGGCGGCGGCCTCCTCCAAAGAGGACGCGGTGACCGTCACCGATGCGATCAGGGCGGCGTCAGGGTCAGCATTGGCCGCCGGCGCCGTTGCTTCGGCTGGAGCCGGCGCGGCTTCAGGCGCGCGCTGCGCCGGTTCCTGACCGGATGGGGCTTCAACGAGGGTGTCGGCGTCAGCCGCTTGATCTGGAGCCGCCGCGTCGCTGATCGAGGCGGCGGAGGCTTGCACATCCGCGCCTGCGGCGGCGGGCGCCGCGTCGGCGAATAATGTGGAGAGGGTCTCCGGTGTCGTTGACTGCGCTTCCCGCGAGGCCGGCTCGCCGCCTCCGCCAAAGGCTTCAAGGGCGAGCATGGCGGCGGCCGCCGCCA
>LYSW01000029.1:60223-107835 GCA_001657295.1 Oceanicaulis sp. BBD 1991-10 | reverse complement strand
GACAATCACAACATCATGACCGCGCGCCGAAAGATGCAGCGCAGACGGCCAGCCGCAAAAACCATCGCCGCCAAGCACAAGTACTTTCATCTTAGAAGTCTCCGCAAAACCGAGAGCCTATCCCTCAATATTCGCGGCGTGTTCTGGCAGGTCAGGGCGCCGTGTGCAAGCCAAAGACTGCTGGGCGGCGGGGATCAGGCGCGATCAGCGCCCTGAACTCCCGAAAACCTCACGGACCGTGCGTACGAGGATGACGACATCGCGCCAGAGCGACCAGTTTCGGGCGTACCAGTCATCAAGCCGCGCGCGCTCTTCGAACGTGGTCTCATTGCGGCCGTTGACCTGCCAGAGCCCGGTGATGCCCGGGCGCATCCGGATATAGGCGTCCAGCGAGGCGCCATAGAGCGCCATCTGATCCATCAGCATGGGCCGCGGACCGATCAGGCTCATCTCGCCTTTCACCACATTGATCAATTGCGGCAGCTCATCCAGGCTGGCGGCCCGCAAAAATCGGCCGACAGGCGTGATCCGGGGATCATCGTCCAGCTTCTGATAGGCGTCCCATTGGGCGCGTTTGACCGGGTCGGCCGCGAGAATCGCCTCGAGACGGGCTTCCGCATCCACCGCCATGGTCCGGAATTTGATGCAGCCGAAGGCCGCCCCATCCTGGCCGGCGCGCGGCTGGACGAAATAGGCGGGGCCGCCATCCCGCCGGATCCATGCAGCGAACAGAAGGAAAAGGGGCGACAAAAGGGTCAGCGCCAGCGCCGCGACCGTGAAATCGAATGCGCGCTTGATCGTCTGCGCGAGCGGCCGGTTCAGGCTGTCGCCGATGCGCAGGACCAGGCCTTCGGCCGGCGGCGCATCCAGCAGGTCCAGCTTTTCGCTCGGCACGCGCCCGATCGCCGGCTTGTAGTAATACTCGGCCCCGCGCGCCGACAGCCGGCTTGCAAGGCGGGCGGCGCAGGCCTGGCTCGCGGCGTCGGGCGCCAGGAAGACGGGCGCGCCGGACATGGCGTCCAGCTGTGCGCCCAGCGCGGCGTCGTCAAGTGCGCTGAACCCGTTCAAATCGAGCGTGCGCGACACCCTTAATCCGTGTCCGTCATTGGCCTTGATGAGCCATTGATCCTCATCGGCATGCGCGCGAGGAGCGATCAGGATGACCTGCTCATACCAGGCGTTCTGAGCCTTGAGCGCTTCGCGCGCAAAAAATCGGAGCGCGATTACGGCGATCGGTCCGAGGAGCCATTGCGCCACCGAGCCCCAGTTCAGGTCCGCGCCGCCCAGCGCAAGACTGGCGGTCGAGACCATCAGGAAGGCGAGGGCGCAATATTTCACCACCGGCTGAATCTGATCGCAAAGCGCCTGCCGCGCCCGATAATGACCGATCGACCGAAACGCGAGGACGCAGCCGAACGCCGCGGTCAGCGCCAGTGCGGCTTCGCCCAGCGCGGGCGGGAAGCCAAGATGCCGGTCCAGCGCAAAGCCCAGCGTCGCCGCGCCGATCAGCGCGACCAGGTCGGACAGCATGAAGACGTGCAGAACCGGCCGCTGCACGCCGTTGGCTGGCTCAGCGGCCTTGAATGGGACAGTGTGCGCTTCAATCCGGGACGACATAGGGGGCTCCGGCTCGACGGACCGCATTCTGCGTCCGTTTCGAGGGCCCGTGTTGCAAGTCCCGCGCCGTCAGCGCCGGATCAGCAGCGCCGCGCCGATCGCGAAGGCCAGCGCGCCGTGCAGCCATTCCTGCCAGACGCCCGATCCCACCAGGACGGTTGTGAAAAAGACGACGGCCGTGAAGGCGATGCTGGCGGCCTGAACGCGGCTGATCCGGATTCGCCCGATCGCCTGGCTGAGCGCGACCAGCACGCCGCCGAACAAGAGGGCGCCGACCGCCCCGGTCTCCAGCCAGATCGTCAGCCCGGCATTGTGAGCGTGCAGCGGCAGCCGGTCGAAGCTTTCCCCCCGAAGCACCGCGACATCGCTGATCACCCGGCTGGCGTCGAGCCCGTGTCCGAAAACCGGCGCGAGCGCGATATTCTCCATTGCGAAACGCCAGATTTCGATCCGCATCGCCCAGGACAGCGGCAAGGCGTCGAGCATCGCGGGGGGGAGCAGCGATATCACCGCGCCCATCAAAAGCGGCGCGGCGATGATCATGCCCGCGCCGGTCACCAGTCCGATCTGCAGCGTGGAATATGGAAAGCGCCACGCAAGAAGAGCGGCGACGGTCGCCGCGCAAAGCGCCAGGAAATTGGCTTCGATGCCGAAGGAGACCGACCCCAGCGCGCCGGCGAGAAACAGCAGCAGGGCCGCGGCGCGCCTGACGCCGCCGCCCAAGGCCCAGAGCCCGAACGCCGCGGGGCCCAGAACCATCAGATACGCGCTGACGCCGCGCCCCAGAACGCGATCGGCGAGAATTTGAGCCTGTTCGGACGCTGCCGCGCCGTCGATGTGAAGCTTCAACATACGCGTGATCAGCGAGTTTGACGCGGCTTCGAACAAGAAGAAGAGCGCCAAAATGACGGCGCACGCGCTCAGCCAGCGAAACAGCGAATCTTTGCGGCTTTCGCTGAAGCGGGAGAGCGCGAAGGGCGCGAGAACGAAGAGCGGGCTCAGCAGACTGAGCTTTAAAGCCTGATCCGGGCGGTCATAGGGCGACCAGGACAGGCTGATCCCCGCCCAGGCGACGGCCGCTGCGAGAAACAGGATCGGCGCCGGTTCCGACAGGCCGGCTCGAATCGCCGCAATCGCAATGATCGGCAGCAGAAGCAATCCGATGAAGCCGGTCGTGGCCGCCATGCCGAGGCCGCCGGCCCCGATCATCACGAAGCTCAAGACGATCAGCGTGCGCACGATCACCGATTCATAAAGGCGCAGCCAACGGCTCATGCCAGCGCAGCTCCAGGCGATCCAGGCGTCTGATTCCAGAACAGCAGGCGCGCCCCTGACGCCTCGATTCGCGCCGCGCCGATATGGCCGGTCTTCACTTTCGCTTCGGATTCAGGAGCGCCCGGGCCCGCCAGAAGCGTATGAAAATAGCGCAGGACGCCGTTCGAGGTGACGATCAGAACGACGGTGTCCGGGCTGCGGTCCCGGGACGCCGCGTCGAGCACCGACCGGGCGTTGGCGGCGAGCGCCGCGGGCGAAGGGGACCAGCCGGCCCCGCTGGGCGGGATGGAGCGCTCTCGCCACTGGGCGACGGCTTCATCGCCCCATTGCTCGGTGATTTGCGTGTCGGACTTGCCGCCCCAGACCCCGTAATCGATTTCGCGCAGCCGGTCATCGATTTCGATCTCACCGGAAAACCCGCACATTTCACCGGCCAGCTCCGCGCCGATGCGGGTCCGCTTTAAGGGGCCGGCGATGATCCGGTCCGGCACGACGCCGGCGTCACGCAGGGCCCGGCCGATTTCGCGCGATTGCTCAAGGCCTTTTTCGACGAGCGGCAGATCTTCGTTCGCGCCCACCCAGACCGGGGTGTCGCCGGGGCCGAAAGTATTGCCGTGACGGGCGAGGATGAGCAGCATTGTTTAAACAATCTCCCCTTCGCGTTCGATGATGTCCGCGGCGATCCGGGCGTCGCGCGGGCTGTCGACGCTCCAGGGCGTGCGGCCGCGATAGTCGGTCAGCACGATGCGGATCGGGATGCCGTTCTCCAACGCGCGCAATTGCTCCAGGCTTTCGGTTCGCTCCAACGGGCTGGGCTCGAGCGCGACCAGCGTCTTCAGAGTGGCGAACCGGTAGGCGTACAGCCCGATATGCTTGTGTACGGCGACGCCGGCGTCTTCCCGACGATAGGGGATCACGGCCTTGGAGAAATAAAGGGCGTTCAAATGCTTGTCGAAAACGACGGTGGTCCCGCCGACCTCGCCGGCGGCCTTGGCGGAGGCGAGCTTGGCGTAGGCGTCTTCGCTCAAAGCCACGGCCGGCGTGGCGAGCGGCAGTTCAGGGTCGTCAGCCATCGCCGCGGCCGCCGCGTCGATGACCCAGGGCGGGGTTAAGGGCGCGTCGCCTTGCAGATTGACGATGACGTCGTCCTCGGCCGCGAAATCCTTCACCGCTTCAAAGGCGCGCTCGGTCCCGTTGCGGCAAGCGGCCGGCGTTAAAATCGCCTCGCCGCCAAAGGCTTGAACGGCCCGGACGATCCGATCGTCATCGGTGGCGACCAGGACGCGCTCGACGGACGGCGCCGCAGCGGCGAGCCGGTGCACGCGCTCGACCATGGGCACGCCGGCGATCGCATGCAAAGGCTTGCCGGGAAATCGGGTCGACCCGTAGCGGGCGGGAATGACGGCGATGACGGTCATGGAGGTGAGTCCTGGCGCTTATTCGGGGCTCTCATGCCATGGCGGACCCCTGAGCGCAAAGCGCTTCAGTGGCGGGCTTTGCCCTTGGCCCATTCCTTTGTTAGAAGGCCCGCCTTCTAATCGGGTCCGAAGCGGTCAATCCGCTCACGTCACACGGGAGGCTTCACGCCATGGCCGGCCACTCAAAATGGGCGAATATCCAGCACCGCAAGGGACGCCAGGATAAGGCGCGCGCAAAGCTGTTCTCGCGCTTGTCCAAGGAGATCATGGTCGCGGTGAAGATGGGCGGACCCGATCCGGACATGAATCCGCGGCTGCGCTTGGCGGTGTCGAACGCCAAAGGCCAGTCCATGCCCAAGGACAATATCGAGCGCGCCATCAAAAAGGCCGCCGGCGGTGATGTCGAAGAGTATTTCGAGATCCGCTATGAGGGTTTCGGCCCGGCCGGCATCGGCCTGATCGTGGAGGCCTCCACCGACAATAAGAACCGCGCCGCCGCCGAGGTGCGCACCGCCTTTTCCAAGAATGGCGGCAATCTCGGCGAGACGGGGTCGGTCAGCTTCATGTTCGACCAGGTCGGCGAGATCCGCTTCCCGGTTTCGGTCGCCGATGAGGAGACCGTGTTCGAGGCGGCGATCGAGGCCGGCGCCGAGGACGTGGCCCGGGAAGACCTGGTCGACGATGACGACGAGCCGGCGCCGGAGCATGTGATCTACTGCGCGCGCGAAGATCTCGCGGAGGTCTCCTCCGCGCTGCAGGAGCAGTTCGGCGAGGCCAAGGCGGCCAACATCATCTGGAAACCCCAAAACCTCATCTCCGTGGAAGGCGACAAGGTCTCCACCGTGCTCAAGCTTCTTGAAGCGCTGGAGGACCTCGATGATGTCAGCCAGGTCTTCAGCAATTTCGACATCTCGGATGAAGAGATGGCGAAGGTCGACGGCTAAGCGCCGCCATGATCATCGCCGTCGACGGCCCGCTCGCCTCCGGTAAAGGCACGATCGCCCGGGCGCTCGCCGCCCGCTTCGGCCTGCCGCATCTGGACACGGGAACGCTGTATCGCGGCGTCGCCGTCGCCATGCTGGAGGCCGGCATCCCGCCGGAAGACGCCGCTGCGGCTGAAGCCGCGGCCCGGGGCCTTGACGCCGCAGCGATTGACGAAGCCAAGATCCGCACCGCCGGCGCCGGGTCAGCCGCCAGCGTCGTCAGCGCGCACCCCGGCGTGCGCGCCGCTCTTCTGGAGCTTCAGCGCAATTTCGCCCACCAACCCGGCGGCGCGGTTCTGGACGGGCGCGATATCGGCACGGTCATCGCCCCGGATGCGGACGTGAAGCTCTTCGTCACCGCGAGCGAGGAGGCGCGGGCCTGGCGCCGGCACGCCGAGCTGACCAGCCGGGGCGAGCAGTGGCGCTATGACGACATTCTGGGTCAGTTGCGCCAGCGCGATGCGCGCGACGCGGCGCGCGCGGACGCCCCGATGATTTGCGCCGAAGACGCGATCGCGCTCGACACGACCGAGATGACGATCGATGAGGCCATTCGCAGCGCCATCAAGATCGCCGAAACGCGTTCAGCGTGCGCGTCCGGATAAGTCTTGCTGATCGATTGAAATCTTTGCGCGAACGCGCTCGCGTCCTGCTAGGCGTATTTTTTTTGCGGTTTTTAGGGTCATCAGAGGTTAACCTTACCCGGGCTCCTTAGGCGCGTTTCTGTTGCGTTTTTTGTTGCCTGAGGCTCATACATGCTTGGATTTCACGAAGGCGCCGACGGGCGCTTGGTCGACTCGCTGGCGCGCCATCATGCGGTGATCGAATTTGATCCGGACGGTTCGATCCGGACGGCCAATGCGAATTTCCTCGCGGCCACCGGATACCGCCTTGACGAGATCAAGGGCCGCCATCACCGCATCTTCATGCCGGCCGAAGACCGCGACAGCGACGCCTACGCCGCCTTCTGGACGTCGCTGGCCAAAGGCGAGTTCCAGTCGGCGCAGTGCCGGCGCGTCAAGAAGTCCGGCGAGGATTTGTGGATCCGCGCCAGCTACACCCCGGTCACCAATCGCGCCGGCCAGGTCGAGAAGATCGTCAAGCATGCCGTCGACGTCACGCGGGAAGTCGCGGAGGAAGCGCTCCTGAAGGCGCGGCTGCTGGCGTCCGACCGGGCGTTCGCGGTGATCGAATTCACCCCGGAGGGCGAGATCCTGCAGGCGAACGCCAACTTCCTCGCCGCCGCAGAATATGCGGCCGAGGACATCATCGGCCGTCACCACCGCATGTTCTGCGAGCCCGAATTTGCAAAGAGCGCCGAATACAAAGCCTTCTGGAGCCGGCTGGCGGGCGGCGAGTTTTTCACGGGCGAGTATAAGCGGGTCCGCAAATCAGGCGCGCCGCTCTGGATCCGCGCCATCTATTCGCCGATGACCAATCATGAAGGTCAGGTCGTGCGCGTGGTGAAATACGCCGTCGACATCACCGATGAAATCCAGGGGCGCGAGCGCCGCGAGGCGGCGCAGGCGAACCTGAACACCCGCCTGCAGGCCATCGCATCAGCCATTTCCGAGGCGAGCGCCAAGGCGGGCGAAGCGGCCGACGCCTCAAAGGGCGTGACCGGCAATGTGCAGGCCGTCGCCACGGGTGCGGAAGAGCTGGACGCGTCCATTCGCGAAATCAGCGGTCAGGTCGAGACCGCCCGCGGCGTGTCATCGGAGGCCGCCAACCACACCGCCGCGACCCGCGAGGTCGTCGACGGGCTGGCCGGCGCCGCGCAGAAGATCGGCGAGGTGGTCGAGCTGATCAGCTCGATCGCCGATCAGACCAATCTTCTGGCGCTCAACGCGACCATAGAGGCGGCCCGGGCGGGCGAAGCCGGCAAGGGCTTCGCCGTGGTCGCCAGCGAAGTTAAGACGCTGGCCAGTCAGACGGCCAAGGCGACCGGGGAGATCGGCGAGCAGATCTCCTCCATGCAGGCGGCGAGCACCGAGGCGGTGTCTGCGATGGCGGAGGTCGCCGATGTCATCAACCGGGTGAACGACATCTCCTCCTCTATCGCCGCCGCGGTCACCGAGCAGTCGCAGGTCACCAGCTCGATCTCCCGGAATCTTCAGGAGGCGGCGGGGTCGGTCTCCCGCCTTGATGACGAGCTTAAGAGCGTCGCCGACCGGGCGCGCGACAGCGAGGCGGGCGCCCGTGAAGCCGCGGAGGCTTCGCGCGCGCTGATCTAGGATCGCGCCGCGCCGCCGCTCACCAGCCCTGGGCGTCCAGAAAGGCGTAAAGATCCGCGTGCACCGCGGCGGCCGCCTCAGGGTCGCGCATGAAGAAATGCCCGCGCTCGCCGCCATCGTGAAGCCGGACGGTGTTGCCGTTGGCTTCTAGATTGGCGGCGTATTGAGCGACGGTCGCGAAATCACAATCCGTGTCGCGGCGCGCATTGGCGAAGAAGATCGGCGGAGAGCTGGGAGCGTCCAGCCGCACAGGCGACAGGCGCACGGCTTCCTCCATGCCGCCGGCCATCCGGATCGTGTAATCGGTGTCGTCCATGGCGGCGCAGCCGGAGAAGGCGGCGACAAGGTCCGGCCGCCGGGGATCGCCCGGCGCCTGCAAAGCCCCCGAGGTCATCGACAAATGCCCGCCGGCGGAGAAGCCGATGGCGGCGATGCGGTCCGGATCGACGCCAAGCCGGTCGGCGTTGGCGCGCACCCAGGCGACGGCGTCGCCGACATCCTCCAGACTGTCGCCGGCCCGCGTGCGGAACCGGCCGCGGACTCGATACTCCACCTGGATCACCACATGGCCGCGCTCCTTGAAGAAGCGGCAGGGGCCGCACCAGGTCCAATTGCCGAAAAACCAGCCTCCGCCATGGAAGTGAAGCGCCGCCGGACGCGCGTCTTCGGCGCTGTGATCGTCCGGGTGGAATATATGCATCTCAAGGCCATAACCCTCGACGGTCTTGTAGACTTCAACGCGTCGGCCTTGCTGCATTGAGTATTCCTCGGCGAAGGCGGCGAGGATCGCCGCGGTCCGCTCGCCCGGGCAGTCCTGGGCGAAGGCCTGCAGCTGAGTCTGGGCGCCCTGGCCGTCAAAGGACTCGAGCCAGTAATCAAATACGCCGGCCTGCAAATGACAGCGCACCGCGTCATTTTCGAACTGTTCGGCGGCCGCCAGCCGCGCGTCGAGATAGAGCGCGCCGAGCGCGCCTTCGAAATCCGGCGCCTCGAAGATCTCGTCTGCGCTCATCTCCGCCATTGTTTCGATGAAGCCGGTGTATTCCTCAAGCTCCAGGAGGTCCGGGCGCTCCAGCTCGATCTTGTCGAGATAGGCGTGATAGCCCTCGCTCGGCTGTTCGCGCGGCTGACCGGTCAGGCGGGCGTGCAGGACCGGATAGAGCATCCGTCCGAACGCCCATTCATAGCGGGTGCGTTCAAAATCGACCGGACCGGCGCCGGTCACTTCCAGCTCGGCCTGCCAGAAGGCCAGATCCGCGTCCCAGGCTTCGACGAACTCGGCTTCCTCCAGCGCCGCGGCGGCGCGATACCGGCCGCCGAGTTCGCTCTCCCAGCGTTCCATGACGGCCGCCGGCTCCATGGAGACGGTGGTGACCGTCGCCGCGTCGCGTGCTCCGGCGGCGGTGTCCTGCGAACACCCGCCGAGCGCAAGGAAGGCTGCGCCGAGCCCTGCAATCAGACCGAATCTCACGCATCCTCCCAGCGCCGCGGGAGCCGCGGCCCATGATCCTCCAACGTGAAAGCTGGTCAGCGGATGTGGCGGAGTTGTGGCGGTCCGGTCGGATTTCCACCAGCTGCGGCTAAACGCGCCGCTTCGCGAGCCGCGCCTTGGAGCCTTCATGGATCAGGCGCAATTCCTCCAGCGTGGCGTCAATCTGGTCGCGCTTGGATTCCAGCTTGGCGATCTCCTTGGCCGTCATGTCGATGACGAATTCCAGCTGCTGGATCCGGCCTTCACCTTCGCGGCCATAGAGCTCAAGAAAGGTTTTGATGTCGGCCAGCTTCGTGCCGATCGCCTTGGCGCGCAGGATCAGCCCCAAGCGCTTGGAATCAAACTCGGTATAGACCCGTTGGCCGCCCACCCGGCGTGGACTCATCAGGCCCTTGTCTTCATAGAAGCGAATGGTGCGCTGGGTCACGCCATGACGCTCGGCCAGCTCGGCGATGCCGTAGATTTCGTCCCGGGCTGTCGCGCCGTCGGCCATGGTCAGATTCCTTCCCCGCCCTCAGATAAGCGCAACTTTCTCTCGTTAACAAGAGTTGCTTGACGTATACGTCAGCGTAGGGGAGGGTGGCGGCGTGGCCGGACAGATCAGAGCGCTCTAAGCGCCGGGCCGGTCAGGGAGGAGACGGGATCATCCATGACAGACTTGGCGACCGCTCGCTATGACAGCGTGTTTCGACCCGGCCTGTTCCATGGACGGGTGATCGTGGTCACGGGCGGCGGATCCGGCATCGGCCGGTGCATTGGTCATGAATTGGCGTCGCTGGGCGCACTGGTGATCCTGGTCGGCCGCAAGGCGGACAAGCTGGACGCCGTCGCTGCGGAAATCACCGAAGACGGCGGCCGGGCCGACACCGCCAGCTTCGACATCCGTGACGACGCGGCGGTGTTCGACGGGGTCGCCGCGATGGTCGAACGCCACGGCCGCATCCATGGGCTGGTGAACAATGCCGGCGGACAATTTCCCGCAGAGGTCGCCGATATCTCCAAAAAGGGCTGGGATGCGGTGATCGCGACCAATCTGACGGGCGGCTGGCAGATGATGCGCACCGTCTTCAACGCGTCGATGAAGGCGCATGGCGGGGCGATCGTGAACATCACCGCGGACATGCATCGCGGCATGCCGGGCATGGCGCATTCCGGCGCCGCGCGCGCGGGCATGGCGAACCTCACCCAGACCGCGGCCTTTGAATGGGGCAAACATGGCGTGCGGGTGAACGCCGTATCGCCCGGCTGGATCGCCAGCTCGGGCATGGACACCTATGGCGGCTCGGCGCGCGCGATGATCCCCTATCTCAAACAGCATTTGCCGGCGCAGCGTCTGGGCTCGGAAGCGGAAGTGTCCGCGGCCGTGACCTTCCTCCTATCGCCCGCCGCCGCCTTCATCACCGGCGTTCAGTTGCAGGTCGACGGCGGCGCCCCGCTCGGCGGACGTCACTGGCCGCTGGAAGACCACGACAAGTCCGAGATATTCAACGGCTTTCACCGCGCGGTCGAACCGGAGGTGTTGCGCGGAGGCGGCGGCGATGCCTGAATTGACCTCCCGCCTCAACCCGGCCTCGGACGCGTTTAAAGCCGCCGCCGCCGCGATGGCGGACAAGCTCGCCGAAATCCACGCGGCCGAAGCCCAAGTGCGGGGCAATTCCGCGGCCAAGAAATCCCGCTTTGAAGAGCGCGGCCAGCTCTTGCCCCGCGAACGGGTGGCGCGCCTGGTCGACCGCGACCAACCCTTTGTGGAGATCGCGCCGCTTGCGGGCTGGAAGATGCATGACGATGACGGCGGGCGCGGCGCCTCCGGCGGCGGCGCGGTCGTGGGCGTCGGCGTGGTCAGCGGCAAACGCTGCGTCGTCGCCGCCAGCGACAGCGCCATCAAAGGCGGCACGGTCGCGCCCATGGGGCTGAAAAAATCATTGCGCGCCCAGGAGATCGCGCTCGTCAACAAGCTGCCCATGATCCACCTGGTGGAGTCAGGGGGCGCGAATCTCCTGTATCAGTCCGAGATCTTTGTGGATGGCGGACGCAGCTTCGCCAATCAGGCGCGCCTGTCCGCGGCGGGGATTCCGCAGATCGCCGTCGTGCACGGCTCATCGACCGCCGGCGGCGCCTATCTGCCGGGCATGAGCGATTATGTCGTCCTGGTCCGCGAGAAGTCGAAAATCTTTCTGGCCGGACCGCCCTTGGTGAAGGCCGCCATCGGTGAAGACGCCGATGACGAAAGCCTGGGCGGCGCCGATCTGCATGGCGAGGTGACCGGCCTTGGCGAATATGTCGCCGAAAACGACGCGCAGGCTTTGGCCTATGCCCGCGAGATCATGGACAAGCTGAACTGGGATGAAGCGACCGCGCCTTATGACGGCGCAGCGCCCAGGTATGACGCGGAAGAGCTTATGGGCGTCGTACCCGCCGACGACAGGACGCCCTATGACGTGCGCGAGGTGATCGCGCGCCTCGTCGACGAGTCCGACTTTCTGGAGTTCAAGGCGCGCTTCGGCGCCGAGACCGTGTGCGGCCATGCCCGCATCGGGTCTCAGATCGTCGGGATCATCGGCAATAACGGCCCGATCCAGCCGGACGGCTCCGCCAAGGCGGGTCAGTTCATTCAACTCTGCGACCAGTCCAGAACGCCGATCGTCTTTTTGCAGAACACCACCGGCTACATGGTCGGATCCGAGGCCGAGCGCGCCGGAGCGGTCAAGCATGGCTCGAAAATGATCCAGGCGGTCGCCAATGCGCGCGCGCCGAAGATCACCATCGTCCTCGGCGGCAGCTTCGGCGCGGGCAATTACGGCATGTGCGGGCGCGGCTTTGACCCGCGCTTCATATTCGCCTGGCCGACCGCGCGCACCGCAGTGATGGGCGGCGCCCAGGCGGCCAAGGTGATGGAGATCGTCACGCGGGGCAAAAACGCCCGCGCGGGGATTGAGACCGACGAAAAAGCGCTCAGCGACATGACGGCGATGATCACGGCGACGCTGGATGATCAGTCCCAGCCGCTCTTCGCGTCCGCCCGGCTGTGGGACGACGGCGTCATTGATCCGCGCGACACCCGCGCCGTGCTCATTGAAGCTTTGACCATCTGCGCTGAGGGCGAGGCCCGTCAGCTCAACCCCAACACATTCGGGGTGGCGCGGTTCTAGCGCCCGCCCGACCAGGAGACCCGCCATGCAGTTCACCGAACAACACGACCAGCTCCGCGACACGGTCGCCAAATTCGTCGCCAACGAGATCAACCCCCATGTGGAGGAGTGGGAAGCCGCCGGCGAATTTCCCTCCCATGAGGTCTTCAAGAAGATGGGCGATCTGGGTCTTCTCGGGCTGCGCTGGCCGGAGGAGTTCGGCGGCGCCGGCCTGGACATGTCCTACTCCCTGGTGCTGGCCGAGGAGCTGGGCCTGATCAATTGCGGCGGCGTGCCCATGGCGATCGGGGTTCATACCGATATGTGCACGCCGGCGCTCGCGCGCTTCGGGTCTGACGCGTTGCGTCACGAATTCCTCGCCCCGGCGATCGCCGGCGACGTGGTCGGCTGCCTGGGCGTGTCCGAGCCGGGCGGCGGATCGGATGTCGCGGCGGTGAAAACCACGGCGAAGTCCGATGGCGAGGATTATGTCATCTCCGGTCAGAAGATGTGGATCACCAATGGCCTGAAAGCGGACTGGTGCTGCCTGCTTGCGAACACGTCCGAAGGCAAGGCGCATGAGAACAAATCGCTGATCATGGTGCCCATGGATGCGCCGGGCATTGAACGGCAGAAGATCGACAAGATCGGCATGCATTCCTCCGACACCGCGTTGATCTTTTTCGACGAGGTCCGGGTGCCCAAGCGCAATCTGATCGGCGATGAAGGCGCGGGCTTCATATACCAGATGCTGCAATTCCAGGAGGAGCGCATTTATGGCGCCGCCTCTTCGCTGAAGAGTTTCGACAGGCAGATCGACCTGACCATCGACTATACGCGCGAGCGCAAGGCGTTCGGCCAGTCCCTGCTCGACAACCAGGTCATTCACTACCGCCTCGCCGAGCTTCGCACCGAGGTCGAGCTCTTGCGCTCGCTGGTCTATCGCTGCGTGGAGGAATTCAACGAGGGCAAGGACGTCACCAAGCTGGCCTCCATGGCCAAGCTGAAGACCGGCCGCCTGGCGCGCGAGATCGCGGACAGCTGCCTGCAATACTGGGGCGGCATGGGATATACGGCGGACAATCCGATCAGCCGGGCCTACCGCGACGGACGTCTGGTCTCCATCGGCGGCGGCGCCGATGAGATCATGCTCGGCATCATCGCCAAGCTGGAAGGCACTTTGCCCAAACGCAAGCCGTCCGCGCCGGCGGGCAATGCCTGAGATGACGGACTTCGCCACCCTGCTCTTCGAGCGCCGCGACGGCGCGGCCTTCGTCACGCTCAATCGTCCGCAAAGCCGCAACGCCATGTCGCTGGAGATGGTGCGCGAGCTCATCGCCGCGCTTGACGAGGCGCAGCAAACCGGCGCGCGCATGGTGGTGCTTCAAGGCGCGGGCGGGCATTTCTGCTCGGGCGGGGACATCAAGGATATGAGCGCGCCGCCGCCCGGCGGCGGCGAAACCGATCCGATCATCGAGGTGTCCACCCGCTTTGGACAGATGTGCGCGATCTACGGCGCGTCCGATCTGCCCATCGTGGCGGTGGTGGAAGGCGCGGTGATGGGCGGCGGCTTCGGCCTGGCCTGCGTGGCCGACGCGACCATTGCGCGGGAGACCGCCGTCTTCCGCCTGCCGGAGACCAGTTTGGGCCTCGTGCCGGCGCAGATCGAGCCCTTCCTGCTGGAACGGCTCGGCTATTCCCAAGCCAAGCGCCTGTCGGTCACCGGCGGCGAGGTGACGGCGCAGGAGGCGCTGGAGATCGGTCTGGTGCATTTCCTCTGTGACGGGGTGCAGGAGACGGAGGCCCGCCTCATCCAGGTCATGCAGGACATCCGAAAATGCGCGCCGAACGCGGTGGCCGCCACCAAGCGCCTCTTGCGCAAGGGCCGCAACGCCGAGCCGGCGGACCTGATCGGTCATGCCGCCGAGGTCTTCACGGCCGCCGTACGCAGCGACGAGGGTGCGGAAGGCATGACCGCCTTCATCGAAAAACGCCCCGCCAAGTGGGCGGTGAGCGAATGAGGCCTGTGGTGACACCGGTGGCCTCCCCCGCTTGCAGGCGAGGCGTCCGTGAAACGGGCGGAGGGGGCTTTGCAACGCCGCAATGCCCCCCTCGTCGCTTCAGGACGCGCCCTCCGCAAGCCGGGGGAGACATTTTTCGCGTTCGCATTGAGGGGAGGGCGTGATGCTGACCGGCGGTTTCGCCTCCGTCCTGGTCGCCAATCGCGGCGAGATCGCTGTGCGGGTGCTGAAGGAAGCCCGCGCCGGCGGGATGCGCGCCATCGCAGTCTATTCCGACGCTGACGAAACCGCCTTGCATGTCCGCGAAGCGGATCAGGCGGTGTGGATCGGTCCGGCGCCGGCGGCGCAGAGCTATTTGAATATCGACGCGATCCTGGACGCTGCACGCGAGACCGGCGCTGAAGCGATCCATCCCGGCTATGGCTTCCTGTCGGAAAACGCCGCATTCGCCCGCGCCGTCATCCAGGCCGGGCTGGTGTGGATCGGTCCGCCGCCGGAGGCGATTGAAGCCATGGGCGACAAGGCGCGCGCCAAGGCGCTGATGATCGAGGCCGGGGTGCCCGCCCTGCCGGGATGGCAAGGCGAAGATCAGTCCGACGCGAACCTGAAGGCCGAGGCTGACCAGGTCGGCTATCCGCTGCTGATCAAGGCCGTCGCCGGCGGGGGCGGCCGCGGCATGCGCATCGTGCGTGAGGCGGGCGAATTCGACGACGCGCTGGCGTCTGCGCGCCGAGAAGCCCGGTCCGCCTTTGGCGATGACGCGGTTTTGCTGGAGCGCTTTGTCGAGCGCGGCCGCCATGTGGAGATCCAGGTCTTCGCCGACAGCCGCGGAAACGTGATCCACCTGGGAGAACGCGATTGCTCCGCGCAACGCCGCCGTCAAAAAGTGATCGAGGAAGCGCCCTCGCCGGCCGTGGACGAGGCCCTGCGCGCGCGCATGGGTGCGGATGCGGTCGCCGCGGCCAGAGCGGTCGACTATGTCGGCGCCGGCACGGTCGAATTCCTGCTCGACGATGCGGGCGAATACTATTTCCTGGAAATGAACACCCGGCTCCAGGTGGAGCATCCGGTCACCGAGGAAATCACCGGGACCAATCTGGTTCAGTGGCAGTTCGCGATCGCGTCAGGCGAGCCGCTGCCGATGGCGCAAGATGAGGTGACCCTTGAGGGCCACAGCATTGAGCTGCGGCTCTACGCGGAAGACCCCTTCAACGCGTTCGCCCCCCAGTCCGGCCGGGTCCTGGCGTACAATCCCCACGGCGTCGCCGGCGGCGTGCGGGTTGATAGCGGCGTCGATCAGTTCAGCGTCGTCGGCACGGATTATGACGCCATGGTCGCAAAGCTGATCGCCCACGCGCCGTCGCGCGGTGAGGCGATCGCCGCGCTGCGCGCGCACATGATCGACGCGCCGCTGCTCGGTGTCCGCACCAATCGCGATTTCTTGATCCGGCTGCTCGACGACCCGGTCTTCGCGGCGGGCGAAGTGCGCACAGCCGATCTTGATATCTGGTCGGAGGCTGGCTCAGGCCCCTTCGCGCCCGCCGAGCCGCCCTTTGAGGCGATCGCGCTGGCGGCGGCGGACGCCACCGCGACCTATGACGAGGTCCACCGCTCCCCGTCCGTGCGCCACATCACCCTGGATCTGCTGGTGGACGGCAAGCCGCAAAGCATCGCGGTGGAGCAGCTGCGCGGCGGCGGCGTCCGCATCCTGGACGGCGAGGCGCCGTTAGAGATCGTCTTCGACGAGGCCGGTCACAGCCGGACGTCCTACACGCTGAACGGCGAAGGAAGGCAGGCGCGCCTGGTCCGTCTGGACGACGAAGGCGGCCGTCACATCGCGCTGGGCGATCGCATGGTCTTCGTCGCTGAAGCGTCGCCCTGGAGCGATGTGGACGCAGCCGATCCCTCGACCATCATCGCGCCCGTCTCCGGCGCGGTCGTCGCGATCAATGTCGCGCCTGGCGACGCGGTTTCCGCCGGCGACGTGGTCGCCGTGATGGAGGCCATGAAGATGGAGATGCGCCTGACCGCGCAGGCCGACGGCGTTGTTGCTGCAGTGCATGCTGCGCAAGGCGAGCAGGCGTCCGGCGGATTTGTCTTGATTGAACTTGATTTGCAGTCTCAGGATTAGAGCGATGACGAAGGCCGTACTCACCTGCGCGCTCAATGGCGTGCTGACCAATCCGAAGACCCATCCCGTGCCGGTGACGCCGGAGGAGATGGCGGCGAGCGCACGCGAGGCCTTTGACGCCGGCGCCAGCGTGATGCATGTGCACTACCGCATGCAGGAGCCCGACCATGGCGGATTTCCCAGCTGGGATCCGGACGTGGCCGGCGCCATTGTCGAGGCCATCCGCGATGCTTGCCCGGGCGTGATCATCAACTCCACCACCGGCATTGTCGGCCCGGACGTGTCCGGCCCCGTCGCCTGCGTGAAGCGGGTCAAGCCGGAGATCGCGGCGTGCAACGCCGGCTCGCTGAACTATCTTAAGCTGAAACGCGACGGGTCCTGGGCCTGGCCGCCGATGATGTTCGACAATCCGGTCGAGAAGGTTCAGGCCATGGTCGACGCCATGAATGAAGTCGGCGCCCATCCTGAATTTGAATGCTTCGATGTCGGCATCGTGCGCTGCGTGAATATGTATATCGAGAACGGCATGGCGCCGGCGGCCCATTATAATTTCGTGATGGGCGTCGCTTCGGGCATGCCGGTCGACGCGGACCTGCTCGAGCTTTTGCTGCGCTATAAGCGCGAGGGCGATCCCTGGCAGACCACGCTGATCGGCCGGGCCGAAATCTGGCCGGTGCATCAGCGCACGGCGGAGCTGGGCGGCATGCTGCGCACCGGTCTGGAGGACACATTCTATCTCCCGGACGGCGACCGCGCCCCGGGCAATGGCGCGCTCATCGAGGCGCTGGCGCGCTGCGCGCGCAATGCGGGCCGCGACGTGGCGTGCCCTCAAGAAGCGCGCGAACTCATGGGATTACACTGAGGGGAGGACACGCATGGAGGCGCGTGCAAGCGAGCTGCCAAGGGTTGGCGAAGACGAGCTCTATCCGTCAACGCCCGCCCGGCTGTTGGAGCGGGGCCGGGCCGACGGCGAAAGGCCGGCCTATTGCACCCATAATGGCGCGGGATGGGTTCCCACCAGCTGGGCGGAATATGCCGACCAGACCCGCAAGGCGGCCCGCGCGCTGATCGCGCTGGGCGTGGCGCCGGACGATACGGTCGCCATCCTCGGCTTCAACCGTCCCGAATGGACCACCATGGCGATCGCGGCGATGATGGCGGGCGGCCGGCCTGCAGGGGTCTATTGGACCAGCGCGCCGCCGGAGATCGCCTACATCCTTCAGCACTCCGAAAGCCCGGTCTTTCTGGTGGAGACCGCCGAGCATGTCGAGCAGGCGCTGGCGTTGCGCGGCGAGTGCCCCAGTCTTGAGCACATCATCGTCATGGACGGTCCGGCGGGCGATCATCCTGACGTCTTGTCCTGGGGCCAATTCCTGGCGTTGGGCGTTGAAGACCACGACGATGCGGTTTCCGACCGGCTCAGGGCGATCGGCGAGGAAACCATCGGCTCGCTGATCTACACCTCCGGCACCACCGGTCCGCCCAAGGCGGTGATGCTGAGCCATGGCAACATCTCCTGGTCCTCGGCCATGCTCAGCCACATGTTCGAAAACAAGGACGGCGACCGGGGCCTGTCCTATCTGCCGATCGCGCATATCGCCGAGCAGCAGCAAAGCGTGCACAACCACATCAAATCCGGCTCGATCCTGCATTTCGCCCGCTCCATGGAGCAGCTGGGCGAAGACTTGCAGAGCGTGCGGCCCGCCGTCTTTTTCGGCGTGCCGCGGGTCTGGGAGAAGATGCACGAAACGCTGCGCGCCCGGATTGGCGAAGCGACCGGCGCGCGCGCGAAAATCATCGCCTGGGCGATGAAGACCGCCGGCGCCTATAATGAGGCGGTCGTCGAAGGGCGCGATCCGGGCGCGTTCCTGAGCCTTCAAAAGTCGCTGGCCGACACCTTGGCGCTGAAAAAGGTCAAGGCGGCTCTGGGGCTGGATGAAGCCCGCATGCTGATCTCCGGCGCGGCGCCGATCTCGCCGGACGTGCTGCGCTTTTTCGCGAGCCTCGATCTCATCGTTTATGAAGGCTATGGCCAGTCCGAGACCAGCGCCCCGACCGCCTTCAGCCGGCCCGGCAGCGTGCGTTTCGGCTCGGTCGGGCGGATGATCCCGCATATGGAGGCGCGCGTCTCCGAAGACGGCGAGCTTCAGGTGAAGGGCCCGAATGTCTTCGTCGGCTATATGAAAAACAACGAAGCGACCGCCAACACATTCACCCGGGACGGCTGGATGAAGACCGGCGACATCGTGAAGATTGACGAGGACGGCTTCGTCTTCATCACCGGCCGCATCAAGGACATCATCATCACCTCGGGCGGCAAGAATATCACGCCGGCCAATATCGAAACCGATCTGATGAATGGCGAGCTGGTCGAGCATGCCGTCGTGGTCGGCGATGCGCGGCCCTATCTGACCGCCTTGCTCACCCTGTCGCCTGATGCGCTGGCGGCGTTCGCCGAAAAGCATGGGCTGAGCGTCGAGGACGCCGCCGGATCGCAAGCCGTCGCCGACGCGCTCCAGGCGACTGTGGACGCGGTCAATGCGCGCTATGCGCGGGTGGAGAATATCCGCAAATTCCGGGTTCTGGGCACGCCGCTCAGCGTGGACGCGGGCGAGCTGACGCCCACCTTGAAGGTGCGCCGCAATGTGGTGATCGACCGCAACAAGGCGATCGTGGACGAGATGTATGCCAGCGACGAGCGTTGAGGCGGCGCTTCCGCCCGCGCTTGACGTCCTGATCATCGGGGCCGGCTTCGCCGGCCTCGCCATGGGCCGCCAGCTCAAGCAGGCGGGCCTGTCCGCATTCGCCATCGTTGATCGCGCCGATGGCGTGGGCGGGGTCTGGCGCGCCAACCACTATCCCGGCGCCGCGTGCGACGTGCCGAGCCATCTTTATTCCTACTCCTTCTTTTTGAATCCGGACTGGAGCCGGAAATTCTCGCCCCAGTCCGAAATCCTCGCCTATCTGGAACGCGCCGCCGACGCCTTCGGGCTGCGCGAGCATCTGGCGTTCGCGCGCACGGTCGAGGCGATGCAGTTCGTCGCCGAGACGGGGCGCTGGCGTGTGCGCTTCGCCGACGGCGCTGAGCTCATGGCCCGGGCGGTGATCAGCGCCGTCGGGCAACTCTCCGAGCCCTTCACGCCGGATGTCGACGGACTCGAGACATTCAACGGCCCGGTGCTGCACAGCGCAGACTGGGACGACGGCATCAAATTCTCCGGCAAGCGCGTGGCGGTGATCGGCAATGCGGCGAGCGCGGTTCAGCTCCTGCCCAAGCTAACCGCAGAGTCAGAGCACCTCACTGTTCTGGCCAGGACTCCTAACTGGGTGATCCCCAAGCCGGACCGGGCGTTTTTGCGGATAGAGAGATGGGCTTTCCGCCACATCCCGGGCTGGCATCGGCTCTACCGCACCCTCAGCTATCTCATCCATGAGCTGCGCTATCCCGCCTTCGTGTCGCGCTCATTGGCGAGCGCCTACACCCATTGGCGGCTGAAAACCCTGATCCGCAAGGCGGTTAAGGATGAGAAGCTGCGCGCTCAACTGACGCCGGACTATGCGCCGGGCTGCAAACGCATCCTTTTGTCCAATGACTATCTCCAGCTCATGCAGCGCGGCGATGTCCGGCTGGTTTCCGATCGACTGGTCAAGGTTGCTGGGAACACCCTCATGACCAGCTCTGGCGAGGAGATCGAGGCGGATATCCTCGTCTTCGCCACCGGGTTTCAGACCACCGACTTCCTGCCGACCCTGCAGGTGGAGAATGGCGATGGGCGCACGCTCAAGGACGCCTGGGGGGCGAACCCGCGCGCCTATCGCGGCGTGGCGGTGAGCGGCTTCGCCAATCTCTTCATGCTCTACGGGCCGAACACAAATCTGGGCCACAACTCCATCATCTTCATGCTGGAGCGCCAAACCGAATATGTCAGTAGACAGATTAACTGGCTGTTGAAGGCGGATCTCAAGGCGCTTTCGGTGGCGCCGGAAGCTGAAGCCGCCTTCAACGACGTGCTCCAGGCCCGTCTCCAGCGCACCGTCTGGGCCGAGGATTGTCCGAGCTGGTACAAGACCGAAGACGGGGTGATCACCAATAACTGGTCCGGCCTGGCGACCGCATTTGCAATGACGCTCAGGCGCGATGACCGCGAAAACTGGGTGGCCGACGTCTAGAAAACGGCCGTCTCGGCCCAGCGCCTCACGTGACCAACGGCGTCCGCGCCCTCCGGCAGGAGCGGCGCAAACAGCTGAAAGTCATGCCACATCGCTTGCCAGACCTCACAGGTCACATCAACGCCGGCGGCCTTGAGCTTGTCGGCGAGGCGGGTGGAATCATCGAGCAGGATTTCGTCTTCACCCACCTGAATGAGCGTCGGCGGAAGCCCGGACAGGTCGGCGAAAAGCGGCGACGCCTCCGGGTCCTGCGGGGCGCGTCCGTCCAGATAGAGCGCGGCGCCCTGGGCGAGATAGTGCGGTTTCAACATGGGATCGGCGTGCGCCTTGGCGGCGGCGCTGTCGCCTGATCCAGATAAGTCTGTCCACGGAGAAATAAGATAAAGCCCGTCCGGCATGGCGCGTCCGGCGTCGCGGTGCCGAACCACGCTCGCGAGGGTGAGGCCGCCGCCCGCGCTGTCGCCTGACACAATGAGCGGGCCATCGATCTGTTCACGGAGCACCTTCAGCGCATCGCTGCCGTCTTCTATGGCGGCCGGGCAGACATCCTCCGGCGCCAGGCGGTAGTCGAGCGACCAGGCGTCCAGCTTCAAAGCGTGCGCCAATTGCGACACGAAAGGTTTATGGCTTTGCGGCGAGCCGATGACATAGCCGCCGCCGTGCAAGAATAGAAGGCCGCCGGGCCGGGCGCCCTCCGGTTTGAAATGCAGGGCCGGGCGGTCGGCGAGCGTGGTGTGTCCAACCTCGACCCCAGGTGCGATCGGCGAGCGCTCGCCCCCTTTGTCGATGCGTGCGCGCGCCAGTTGACGGGAATTGTCCGGCGCCATCACCTTCTCACCCGCCTGGCGCGCAAGATGCCGGGCGAACATGCGCCTCAGGCCCAGCCCGGGCCGCTTCCTGACCGTTTCAATCATTGTCCTGGGATGCCGCCAATGCCTGCTGAATTGGGATCAGCTTTCACTCTGCCGTGCTCGATTGCAATCGCCAACCGCCTTTGCAAAGCGGCGATGACCGAGGGCCTGGCGGAACCCGGCGGTGTCGCCGGCGCGCGCATCGCGCGCGCCTATCGCACCTGGGCGGAAGGCGGCGCCGGCCTGATCCTGACCGGCAATATCATGGTGGACCGGCGCTATCGCGAGCGTCCCGCCAACATCGTCGTCGACGGTCCTCAGAGCGCGCACGCAGTCGCCGGATTGTCCGCCTTTGCGGCGGCGGCCAAATCGGGCGGCGGGGTCGCGATCGCTCAGATCAGCCATGCGGGCCGGCAAAGTCCGGCTTCGATCGCGCCGGAACCGGTCGGCCCCTCCGCGGTACAGGTCAAGCTGCCGGGCGGCCTGTTCGCCACGCCGCGCGCGCTGGAGGCCGATGAGATCGCCGAGGTCATCGCCCGCTTCGCCGCCACCGCGAAAGCCTGCTGCGACGCCGGCTTTGACGGCGTCCAGATCCACGCCGCCCACGGCTATCTGATCAGCGAGTTTCTCAACCCTCTGGTCAATCAGCGCACCGATCAGTGGGGCGGATCGCTGGATAATCGCGCGCGTCTGCTGATCGAGACCATCCGCGCGGTCCGCGCGGCGGTCGGTCCCCGAAAGGCCGTGAGCGTGAAACTCAACTCGTCCGACTTCCAAAAAGGCGGCTTCAGCTTTGAAGACTGTCTGAAAGTCGTGGCGATGCTGGACGAGGAGGGCGTCGACCTTTTGGAGATTTCCGGCGGCAATTATGAGCAGCCGCGCATGATGGGGCTGGAGGGAACCGAGCCGGTGTTCGACGGCGAGGTCCGTGAGAGCACCCGAGCGCGCGAAGCCTATTTCATGGCCTATGCCGAAGAGGTGATCAAAGCCGCGAACACGCCGGTCATGGTCACCGGCGGCTTTCGCACCCGGGCCGCCATGGAGGAAGCGCTGGACGCCGGCGTCGCCATGATCGGGATCGGCCGTCCGCTCTGCGTCCTGCCCGACGCGCCCGCAAGGCTGCTTGCCGGCGCGATGGACGCCCTGCCGGCGTTTGAAACGGATCTGGCGCTGGGCGAGGGCTTCTGGGGCCCCCATTCGGCCAGCGATTTGATCAAGGCGGCCAACGGCTTCGCCGCCATGGCCTTTTTCTACCGCAATATCATCCGCCTCGGCGAGGGCGCGCCGCCCAAGCGCCAAATGAATCTCCTCCTCGCCCTGATCGCCCATCAGCTTGAGGAGCTGAGCGATGCAAGGGTGATGGGGTGAGCCCGCGCGTCGGGGACCCGATGACGCCGGCGCAGGCTGCGTTTTGGGAGCGCTTCGTTCGGGACACCGGGCAGGCGGGCGCGCTGAGAGAGATGGACGCCTTCGGCGACAGCGAAGCGATGAAGGATGAATTGCTGGCGCTTGTGCTGGCGGGAGTAAAGCGTGCGACGACAAGTCTGGCGCGTTGGTATGATCCGGACACTCGGCCCAGGCCGGGCGATCTGTCCCTGATCACCGACGGCCGCGGCGCGCCAGCCTGCATCATCCGCACCACGCAGGTCGATGTGACGCCGATCTGTGATGTGGACGCCGAATTCGCCTATGCGGAAGGGGAGGGTGATCGCTCGCTTGAATACTGGCTTGCCGAACACCGCCGGTTCTTCATGCTCGAAGCCGAGCAGCATGGCTTTGAATACTCTGATGATCTTGATGTGGTGTGCGAACGGTTCGAATGCATCTGGCCGCTGGCGTCACAGCCCGCACGCGGGCCTGGCGCAGCCGGGCGGGATTGAGGGACGATCGCCGGCAGGGTCCGGAAATGCGTTGAGCGAAGGGCGTGACGGCGCCGTCTGCGCCGCCCGCCCGTTCACCGTGCGCTAGGGCGCGCGTAAGCGCGGCACCAGCTCCTCAAACAGGAAGCGGTTGCTCGCTTCATGCATGCCGCGGGTGTTGTAGTCGGTCTTGGTCATCACGGCCGTGATGCCGAATTCGGGCAGCACCCAGACCCGGTTGCCGCCATTGCCGCTCATCTCCACGGATCGATAGGACACGCCGTCGACCTCATAGGGCCGCAGCCACCACAAATAGCCATATTCGACGCCGTCCGCGTAGCTGGTGTGAACCGATGTTTCGGCCGCCGCCGCCGTCCAGCTTTCGGGTAGAATCGACGCGCCGTCGACCTCTCCTCCCCGGCGCTGCAATTCGCCGAAGGCCGCGAGATCGCGCGTGGTCAGCCGCAGCCCGCCGCCCAGCTGCAGCCGGCCGGATCCCGTGCGCCGCCATCCCGGCCGGTCCACGCCCAGCGGATCGAACAGGCGGCGCTGCGCATAATCGGCCAGCGGCTCGCCAGCGGCGCGTTCGACGGCTTCGCCGAGAATCTGGACGCCGGCGGTGCAGTAGGAGAAGACGCGGCCGTTGAAGGATTGGTCCGGCGGCGTCACCCAGGACGGATAGCCGCGGATCGGCAAGTCCCAGAAGAAGGAGGTCCAGTCCTCCACCAGATACATCCGCTCCTCATTGCCCCGCGAATAAGGCGTCATGTCATCGCATTCCAGCGGGCCGCTCATGGTGATCAGATCTTCGATCGTGATCGCCAGCTTGCGCGGGTCCGGATTGGCGAACGGCGCCTCGGCCTCGAACAAGGGCGCGAGCGGGGCGTCAAACTGTAGATGGCCGTCGGCGATCGCGGCGCCGACCAGCATGCCTGTGATCGTCTTGGTGACGGACCGCGTATCGTGCTGGGTCTCGGCGTCGGCGCCGTCGAAATATTCTTCAAACATCGTCTCGCCATTTTGAAGAATCAGCAGACTCGTCACGGTTCCGAACTCACCCGCTTCAACACGGGCCTGCACCGCCGCGCTGTCTTGAGGGGTCCAGTTGAAGTCGGCCGATCCGGGCCCGGTGAAGAGCGCCGCGGCGCACGCAGCTGCGGCGATGTGTTTGGTGGGGATCATGCTATGTCTCCTGCACGCATTGAGGCGTGATTGCCGGACGCCGCAGTGCCCGACGGCGCGAGGCCGGTCACCTGATTTCACCTGAAATCAGCCTGAAAACGCCCGGCGGCGATCTCCTGGACGCAATGACCGACCGCATCCGCCTTGGCGATTTCGACTTGAACTGGGCAACCGCCGAGTTGCGCGGACAGGGGCGGCGCTCGGTCTTGCCCGAGCTGAGCCTGAGCGTGCTCAGAGTCCTGGTCGACCACGCCCCTGACCTGGTGTCGGCGGAACGGCTGGCGCGCGACGCCTGGGGTCAGCGCGTGGTGTCTGAGGACACGCTGGCGCAACGCATCAAGCTGTTGCGCCAGGCCTTTGGAGAGAGCGCCCAGGACGCCCGCGTGATTCTGACGGTCAGGGGCAAGGGCTATCGTCTGGGCGTTCCGGTCGCCCAGGGCGGCGGATTGCGCCTGCCCGGCCGGCCGTTTCTCATCGGCGGCGCCGCACTCGCCCTGGGCCTTGCCGGGTTCGGCGCGGTCGCCTTCTTCCGCGCACCGCCGCCCGAGTCCGCGAGGCTTTCAGAGCAGACGCCGGCGGAAGCCGACCTGCTATTGATGCGGGCCCGGTCTCAGATGGCGCTGCACCGCCCTCAGGAAACGCTGCGGGCGGTGGCGCTCCTGCGGGAGGCCCGGGCGGCGGCGCCGGACCGGGCGGACATAGCGACCGCGCTGAGCGTGGCGTTGTCCACTGAGGTCACGAAATTCTCCAACGATCCGGATCTCGTGACCGAGGCGGAGACGCTGGCGCGCTGGGCCACCGAGCAGGACCCGGCCAATTCGGGCGCGTGGAGCGCGCTGGGCTACGCGCTCGACGGTCAGGGGCGCGTCAGCGAGGCGCTGGCCGCCTATCAACAGGCCTATCTGCTCAACCCCGATGATGTCTACGCTATGTCGAGCGCCGCCTATCTGCTGGGCGTTCGCGGCCGGCTCTACGACGCTCTGGCGCTGGATATGCGCGCCCTGCAGGCGGGCGGGGGACCGATCTATACCGAGCTTCAGATCGCAGCGGCGTTGAACCTTCTTGGCGAGCGCGCCCTGTCCGATCTCTGGCTTGAGCGGGCCCTGCGATTAAACCCCGATCATCCCGTCATCCTGCGCGGCGCTGTCGAGCTGGACCTGTCCAGAGGCGAAGACGCGCGCGCTGCGGACCGGCTCGCCGCGTTCCCGGCGGACGACATGACGCCTGACCTGATCACTCAGACAGGCTGGATCGCCTTGCGGCGCGGCGATGTCGCCGGCGCACGCGCCAGTTTTGAGGCCTCGGGCGCGGGCTGGGAGCGCGCCATCCTCGCCGCCGCCGACGCCGGCGCGGCCGGGCCGCCGGACTATGGCCGGCCTGGGGATACCTGGCCGGCCGGACGGGTGCGCGCCGCGGAGATGGCCGCCGCGGCCGGCGATGCGGCTTCGGCGTTCAGCCGCCTCAATGAGGCGGTTGATCTGGGCTGGCGGGACTGGGATGCGCTGGAGCACTCGCCGGTCCTGCCCGTATTGCACGCCGATCCGCGCTGGCGGGCGTTGGGCGCCCGCATCGAGCGCGAGATCGCCGCCCAGCGCGCCCTGGTGGACGCGGACGCCGAATTGCGCGCCCTTCTCGACAGCGTCGCGCAATAGAAAAACGCCCCGGGGGGAGGGGACCCCCGGGGCGTCAGTCAGCGCGAAACGGCGAACCTCAGCCCGCTTCGCGATATCCGTCCACGTCCAGATCATATTCGCGGACCTTGCGGTACAGCGTTGAGCGGCCGACGCCGAGGCGCCGGGCGACCTCGGCCATGCGGCCCGAATAGGTCTCGATGGCGAAGGCGATCAGATCGCGCTCGATATTTTCAAGCGAGCGCAAATGGCCTCCGGCGTCCAGGATATCGACGCCGTTGCCCTCGTCCGCATCCGCGTCCGCGAACGCGCTCGGTTCGGCGGGAGCGGCGCCTTCCGGCGCTTTCGGCGCGGTTTCCAGCGTCGGCGTCAGGCCGGAGATCTGCGGGAAGTCCTCCGGCGTCAGATAGTCGCCGTCGCACAGGACGACCGCGCGGAAGACCGCGTTCTCCAGCTGGCGCACATTGCCCTTCCAGTCATGCCGGGCGAGCAGATCCATCGTCTCCGCCGCGGCGTCCAGCACCGCCTTGCCCTCTTGAGCGTTGAAGCGGGCGATGAAGTGGCGCACCAGGGCCGGGATGTCCGCGCGGCGCTGGGACAGGCTGGGCACTTCGATCGGGAAGACATTGAGGCGGTAGAAGAGATCCTCGCGGAACTGACCCTCTTTCACCTGCTCGGCGAGGTCGCGATTGGTCGCGGAGACGATGCGCACGTCGACCTTGACCGGGCGCTTGCCGCCGACCGGATCAACCTCGCCTTCCTGCAGCGCGCGCAACAGCTTGACCTGCATGTCCAGCGGAAGCTCGCCGATCTCGTCAAGGAAGAGCGTGCCGCCGTCCGCCTCCTGAAACTTGCCGAGATGCTTGGCCACGGCGCCGGTGAAGGCGCCTTTCTCGTGACCGAAGAGCGTGCTCTCCACGAGATTTTCCGGAATCGCGCCGCAGTTGACCGCGACGAAGGGACGGCCGGCCCGGTCTGACGCGGCTGCGATCGAGCGCGCGACGAGCTCCTTGCCGACGCCGCTTTCCCCGGTGATCAGGATCGGAATATTCGACTTGGCCGCCCGTTCGCCCAGACGCACCACCTGGCGCATGGCCGGGGCGCCGGCGATCATATCGGCGAAGCCGAGCTGGCCGGACTTGGTTTTTTTCAACCGGGTCACCTCGCCGGACAGGTCCTTGACCTTGAGGGCGTTGCGGATCGACACGGCGATCCTTTCAGGGCTGGCCGGCTTGACGAAGAAATCGCACGCCCCCGCGCGCATCGCTTTCACCACGGTCTCGATCCCGCCATGGGCGGTCAGCACGATCACCGGCAGCTCCGGGCTGTGCGCCTTGATCGCTTCCAGAGTTTCAATGCCGTCCATGCCGGGCATGATCATGTCCAGCATGACCACGTCGATCCCGCCGCGCTTGGCCGCCGCCAGGCCGGCTTCGCCGTCCTCGGCGCATTGCGCGTGATGCCCCTGTTTTTCCAGAACCGCCTGCAACAGGCGGCGTTGTGTCGGATCGTCATCGACGATCAATACGGTCTTCGCCATCTCACCCACGCCTTTTCGGTCGTTCTCGGGCGCCGGCTTTGGTTTCGGTCGACCGGGGTTTTCCCCGTGCCGCCCGAACCGGCGTCCCGTGTTGATGCGACCCGATATGACACACCCGGCGTAAAGATGGCGTGTAGAGGTCGGTGAGAAATGGTTAGGGTAAATAGGATGTTAGCGCGAAGCAGGCGGCAGGCGGCGTGCGCCCAGCGCATTTGACGGGCGCCGTGGCGAGGTCTACCAGCGAAGCTTCAGCTACGGGATCTGACGCCGCATGCCCTCAACCGCTCCGCTGCCTCCGCCGCTTGTCGCATTCAACGGCGAACCGCTTGAGGCTCCCGCCTGGTTCACCGAGGCCCAGGCCGATCCGGTCGACGCCGGCGCCGTGCTCCATGACGGCGCGCGCATCGCCTGGAAAGCCTGGGGCGACCGCGGCGCCCCGGGCGTGATCCTCGTCCACGGCGGCACGGCCCACAAAGGCTGGTGGGACGCCATCGGCCCCTTGCTGGCGCGCGAAGGCCGGCGCGTCGTCGCGCCGGACCTGCCAGGCATGGGCGAGAGCGACTGGCGCGAGGCCTATTCCATGGACGATCACGCCGCCTGCGCGCAAGCTGCGGGGGCGGACGGCGGCGCGTTCGTATCGGGCGCTCCGGTGATGATCGGCCATAGCTTTGGCGGTTTCGCGACCCTTAAGGCTGCGATCACGTTCGGCGGCGCCCTGAAAGCCGCGATCATATTGGACAGCCCCATTCGCAAACCGGAAGAGCAGCGCGAAGGCGCTCCGCCGCGCCGGGGCGGCAAGGTCTATCCCGATCTGGCCGCGGCGCTGGCGCGTTTCCGGCTCTTGCCGGAGCAGACCTGCGATAATGTCTGGCTGGTCGATCATATCGCGCGCGGCAGCCTGAAACAGGTCGAAGGCGGCTGGACCTGGTGGTTCGATCCGGGCATCTGGGCCAAGCTCACCTATGAACGCCGCGATCCGGAGGCCGCGGCCGCGGCGCTGAAATGCCCCATGGCGGTCATCCGCGGCGCGCAATCGCGACTCATGGGACCGGAGACCTGGGATTATATGAAGTCGGTCTTCACGGATTCGCCCTTCGTGACCGTGCCGAACACGCAGCACCATCTGGTGCTCGACGACCCGCTCGCGACCACGGCGGCGCTGGATGCGCTGCTGGAAGGCTGGGCGCGTTAGAAGGACGCCTTGGCGCTTGCGGCGACCCGTGATAAAGCGCGCCGCAGTACAGATTTCCATGCCAGAGAGGACGACATGGCGGACGATTACACGCGCGGCCAAATGGACATTTCCGAGCACAAGGCCACCTTTAGCGGCGTCATGCAGGTTTCGGTGTTCTCAACGCTGATCATCGGCCTCGCCGTCCTGTATCTGACTCTGGTGTTCGGCGGCGGCATCGGCTGGATCAACAGCTTGATCGTCAGCGCCATTGTCGCGGTCGCGGGCGGCGTCGTGATGAAGCAGGGCGCGCTCTACTGGGTCTCCTGCGGTTTTCTGGCGATCATCGCTGTGATTTCCGGCGGGCTGGTCAGCGTGCTGGGCTAGCGCCTTATTCGACCTAAGTTCCCCCCGACGAATTTCTCAAGCCTCTTGCGGCGACGGACAAATTGTCCATTCTTCCGCTAGAGTTAATGCGTCGGGGGCCCAGGCATGCACATCGCCGTACTTGCAGAAAGTCACGCGGGCGAAGACCGGGTCGCCGCGACACCGGACAGCGTGAAATCGCTTGTGAAGGCCGGCGCGACGGTCACCGTGGAAAAAAAGGCGGGCTTGAAGGCCGATTACCCGGACGCGGCCTATGAAGACGCCGGCGCCAAGCTGGCGACCCGGGCCGCGGCGATCAAATCGGCGGACGCGCTGTTTTCCGTGCGCCGTCCCGATGCGGCGACTTTGGACAAGCTGAAAGACGGCGCCCTGCTCATCGGCCTGCTCGAGCCCCATGGCGCGACCGATTTCGCCCGGCAGTGCGCCGACGCCAAGGTCAACGCCCTGGCCATGGAATTCACTCCGCGCATCACCCGGGCCCAGGCGATGGACGCCTTGTCGAGCCAGTCGAACCTGGCGGGCTATCGCGCCGTCATTGAAGCGGCGACGCTGTTCGGACGCGCCTTTCCCATGATGATGACGGCGGCGGGCACGATCGCGCCGGCCAAAGCCTTCATCATGGGCGCGGGGGTCGCGGGACTGCAGGCCATCGCCACCGCGCGCCGGCTGGGCGCGGTGGTGTCAGCCACCGATGTGCGCCCGGCGGCCAAGGAACAAGTCGCTTCGCTCGGCGCGAAATTCGTCGCGGTGGAGGACGAGGAGTTCAAGGCGGCGGAGACCGCCGGCGGCTACGCCAAGGAAATGAGCGATGAATACAAGGCCAAGCAGGCCGAGCTCGTTTCCGCCCATATCGCCAAGCAGGACATCGTGGTGACCACCGCGCTCATCCCGGGGCGGCCGGCGCCGCGCCTGATCGACAAAGCCATGGTCGAGGCCATGAAGCCCGGCTCGGTGATCATCGACATCGCCGCCGCCAATGGCGGAAATTGCGAGCTGACGCAGGCCGACAAGGTCGTCGAGCATAACGGCGTCAAGATCGCCGGCTACTCCAACCTGCCGGGCCGCCTGCCCGCCGACGCCTCGCAATTGCTGGCGAAAAACCTGGTGAATCTGTTTCCGCTGTTGATTGACGAGACCGGCGCGCTGGCGCCCCATTGGGACGACGACATCATAAAGGGCATGGCCCTGACCAAGGACGGGGAAATCGTCCACGACAGCCTGAAGGGAAGTTAAGTCATGAAACGCCGCATCGCCCAGCTTTCGATCGCCATCGTCGCCGTGATCACCTTGAGCGCCTGCATCATCATCACGTCGGATTCCGAAGAATTCGCCGCCACGCCGCCGGAGCCGCCGGCTGAAGCCGCCGCCGAAGCCTGATGATCGAGCTCTTTGGATATCTGTGTTTGACCGTGGCGACGGCCGCGTTCTGGGTGGGCGGGACATGGTCGGTGCGGCCGGTCGGTTGGTTGCGTCTCGCTGTCATTCTGGTGCTCGGCGCGGGCTTCCTCGGAGCCGCGGGCGCTTGGATCAATTCGGATAACGCGTTGATCCTGTCCTTCGCGCCGTTTGCTGTTGTTGCCGGCATGATCTGGGAGAGGATGGCGAAGGCGTCCGCCCAAGACGTGGATGGAGAATCCGATGGAAGCCGTTGATCCGATTATCTTTCGCCTGGCGATCTTCGTTCTGGCTGTCTTCGTCGGCTATTATGTCGTCTGGTCGGTGACCCCGGCGCTGCACACCCCGCTGATGAGCGTGACCAACGCGATCTCCTCCGTGATCATCGTCGGCGCTTTGATCGCCGCGGGCGCATCCGCCGTGAGCGACGGGGCGCAATTCGCCAAGGGCGCCGGCGTGCTCGCCGTGGCGCTCGCCAGCGTCAATATTTTCGGCGGCTTCCTGGTCACCCAGCGCATGCTGGCCATGTACAAGAAAAAAGAGAAGCCGGCGGCCAAGGAGAGTTGAGCCTCCAGTCCGCACCACGCGTGTTCTGACGCAGACGATCAAAGACAGTTTCAGTCGAAAGTTCGCCCATGTCCGCCAATCTCGCCGCAATTTTCTATCTCGGCTCCGGGATCCTCTTCATCATGGCCCTTCGCGGCCTGTCGAGCCCGGAGACCTCGCGCCAGGGCAATTATCTGGGCATGACCGGCATGGCGCTGGCGATCGGCACGACGCTGTTTTATGTCGAGCTCAACGGCCTCGCCTGGCTCCTGATCGCGCTCGCCGTTGCAGCGGGTGGCGGCGTGGGCGCGTTCATCGCCCGCAGAATTCCCATGACCGCGATGCCTCAGCTGGTGGCGGCTTTTCACTCGCTGATCGGTCTGTGCGCGGTGCTGGTCGCCGCCGCGGCGCTGTATGAGCCGGCCGCTTTCGGCATTGCGCGCGGTGACGCGGGTGAGGCGCTGAACCAGCTCAAGCTCCTATCCCTTGTGGAATTGGCGCTGGGCACGGCGATCGGCGCGATCACCTTCTCCGGCTCGGTCATCGCCTTCATGAAGCTTCAGGGCCTGATGAGCGGCGCGCCCATCGTCTTTAAAGGCCAGCACTGGCTCAATCTGGGCCTGGGCGTGGGCATTGCGGTCTTCATCGTCTTCCTGTCGGCGTCGGCCGGCGACCTGAAGACCGCCTTCTGGATCATCACTCTGATCGCCCTGGTGCTCGGCGTTTTGCTGATCATTCCGATCGGCGGGGCGGACATGCCGGTCGTGGTCTCGATGCTGAATTCCTATTCCGGCTGGGCCGCGGCGGCGCTGGGCTTCACGCTGGAGAATAATGCGCTGCTGATCACCGGCGCGCTGGTCGGCTCGTCCGGCGCCATCCTGTCCTACATCATGTGCAAGGGCATGAATCGCTCCTTCATCTCGGTGATCCTGGGCGGCTTCGGCGCCGACGGCGACGCGGCGGCGGCCGCGACCGATCATGACCGCACCGCCAAGCAGGGCTCGGCGGATGACGCCGCCTTCATCATGAAGAACGCCGGCAAGGTCATCATCGTGCCGGGCTACGGCATGGCGGTGGCGCAGGCCCAGCATGCGCTGAAGGAAATGGCGGACTCGCTGAAAGAGGAAGGCGTGGACGTTTCCTACGCCATCCACCCGGTCGCCGGCCGCATGCCCGGCCACATGAATGTGCTGCTGGCCGAAGCCCAGGTGCCCTATGACGAGGTCTTCGAGCTGGAGGACATCAACTCGGAAATGGCGACCGCCGACGTGGTCTTCGTGATCGGCGCCAATGACGTCACCAATCCGGCGGCGGAAGACGATCCGTCCTCCCCGATCTACGGCATGCCCGTGCTGCAGGTCTGGAAGGCGCAGACCGTCTTCTTCATCAAGCGCTCGCTGGGCTCAGGCTATGCCGGCATCGAAAATCCGCTCTTCTTCCGCGACAACACGATGATGTTGCTCGGCGACGCCAAGAAGATGACGGAAAGCATCGTCAAAGCGCTGGATTAGGGGCGCTGAACCGTCATCACCCGGCCGATCCGGGTCATCCATGCGGCTCGTTTTGGCAAGCAGGGCGGGAGACCCCGGCCCGCCGCGGGACGATAAGCGCGGTCAGCCGCCCCTTACCCTGACCTCTTCCAACGCCGCGCGCCCTTCCTCCGGGATCGGCGCGACACCCTCTCCGTCCGTGTTCACCAGCACCGTCTCGCACACGCCTACGCACTCGCCGTTCTGGAACAGCGCCAGGTCGATGCGGTAGCTGGAGCGGCCGACATGGCCGATGCCGGCGCCGACGATGACGTCGCCGGGATAATGGGCTTCTTGCAGATAGGCGATGTGCAGTCCGCGATCAGCATGCGCATCTTGTGGCGCTTGCGCATCTCAATGGGGAAGCACTCGCGGTTCAGCCGCGCGCGGCCTTCCTCATAAAAGCTGCCGATCGCCACATTATTGATATGGCCCAGCGTATCGAGATCGCGAAAGCGCGAGGGCACGGTGACGCTGAGCGGGTAATTTCCAAGGATGAGGCGATAGGCGTCGGGCTTCATGGGGCGTCCTTACGGCGTGAGGGCGGGTTATGGCGGTCCATTCGGGTGAGCACAAGATGGCGCCTCCCCCCCGCTTGCGGGGGGAGTGTCCCGAAGGCATGAGGGGGGCTTAAGGCGTTGCAGCGCCCCCTGCGCCCCTTTCAGGGGCGCCTCCCCCGCGAGCGGGGGAGGACACAGGGGCGGCGCTTCAAAGCACCCGTTTCACCGCCTCCGCCCAGCCGGTCAGACGCCGCCGGCGCATTTCGGCGTCCATCTTGGGCGTGAAGCGCCGGTCTTCGCGCCAGAGCGTGCGGGCGTCCTCCATGGAGGAGAACAGCCCCGCGCCCAGACCCGCGAGGAAGGCCGCGCCCCAGGCGGTGCATTCGGCTTTTTGCGGCCGCACGGTTTCCACCGCGCACAGATCGGCCAGGCGCTGCATGAGGGCGTGGTTCACCGTCATGCCGCCATCGACTTTCAGGGTGGAGACCTTCACCCCGTCCGCCGCCATGGCGACCAGCAGGTCGTGGGTTTGATAGGCGACCGAATCCAGGGCCGCGCGGGCGATTTCAGCCCGGCCCGCGCCCCGTGTCAGGCCCACCAGCGCGCCGCGGGCGTCCGGGTCCCAATAGGGCGCGCCCAAGCCGGAAAAGGCCGGGACGAGATAGACTCCGCTGTCCCGGTCCGCGTCGGCGGCGAGCGCCTCGATTTCGCTGGCCTTGGCGATCAGGCCCAGACCGTCGCGCACCCATTGCACGGTGGCGCCCGCGGACAGGACCGATCCTTCCAGCGCAAACCGGCTTTCGCCCCCGATGCGCCAGGCCGTGGTGGCGAGCAGGCGATTATTCGAATGAACCACCTCCCCGCCCGTGTGCACCAGCATGAAGGCGCCGGTGCCATAGGTCGATTTCATCTCGCCCGGCTCGAGGCAAGCCTGGCCGACCGCCGCGGCTTGCTGGTCGCCCGCAGCGCCGGTGATCGGGAGGGCGCGGCCGAAGATGGACGGATCCGTTTCGCCGATCGCGCCCGCGCTATCGACGACCCTCGGCAAGACTGCGCGCGGCGCCTTGAAGAGGTCGAGCAATTCCTGATCCCAATTTCCGGCCTTCAGCCCGTATAGGCTGGTGCGGCTGGCGTTCGTGGCTTCGATCGCGTGGACCTGGCCGCCGGTCAGGCGCCAGATCAGAAAGCTGTCCACCGTGCCGAAGGCCAGCTCGCCCGCTTCCGCCTTCGTGCGGGCGCCGGCGACATGATCGAGAATCCAGGCCAGCTTGGTCGCGGAAAAATACGGATCCAGCACCAGGCCGGCCCGCTCGGCGACCAACGCCTCATGGCCGTCCGCCTTGAGCCGGGCGCAGAGATCGGCGGTGCGGCGGTCCTGCCAGACGATGGCGTTGTGGATCGGGCGGCCGGTCGCCCGGTCCCAGACGATGGTGGTCTCGCGCTGATTGGTGACGCCGATGGCCCGCACCGCATAGCCCTCCGCCTCCGCCGCGCTCAGCGCTTCGCGGGCGGTGGACAACACCGTCGCCCAAATCACTTCCGGGTCATGCTCCACCCAGCCCGGCTCGGGATAGATTTGCGCAAACTCCTTCTGGGCGCTCGCGACGAGCCGTGCGTCCAGGTCGAACACCAGCGCCCGGCTGGAGGTCGTGCCCTGGTCGATGGCGAGGAGTGCAGGCTGGGCCATGGCGGATCATCTCCCATGGGCTATGGTCGCGCGTCAGGCTAAGCCATGACCGCGCCAAGGAGAATGCGCCGATGGAGTTTGAGGCTGAAACCTTGCAGAGCCCGACCGGCGCGCAATTGAGCTGGCGCGGTCTCGCCGCGGCGCAAGACGCGCGCGCCACCGTGCAGATCCTTCATGGCTTGTCGGAGCATTCCGCGCGCTATGAACGCTTCGCCCGCTATCTCGCGGGCCGCGGCTTCAATGTCGTCTCCCATGATCACCGGGGACATGGCGGCACGCGGGCGGAGGACGCGCCTGTGGGCGTGTTCGCGGCCAAGCAGGGCTGGAAACAGGTGGTGGAGGACGCGCTGGCGGTCGAGGACGCGGCGCGCCGGCGCTTTCCCGATACGCCGCACATCCTATTCGGCCATTCCATGGGCGGGGTGATCGCGATGAACCACGCCATGGCGCGCAAGGGCGACGTAGCCGGGCTGGCGGTGTGGAACTCCAATCTGGCGCTGGGCGGCCGGGCCAATCTCATGCGCCTGGTGCTGGGCGTGGAGGGCCTGTTCAAACCCGCCGCCGCGCCCTCGGCCTGGATGGACGCGCTGAGCTTTAAATCCTGGGGCAAGGCCGTCAAAGGCGCGCGCACGGATTTCGACTGGCTGTCCCGGCTTCCGGAAGAGGTGGACGCCTATGTCGCCGATCCGCTGTGCGGCGGTCCGGCCTCGATTTCATTATGGCGCGATCTCATCGAGCTGGCCGAGCGCGGCGCGGATGAAAACCGCTTGCTGGCCATGCGCAAGGATTTGCCGGTGCATCTGGCGGCCGGCGGTCAGGACCCGGCGACGGATAAGGGCGCGGCGATGAAGACGCTGGCCGCGCGGCTCTATAACGGCCGCTTCACCGACGCGACCATGCGCTTTGATCCCCAAGGCCGGCACGAGACGCTCAATGATGAGGGTTTTGAGGCCGCCATGGGCGATTTCGCCGACTGGGCTGGGCGCGCGGCCGCGAAGACCGGCTAGTCGTCCTCCTTGCCGCCCTGGATGACCCGAAGGCCGGGCCCGGGCGGCGGATTGGGCGCGGCCTGTTCGGACAGGGAGGGCCTGCGCGCCTTGGCCGGACCGGGCTCGACCAGCGTGGGCCTGAAGCCGGGCGCGATATCGGGCGGAGCCGGCGCGGCCGACGGCGGCGGCGCGTCCCTGTCCGGCATGTCATCATTGATGTCACGCGTGTTGGAGCGGCGGGGCGGCGCTTTGCGTTTGAAACCGGAGCCCTTGGACTTGAAGCTAGAGCCGCGCTTGAAGCCGCCGCCCTTGCCCTTGGCCTTGTTCTCGATCTCTTTCAGCTTGGCCAGCTGAAGCCGGGACAGGGCTTCACCATCCCGGCCCAGCCGCGGATCGGCGAAGGCGGAGCCGAATTTGTCCAGCCGCTCCTCCACCGAAGCCATGAAGTCGGCCTCCCAGTCGGTCAGCGCGGTGCGGGCGGCCTCGGCGGCGTCCGGATCGTCGGCTTTCGCGATGGCGCGCTCCACCGCTTCTTTTGCCCGGCGAATGCGGGCGAGCGCCTTGCGGGTGGATTTGTCGTCGACCTCTCGGGCCAAGTCTCACTCCTCAAGCGCCTCCACGGTGAAGGCCTTTGTGACAATCTTCCACTCATTGTTGATGAGATAAAGCACGAAGAAATCGTCAAACTGACGATCCGGCGTCGTGAAGCTGAAATGGGCGAAGGCCATGGCGTCGTCAACGATGCGGATCTCGACAATCTCGCCACTGCGCTCAACCGGCGAGGGACGTGCGATGCGCTCGGCGAACACGCCGAGATTCATCGCCTCGACATAGTCGCGGCCATCTTCGCCGGTGCGGCGAATGAACATTTCGCCGACATCGGTCTGAAACGCGCGGTCGATGCGGGCGCGGTCGCCGTCACTGCCGCCTTCGAAATAATCCATCACCGCGGCACGCACCGCGGCTTCATGGCCGGCGTGGGCATGGTCGTCGGCGAACGCCGGAGCCGCCAGCGCAAGACTGACGGCGCAGGTTGAAAGAATCTGAGGGAACGTCATGAGACAACTCCGTGAGGACTGCAGTCCCTCACGCTCTCACAGATCCGACGGGTCCGGCCGTTAATTCTCGGTAAGGCGGACGCTACTCGCCGACCGCGCCCAGATAGAGCTCCAGCAGCGCTTCCTGCTCTTCGCGCTCATGGCGGTCCTGCTTGCGGATGGAGATCACCTTGCGCAGCACCTTGGTGTCGTAACCAAAGGACTTGGCTTCCGCGTAGACTTCCTTGATGTCGGCGGCGAGCGCCGCTTTTTCCTCTTCCAGCCGCTCGATGCGCGCCACGAATTGCTTGAGCTGCTCGCGTGCGGCGCCGCCGATGGCGTCGCTTTCATCTTTCTCGGGCGTCGGGGCGAATTCGGCCATGGCGGCATCTCCAGGGGATAAACAGGGCTAGCGGTCCTTCGATAGGCGAGGGACGGGCGCGCGCGCAAGCGGTCAGGCGCGGTTGTCCCCGATTCATGGCGCCTGGCGGCCGCCGCGTCAGCGCGCTCGCGCGATCACATCCGCCAGCGCCTGCGCCACAGCGCGGGCATGGCGGTGATGCGGGTTATGGCCCTCGCCTTCGATCAGGCGAAGCTCGCCCTGTTCCAGCGCGTCTGCGACCGGAACCGAATGGCGGTTGGTGTAGACCACGGTGTCGCCTTCGGACGCCACGATGATCACGGGCTGCGTGATCTCCGCGTAGCGGGCCTCCTGTTCTTCCAGGCTGATATTCACCCGCGCCATGTCGGCGGCGTTGGCCCGCCAGGCGTCCGGCCGAAGGATCAGGCGCAGGCTGACGTCCTCGACATAATTCGCCGGCGGCTCGACGGGATGAAAGGCGCTGCGCGATCCGCTCTCCAGGCCGCCGGGGCCGAGCACGGGGATGACGGCATGGGTGAATAAATCCCCGATCACCGGCCAACCGGTCAGATGATTGTAGAAGGCGGCGTCGCCCACATGGGCGCGCAGGGCGGGACCGATCAGCACGCCGCCGCGGGTGCGCTCCGGGTGATCCATCATCACGCGCATGGCGATGGCGGCGCCCCAGCTGAGACCGACCACGGTTGCTGATTCGATCTCCAGCGCGGTCAGCATGTCGGTGATCAGTTCGGCTTCGCGTTCCGGCGTCCAGTCGCCGCCGCCATTGGGCCGTTCGCTCCAGCCCAGACCCGGCCGGTCGAGCCAGACCACGCGGTAATCGGCGAAGGCCGCGGCCAGGGCGAGCTTCGGCTCGTGAAGATTGGCCGACGCGCCGTGAAGCACCAGGACCGCGGGGGCGTCCTCGGGACCGGTGAGGTGATAATGCAAGGCCGCGCCGCCCACCGTGACGAAGTCGCCGCTCGGCGGATGGCTGCGCTCGATCTCGCGCGCGGTCAGGTGTCCGATGACGGCGCCGATCAGCACCGCCAAGGCGGGGATCGCAGCAAGGCTGAGCAGGAATGTCATGGGCGCGGACCGCGTCACGGGACGGTTTTACAGCGCGCGGCCGGCGAGCTCGCGGCGCAGGCGCGCCTGGCCCCGGCCGGCGGTGGCGTGCAGCGGATGCAGCGCGAGGGCTTCGTCATAGGCTTCCAGCGCGGCTTCATTTGCGCCGGCCCGCTCAAGGGCCTGACCCAGCAGCGCCCAGGCGTCGAAGCGGCGCGGCTCCAGCGTCACCGCCGTATCGAGCGCCTCCAGCGCAAAGCTCCAATCACCGTCCGCCGCCGCCAGCTCGGCGGAGGCGACCCAGCCCTCGGCATAGTCCGGCTCCAGAATACGCAGATGCGTATAGGCCCGCTGCGCTGTGGCGCGATCTCCCGCCGCCAGCGCGGCGGCCGCCCGCTGCAGCAGCAAATCGGCGGTCGGCCCCGCGGCCTGCCGCCAGAGCGACCGGACCTCGTCGGCGATCAGGTCGGATTCCGCCTCGGTCTCGGCGGCCAGCAGGGCCGCCAGCCGCTCATCCAGACGCTCTTCCGGCGACAGGAAGGCGCGGCTCTGCGGCTCGGCCGGCTGCGCGCCCGGCAGGACGATGTCCGGCGTCTCCTGAACCAGAAGCGCCGCGAAGATCAGTTCGATCATCATACCGGCAAGGATAAGCCGCGCTTGTGCGCGGGCAAGCGCGCGATGCGTGATGGGTTAAAGCGCAAATCCGCGTGCTCGCAGGGCGTCGCGGGCCTGCGCGGCGCTCGTGAAGCGCTCCGCGTCGAAGCCGAAGGCGCGCGCGGCGTCGATATTGTCTTCACGATCATCGAAAAACACGACGGCCTGCGGCTTATAGGGCAGCCGCTCCGCCGTGATCTCGTAAATGCGCCGGTCCGGCTTCACCACGCCTTCCGCGCCGGAGACGATCACGTCTTCAAAGCGGGCGATTTCCGGATAGGTCTCCTGAATATGAGACCATTTCTCCGCCGGCAGATTGGTCAGCCCGTATTGCGGCGCGCCCTGGGCGGCGAGCGCTGAGACGATCGCATCCATGCCGTCCACCCAGCCGTCGAACATGTCCGCCCAACGGGTGTCCCAGGCGGTGATCAGCTCGGCCTTGTCGGGATGCTGCGCGATGAGCGTGCGGCGATTATCCGCCATCGACACGCCGCGATCATGGGCCTGATGCCAGGCCATCGTGCAAACGCCGCCGAGGAAAGCCTCGACGGCGTCATCTGCGCCTAAAAGCGTGCGGTACACCCGCCGGGGTTCCCAATCGACCAGGGTATGGCCGAGGTCCCAAAGGACGGCGCGGGTGCGCGCCATGGGGTCTAGCCGGCGCGGGCTTTGAACCGCGGATCGGTTTTGTTGATCACGTAGACACGGCCGCGGCGGCGCACGACCTGACAGTCGCGGTGACGGCTCTTCAGGGAGCGGAGGGAGCTGCGCACTTTCATGGTCGTCGTCCTGGTTCTTCACGAAAAAGGTCCGCCGCAGCGGACCGGTAAATCTCAAGAGCGCGGGATGTATCCTGACCGGGACCGAAAAGTCAACGCATCGGGCGCCGAAAACTGTTGCAGTGCAGGGCCAGGTTTGGGCTCGCGTCTGATGCCGGGCTCGCGCTAGGCTCGGCGCGCTGGGGCGATGGATGGACGTGGCCATGATGCTCAATCTTCTCAAGACGTCGATATTGGCGCTGTTCGCCGTTGCGGCCGGCGCGGCCGCCTTCGCTCAAGAGGTTTCGCGGGAAGACGCCGCCAGCTTTGAGGCTTGGCGTACGGGATTTGAGTTTGGGCTGATTGAACGGGGCGTCGATCCGTCGATCGCCGGTGCGATGATGGATGGATTGACGATCGATCCGCGCATTCTCGATCGCGATTCCAATCAGCCTGAATTCGTTCGCCCGATATGGGTTTATCTCAACGGCGCCGCTTCGGATGTCCGGGTCGCCAATGGCCGCCGGGCCGCCGCTGCGCACGCCGGAGCGCTTTCGGCGGTCGGCGAGCGCTTCGATGTCGATCGGGACATTTTGACCGCCATCTGGGGGCTTGAGAGCGCCTATGGCGAGATCATGGGCGATTTCGACGTGATCCGCTCTCTGGCGACCCTGGCATGGGACGGCCGGCGGCGCAGCTTTGCGCAGAGCCAGCTCTTCGCGGTCGCGGAAATGATCGAGAACGGCTACGCCGCCCGGGACGACTTGCGGGGCAGCTGGGCCGGCGCCATGGGCCAGACCCAGTTCATTCCGACCACCTATATGGCGCGTGCGGTGGATATCGATGGCGACGGCCGCCGCGATATCTGGGCCAGCGAGGCGGACGCATTGGGATCAGCGGCCAATCTTCTTACCGTCGCAGGTTGGGACGCGAATGCGCCAGTGGTGGCTGAGGTGGTTCTGCCGGACGGTTTTAACTACGCGGCCTGGACGCCGCGGCGCCGGCGCGCCGTCTCCGCCTGGGCTCTGGAGGGCGTCCAGCTGGCCGACGGCGAGTGGGAGGCGGACGATTTATACCGGCCTGCTCGTCTGTTGATTCCGGCAGGCGCGTCGGGGCCGGCCTTCGCGGCCTTTTCCAATTTTGACGCCTTGATGGAGTATAATAACTCCACCGCTTACGCGCTGGGCGTCGCCTATCTCGCCAAGCGCATCGGCGGCGATGTCGACTTGCCCGAAGGCTGGCCGGAAGGCGACGTGCCCCTCACCCGCACCCAGGCGCGCGAGCTGCAGACCGCGCTGACCGAGCTGGGCTTCGACACGCAGGGCATTGATGGGCGCATCGGTCCGAATTCACGCGCGGCCTTGCGGGCGTTTCAGCGCGAAAACGGGATGACGCCGGACGGATACGCCGGGCGCAGGGCCTATGACGCGGTGCTCGCCGCGGGCGCGCGCGAGGGCGAGCGCTAGACCGGCCCCGGCTTTTCGTCATCGCGCTGGAGCGGCTTGAGCGCCGCCGCGCGGACCCGGGGGTGCAGCAGCGCCATCGCAAAACCGAACAGAGCCAAGGCGCTATTGAGCGCAAACGGCGTTTCCGGGCTGACGGCTTGATAGAGCCATAACCCGCTGACCGGCGCGATCAGAAAGCCGACGCCGGCGGTGGCCGTGGTCAAGCCGGCGGCCCGGCCCTGCTCTTCGGGGGTCACGGCGAGCGACGCGCCTCCGGTGAAGCCGGACCGCGCCAGGCCGAAGCCGAAGCTGTTGACCATGAAGCCGAACACCAGGGCGGCGTAATTGGGGGCGACGACCAGCTCGATATTGCCGGCCACGACAAGGCCTGCGCCCAGCGCCATCAGGACGCGGGGGCTGGTTTTCAGGGCCGGGATCACCACCAGCTGGGCGAAGATCAGGGCCGCCGCTCCGGCCGTCAGCGCCACGCCGGCCAGCTGCAGGCCCTCATCCGGCGTCGCCTCGAGCCGATCCATGATGAAAAAGGACAGCGCCTGCAGGCTGGAGGCCTGGGTGAGCCAGAGCGCGCAGCCATAAATCATGAAGGCGGTCAGGCGCGGATCGGCCGCGAACTTGAACTGGACGAAGGGATTGATCGGACGGCCCTGGCGCTTCGGCGGTGTTTTTTCCGGCAGCGCGAGCCGGATGGCGACGGCGCCGGCGGCGACCAGGATGGAGACCGCGATCATAAAGCCCGCGATGCCGATCCGCTCGACAAATGCCGCGGCGAGCGCTGGTCCGATCACCGAGCCCAATCCGAAGGCGGCGGTGAGAGCCGCAAGGGCCTCGGTGCGCTGGGCGGGTTCGGTGCGGTCGGCGACATAGGCCTGGGCGCTGGGATTGGTGGCCGATCCGAGCCCGCCGAACAGGCAACGCGCCAGCGCCATGGCGAAGATCGCGACCAAAGGCGGCAGCAATCCCGACTGCCCGGCCCAGGCGCCGACGGCGAAGACCAGGGTCGAAAGCGAAAAGGACGCGAGGCCGAACACGATCAGGGGCCGCCGGCCATAGCGATCTGAAAGGGCGCCCCAGACCGGGCTCATGGTCAAAAACAGCAGCGCGGACAGGGTGTAGATGGTCCCCACCCAGACCTCCGCCACGCCCAGCTCACGGGCCAGAGGCGGCAGGATCGCAAACAGCATGGAATTGCCGATCGCGGTGGCCATCAGGCACAGGAAAAGCAGGCGGAAGGCGCGGCGCCGGGCCTGCGGGCTCGACGGATTTGAGGGGTCGAAGGGCGGGGTCATCGATGCTGCAGATACGCCGATCGCGCCCGCGCGTCCAACATGTTCACAGGCCGGCGCGATTGCGCTTGACCCGTGAGGCGCCGGAATTAGCCTTTGAATTGAATCGGTTCGCCGACGCTGCCCGCCAGGCGGGTCCGGCTGGCCAAATCCATGGCGCGGAGGGGGCGCAGGTGAGCCGACTGGTCACCGTCATTCTCAGTCTGACGGCGCTGTTCGGCGCGGTGGGGCTCGCGTGGGCGCAAGGCGCGCCGGTCGAGCCGCCCGCTTTCGGCCTTCAAACAGAGCTCGAACCGGTCGACGCCGCGTTTGACTGGCGCAGCGAAGTCGGCCTGCGCGATGCGGACTCGGAGCGTCAGCTTCCCGATTGGATCGGCTGGATCATCGCCAATTTCATCGCCATCCTTCTGGGTCTGTTTGCAGCCTTGATTCTCGGGCTGGTCCTTTGGGTGTTGGTGCGTCAGGGCGGAGCGGGCGGCTTCAACACGGCGCGCGAGGCGGCCCCAGGGGAGCGCGCGCCTGATCCAGAGCATGCGGCGGCGGCTGCGGTCGGCGCGCCGCGATTGACGCTGGAGGAAATCCTGGCGCTGGAGGATTTGCGCGTGGCGTTGGGCGCGCTTTTGCGCCTGACATTGGAAGCCGCCTTGCGACTGTCCGGCGCGGCGCTTCGGCGCAGTGCGACCGCGCGGGACATATTACGCCGCCTGCCGCAGGATTTCGCGCATCTCCAAGCGGTCGCCGTGCTGGTGCGCGAAGCGGAGGCGGTGCGCTTTGGCGGAGCGGATATTTCAAGGGACCGGTTTGACGTCTTGGTCGATCTGGTCCGCCCCCTGCTCGCCGCGGAGGCGAAGCCATGAGCGCCCGCTCGATCCGTGAAATCGCTTTGGGCGTGATCGGGCTGGCGGCCGCCGCGGTGATCATCGCCTTCGCGGCGTCTCACTTGCGCCTCGTGCCGCCGCTCGAACGCAGCGCGATCGGGATGGACGGTCTGGCGGCGCTTCTCGATGCGCAAGGTCAGCCGGCGCGCACATTCGCCGGCGGCTCGAGCCTTGACGCCGATGCGATCGGGCTGCGCGTGCTTCCGATCTTCGAGCGCGACATCGACGGCTTCACGTTCACGCCGCCGGCGAGGGGCGAAGACGCCTATCTGAATGCACCCCGGCGGCCGATCACGCAGTCGACCGTGACGCGCAAGATCGAGGCGCTGCCGACCCTCATCATCCTGGCCAAATGGTCCGACGGCGTGCGCCGCTCCGGTCTGGCGCATCCGGACTTCCTGCTCAATCACCCTGGCCGGGAGGGCGCGCTTGCGGACGCCGTGCTTGAAATCGATGGACAGGCGGACGCCGGCGCACGCCTTGACCAGCCGGTCGATGAAGACCGCGAGGCGGATGCCGGCCGGGCCGACCCGATGGTGGAGGATGTCGACGGCGTCGCGCGCCCGCCGATCGCGTTGCCGACTCTTCTGCCGGTTGCGCCTGATACCCTAACGCTTCACACCCAGTCCGCCGATCCATTCGGAACCGTGACGCTGCGCGCGCCGCAATATATGCGTCTGCCCGATGTCTGCGACGCCCGGATCGGGGAGGCTGACCGCGCCCTGTTGGCGGTCTGTCATCTCGGCGAGACCCGCTACTGGCTGCTCAGCGATCCCGACATTCTCAACAATCACGGCCTTCATCTGGGCGATAACGCCGGGACGGCGCTGGCCCTGATCAGCGAGCTGAACGCCGGCGGTGAAGTGTTGATCGACTACGCCACGCGGATCTGGGCGGGCGAGGAGGATCGGCGCAGCTGGTGGGAGTTTTTGCGCGTGCTCCAGCCACCTTTCCTGTGGTTCTGGATCGCCGCCATCGTGCTGTTCGCGCTCGCTTTCTGGCGGAGCCTGGTTCGGACCGCGCCGGTCCGCAGCATTTTTGAGGACGGCCATCGCGGCGCCCGGCGCACCATCGTCGCAGCCCAGGCGCGCCTGATGCGCAATACCGGCCGCGACGGCGCCCTGCTGCGCGCGCTGAGCCGGCAGCGCGCGCTGGCTTTGTGCGATCTCCTGCTGGGGCGCGATGGCGGGCTGCAGTCGCGCAAGGCCCGCATGCTGGACTTCGTCCGCCGTCGCGATGGCGCGCTGGGCGCGCGTCTGGCGGCTGCCTTTGAAGCGGCCGACGCCGCCGAAGACCGCCTGACGCCGGATCAGGCCGTCACCCTGCTTGCCCGACTGGAAACCGCTTATGAAGAGGCTCGAATGCTGCCATGACCGAATTGACCCTGTCACAGTTCGCCGGGCGCGCCGCCGCGCTTCGAGCCGAAATCGCCAAGGCGTTCCGCGGTCAGACCGAGGCCGTCGACCATCTTTTGATTTCGACCTTCGCGCGCGGGCACTGCCTGCTTGAAGGCCCGCCCGGCACCGCCAAAACGCTGCTGGCGCGCAGTTTCGCCGCGGCGCTGTCGCTGAGTTTCGGGCGAATACAATTCACGCCGGACCTGATGCCGGGTGATGTCCTGGGCGCCAATCTGTTCGAATTCGCCACCAGCGAGTTCCGCTTGGTCAAAGGTCCGGTCTTCACCGACATCCTGCTTGCAGACGAGATCAACCGCGCGCCGCCCAAGACCCAGGCGGCGCTGCTGCAGGCGATGAATGAGCGTGTGGTGACCATTGACGGGGTCGACCACATGCTCGGCGCTCACTTCCAGGTGGTCGCGACTCAGAACCCCATTGAGCAACAAGGCACCTATCCGCTCCCGGAAGCGCAAAATGACCGCTTTCTCTTCAAGATTCTGCTCGATTATCCCGACCGGGACGTCGAGCTGGACATCCTGCAGCGCCATGCCGCGCAGCCGCTGGACTATGGCGTGCGCACTCAGGACATCTCGCCGGCGATGACCGCTGAGGAATTGAACGCGGCGCGCGCGCTCATCGACTCGATCCGGCTGGATGAGAAGATCCTGACCTACATCCTCGACCTGGTGCGCGCGACGCGTGAGGACGCGGAGATCCGTGAAGGCGCTTCGACCCGAGCAGCCGATGCGATCGCGGCGGCCGTGCGCGCGGCGGCGGCGCTCGACGGGCGCGATTACGCCATCCCCGATGACGTCCAGCGCCTGATCCTGCCGGCCCTGCGCCATCGCATTTTGCTGGGCCCCACGGCTGAGATTGAAGGGCGTACGCCGGATGACGTGCTAAAAGGCGTGATCGCGCGCATCGAGGCGCCGCGCTGATGCGGCCCACGCCGCGCCTTCTTCTATTGGCCGTTGCGGCGCTGGTCGCCGCCGGCCTGACCTTGCCGCTGGGCGATCTGTCGCTGCTCGTCGTGCTGGTCGTGCTTGGGCTGGTCGTCCTGGACATCGTGGCCAGCCCGCGGCGCGCGCCCGGATTTGCGGTCCAAGGCGCGGGACAGATCTTCGCGGGTGAAACGCGAACGGCGCAATTGCGGCTTGATCGCGCGGCGCCGCGCGGCGCACATCTGCGCTTTGAATGGCCCGATGGCCTAAACGGTCCGGAAATCCTGGCGCTGGAGCCGGAGACGCGCCGCTATGATCTGGCAGTGTCCGGCCGGGCGCGTGGATCATGGACGCTGGGCCGGGCCTATATGAGCTGGCCGTCGCGGTTCGGCCTGATCGAGTTCACGCCGCGCCCCCAGCTGGGGCTCGAAGTGACGGTCATTCCCGACATCCGCCCCGCCTCCAACGGACAGATCGACCTGGCGGTGCACGCCAGCCTGGATGGCCAAAAGGAAAACCACGCGGAGGGCGAGGGTTCGGAATTTCACCAGCTGCGCGATTACGCCCCCGGGGAGAGCCTGCGCCGGATCGACTGGAAACGCTCGGCCCGCCAGCGCCGCCTGCTGTCCAAGGAGACCCGGGCGGAGCGCAACCACAATGTCGTGGCGGTGATCGACTCCGGCTATCTGATGCGCGAGGAGATCGCCGGCCTGGCCAAGCTGGATCACGCCATCAATGCGGCCCTGGCGCTGGCCTGGGCGGCCGCCGTGGGCGGGGACCGGGCCGGGCTTTTCACCTATGACAGCGCGCCGCGCTTATGGGCGCCGCCGGAGCCGGGGCGCCTGGCCTTTCCCAAGCTGCGCCGCCAGCTGGCCGATCTCGCCTACGAGGACCGGGAAAGCAATCCGACGCTGGCGCTGGCGACTTTGGGCGACAGGCTGCGCCGGCGCAGCCTGATCGTGGTGTTCTCCGACTTCATCGACACGACGACGGCGGAATTGATGGTCGAGCAGTTATTGCTGCTCTCCCGGCGTCACCTGGTCATCTTCGTCGCCCTGCGCGATCCGGAGACCGACGCCGCGGCGCTCGATCCCGTGCGGTCTTTGGCGCAGGCGGGTGAGGCGGTCGCCGCCTTCGACCTGCGCCGCGATCGGGACCTGGTGCTCGAGCAGCTGCATCGCCTGGGCGTGATGGTGTTGGATGTCGCCCCCAGCGCGCTGACCGCCCGGCTGGTCTCGGCCTATCTCGATCTGAAATCGCGCGAGGCGGCATGACCGACGCGATCGGGATCAAGTCGACGCGATTTCGCGCCCAGCGTGAGGCCGACTGGCGCGCCCTTGAGGCGCTCGTCGCGCGCGCGGAGAAATCCGGCGCGGCCAGCCTGACTCTGGAAGAGGCGCAGTCATTGTCGCGGCTTTACCGCAAAGCGACCGCCAGCTTGGCGGCGGCGCGGGAAATCTCGCTGGACCGCGGGCTTTTGCTTTATCTGGAAAGCCTGGTGGAACGCGCCTTTTTGACCGTCTACGCGCCCCAGGAATCCCTTTCCGGCGTGATCTCGCGCTTCTTCGCCCGGTCCGCGCCGCGGGCCGTCCGGGCGAGCGGGCTGGCCCTGGCGCTGGCGGCGCTGGCGATGGCGCTGGGCGGTGTGATCGGATGGACGCTGTTCTCCCAGGATCAGACCTGGTTCAACACCTTCGTCCCCCCGGACCTGGCCGGCGGGCGCGGACCCGGGGCGAGCACGGAGTATCTGCGCAGCGTTCTGTTCGACCGCGAAGACGGCATGCTGGCGAGCCTTGCGCTCTTCGCCGCCTATTTGTTTTCGCACAACACACGGGTTGCGCTTTTCGCCTTCGCCCTGGGGGTCTTCGCCTGCGTGCCGAGCTTCGTGCTGCTGGTCTATAACGGGCTGATCATCGGCGTGTTCGCCGCCCTCTATGCCGATCGCGACCTGGGCTATGAGCTGTTCGGCTGGCTCAGCGTCCACGGCGTGACCGAATTGTCGGCCATCGTGATCGCGGCGGCCGGCGGGTTTCGCA
>LYSW01000029.1:3777-60196 GCA_001657295.1 Oceanicaulis sp. BBD 1991-10 | reverse complement strand
GGAGAGCATGCGCGGCGTGACGCGGTCCGTTTGGCCGGTCGCGACGCGGTCAAGCTGGCCCTGGTGGGCGCCTTGATGCTTCTCGCGGCTGGCCTTCTGGAGGGCTTTGCGCGCCAGCTCATCGTGGATACCGAAATCCGGCTTCTGATCGGCTGGTCGGCCGGCGCCCTCTGGCTGGCCTGGTTTCTTCTGGCCGGGCGGCGCACGCCATGAGCCGCGCCGCGCTGACGCCGGCCGAGGCCGCCCGCCGGGAGGAAAGCCGTCGGCGCGTGATGGAGATGACGCCGCCGGAGGGCGTCTCCGTCCGCTTCGAGGTCGCCTCGCTGGCGTCCCGCTTCGGCGCTCAGCTGCTCGACATCCTGATCAGCGCGGGCGCGGCCTTCGCCATCATTGTGCTGCTCGCGCTCACCCAGCTGCCGATCGGACCCTTTATCGGCATCCTCGCGGCGCTTTTGTTTCTGGCGATCCGGGCGCCCTATTACATTCTCAGCGAGCTGTTCTGGAACGGCCGCACGCTTGGTAAACGGATCTTGCGCACCCGGGTGATCTCGGCGGACGGCCGTGGCCTGACCACGCATGCGGTGGTGATGCGCAATCTGATGAAGGAAGTGGAAGTCTTCGTGCCGGGCTCTCTGATTTTGGTGGGCGATCAGATGAACGCCTTCTGGCAGGTAGTGATGATCGCCTGGGTGATTGTCCTGCTGGGCGTGCCTTTGCTCAATCGCCGCCGCCAACGGATCGGGGACATTCTCGCCCACACCGTGGTCGTGGCTGAGCCCAGACCCGTGCTCTTGGGCGATCTCGCGCAGACCCAGGCCGACGAAGAATTCATCTTCACGGACGCGCAGCTTGGGTTTTACGGGCGCTTTGAGCTGCAGACCCTGGAGACCTTCTTGCGCAGCCACCCGCTAAGCGAAGCGTCCGGACCGCCAAAGGCGAACGTGGTCGCGCTGGCTGCGCAGATCCGCAAGAAGATCGGCTATGAAGACCGAGTGCCTGACGAGCGTGCGCTGGCCTTCCTGCACGCCTTCTACAGGGCTCAGCGTGAATTTCTGGAGCGCAAGAAGCTGTTCGGCGATGTGCGCGAAGACAAGCACCACCACAAGGGCGGCGCGCCATGACGAGGCTGGACCATGCAGCGCGTGGCGACACCGACCGATCAGTCGTGAAACGGGGACATGAATGACCGAGACCTCCACCCAGGCGGCGCGCCAGCCTTTCGATCTCGGCGGCGTTCTGAACGGGACCTTCAACGTCTACGCCAGCCGCTTCCCCTACTTCTTCGCGGTGGTGTTCGCGCCGTATCTGGCGATGCAGGTCTTCACGGTCTTCCTGGTCAATCGCGGCCATCTTGATCCCTTCGCCGCCGGAGGCGCGAGCCCGGATCAGCTCGGCTATTTCATTGTCGCCGGAATAGTCTCGACCGTGATCGGGCTGATCGTCCTGATGATCATTCAGGCGGTTCTCGCCCGGTCGGCCGTGTCGTTGAAACTCGGACAGGAGATCCAGTTCGACGCCGCCGTGCGCGCCGCCATCGTCGGAATAATCCCAATCATGCTGTTGTCCCTGCTCACCGGGCTGGCGGTGGTGATCGGCTTCATCTTCCTGATCGTGCCCGGTCTCTACTTGATGGCGATGTTCTACGTCATGGTGCCCGCCATCGTGTTTGAGAATCGCGGCTTCGGCGGCCTTTCGCGCAGCGTCGATCTTACGGAAGGTTATCGCTGGCCGATCGTCGGGCTGGTCGTGATCGTGCTGATCATCGGCTTCATAGCCGGCGCTTTCGTGGGCGTTGTCCTGAGCCTCATCTTCGGGGTGTCGGCGCTCGCGACCCCGGATTCGGTGGGGACCTTGACCAGCCCGGCCTACATTCTCACCGCCATCGTTCTGGACGCGGTCATCAACGCCGTCGTGCTGCCGATCGGCATGATCGCAGCCGGGCTGAGCTTCGCGCGTCTGCGCGAGATCAAGGAAGGCGGCGCCTCGGAAGATCTGTTGAAAGTCTTTGAATAGGCCCGTCGGACGCGCTCGCGCGTGATGAACCGGGCTTGGGGGAGAGTGCGATGAGCGATGTTCAAACCGACGCCGGAACGGCGCCGGCGAAGCCGATCCTGGATATCGGGGCGATGCTGACCGGCACGTTCAGGCTCTATTTCAGGCGTTTCTTCTATTTCTTCGGGGTGACTCTGCTGGGCCTGATCGTCATCTACGCATTGGCGTTCGCGGTCTTTTTGCCGGTCATGCTGCAGGGCGGCGACCTTGAGACCCCGGATCCCGAAGCAGCATTCGCCACGGTCTTTGCAATCATGGCGCCCTTCATGATCGTCTTCGCCTTGGGCTTTATCTATCTGAACGCGGTCATCATTCGCTCCGCGGTCACGGTGAAGCTGCATGACCGCGTCGAGTTCGCGACGGCGCTCGGCGCCGCCTTCAAAGGGCTCATCCCCCTGGCCCTGATCGGACTGTTGATGCTGATCCCGATCTATCTGGGATTTCTGCTGCTGGTCATCCCTGGCCTCTATCTCGTCTCGCTGCTCTACGTGCTCACGCCCGCCGTGGTGTTCGAGCGGCGCGGGTTTGGAGGGCTGGCGCGCAGCGTCCAGCTCACCAGCGGCTATCGCTGGGCGATCATGGGCTTTTTCGTCATCCTGGCGATCCTGACCTTCCTGATTTCGCTGGCCAGCACGCTGGTGTTCGGCGGGATCGGCGCGGGATTGATGTTCGCGGCTTCCAGCGCCGGCGATGAGACATTGGGCTTCGTGCTTTACATGATCACCTCGGTCCTCAACCTGTTCGCCAGCGCCGCGACCATGCCCTTGAGCTTCATCGCCGTCGCGGCGGTTTATGTGCGCCTGCGCGAAATCAAGGAGGGCGGCGGGCACGAGCTGCTCGAGGTGTTTGAATGATGACGCCTTTGTAATGCGCGCGGCGGGCGAACAGATTTGCGCTCGGCGCGCGCTCGTCTAGTCTCGCGGCCCTCAAACTTGCATCAGTCCAGGGGGAAGATGTGAAACCTGTTTTCGCGGCGATGCTCGCAGCCGGCTTCGGCGCGGCCGCCAGCTGGGCGGCCAGCCCGCCCATCGTCAATCCCGGCGCCCCCGGCGCCCCGTCGCGCACCATCACGGCGGCGGAATCCGTCGCGCTGAGCCGGACCGGCCATACAGCGGCGGACGTGCGCTTCATGCAGCACATGATCGTGCACCATTCCCAGGCCGTGGAGATGGGCGATCTGATCGAGGACCGCACGGGCCATCGCGGCGTCACGCTGATCGGCCTGCGCATCGCGCTGACCCAGGCCTCGGAGATGGACATGATGACCCGCTGGCTGCAGGAACGCGGCGAGCCGGTCGAGGATGAACATCTCCATCACGGCCATCACGGTCATCATGGCGCCGAGGCCGATCATTCCGGCCACGCCATGCATGGGGACCATGGCGACGATCACAGCGGCCACGCCGGCCATGGCGATCACAGCGATCATGGGGGCCATGACGCGCCCGCCGAGCCGGCCGACCCGCGGGAGATCCCCCTAATGCCGGGCATGCTCTCGCCGGCGCAGATGGACCGGCTCGCCGCGGCGCAAGGCACGGAGTTTGATCGGCAATTCCTGGAAGGCATGATCGTGCACCACCAGGGCGCCATCGACATGGTCGAGAGCCTGCTCGCCGAACCGGGCAGCGGGGAGGACCCGCAATTGTCCGAATTCCTGTCTCACGTCATCGCCGACCAGTCGGCGGAAATCCTGCGCATGCGCAACATGCTCGCCGAGCTGCCCGACCATGCCCAGGCCGACCACGCCCACGACGCTCACTAAGGGGGAGCAACACCCATGAAGACCCAGATTCGCACGCTTCCGATTTTCGCTCTGAGCTGCGCCGCCCTGCTGGCGGGCGCGGCCCAGGCGCAGCAGGTGATTGAAGCTGACGAGCGCACCACGCTTGAAGCCGGCTTTGAGAATCCCGGCATCGCCGCCTGGAATATGGAGCGCACTCATTCGCTCGCGCCGCCGGAAGGCTTCGTGGACAATGAAGCCATCTTCCGTCCTCAGGTGTTCATGGAGCAGATGCGCGCCGCCCGCGCCGCCCGTGAAGCCGCCGAGGCCGCCGGGGAGGAGCCGCCGGAAATGGAAGGTCCGCGCTTCACGCCTTTGGCGCTGGCGTCGACCGATTTCGCCTTTGACGGCGACCGGATCTACATGGGCAATTACCATGGCTTCCTGGTCTATGACGTCGCCTCCGGAGAGCCCGAACATATCAGCACCGTCGTGTGCCCCGGCGGACAGAACGATGTCTCCGTCTATGGCGACCTGCTCTTCATGTCGGTTGAAGCCAATCGTGCGCGGCTGGATTGCGGCGGCGGCGGAGCGGCCGGCGAAGTCAATGAAGAGCGCTTCCGCGGCATCCGCATTTTCGACATCTCCGACATCTCCGCGCCGGTTCAGGTCGGCGCGGTCCAGACCTGCCGCGGATCGCACACCCACACCATCGTCCCTGACCCGAATGATGATGGCGTGATCTATATCTATAACTCCGCGACGTCCGGCGTGCGCGCCACCGAAGAGCTGGAGATCTGCTCGACCGGCCAGCCGGAAGAAAACCCGGACACCGCGCTTTACTCCATCGACGTGATCAAGGTGCCGCTGGCCGCGCCGGACCTGTCGGCCATCGTCAATCGCCCGCGCCTGTTCGCCGACGCGGAGACCGGCGAGATCGCCGGCTTGTGGCGCGGCGGCCGCGCCGGCGTTGCGACCCAGCGGACCGCAACGACCAATCACTGCCACGACATCACGGTCTATCCCGAATACGGCATCGCGGCCGGCGCCTGCTCGGGCAACGGGATCCTTCTGGACATCTCCGATCCGGAAAACCCCCAGCGGATCGACGATATCTTCGATCCGGACATGGCCTATTGGCACTCGGCCAATTTCAACAATGACGCCTCCACCGTGGTCTTCACCGACGAGTGGGGCGGCGGCGTCGGCGCGCGCTGCACGGCCGACAGCCCGTCCAACTGGGGCGCCAACATCATCACCTCGCTGGAAAATGGCGAGCTGACCGGCCTAAACTATTTCAAGCTGCCCTCCGTGCAGAATGAAAACGAGAATTGCGTGGCCCATAACGGCTCGCTGGTTCCGGTGCCGGGCCGCGACATCCTGGTGCAGGGCTGGTATCAGGGCGGCATCTCCCTGATGGACTTCACCGATCCGGAAAATCCGTTTGAAATCGCCTATTTCGACCAGGGCGCCGTGGATGGCGAGACGCTGGGCGTGGCCGGATACTGGTCGGTCTACTGGCATAACGGCCGCGTCTACGGTTCTGAAATCGCGCGCGGTTTCGACGTCTTCCGGCTCCTGCCCAGCGAGCATCTCTCCGAAGCGGAGATCGCCGCGGCGGAATCGGTCATCTGGGGCCTCAACAATCCTCAGACCCAGCAGAAAATCGTCTGGTCCGACACCCCGGACGTGGCGCTGTCCTATCTCGTTCAGCTGCAGCGCGGCGACGCCATCGAGGCCGAGCTCGCCGAGCGGGTCGAGACCGAGGTCGCCCGCTGGGCCGACGGCCGCGCCCGAGGCCGCGCGATGCGCCGGCTCGCCCGCGATCTGGACGCGGCGGCGGAAGCCGCCGAAGGCCGTCACGCCGAGCGCCTGAGCGCGCTGGCCGATGTGCTGGAGCGTTCGGTCTAGGACGCCGAGGTCCCGGCGCCGCCCCGGCTAGAGGCGGCCCGAGACGGTCATCACGCCCCCGGCGGCCCGCCGGGGGCGTTTTTTTAGGCCGCCGTCCTTGCCCGGCGTCGATTGTGATTGGCGGGACGGCGCGGCGGTGTGGTCTCCTGTTTGGAGCAAAGGGGGATTGCGATGACCGACGCTGTAATGGATTGGCACAAGGTCGCCGAGTTGGACGACTTGCCGGAGGGCCGGGTCATGTCGGTCACGGCGGGCACGCGCTCGCTGGCGCTGGTGCATTTCGACGGCCAGTACGCCGCCATGGACAATCACTGCCCCCACCAGGGCGGGCCCCTGGGGGAAGGGGCGATCGAGAAGGGCGTTGACGGCGCGTGCTGGCTGCGCTGCCCCTGGCATGGCTGGGATTTCGATCCGCTGACCGGCAAGCCGCCCGGCGGGCACGAAGACAGCGGTCAGGACACCTTTCCCGTCGAGGCGCGCGGCGACGGCATTTATGTCGGCGTGCCCAAGGCGGGCGACCGGAACGCCACGGTCAGTGATCTCATCGTCGACAGCCTGACCAATTGGGGGCTGGATACGGTGTTCGGCATGGTCGGACACTCCAATCTGGGCCTGGCCGACGCCTTGCGGATCGCTGAAGGCGACGGACGGATCAGCTATTTCGCCATTCGCCACGAGGGCGCGGCGAGCTTCGCGGCCAGCGGCTACGGCAAGCTGACGGGGCGGCCGGCCGCCTGCCTCGCGATCGCCGGACCCGGCGCCACGAATATGATGACCGGGCTGTGGGACGCGAAGGTGGACCGCGCGCCGATCCTCGCCCTGACCGGCCAGGTGCAGGAGCAGGTGATTGGCGTGCACGCCTTCCAGGACATTGATCTGGAAGCGGCGTTCAACCCCGTGGCGCGCTTTTCCGAAACCGTGCGGCCGAACTCCAACCATGGCGAGCTGGCCGCCCAGGCCATGAAGACCGCACTGGTGGAGGCTGATGTCTCCCACCTGATCTTCCCGGACAATGTCCAGATTCTGCCCCGGCCTGACGCCAAGCCCACCGCGCCGGCAGGCCGGCTGACCTCGAACCGGTTGAGCGCCGATCCCGACAGCGTCGGCGCCGCGGTGGACGCCATCAACGCCGCCCAGCGACCGATGATCATCGTCGGTTATGGCGCGCGCGACGCGATGGACCAGGTCACGGCGCTGGCGGAGCGCCTTCATGCGCCGGTCGCCACCACCTTCAAGGCCAAGGGCCAGATCGCCGACCGGCATCCGCTGGCGGCCGGCGTGCTCGGCCGCTCGGGCACGCCCATCGCCAGCTGGTTCATGAATGAGGTTGATTTGCTGATCGTGTTCGGCGCCAGCTTCTCTGATCACACCGGCATTTATCCCACTGCGAAGACGATCCAGGTCGATCTGGATCCCATGCGCCTGGCCAAGCGGCATCCCGTCGACGTGCCGGTGCGCGGCGAAGTCGGGGTGACTGCGGTGCAACTGGCCGACGCGGTCGCGCCTTCCGGTGAAGATCAGCGCGCTGAGATCGCCGAGCGCTGGCGGCTCTGGCGCGAAGAAAAGGCCAGCCGCATCGCCCAGGACCGCGGTCAGGGGCCCAGCGCGGCGGCGGTGTTCGACGCGCTGACCCGCCTGGCGCCGGAGGACGCGATCCTGTGCGTGGATGTCGGCAATAACGCCTATTCCTTCGGCCGCTATTTCGAACCGGCCGGCGCGCAGCGCTTTTTGATGTCGGGCTATCTGGGCTCGATCGGTTTCGCCTTTCCCGCAGCCATGGGCGCCTGGGCGGCGACCCAGCGCGACGAGCGCTTCAAAGGACGCAAGGTGATTTCGGTGTCCGGCGATGGCGGCTTCGGGCAATACGCCATGGAGTTCACCACGGCGGTGCAATACCGGATGAATATCTGCCACATCCTCTTGAACAATTCAGAGCTGGGCAAAATCTCCAAAGAGCAGCGCGACGGCGAATGGCCGGTCTGGCAGACCCATCTGGTCAATCCCGCCTTCGCCGGATTCGCCCGCTCATGCGGCGGTCATGGCGACCTGGTCACGGAGACGAGCCAGCTCGACGCGGCGATTGAAAAGGCGCTGGCGATTGAAGGCCCGGCTTTGGTGGAGGTTAAGGCGGACGGCAAGCTGGTTTAGGGGCCTCCCCCGTTCACGGGGAAGGTGACCCTGACAGGCTCGGAGGGGGAATGGCGCTGACGCTCGCCCCCTCCGCCGGCTGCGCCGCCACCTCCCCCGCAGGCGGAGGAGGACATCTGCGGGGCGCTATCCCAGCCGGCTCTTCATGCGGTCGAAATAGCGGATCGGGAAGAGCCGTTCGAGCTGGGTGGCGGCATGGGCGTCGCGGCCGACCAGGACGCGCCGGGCGCGCTTCTCGACATGGCGCAGGATGATTTCTGCGGCTTGCGGGGGCGGCATGACCAGCGCCTCTCGCGCCTTCTGCATCTGGATCGCGATCTCTTCATTGGTCGCGTCGGCGGGCTTTTTCGCGTTCTCGGCGATGGACGTATTCACTCCGCCAGGATGGACCACAGTGACCCCCACACTTGTGCCCTCCAGCTCATGGGCCAGCGACATGGAAAAGCCGCGCACCGCGAATTTCGACGCGCTATAGGCGGTCTGACCCGGGGGCGCGATGATGCCGAACAGGCTGGAGATATTGACCAGCTGCGCAGCCGGCTCCGCTTGCAGCAGCGGCAGGAAGGCGCGGGTCATGCGCACCACGCCGTGGAAATTCACATCCATGACCCGGTCGAAATCCGCTTCCGTGACCCGGTCGAACGTGCCGCCGACAGCGATGCCGGCATTGTTGAACAGCAACGCCGCGCCGCCATGGGCGGCCTTCACGGTGTCCGCATAAAGCGCCGGCGCCGCTGAATCGGCGACGTCGAGCACATCGGTCGTGATGCGCACGCCGGTCTCGCCGATGGCGTCGCGCGTCTGCTCCAGCCCCCGGGCGCTGATATCGGCCAGCGCCAGATGCGCGCCGCGCCCGGCGAGCGCCTGGGCGAGCGCTGCGCCGATGCCGCTGCCCGCGCCGGTGATCACCGCCGTCAGGCCCTTGAAATCCAATCGATCCGCCACGCGTCCGCCTCCTGCTCGTCAACAGGGCTGAGTTGTGAACCGCTCCGCAAGGCGAGGCAATCGGTCCTAGTTGCGCGGTTTGGAGAAAGCCCGCATGTTTTATCCGGTTATGCGCAATATCTGCGGGAGGATGCGCCAATGGTGACGCTGGAACCGGTGCGTAAGGACGCACCCTGGACATGGCTTAAAGGGGCGGTGGAGGACATGAAGGCCGCGCCGACGGTCTCGCTGGGCTATGGCCTCATGTTCACCCTGGTGGGCTTGGCCATCACGCTGGGCATGTGGGCCGCCGGTCTGGGCGGTTTCGTGCCGGTGCTGATCGGCGGATTCGCGCTGGTCGCGCCCAGCTTCGCCATCGGCATTTACCGCATCAGCCAGATGCGCGATCGCGGCGAGACGCCTCGTCTGCTTGATTTCTGGCGCATCAACCCCTCAAAACTGACCCAGCTGGGATTGTTGAGCGTTTTGCTCTTCGTCTTCTTCCTCGCCTGGGCCCGGCTGGCGCAATTCCTGTTCGCCATGATGGCGGGCAATGACGCCGACTTCCGGGTCGAGACGCTGCAGAATTTCCTGTTCACCGATCCGTCCGGCGTTCTGCTGTTGGTCATCGGCACAGCGGTCGGTGCAGCGCTCGCATTTGTGGCCTTCATGGTCTCCGCCATCTCCTTCCCGATGCTGATCGGTCAGGATGTCGACGCGGTCACGGCCGTGGTCGCCAGCGTGAAGGCGGTGACGAGCAATTTCGGCACCATGGCGACCTGGGCTCTGATCATCGCAGTGACCACGGCGGTCGGCGCCGCCGTCTTCCTGGTGGGTCTGGCGGTCACCTTCCCGCTGATCGCCCACGCCAGCTGGCGGGCCTATAAGGACTTTGATCCCAAGCCCAAACCCAGCGCAGCCGAGCTGGAAGCGCGCGAGGCGTAGGCGCGGGCGCCGAAAACGCCCTTCACGGCGTCAACGCGGCGTCCCATATAGCGGCTTGCCTTGACCCGCTGACGGTCAAGGAGTACCGCCGAACAAGACAGGCCGGCCGCATCGCCAGCGCGCCGGCCTTTCCTGCATTCCTTTCGCCGGCTGACCGATATTCCGGTTGGTCCGGCGGTTCACCAGCCGCATGAGTTGACCATGGCCGACGCGCTCAAGACCGATCCCAAATCGCGCCGCTTTCCCGAGGCGCCGTCCCCGAAGGACTTGCCCGCGGTGGATCAGGAGATTTTGGCCTTCTGGAAGGCGGACGGCACGTTTCAGGCGTCGATCGACCAGCGTCCTGAGACCGATCAATTCGTCTTTTATGACGGACCGCCCTTCGCGAACGGCCTGCCGCACTACGGCCATTTGCTGACCGGCTTCGCGAAGGATGTCGTGCCGCGGTATCAGACCATGAAAGGCAAGCGGGTCGAGCGGCGCTTCGGCTGGGACACCCATGGCCTGCCGGCCGAGCTGGCGGCGGAGAAGACGCTGGGCATTTCCGGGCGTCTGGCGGTGCTTGAGATGGGCATCGACAAGTTCAACGAAGCCGCCCGCGGCGAAGTGCTGAAATACGCCTCCGAGTGGGAGGAATATGTCACCCGCCAGGCGCGCTGGGTCGATTTCGAGAATGATTACAAGACGCTCGACATCACCTTCATGGAAAGCTGCCTGTGGGCGTTCAAACAGCTCTGGGACAAGGGCGTGGTCTATAAGGACTACCGCGTCGTGCCTTATTCTTGGGCGGTGGAGAGCCCGCTGTCGAATTTCGAGACCCGGCTCGACAATTCCTATCGCAATCGGACCGACCCGGCGGTCACCGTGGGTTTTAAGATCCGCGAGGGCCAAGGCGAGCTGTCCGGCGCGCAGCTTCTGATCTGGACGACGACGCCCTGGACTTTGCCGTCCAACCTGGCCGCCGCCGCCGGTGCGGACATCACCTACCTGGTGATGGCCAAGGACGGCGAGCGCTACATCCTGTCGGCCAACGCCGTCGAAAAATACAAGAAGCAGCTGGACGGCGCTGAGCAGGTCGGGCGCGTGAAGGGCTCAGACCTGAAAGGCCTGCGCTATCATCCGCCGTTTGACTATTTCGAAGGCCATGAAAACGCCTTCCAGGTGCTGATCGAGGACTTCGTCGTCGACGAGGACGGCACCGGCGTGGTCCACATGGCCCCGGGCTTTGGCGAGGACGACCTCAACGCCTGCCGCAAGGCGGGGATCGGCGTGGTCGTGCCGGTGGATGCGGCGGGCAGATACACCAGCGAAATCTCCGACTATCAGGGCATGCTGGTGTTCGACGCCAATAAACCGATCATCCAGCGTCTGAAGGAGGAGGGCAAACTCTTCCGCCACGACACCTATGATCATAACTATCCGCATTGTTGGCGTACGGATGAACCGCTGATCTACAAGGCGGTCGACAGCTGGTATCTGCGCGTCTCCGACTTCCGCGAGCGCATGGTCGAGCTGAACCAGGAGATCAACTGGGCGCCGGGTCACGTCAAGGACGGCATTTTCGGCAACTGGCTGGCCGGCGCGCAGGACTGGAACATCTCGCGCTCGCGCTTCTGGGGCACGCCGATTCCGGTCTGGGTCAGCGATGACCCGGCCTATCCGCGCACCGATGTCTATGGCTCGATTGACGAGCTGGAGCGTGATTTCGGCGTGAAGGTCACCGACCTGCACCGGCCCTTCATCGATGAATTGACCCGCCCGAACCCGGACGATCCGACCGGAAACGCCACGATGCGCCGGGTCGAGGACGTGTTCGACGTCTGGTTTGATTCCGGCTCCATGCCTTATGCGCAGGTCCATTATCCGTTTGAAAACAAAGAGGAGTTCGAACGGAACTTCCCGGCCGACTTCATCGTGGAATATGTCGCCCAGACCCGAGGCTGGTTCTACACGCTCATGGTCTTGTCCACGATGTTGTTCGACCGCCCGCCGTTCAAAAACGCGATCTGCCACGGCGTGGTGCTGGACGAGAACCGCCAGAAGCTCTCCAAGCGTCTGCGTAATTATCCTGACCCGCTCGACTTTTTCGACGCGTACGGCTCGGACGTGATGCGCTGGTTCCTGATCTCTTCGCCCGTCCTCAACGGCGGAGATTTGCTGGTGCCTAAAGAAGGCCGCGAGATCGCCAGCGTGCAGCGCGAAGCGATCGCGCCGCTGTTGAACGCCTATGCCTTCTTCTCGCTCTACGCCAATCTGGAAACGCGCGCGCCGCAGCTTGTTCAGTCTGCGGACGATCCATTGGATCTTTACATTCTCACCAAGACTGGCGAGCTCGCAGACCGGGTCGGCGCGGCGTTGGACGCCTATGACATCCCGAAGGCGACTCGCGAGACGGTGTCCTACTTCGACGCCCTGACGAATTGGTATATCCGGCGATCCCGCGCCCGTTTCTGGGGCGCCCAGGAGGACGCCTCGAAGCATGCGGCCTTCGACACGCTCTACACCGTGCTGGTGCAGGCGACGCGGATCTGCGCGCCGCTCCTGCCGATCATTTCCGAGAAGCTCTATAAGGCGCTGACCGGAGAGCGCTCGGTGCATCTGACCGACTGGCCGGCCGCACAGGAATTCCCGGCCGATCATGATCTGGTGCGCGCCATGGATTTGGTGCGCGAGGCTTGTTCGGCCGCTCTGGCGGTGCGCGAGCGTTCGCGCCTGCGCGTGCGTTTGCCGTTGAAGACGTTGACGGTGGTCCATGCCGAAAGCGCCGGGCTGGCGCCGTTCAAATCCCTGATCGCGGACGAGATCAATGTGCGCGAGGTCGCGCTGTCCACCGATCTGGACGCCTATGGCGCCGTGCAGCTGCGTCCTGATCCCAAGATCGGCAAACGGCTGGGCAAAGCCATGCGTGACGTGATGGGCGCCGTCAAGCGCGGGGACTTCACGCTCAATCCCGACGGCACGGCGAGCGTCGGCGGTCAGACCCTGGCCGCCAATGAATTCCTGCTCGCCATGGTGACGGAGGAAGGCAGCGCGGCCGAACCCTTCGCCGGGACCGGCGCCGTCGTGGTCGACATCTCCGTGGACCAGGACCAGGAGCGCGAAGGCCTCGCCCGCGACTTGATTCGCGCGGTGCAGACCGCGCGCAAGGATGCTGATTTGGAGGTCTCCGACCGCATCACGCTAGGCGTGGAAGGCGGCGCGCGGGTGACCGCGGCGATTGAGGCGCACGGCGAGTTCATAAAATCGGAAGTCCTCGCCCTCTCGCTTAGCACCGCGGCGGGCGATGGCGCCCGCACGCAGATCAAGCTCGGCGGCGAAGACACGACGCTCACCGTTGAGAAAGCCAGCTAAGACCTTTCTGCGCGCCCCGCGAGGGCGCAACCCGGATGAACCGATGACCGATCAGACCTACGATTTCACCGAGATCGAAACCAAGTGGCGGGCCCATTGGGCCGCCAATAAGACCAATGCGACGCCGCAGGCTGAGCCCGGCGACAAGACCTTCTACGTGCTCGACATGTTTCCCTACCCCTCCGGCGCGGGTCTGCATGTGGGGCACCCGGTGGGGTATCTCGCGACCGATATCGTGGCGCGTTACAAGAAGATGGCGGGTTTCAAGGTCCTCCATCCGATGGGCTGGGACAGCTTCGGCCTGCCGGCGGAACGCTACGCCGTGAAGACCGGGGTGCACCCGGCGGTCTCCACCGAGAAAAACATCGCCACCTATAAGCGCCAGATGAATCTGCTGGGCCTGGGTTATGACTGGGACCGCGAGATCCAGACCTCTTCGGAGGATTATTACCGCTGGACCCAGTTCATCTTCGTCAGGCTGTACAACGCCTGGTATGACGACGAAGCCGGCAAGGCCCGTCCGATCGACACGCTGCCGATTCCCGACGACGTCGTCGCCAGCGGCAAGCTGGCGATCCAGGCCTATCAGGACGAGCGCAGGCTGGTCTATTACGAGACCGCGCCGGTCAACTGGTGCCCGGAGGAGGGCACGATCCTGGCCAATGAAGAGGTCTTCGACGGCAAGTCCGAGAAGGGATATGAAGTCGTCCGCGTCCCGCTGCGCCAGGTCAAGATGCGCATCACGGCCTATGCCGAGCGCCTGATCGCGGACCTGGACGGCGTCGACTGGCCGGAAGGCATCAAGGAAAGCCAGCGCAACTGGATCGGCCGTTCCGAAGGCGTCACGCTGCAATTCGCCGTGAACGGGTCTGACGCGACCATCGAAACGTTCACGACCCGCGTCGATACGCTGGGCGGCGTCACCTTCCTGGCGCTGGCGCCGGAGCATCCGCTGGTCGCGACGTTCACCGATGCGGCGCACAAAGCCGCCGTCGACGCCTATGTCGAGAAGGCGGCCCGAAAGTCCGATCTGGAGCGTACGGTCGATGCGGACAAGACCGGCGTCTTCACGGGCGCGGAGGCGGTCAATCCGGTGACCGGCAAGGCGGTTCCGATCTTCGTCGCGGACTATGTCCTGTATGATTACGGCACCGGTGCGGTGATGGGCGTGCCCGCCCATGACGAGCGCGATTTCGCCTTCGCCAAGGCCTATGGCCTCGACATCGTGCCGGTCATCGATCCCGGTCCCGACGCGGACGATCGCGAGGCGGTGCTGGCCGGCGAGGCCTGCCTGTACGGCGACGGCGCCATGCTGCCGCCGCCTCCGGGCATGCCGGATACGCTGTATTCGGCGGGCCTTCCCTGGCGTCAGGCCGGCGAGCGTGTCGCCGATCATCTGGAGGCGGAGGGCAAGGGCCGCCGGGTCGTCAGCTATAATCTGCGCGACTGGATCTTCGCCCGTCAGCGTTATTGGGGCGAGCCGATCCCCATCATCCACTGGGAAGACGGAACCCGCACCACGGCGCCCGAAGACCAGCTGCCGCTGACCCTGCCCCATGTCGACAACTACCAGCCCACGGGATACGCGGAGAGCCCGCTCGCCCGCGCGGAAGACTGGGTCGAGGTGACCGATCCAAAGACCGGTCTGAAGGGCAAGCGCGAGACCAGCACGATGCCGCAATGGGCGGGCAGCTGCTGGTATTATCTGCGCTTCATGGACCCCAAGAACACCGACGCGCTGGTGGGCGCGGACGCCGAGCGAGCCTGGGGCAGCGTCGATCTTTACGTCGGCGGCGCCGAGCACGCGACCCTGCATCTGCTCTATGCCCGCTTCTGGCACAAAGTGCTGTTCGATCTGGGGCTGGTCTCCACCCGGGAGCCCTTCGCGAGATTGGTGAATCAGGGGCTGTTGACCAGCTTCGCCTACAAGGATGAGCGCGGCGTCGTGCTGCCCATCGACGAGGTGGAGGAGACGGAAGAAGGCGTCTTCGTGCATGTCGCCACCGGCAAGCGGGTGGAGAAGGTCGGCGCGAAGATGTCCAAGTCGCTGCACAATGTGGTGACGCCCGACGATGTGGTCGAACGCTTCGGCTCGGACGCGTTCCGCGTGCACATGATGTTCATGGGCCCGGTGGAATCCATGCGCGAGTGGGAGACCGAGAAAACCGCTTCTGCGCTTAAATTCCTGCGCCGGGTCTGGCGCTTCGCCACCGCAGCGATCGAAGCCGGCGTGAATGATGAACCCAAGGCCGTCTCGCTCGCCCGCACCAAGCTGGTGCTGGCGGTCACCGAGGATCTGGAGAAGCTGCGCCTGAACACCGCGATCGCGGAGCTGATGAAATTTCTCAACGCGGTGGACGGCGAGGCGATCTCGGCCGCCACTTTGAAGGATTTCATCCAGGTGCTCGCGCCCTTCGCGCCGTTCATGGCCGAGGAGCTTTGGGAGCGCGCCGGCGAGGCGCCCAGCGTCTTCAGCGCAACCTGGCCGCAGGCGGATCAGGCCGAGCTGGAAGCGGCGATCGAGACTGTCGAGATCGTCATCCAGGAAGGCGGCAAACGGCGCGGCTCGGTGCATCTGGCGCCGGACGCCGACGACGGCGCGGTGCGCGCGGCCGCGATCGAGCTGCTCCAGGGCATGGGCAAGCCGGTCGAGGGCGTTCCGGACAACCGGATCATCGTGGTGCGCGATAAGAAAACCGGCCGCGTGCGCCTCGTGAACGTTCCGAAACTCGGCTAGCCGCCTTGCCGCCTGGACCAAGGCGGCTACTCTCCCATCGCACGATGGCGAAGGAGGGTTAAATGGCGGTTCGGCTCATGGCGGCGGCAGGGCTTGCGGCGCTGTTCGCGGCGGGCGCGCAGGCGCAATTCGGCGGCCAGTCCGGCGCGGATTTGTCGATCGAGGCGATCGAGCCGGCGGACGAGGCCGTGCGGGTCGGCGTCGCCGGCGAAGACCCCGCGGATATCGCCCGCTACCTGCTGGCCTCGGGCGCGCGCGGCGCCCGGATCAGCCCGGACGGCGCCCATATCGCCTTTTCCTGGTCGATCACCGGTGAACCCCAGCTCTGGGTGATGCCGGCGCTGGGCGGACAAGCCCGACGCCTCACCTTCGCCTCCGGCATCACTTTCTTTCGCTGGCTGCCGGACGCCTCGGGCCTGATCTACGGCGCGGACAATAACGGCGATGAACAACCCGCCTATTTCCAGGTCAGCACGGACGGCGCGGCGGAAAGCGAAGTGCTGCCCGCGGCTGAAGGCGGCTTCCGCGTGTTCGGCGATTTTGCGTCGGGCGGTTCGGCGTTCGTCTTCAGCTCCACCGAACGCAACGGTCTGGACTTTGATGTCTGGCGCGCCACGCTGGAGGGTGAAGCCGAGCTGATATTTGAAGGCACGTTCGGCTATTTCGCCCGCTCGATCTCGCCTGACGGGCGCTATTCGCTGGTCACCGAAACGGTGGGCGAAGACAGCGACAATCTCTACCTGCTTGATTTGGAGACCGGGGCGATCGACGCGCTCTCCACGCCTGAGCCGCGCGCCAATCATGGCGATGGCGGCTCTGCGTGGACGGCGGACAGCCAGGCGCTTTATCTCGCCACCAATCGCGGCCGCGAGTTCACGGCGCTTGAGCGCTATGATCTCGCGACCGGCGAGTTCGACGTGATCGAAGAGGCGCCTGGCGATATTCGCCATGTCTCGCTGTGCGGGATTGGCCAGCGGTGGCTGGTCTGGTCGGTCAATCTGGACGGTTTCCAAGAGCTCCATGCCCGCGACCTGGAATCCAATCAGGCGGTGGACCTTCCCGCGCTCCCGGAAGGCACGCTCACCGTCAGCTGCGATTCTGCGACAGATCTCGCCGCGATCGGCGTGAACGGTTGGGCGACGCCCGGCGACATTTTCACGCTTGATCTCGCCTCGGGCGATGTGACGCGCGCGTTCGCCTCCAATCTCGCCGGCCTTGATCCCGATCGCTTCATCCGGCCGGAATCGATCCGGATGACCGCTCGCGACGGCGTGGAGCTGCAGGGCCTGCTCTATATTCCCGACGCGGCGTCAGGCGGCGGCGAGCCGGCGCCCGTGGTGTTTGACGTCCATGGCGGGCCTACGGCCCAGTCCTACGCGACCTGGGAGCCGGTGATGCAGTATCTTCTCGATCGCGGCATTGCGGTCTTCCAGCCCAATGTGCGCGGCTCGACCGGGTTCGGGCGCACCTATACGACGCTGGATGATCGCGAGAACCGGCTCGATTCCGTGCGCGATCTCGTCGACATGCTCAATCATCTTGAAGATGACGACCGCATCGACGCCTCGCGCGCCGCGGTGCGCGGCGGGTCCTATGGCGGTTATGCGGTCAACGCGGTGCTGGCGGCGTTTCCCGGCGAATTCGACGCCGGGGTCTCGCTGTTCGGCGTGGCGGACTGGGTGACCGCGCTGGAGATCGCCTCGCCGGGCCTGAAGGCGTCCGACCGCATTGAATATGGCGACATCACCGAAGAGCGCTGGCGGGCCTTCTACACCGAAAACTCGCCCATCCGGCAGGCCGGCCGGATCAATGTGCCGGTGCTCTACTCCCACGGCGTGATGGACCCGCGGATCGACATTTATGAAACCGAAGTGATGGTCACCACGCTGCGCGAAAACGGCGTGCGCGCAGACTTCATCCGCATTCCAGACGAGGGTCATGGCTGGCGCAAGCTATCCAACCAGCTCTTCTATTTCCGCCGCGAGGCGGCGTTTCTGGAAGAGATGCTGGCCGGGGAGGACTAGCGACTTCCGGTGTCCTCCCCCGCAGAGCGGGGCAAGACGCCATTCATAGGCTATGTGGCGCCAGGGCGGTCCGCCCAATTGCCTCATTCCCGCATATCTGAAATGCCGACGCGCCCGCTTGCCGCCCATCCGCGCGGGGCGCATAAGCGGCGGTGATGACTGACGCTCCCGCCCAGAACGCCGGACGGCCCGCCGCGACCATCTTCCTGGTCGGCACGGTCGGCATTGATGCGATGGCCTTCGCCATCATCATGCCGGTCCTGCCTGCGCTGTTGATGGAATTGACCGGCGGCGGGATCGGCGTGGCGGCCTTCTGGGGCGGCTGGGCGACGTTCGGGTTCGCGGTCATGCAGTTTTTCTGCTCGCCCGTGATCGGCGGTCTGTCCGACCGCTTCGGGCGGCGGCCCGTCCTCTTGATGTCGCTGACCGCGCTGGCGATCGACTTCCTGCTCATGGGCCTCGCCCATGCGCTGTTCGTCTTTTTCATCGCGCGGCTCTTATCGGGCATTTTCGCGGCGACCCATTCCACGGCGAACGCCTATATCGCTGATATTTCAACGCCTGAGCAGCGCGCCCAGCGTTATGGCTGGCTTGGCGCGGCGATGGGGACAGGCTTCATTCTGGGCCCGGCCCTGGGCGGGGCGCTGGGCGAGATGGATCCGCGCGCGCCCTTCTTCGCGGCGGCGGCTCTGGCCGGCCTCAACGCGCTTTACGGCTGGTTCGTGGTGCCCGAAAGCCTGAAGCCGGAAAATCGCCGGGAGTTTTCCTGGAAGCGCTCCAATCCCATCGGGACGCTGTTGAGATTGCGCAAGACGGAAGGTCTGGGCGTTCTGATCTGGGTCTATACCGCCATGGGCCTGTCCGGCTTCGTCTACCCGGTGGTTTGGACCTATGTGGCGATCGCCAAATTCGACTGGACCTCGGGCCAGATCGGCGTGTCGCTGGCGGTCTACGGAGCGATCTACGCTTTCTGCCAGGCGGTGATGGTGCCCTTTGTGTTGCCGCGCCTGGGCGAGAGGCGCACGATCTGGATCGCGTTAAGCCTTGAAATCATAGCCCTAATCGGGCTGGCCACCGCGCCGAACGGGTTTGCGGTGTATTTCTGGATCACCTTTGCGATCTTCACCGGCCTGCAGGACCCCGCCCTCATGAAGATCATGACCGAGCGGGTCGGCAAGGACGCCCAGGGCGAGCTCCAGGGCGGCCTGGCGGCGCTCGGCGGCATCGTCCTGGCGATCGCGCCGCTGCTCTATACGCAATTGTTTTTCCTGTTTGAAAGCGGCCTTGTCGGCGTCACTTTCGCCGGCGCGCCCTTCCTGGCCTCGGCCTGTTTCAGCGTCCTGGCGCTGGTGCTGTTCTTAAGCCGGAGGCGGGCCCTTAGCTCTCCGCCTCGCTCTTAAGCACCATCTCATAGGTGAAACGGTCGGCCGGGTGGACGCTGTCGGACAGCGCGATGATCCGCCCGCCCTTGTCGAAATAGCGCCGGCGGGTGCGCAGCGCGGCTTCGCCGGCGTCAGCCCCGAGCGCCTCGGCCTCCGCTTCCGTCAGGGCGCCGGCGGAGATGGTCTGCTCGATCCGGGCGGTGGGCACGCTTTTTTCCCGGGCGATCCATTCGGTGATCGCCCCGCCCATATCCACATAGGTTTCCACGGGCGGCGCCAGGTCGGCGCGGATATAGACATCGGTCAGCGCGATGGCCGGGCGGTCCGGCTCGCCGCGCAGGCCATGGACATGCAGATAGTCGCCATTGACGTTGACGCCCATCGCCCGCGCCACCGCCGGGTCGAGGGCGCGGACCTCGGTCGAGAGCGCGGTCAGCTGGGCGTCGCGGGCGTATTGCATCAAATCGTCGACCCCGCCCAGGCGCTGGGCAAAGCTTTGCCGCGCCTCGCGCGCGACCACCACCGTGCCGGCCCCGCGCCGCCGGGCGATCAACCCGGCTTCGGCCAGAAGCCGCAACGCCTCACGCACGGTGTGCCGGGAGACGGCGTAGCGCTCGCACAGCGCATGCTCGGTCGGCAATTGCTCGCCGACATCAGGATCGCCCGCCGCGATGCGCGCGCGCAGCGTCTCTGCCAGCGCCATATAGCGCGGCGCGTTGGAGCCTGGATCGTCCATGGCGGTCACAGTTTTCTCCGCATCTCTATCCACGCTTGCTCCAGCATAGCCTGAAACGCGGGATCGGCGATGGTGATCAGGGCCTCGGCCCTGGCGTCGACGCTCAGCCCGCGCAGATCCGCGACGCCGTGCTCAGTGACGACGACATCGATATCGGCGCGGCTCAGCGTTGTGGCGGGGGCGTCCAGACGCGGGACGATCCGGCTCACTGCTCCGCCCTTGGCCGTTGAGTTCAAAGCGAAAATCGCCTCACCGCCCGGCGAAGCCTGGGCCCCGCGGGCGAAGTCGACCAGGCCGCCGCCGCCGGAGATCTGACGTCCTCCGACGAATTCGGCGTTGGCCTGGCCGAAGAGGTCCACTTCAATCACGGAATTGATTGCAAAAAAGCGATCTATCCCCGCCAGGACCGCCGATTCATGGGTTTGACGGACGCTCGCCGCGGTGAAGCGCGCATCGGCGGCCAAGCGCTGCGTCAAATCCGGCGAGCCGAGGACCGCGCCGGTGCGGATCGCCGCGACCGTGTCGCCATCGAGTATGTCCAACAACGGGTTAGAGACCATGCCGGAATGGATGGTCAGCCCTTTATGGCCTTTCAGGGCCGGCAAAAGCCCCAGCTGAACCTTGCCCAGACCGAATTGCACCGCGGCCCCGTCCGGGATGCGTGCGGCTATGGCGCTGGTTATTGCGGTCATCTTGCCTGTCGTCGCGGTGACGGGGAAATCGCGCGGCGGCGTGTCCAGCTCGGTGACCGCATCGAAGGCGGCGTAGGGGATGGTCGGCGCGCCGGGCAGGCGGATGAGGCCGGGATTGATCTGCGCGATCTTCACCGGCGCCCGCCGCCAGATCGCCGGCGTGAAATCGGCCGCCACCGAAAGCGAGCACTCGCCCGCGTCATCGGGCGGTCCGACTTGAAGCATGGCCGCGTCGACCGGCGCGGTTTCCAGCCAGCGCCAGGCCCGGGTATAGGTCAGCGGCAGGAAATCGATCCGGCCGGCCTCGAAGCCTTCGCGCAGAGCCGGGCCGAGAAAAATCGTCTCAAACCGGCTCGCGCCGCCGATATCGCTCCAGTCGGTCCGGTTCACGCCGGGAATCCAGATTCCGAAGAATGTCAGACCGTCCGCCAATCCGGGTTGGCGCCGGAACGCCTCGGCGAGGGCGTAGGGCTCCGCCCCGACGCCCGGCGCATAAATGCGCGCCTGCGGTCCCAGCCGCCCGCGCAGGTGCGCGACCAGGGCGTCGGGCGACAGAATGGGCGGAGCGGCGGTCATGGCGAGTCCTCAAGATGTCGGCTGCGGCGATGCTGACCTTCCCGCCGCGGTCGCGGGCATGCTACGAGAGTCTTATGTCCGGACAAAGTCCTTCCCTCACGCAGCGTCTCGCCGAGCGGCTCGCCCGTCCGGTGAGCGACGGGCATTTGCGCCGCGCCGCCCTGCATGTGCTGGACTGGACCGGCTGCGCCGTCGCGGGCGCCGGCGGCCCGGCGGGCCGGGCCGTGGCGTCGGGGCTTGGCGGGGAGGGGAAGGGGCCCTGCACCGCGATCGGTTCTGACCGCCGCGTGTCCGTGCTCACGGCGGCGATGATCAATGGCGCGCTGGGCAATGTTCTGGAGATGGACGATGTCGACAAGCGCGCCATTCTTCATCCCGGCCCGTCCGTGATCCCGGCGGCGCTGGCGGCCGCTCAGGCGGTTGACGCGCCTGCAGAGGCCTTCCTCGCCGCCGTCGTTCGCGGCTATGAGGCGGTGATCGCGCTGGGTCGCGCGGTCGGACCGGGGCATTACGCCTTCTGGCATAACACCGGCACCTGCGGCCCGTTCGGCGCGGCCGCCGCCGCAGCGAGCCTTTACGGGCTCGGACCCGAACAATCCGTACACGCACTGGGGCTCGCCGGAACCCAGGCGTCCGGCTTCTGGCAGACTCGTCATGAGCCCCAGTCCATGGCCAAGCAGCTGCATACCGCCCGCGCCGCCCATGCGGGCGTCAGCGCCGTCCTTTTCGCGCGCAGCGGCATGCTCGGACCCGTCGATATTCTGGAAGGTCCGCAAGGCTTTTTCGCCGCAACCTGCCCGGGCGCCGATCCCGACCAGGTGATGGCCGATCAGGGCGCCGAGTGGCTGATCGAGCAGGTCAGCTTCAAACCCTGGCCGGCTTGCCGGCACGCCCACCCGGCCATCGACGCGGCCTTGGCGGCGCGCGCGGCGGGGATGGCGGCAAGCGACATCCACGCGATCGTTCTGACGACTTATCCCGACGCCGTGGCGTTTTGCGACACGCCCCGTCCGCAAAGCGTCATCGAGGCGAAGTTTTCACTGCAGCATTCCATTGCGGCCGCGCTCCTGTTCGGACCCCTGGAGCTGGCCCATTTCGAGCCCGGTTTTTTCCAGCGCCGGCAGGTGCGCGCGCTGGCGGGCAAGGTCGTCGTCGCTGCGGCTGATCCGTATACGGCGCGCTACCCCGCCCATTATGGCGCCGGCCTGGCCGTAACGCTGGCGAGCGGTGAGACGCGCCGCTTCGATGCGCCCGACGCGCTCGGCGATCCGGAAAATCCGCTTGGTGCGGACGCGGTCGCGAAAAAAGCGCGGGCGCTGATGGCGGCGGGCGGCATGGCGCCGGACGCCTCGGCGGCGCTTGAATCCGCGGCGCTGGGCCTTGCTGACGGCGGCGCGCTCGGCGCCTATGCCGAGGCGTTGATGGATCAAAGGCGGGGCGGCGCATGACTTCGACCGAAGCCTTCGCCGCCCATGTTCTGAGGCTGACATACGACGCGATCCCGATCGCGGCGCAATCGGCCATGAAGGCCTTTCTGCTCGACACGCTTTGCGTCGGGATCGCCGGGCGGCGCGCCCTGGCTGGCGGAGCAGGTGCTCGGCGTCGCGCAAAGCTGGGGCGAGGCCGGACAGGGCCCGGCGGCCCATGTCTTCGGCGGCGGACCGCGCCTGCCGCAAGCCTCGGCGGCCTTCGTGAACGGCTTCCAGATTCATTGCCAGGAATATGATTGCGTGCATGAACCCGCCGTCGTTCATCCCATGGCGGTGATCGGCGCGGCGCTGACGTCGGAGGCCGAAGCCCGAGCTGTTCCGGGTGCGGATTATCTCGCAGCGCTGGTGGGCGCCGTCGACGTGGCGGCGGGGCTGGGCGTCGCGGCGAAAAGCGCGATCCGCTTCTTCCGGCCGGCCACGGCCGGGCTGTTTGGCGCGACTTTGGGCGTCGCGCGCATGCGTCAGGCGAGCCTTGAAACGGCGCTGGACGCCTTAGGCTATGCGCTCGCGCAGGCCGCCGGCACCATGCAGGCCCATGTGGAGGGCAAGCCGGCCTTGCCGCTGCAGGTCGCCGGCGCGGCGCGGGCGGCGGTGGTGGCCAATGATCTGGCCGAGGCGGGCATTCCAGGACCCCATGATGTCATGGACGGGCCTTACGGCTATCTGCCGCTGTTTGAGCTGGACAGTGATCTTGCGCCCGTGATCGAAGGCCTGGGCCGGATCTGGCGCGTCGAGGAGGTGAGCTACAAACCCTTCCCCACCGGGCGCGCGGCCCAGGGCGGGATCGGATTGATCCAACAGTTGCGTGAGAAGGGCGCCGCGCCCGACCAGATCAAGTCATTGACCCTGACCGCGCCGCCGCTGATCCAGCGCCTGGTCGGCCGCCCGCCGAGGCCGGACATGACGGTGAATTACGCCCGGCTCTGTTTTGCGTATCTGGGCGCGGTCACGCTGCGCTTCGGCTCGGTGGGCCTGACGCATTTCACCCCTGAGGCGCTCGGCGATCCCGAAACCCTGGCGCTCGCGGCGAAAATCCGGGTGGAGACGGATGGAAGCGACGATCCCGCCGCGTTCACGCCCCAGACAGCGCAAGCCGTGCTCAGCGATGGACGCACTCTTCTTGCAAGCCTTGATGCGATCTACGGCTCTCCAGCCGCCCCGATGAGGGACGCGGATCTGTCCGCGAAACGCGCGGAGTGTCTGGCCTTCGGCTTCGGCGTTCTGAGGCCGGATCTTGAGGCGGCCCTGAAGGCGGAGATCGATGCGCTTGAAGCGGCGCCGTCCGCGGCCCGGCTGGCCTGGCTCGCCAGCGGGCTTGAAGCGCCCTGACTGAGACATTTATGAGGAGTTCGCCATGGGCGATGGACATTCCAGCTATTTCGAAGCCGCCGACTGGGCGGCGCTCGAGACCGCTTACCCGCTCGGCGAGGCCTTCCTCGCCTCGGCGGGGTCAATCAGCCGGGACGAGCTGTTCGCACGCCAGAATGCGCAATTTCTCAAGTGCGTGGCCCGGGCTTGGCGGACCGGCTTTTATCAAAAGCTCTGGGGTGAGGCGGGGGTCGAGCCGGGCGACATCACCGGGCTGGAAATGCTCGCCCAGCTGCCCAGCTTTGATAAATCCGACATTATGGACTCCATCGCCCGTACGCCGCCATTTGGGGATTTTGACGGGCGCAGCAGCCATGCCGCGCCGCCCAATGTGGTGATGCACACCACGTCAGGCACGACCGGCACGCCGCAAGTCCTCCTGTTCGGCGCAAAAAGCCGGGAGGTGCAGAATATGCTGCTGGCCCGGCTGTATCGCTTCCAGGGGCTGCGGCCCGACGATGTCGTTCACTCCGTATACGGACATGGTATGATCAACGGCGGCCATTATGTCCGCGAAGCGGTCATTCACTGGACCAGCGCGATCTTCATGAGCGCGGGCACCGGCGTTGAGACCCGCTCGGCGCGGCAGGTCGATCTCATGCGCGATTTCGGCGCGACGGTGATTGTCGGCTTCGCCGATTACATCAAGAAGCTTGCCCGCGTGGCGGAAGAGCAAGGTATTGACCCCGTTAAGGATCTGAATATCCGCATGATATCCGGCCATCTTGGCCGGGAGGATCGCGACGCCCTGTCGCGGGCCTGGGGCGGCGCGGAATGCTTTGACTGGTACGGCGTGGGCGATACCGGCATCATCGCGGGCGAAGGTCCGGACCGGTCCGGACTCTATGTCATGGAGGATGCGCAGTATCTCGAAGTCGCCGATATCGAGACCGGTCAGCCGGTGACGGATGGCGATCAAGGCGATATGATCTGCACCTGTCTGTATAAGGATGATGTCTATCCCATCATCCGTTTCAACACCCATGACGTCACCCGGGTCAGGACGGATGCGAGCGCGCTGGGCCTGACCTTCAAGCGCATCGAGGGCTTTCTGGGCCGATCCGACAACATGGTGAAGATCCGCGGCATCAATATCTTTCCCCAGGCCATGGGGCCGATTTTGGAGGCGCATCCCGCCTTTGCAGGCGATTTCATATGCAAGGCGGCGCGGGATTCGTCCGGCCGCGACAGCTTCACCGTGCTGGCGGAGAGCCGCGACCAGGCCGAGCCCGTGCGCGACGCCTTCGCCGCCCTGTTGAAGACGGCCCTGGGCATCGCCGTCGATGTCGAGCTGAGCGCGCCGGGCGGTCTGGCGGACCTCACCCAGACGGAGACGCGGCAAAAACCCATTCGCCTGATCGACGACCGGTTCAAATGAGCGAGCGCCTCGATCTTCCGCTCGAACCCGGCCAGCGCACTTGGGCGGCGCAGGCGGACGCCTTGGCGCTGGGCCGATGGAGCCCGCTGCAGGTTTTTGACGCCTACGCCCAGCGGATCGCGCGGCTCAACCCGCATCTCAACGCCGTGCTCGACACCCGGTTTCAGGCCGCCCGCGAAGAAGCCGCCGACAGCGCCGATCGCTGGGCCAAGGGCGCGCCTCTCTCCGACATTGACGGCGCCGTGGTGCTGGTCAAAGCCAATATCGCGGTCGAAGGGCTGCCCTGGCATGCCGGGATCAAGGCGTATCAGCGCCGCATCGCGCGCCAGGACGCCGCCTGCGTCGCGGCGCTCAAGCGTGCGGGCGCGATCATCGCCGGCACCGTGAATATGGAAGAAGGCGCGCTCGGCGCCGTGACCGACAATCCCTGGTTCGGGCGCACGCTGAATCCCTGGGGCGAAGCGGGCGCGGCGCTGACCCCGGGCGGATCATCGGGCGGCTCGGGCGCGGCGGTGGCGGCCGGGCTTTGCATCATGGCGCTGGGCACCGACACCATGGGCAGCGTGCGCATCCCGGCGGCCTATTGCGGCGCCGCAAGCTTGAAGCCCAGCCGGGGCCTGATCTCCACCGACGGGGTGATGGCCTTGTCGACCACGCTCGACCATGTCGGCCCGATCAGCCGATCGGCGCGCGATCTGGCGGCCTTCACGGCGGCGCTGTCCGGCCAGCCGCAGCGTCCCGAGCGAGGACTGACCGGGCTGAAGATCGGGCGCTGGCGGTTTGAAGATGCGCTTGAGGCGCACCCGGCGGTGACCTCCGCCTTCAACGACGCCTGCGCACGGCTCGACCGGGCGGGCGCCGCGCTGGTCGATGTCGAGCCTCAGGCCTATCGCTATGGCGCGACGCGCCGCAAAGGCCTGATCGTGTCCGAACTTGAAGGCCGAAAGATTCACGCCGAGGCTCTGAACCGCAATCCCGGCGGGTTTTCGGACGGTTTCCGCACCTTGCTGGATTGGGCCGCCGATCAACCCGCCGGCAAGATCGCCGAGGCCTACGCCGCCGTGCGCGCCGTCGAAGGCGATGCGCAGGCCTGGTTCAGCTCGGTTGATCTGGTCGTCGCGCCCACCGCGCTGGAGCCGGCCTTCCCCTTCGGCTCCGACATCCCGGCCGGACAGGCGGACCTGACCGCCTTTGCGGACATGGCCGGCAATCCGTCCGCCGCCGTGCCCATGGGGCTGAGCGATGACGGCCTGCCGCTTTCCATCCAGTTCATGGCGCCCCACGGCCGGGACGGTCTGGCCATGAAGGCCGCCGCCCAGTTTGAGATTCTGGCCGAGGGGCCGCTCATCCCGCCGGGCTATTGAGCGCTTTAGGAGTCCGGAAATTCCGGCGTGCGCTTTTCCAGAAAGGCGCGATAGCCCTCCTGGAAGTCTTCGCTCTGAAAGGCGTTGAGGAAGAGCTGGCGCGTGGCGTCATCGTCGCGGGTCTGACCGGCCGCGATGCGGGTGATGATGTCCTTGGTCACCCGGGCGCTTTGCGGGCTGGCGTTCGCGACCTGGGCGGCGAAGGCGTCGACCTCCTCATCCAGCTCGCCGCGGATGACCAGCCGGTCGATCAGGCCGAGCTTGAGCGCTTCCTCGCCCTGCATCAAACGGCCGGTGAAGAGGATGTCCTTCGCCGCTGAGACGCCCACCGCGTCGATCAGGCGCCGGGTGTCGTTGAGCGTATAGGCCAGGCCCAGCCTGCCGGGCGTGACGCCGAATTTCGAGCCTTCGGCCGCAAAACGCAGATCGCAGGCCAGCGCGATCCCGCAGCCGCCGCCGACGCAGGCGCCGTCAATGGCGGCCAGGGTCGGCTTGGCAAAGGCGGCCAGCTCGTCCAGCGCCGTGGCGATCGCCCGGGAATAATCCGCAGCGCGCTCGGGCGTGGCGTAGACTTGCTCGAATTCAGAGATGTCCGCGCCCGCCGCGAACGCCCCGCCCGCCCCGCGCACGACCAGCAAGCGCACGGCGGCGTCGCGGGCCGCCTCGCCCAGAAGTTCAGGGATCGCGCGCCACATGGCTTCGGACAGCGCATTGCGCTTTTCCGGCTTGTTGAGGACCAGATGGGCGCTGGCGCCGGAGCGCGCGAGATAGACGGCCGGTTCAGGCATCTGCATTCCACTCCTTCACGCCTGTGGGCGGCGCGGCGAAAGGATATATCTTTTCACCGCGCGCCGGCGGCACCCTGCCCCGGCGCGCGCGAAAAGCCAATCGCAGGCCGCAAGCGGCATGGCAAGAGGGGAAGAGATGATGAGATTGATCCGTTGGCGCATGCCGGTGCTCGCCCGCCATGAAGGCGAGTGGGCGGGGAGCTATACCCATCTGGACACCGACAATCAGCTGATCGATCAGCACAAATCCCATCTCATCTGCCGCTTTCCGGACCAGGGCGAGTGGGATTATCACCAGACCAATCGTTATAGCTGGCCGGACGGGCGCAGCGAGGAGATCCTGTTTCCCGCCAAATACGCCGAAGGCCGGATCTGGTGGGACACCGACCGGATCGAGGGCTGCGCCTGGGAGATCGATTCGCGCACCATCTGCCTGACCTGGTCGCGCAAGGATTTGCCGGGCGCCTATCTCTACGAGATGATCCAGATCAGCGAAGACGGAAACAAGCGCGGCCGCACCTGGCACTGGTTCCAGGACGACGAGCTGTTCCAGCGCACGCTGATCAAGGAAAGGCGGGTGAAATAGCCCTACGCGCCCTTCGGCGCGGGCGTCTTGTCCTTGAATTTGCAGATGTCTTCGATCGGACAGCGCCAGCATTCCGGCTTGCGCGCCTTGCAGACATAGCGGCCGTGCAGGATCAGCCAGTGATGGGCGCCTTTGAGATAAGCGGGCGGCGTGATGCGCTCTAAACGGTCCTCGACCTCGTCCGGGGTCTTGCCGGGCGCCAGGCGCGTGCGGTTGCCGACACGGAAAATATGGGTGTCGACGGCGATGGTGGGCTGACCGAACGCCTCGTTGAGCACCACGTTCGCGGTCTTGCGACCCACGCCGGGCAGGCGGACCAGCGCGTCGCGGGTCTGGGGCACTTCGCCGCCGAACTCCTCAAGGATCATTTTCGAAAGCGCGATGACATTCTTGGCCTTGTTGCGGAACAGGCCGATCGTTTTGATGTGCTCGCGCACGCCGTCTTCGCCCAGCGCCAGCATGGCCTGGGGCGTATCGGCTTCGGCGAACAGCTTTTTGGTGGCCTTGTTGACCCCCACGTCGGTCGCCTGGGCCGACAGCGCGACCGCCACCACCAGGGTGTAGGGATTGACATAGTCCAGCTCGGTCTTCGGCGCCGGGCGGTCTTCGGCCAGGCGCGCGAAAAGCTCTTCGGCCTGCTCGCGATTAAGTCCCGGCGGGCGGCGCTTGGGTTTGCGTTTCGGCTTGGGCTTGGGGGCGTTTGTCATGGGTTAGCGAGGTAGCGGGCGGAGCGGCCGGCGGCAAGGCCCGCTTTCTCCCAGCGTCATGACCCGGCTCATCAAGGCCACCCGGGTCGGTCGGCGGGCCGCAGCGGCGTCGAACATCACCCGGTCAAGCCGGCGGATGATAGCCGTCGCTCGCGGTCCCGGCCGCGTGCGGCGATGCGCCCCCTTCATCGCGTTCCTGATTTGGCCCAAAACCATAACCAGATTATGGAATAGGCCGCATGACTTCTCGACTGGACACCCTCCTGGCGTTCGCGGCGCGGCGCAGCCCGCGCTACACCAGCTATCCGACCGCGCCGCATTTTCACGCCGGGGTGGACGCCGAGACCTATGGCCGCTGGCTCGAACGGCTCAATCCGGCCGCGCCGGTCTCGCTTTATCTCCACGTGCCCTATTGCAAGAGCCTGTGCTGGTATTGCGGCTGCAATACACGGGCGACGACGCGCGACGAGCCGGTGGCGGCCTATCTGGAAATCCTGCTGGCCGAGCTGGCCCAGGTCGCCGATCGCCTGCCGGCCCGATTGACCGTGTCCCATCTGGCCTTCGGCGGCGGCACGCCGGCGATCTTAAGCCCGTCCCAGATCGACCGGGTGATGGACGCGATCCGCAGCCGGTTTGATTGCGCAGACGATGCGGAAATCACCATGGAGATCGATCCGCGCCATTTCACCCGCGAGGACGCGGCGGCCCTGGCGCGCAACGGCTTCACCCGGGCGAGCACCGGGGTGCAGAGCTTTGATCCGGCGGTTCAGGCCGCGATCAACCGCACCCAGCCCTACGAGCTGGTGGAAGCCGCCTTCAATCGCCTGCGCCAGGCGGGCGTGTCGAAGATCAACGCCGATCTGCTTTACGGTCTGCCCAAGCAGACGGTGGAAAGCGCGCGCGTCAGCGCGCAAGCGGCCGCCGCGCTGGAGCCCAGCCGCCTGGCGGTGTTCGGCTACGCCCACGTGCCGCACATGATGGCCCATCAGCGCTTGATCAAAGACGCGGATCTGCCCGGCCCCGCCGAGCGCATCGCGCAGCATGACGCCATGGAGGAGGCGCTGGCGGGCTCCGGCTACGCCGTGATCGGCATTGATCATTACGCCCGCCCAGACGATCCGATGACGAAGGCGCTTGAGGCGGGGGTGCTGCGCCGGAATTTCCAGGGCTACACGACGGACAAGGCGCAAACGATGATCGGCCTGGGCGCCTCGGCCATCGGAGAAAACCCGTCGGGCTATGTCCAGAATATCGCCGATGTGCGCGCCTATGGTCAGGCGGTCGCCGACGGGCGCCTGCCGGTCCATCGCGGCGTCGCGGTCGACGCTGAGGACAAGATGCGGCGCGCGATCATCGAGCGGATCATGACCGATCTGAAGGTCAATCCGGCCGCCATCGCGGCGGCGCACGGCTTGCCGGTCCCGCAGATCGATGTGCGCGAGCTGCGCGCGGCGGGCATCGTTCATCGCGACGGCCCCTGGCTGATCGTCGATCCGCGGTTCAAACCCCTGGCGCGCCTGCTCGCCGCGGCGTTTGACGGCTATCTGGCGGTCGCCGAGGTCAAGCACTCAGTCTCGGTCTAGACGCCGCCTCGGTTGCGGCTTGAGGAATGTCCGCCTGCGCAAGCAGGGCACGGCGTTCCCGCGCCCGCCGGCGTCATGGCGCGCAAATCCGGGTCTGTCGCCTTGAAGGCGGAGCGGTTCGCTTCATCGTCATGGCCCGGGGCATCCGGGCGATCCATGCCGGGCGGCGAGCCGGGACCGCGCCATGGCTTCCCGGACAACCCCGGGGGGGCGGCGAAGGCTCACGCCCCTCGTCGTTTCAGGCTCGCCAGCGTGGTGCGAAGCACGGCGGGCGGGGCGGGCTTCTGGATGAGGTCGAGGCCGGCTTCATTGGCGGCGGCCTGGGCGTGGCGGCCGCGCTCTGCGGTGATCAGCACGCCGGGCGGGTTCGCGCCCCAGCGTTCGCAGAGATCCTGGTAGACGGCCGGGCCGGTCTCGCCTTCCTGGAGCTGGAAGTCGAGCAGGACGACGTCGGGGACCGTGCCGTTGAAGGCGGCCTTCGCGCCGGCGCCGTCGCGCGCGCCGCGGGCGTCGCAGCCCCAGCGGCTCAACAGCGCCACGGTGGCGTCCAGCACGGGCGCCTCGTCTTCAAGACAGAGCACTTTCAGCCCTTCCAGCGAGGCGGTGCGCCGGCGCTTGGTCTTGCGGGCCCCGGGGCGGGAGGCGGCGCGCGGCAGCGTCACTTCGAACGTGGAGCCGCGCCCGGTTTCCGAATGCAGGCGCAGCCTGTGGCCCAGCGTCGCGCAGATGCGCTCGACCACCGCCAGCCCCAGGCCGAGGCCGCGATCGGTTTCATCGGCCATGGCGCCGCGTTCAAACTCCTTGAAAATGCTCTCGCGCCGGTCTTCCGGCACGCCGGGCCCGGTGTCGAGCACCTGCAAACGCACCTGATCGCCCGCGCGCCGGGCGCCGACCAGAACCGTCCCGCTTTGCGTGTAGCGCACCGCGTTGGAGATCAGATTCTGCAACACGCTGGTCATCAGCCCGCGATCGGAAAACACCGCCAGGCGTGACGGCGCGATCGTGAGCTTGAGCCCCTTCGCTTCGGCCTTGGCGGCGAATTGCGCGGCCGTCTCCTCCATCAATTCGCCCAGGGAGAAGATGGTCGGACGCGGCGTGACGCCGCCGGCGTCCAGGCGTGAAATGTCCAGCAGCGCGCGCAGCAGCCGGTCGGCATGGTCGATGGAGCGCTCGATGCGCTTGGCCAGCATCACCTCGCCGTCCGGGCCGTCCTTGAGTTCTTCCTCCAGCGCCCCGGCGAATAATCGCGCCGCCGACAAGGGCTGAAGGAGGTCATGGCTGGCCGCGGCCAGGAAGCGGGTCTTGGATTGTGTGGCGGCTTCCGCCTGCTGGCGGGCCTTCTCCAGATCTTTCGCCAGCGCCAGGCGCGCCTCGCTTTCGATCTGCAGCGCTGCGGTGCGCTCCTCCACCCGGGTCTCCAGCGTGTCGTACGCGCGCTTTAGGCCCTCTTCGGCTTCGCGTCTTGCGGTGTTGTCCTGATAGACGCCGAAGAAGCCGACAACCTGCCCGCCCTCGATCCGCGGCTGATAGACCACCTGCCAGGAGCGCCGCCGGCCGCCGCCATTGCGCCGGGAGATGTCGAAAACCTGGCGGTCGCCATTGATCGCGGCCTCCATATGCGGCCGGCGCAGCTCATACTCGTCATCGGACATATAGGCCGACATGGGCTGGCCGATGGCGCTGTCGTCCAGGCCGAAAAAGTCCAGATACCCCTTGTTGGCGAAACGCAGCCGATAGTCCCGGTCCGCATAGCTTAAGAGCGCGGGCAGATTGTCGGTGTAAAAGCGGATAGAGCGCTCGGATTCCTCCAGTCGATCATGGCTGGAGCGCAGTTTTTCAGCCGTCTCGTCGATCAGCGCGACCACATCGCCCGGGCTCACCCGTGCGCCGGTCAGCACCCGGGTCATCAGGATGCGCGCGGACGCCGATCCCAGCGCCCGGGCCAGGCGCGCCTCGGCCAGGCTGTTGATCGCCGGGGTCGGAATGTCGCCGGGCTTCAAGGCACGGCCGACGGTCGCCGACAGCTCCACCATGGCGATGGCGGCCTCCTCCGCGCCCAACACCCGGGTGAGCACGGATTCCAGATCCGCCACCCGCGCGCCGTCCGCCGCCTGGCCGTGTCCGCCGCCATGGCCGGTGAAGGCGTCCGCCTGCATCTGGTCGAGAAAGCCGGTGGAGGAGAACGCCACCGCCATGACGAAAACGATCGCATTGACGATCAGGCAGAGCGCACTGGCGAATGCGAAGGGATCAACGCCTTCGGGCGCAGGCGGCGCGACGCCGGCATAGGTCGGGATCAAGATCAGCACCAGCCATAAGGCCAGACCGCTGCCCATGCCGGCGACGGCGCCGGCGCGGTTGGCGCGCCGCCAATACAGTCCGAATAATAGCGCCGGCGCGAGTTGAGCGGCGCCTGCGAAGGCCGCCAGCCCGATCCCGGCCAGCGCCAAACCGCTATCCATGCCCAGCTGGAACAATAGCGCGGCGCCCACCAGGCCGATCACCGCCAGGCGGCGCCAGAGCAGCAATTGCGAGGCGAAGCCGCGCGCGGCGCCGATGCGGGCGCGCAATAAAAGCGGCGCGGCGAGGTCGTTGACCAGCATGGTCGACATGGCCAGCGCGGCCACCGTGACCATGCCCGCGGCGGCGGAAAACCCGCCGATGAAGGCCAACAGGGTCAGCCATTCCGCGCCCATCGCCATGGGCAGAGCCAGCAGATAGGCGTCGGGATCAGACCCGTCCAACACGCCCTTGCCCGCCAGCGCGACAGGCGGGGCGACGAGCGCGACCAGGGCGAGATAGCCGGGGAAGGCCCATCGCGACAGGCGGGTGTCTCCGGGCGACCGGGCTTCAACCACCATCATGTGAAACTGGCGCGGCAGGGTCAGGGCCGCGAAGCCGGCGAGCACGGTCAGGACCAGGAAGCGGAAATCAAAACCGCCGTCCAAGAGCGGCGTGACGTCCAGCACCTCCTGGCGCACCGCCGCCGGCGTCGCGCGCCAGACCATGACGGCGAAGACGCCGACGGCCACCATGGCGATCAGCTTGATCGCGCTTTCCGCCGCCACCGCCAGCACAAGGCCGCGATTGCCCGCCGCGGCGTCGGCTTTGCGCTGACCGAAGAGAATGGCGAAGGCGGCGAAGGCGAGGGCGGCCGGAATGCTCCAGCTCAGTCCTAAAGGCTCGCCGCCGGAGACCAGCGCCAGGCTCGAGGCCGCGCTTTTAAGCTGCAGGGCGATATAGGGAATGACCGCGAGCAGGAGCCCGCCCGCCGCCAGCGCGCCCACGGCGGCGGACTTGCCGTAGCGTGCAGACAAAAAATCGGCGATCGAACCGGTATTGTGCTCCCGGCCCAGCGCGATCAGACGGCGCACGATGTCGAAGCCGATCAGGAAGAGCAGCGCGGGGCCCAGATAAATCGGCAGATAATCCCAGCCGTTTCGGGCGGCGTCGCCGACCGCGCCATAAAAAGTCCAGCTGGTGCAGTAGACCGCCAGCCCGAAGACATAGAGCCAGGCGCGGCGCTGGGGCGCCCGGTCCAGACGGCTGGCGCGCGCATCGCCCCAGAAGGCGAGCGCGAACAGCACCGCGACCCAGGCGACCAGGACCAATAGTGTGACGGACAGCCCCAAGGGCGATCCTCCTCCCCGCGCGCAGGCCTTGTGGCGGACCGCGTCACGTCTCTTGTCTGAGGACCGAGTATACCCATAACAAAAATGCGGTGTTGCGGCCTTGCGACGCGGGGATGAAGCGCTGTGGGATGGCTGGAGACAACGATCGCGCCCGACGCGCTCGGCGACGGTCGCGGGCGGTTGACGCAGGGCGAGGGCGCTGTCGCCGCGCCCGGCCGGCCGGACGGGCCGGACGACCATGAAAACGAAAAGCGGCGGCTGTCGCCAGCCGCCGCCTCCCGTTGAAGGTGAGCGTTGGTCCTATTCGGCCGGACCGTGGCTCACATGGGCTTTGGCGGAGGGGATGCGGATCTCCTCGACCATGTCCTGGACCTCTTTCGGCGGCGCCTGCGTCGCCAGCGAGGCCACGATGGAGACCGTGAAGCTCAAGATCATGCCCACCGTGCCGAAGCCTTCCGGCGAGATGCCCATGAACCACTGCTCGGTCGTGCCCGTCGCAATGCTCGGCAGCACGCCGAACACGCCCAGGACCGCCACCACGAACAGACCCGCCGAGGCGAAGAGCGGAATGCGGTTGCCGCCCTCGCTGCGCAGGCCGAAATACAAGATCAGCGCAGCCACCGAGAGGATCAGCGCGCACACGCCGATCACCGTGGAGGAGAAGCCGATCTTGAAGTGGATGATGTAAGCCGCGGTCGACAACAGCCCGACGGACATGCCGGCGATCGCGCCTTCCTTATTCATCCGCTTCCAGAAGATGCCCAGGAAGATGGCGGGGAAGAAGCTCGCCGCGGCCAGGCCGAAGGCGAAGGCCACCACGGCCGCCACGAAGCCTGGCGGATTGATGCCGGCGTAGATGGCGATCAACACCGCCGCCACAGCCGCGATCCGCGCGGTCAGGAGCTCCTGGGTCTCGCTCATATTCTTGAACAACACCTTCTTGCACAAATCGTGGGAGACCGCCGAGCTGATCACCATCAGCAAGCCCGCCGCCGTCGATAGCGCCGCGGCCAGGCCGCCGGCGACCACCAGGCCGATCACCCAGGGCGGCAGGCCGCCGATTTCCGGGTTGGCCAGCACGAAGATGTCGCGGTCCAGCTGCGTGACCTCGTTGGTCGCGGGATCTGCGCGATACTGGATGCGGCCGTCGCCATTGCGGTCTTCCGCGTTCAGCAGGCCCGTGTCGCGCCAGTTGTAGAACCAGGCCGGCGTGCCGCCTTCCGGGATCTCGCCGCGCACGGACGGGTTGGCGGCGGCTTCCTGCGACCAGGTGCTTTCATTGACCGTGTCGATGAAGTTGGACCGCGCGAACACCGCCACCGCCGGCGCCGTGGTGTACAGCACCGCGATGAAGACCAGCGCCCAGCCGGCCGACTTGCGCGCGTCGGAGGCCTTGGGAACGGTGAAGAAGCGGATGATCACGTGGGGCAGGCCCGCCGTGCCGACCATCAGCGCGAGCGCGATGGCGAACACGTCGATCATCTGCTTGGAGCCTTCGGTATAGGCTCTAAAGCCCAAGTCCGTCAGCGTGTTGTCCAGATTCTGCAATAGCGGGACGCCGTCGGCGGTGGTGCCGATGAAGCCCAGCTGCGGGATCGGCGTGCCGGTGATCTGGATGGACAGGAAGATCGCCGGAACCATGAATGCGAAGATCAACACGCAATACTGCGCCACCTGGGTGTAGGTGATCCCCTTCATCCCGCCGAGCACGGCGTAGAACAGCACGATGATCGCACCGACGATGACGCCGACCTCGATGGGCACGTGCAGGAAGTTGGAGAAGGCGATGCCCACGCCGCGCATCTGCCCGGCGATATAGGTGAAGGAGATGAACAGCGCGCAGATCACCGCCACGATGCGGGCGGCCTGGCTGTAATACCGGTCGCCGACAAAGTCGGGCACGGTGAATTTGCCGAATTTGCGCAGATACGGCGCCAGCAAAAGCGCCAGCAACACATAACCGCCGGTCCAGCCCATCAGATAGACCGAGCCGTCATAGCCGGAAAAGGCGATGATGCCGGCCATGGACAGGAAGGAGGCGGCGCTCATCCAGTCGGCCGCCGTGGCCATGCCGTTGAAGACCGGATGCACATCGTGCCCGGCGACGTAGAAATCGTCGGTGGAGCCCGCCCGGGCCCACACGGCGATGCCGATATAAAGGGCGAAGGTCGAGAAGACGAACGCCGCAGTCCAAAACAGTGTCGGTGACATGACGACCTCCCCTTAGCCTTCGTCGTCATCCACGTCGTACTTGCGCTCGATGCGGTGCATCAAAGCGGAGTAGACGAAGATGAGGGCGACGAAGACGTAAATCGCGCCTTGTTGAGCGAACCAGAATCCCAGCGGCGCCCCGCCGATGGAGAATTGATCCAGGAAATCGCGGAACAGGATGCCCGCGCCGAATGAGACCAGGAACCAGATGGACAACAACACGCCCATCAGCGTGAGGTTTTCCCGCCAATAAGCCTTGAATGCGCTTTCGCTGATATCGTGGTCGCCGGAGGCCTGCGGCTGTGCGTCGTCCCCGGCATGGTATTCAGAACTCGCCATAGCGCGCTCCTCCCTAAGCTTTAAAAGACCGGTCTCCCGGCTGCCTAGAGGGTGTCAGGGCGCGCTATGGCGCGTTAGCCCGACATTGGTCGAAGGGACTGGAAGGCCCGATTTAGAGATCGGTTGGTTCGACCGTCTCATCCTCCCCGCCATCTGCTTCGGCGCGGGACCGATCGCCGCGCCGCGCGCCGTCGATGAGCGCGAGATGGTAGATGTCTTTGGCGACGCTGGCGCTGATATAGGCGTGAAAAAGCGGGCCGACCGTCGCGAGGATGAAGAGCGCGATGGCGAGGGTGATGCTGGCCTCGTCAAAGCCTAAGAAGTCGGTGAAAAAGCCGGACAGGAAGCCTGGAAAGAGCTGATTGAGGATCACGATGAGGGTGATCGGCGCGGTGAAATTGATAAGGGCGGTATAGCGGAAGGCCGCGTCGGCCTGTTCCTTGTTCACCGACGCCAGGCCCTGGAAATACGCGCTCTGCCGGTCGTTTAGATTGACCAGCTTGGCCTTGAGCGTCCGCGCGCTCGGCGCGTTTTGCAGGCGTTCCATCCGCCTGCGGGTCAGCCGGCCATGATAGCCTAACATCGCCCAGGACAGCAGGCCCGCCATGAGCGCCGAGATGACGGAGAAATTCTGGCTTGTGTCCGCGAACAAGCGGTCGACCGCGTCGAGTTCATTCGCTGTCTCTTTAGATTTCGCCATGCGTCCGGGTCTCTGCTGCAAAAGGCGTTGAACATTCGAACAGGGGGCGAGCCGGCAGTCAAAGCGCTTCGATCCTGGCGCGGGCTCATCGTTCGGCTCCGGCTCGAACCGGCGTTTGACGCGTTGTCGTCCGCCGGTTCATCCGGGCCGTGACAGGTCGGGGACGGCGGTCCAGGCTCAGACCGTGTCAAACCCGCCGTCCGCGCGCCGGGCGACGCCGAAAACCTGTTTGAGCACAGCGCTGTCCAGGACCGAATCCGCCGGCCCAAGCGCGGCGAGCCGGCCCGCCTGCAACACCGCGATCCGGTCGGCGAAGCGTTCGGCGAGCGTCAGGTCGTGCAGCGAGACCAGGATGGCCGCGCCGCACCCGGTTTGCGCCTTCAAGGCGCCGAGCGCCTCGAGCTGGTGGCGCGGATCCAGCCCCGCGACCGGTTCGTCGGCGAGAAGCAGCGGCGCCGGCGCGGCCAGAAGGCGGGCGAGATGCAGGCGCGCCTGTTCGCCGCCGGACAAGTGATGGACGGGACGGTCTTTCAGGGTCTCGGCGTCGGCGGCTTTCAGGGCGAAATCGACCGCGGCGCGGCCGTCGGGGTCCAGTTCGTCATAGGCGCGCCCGCCGCCCCAGGCGAAACGGCCCAGCGCGGCGAGATCACCGCCGGTGAGCGACCAGGCCACCGCGCGCTCCTGCGCCAGATAGGCGGCGCGCCGGGCGCGGGCCTCCGGGCTGAGCGATCCGACCTGGTCGCCGCCGAGCTTCACCATTCCGCCATGGGTCGGCGCCAGTCCCAGGGCCGCCCGCATCAGCGTGGTCTTGCCGGCGCCATTGGGGCCGACCAGGGCGACCATCTCGCCGGGCTGGATGGTCAGCGTGACGGCGTCCAGCGCCGTGCGTGCGCCCAGCGACACGCTCACATGATCCAGGCTCAGCAAGCTCATCGGCCGATGCTCCGGCTGGTGGCGGCGACCCAGATGAAGGCGGGCGCGCCGATCAGGGCCGCGGCGACCCCCAGGCGCAATTCCTGATCCAGCGGCGCCAGGCGCAAGGCGAGATCGGCCAGCGCCAGAATGGTTCCGGCCAGCAGAGCGCCGGGCAGGATCAGGCGGGCGGGATCATGCTTGACGAAGGGACGGACCAGGTGCGGCGCGACGATGCCGACAAAACCGATCACGCCGGCCACCGCCACCGCGGCCCCGGTCAGCAACGCCGTGCCCAGCACCGTATACAGGCGCAGGCGCCCGATTTCGGCGCCCAGGCTCGCCGCGGTTTCTTCGCCCAGGCTCAAGGCGCGCAGGCCGGGTCTCGCCAGCGCCACCAGCACCGCGCCGATGATCCAGAACGGGGCGGAGAAGCTCAGATCGGTCCAGGACCGGTTGGCGACCGAGCCCAGCATCCAGGTGATGAGGTCGGAGAGCGCGAACGGATTGGGGGCAAGATTGATGGTCAGGGCGGTGAGCGCGCCGGCGAAGCTGGACAGACCCACCCCGGTCAGGATCAACCCCACCGGGCCCAGCCGGCCGGCGCCCAGCACCACCAGCAGCGCCGTCGCGGCCAGCGCGCCGATCAGGGCGAGCGCCGGAAGGGCGAAGGCGCTCAGGCTCGCCAGGCCGAAATAAAGCGCGACCACCGCGCCCAGCGACGCGCTGGCCGATACGCCCAGAACGCCCGGATCGGCGAGCGGATTGCGCAACAGGCCCTGCAGCGCGGCGCCGCTGGCGCCCAAGGCGGCGCCGGTCAAAAAGGCCGCCAGCGCCCGGGGCAGGCGAATCTCCCAGACGATCACGGCGGCGGCGTCATCGCCAAGCCCGACCAGGGCTGTCAGCGTGCCCGGCAGGCTCAGCGGCGCGGTTCCGGCGAGCACGGACAGGATCAGCACGGCGCCGCCGGCGCCGGCAAGGAGCGTGTTGAGTGTGAGCGGCTTCATTCTGCGGCGCGCTCCAACGCCTGGACGCCGGCGCGCAACTCGGCCGCCGCATCCGCGAGCAGCCAGGTTCCGCAGGCGGTATGAGCGCCGTCCAGATCCACGCGCGGCGTTGTCTCGATCAAGCGCCGAAAGACCGGGTGATTGGCCAGGGCCCAGCCGTCCTTCGCGGCGCTGTCGCCGTCCAGAAACGCGGTGACGACAAGGTCCGGCGCTTCAAAGGCGAGCGCCTCCAGGGGCAGGCTGCGCCAGCCGCTGGAGCCGTCGGCCGCCGCCGCATTGTCGGCGCCGCCCGCGGTCAGAACCGCATCCATCAGCGTGCCCGATCCGCTGGTCGCGCCGGCGGGCGTGAGATAGAGCGCGGCCGGCCGACCGCCCGCCGCCGCGCCGGCCAGCCGGGCATCCATTTGAGCGATCAGAGCGTCGCCCCGCGCCTGTTGTTCCAGCGCCGCCGCCGCTTCCCGGATGATGCGGCGCACACCGTTGAAATCATTTGCGAAACCGATCTGGTGTAAAGGCAGTCCAAGGCGGTCGTAAAATGCGAGCGTGCGTGCATCTCCGCCATAGCTGCGTACGATGAGGTCGGGCTGAAGGGCGAGCACTTCTTCCGCCGCGTCGCGCAATTGGGGCAGGCCGCCCGCCCGCGCCCGCAAGGCGGAGTGCGCATCATCGGCCTGGGCGGACACCGCCAGGATCTGCTCGCGGTCGGCCAACGCCAACACGAATTGATCCGCACAAAAATCGAGCGAGACCACGCGCGGCGGGCTCGCCCCGGCCGACGCGGCCAGGGCAAGCGACGCCGCCAGGGCGGGAAGGACGCTCAAGGCCGCCATCTCAGACCGATCGACATGGTGCGCGGCGCCCCGGCGAAGGCCGCCGCCGGCTCGTACTCCTCATCGAAGAGATTGCGAATCGCCGCGAAGACTTCAACGCTTTCAGAAACGTCATAGCGCCCGCTCAGATCGACGGTTTCAAACGCGTCGACCTCGCCGTTGGACGACAGGAAAAAGCCGTCATCATCATAGGTCACGTCCCGGCGTTCGCCGGTATAGCTATAGCGCGCGGACAGGCTCGCCCGGGCGGTCACGCGCCAATCGGCGGCCGCGCTGAAGGCGTGTTCAGGCCGGCGCAGCAAGGCGTCGCCGGTATCGGCGTCGATGGCGTCGGTATTGGCGTAGTCAAAGCGCACATCGATCACGGTGCTGGGTGAGAGTTCCAAGAAGACCTCCCAGCCGGCCAGCTCGGCCGCGCCGATATTCCGGTTGGTCCCGGTGAAGGTTGTGAAATCGAAGACGTTCTCGATGAGGTTTTCGATCTCGCCGTCATACCAGGTCGCGCCGATGCGCAGGCCGTCCGCCCGATCGCCGAGCGCCAGGCTGGTGTCAAAACCCAGCTCCAGCGTCTCGCCCTCTTCCGGCTCCAGAGTCGGATTGGGCGTCACGAAGCGCGAGCTCGCGAAGCGTTCCGACAGGGTCGGGGCCTTAAAGCTCGAGCCGAAGCTGGCGCGCAGGCGCGTGGACAGGGCGTCGAGGGGCAGGACGGCGCCGATATTGGCGGTCGTCTTCTCACCGAAGGCGTCATAGTCGTCGAAGCGGGCCGACGCCGTCACATCCAGCGGACCGAAGGCGGCCTGACCGATCAGGAAAAATGAGCTGACGTCTTCGGACACCGACAGGGGCGCGTTGAACGCGGTGTCGGTGTCGATGCTTTCCTCGCGCCAGTCGAAGCCCGCCGTGACCACCGCATTCAGATCGGCGAGGCCGCCGGGACGCAGGGTCATGAAGGCTTCGGCGAAGTCGCGCTCGCTCTCATACATGTCGGTCAGCGCGGCGCCGTTAAAGCTGTCCAGCGCCGTGGTGACCCGGCCGGCGCGCAAGCGGCCCGTCAGCGCCTGGGAGGGCGTGACGCGCGCGCCCAGCGCCCAGACCTGCAGCTGGTCTTCGCTTTCCAGATCGGGGTCGTCGGCGCGCTGGGATCCGCCGGCGCCGCCGGAGAAGGTGTCGAACTCCACCTCGGTCTCACGCCAGCGATACAGCGCGTCCAGGCGCACCGCGCCGGTCACGGCGACCTCGCCGCGCGCGGTCAGGGTGAGAAACGCGGCGCCGTCATTTTCGCCGCCCGCCGTGCTCATCCGCTCCGGCGTCACGTCATAACCGGCCGTGGTCAGCCGTTCCGCCGCGACGACGAGATTCACCCGCTCATCGCCATAGCCCAGCCCAGCGCCGGCGCGGACCGTGTTAAGCGCGCCCAGCTCGAGCGTTGCGAAGGGCGACAGGCCGTCCTCAGGCGCGGCGCGCGGGATGATGTTGACGACCCCGCCGATCGCATCCGAGCCGTAGATGGAGGAGAGCGGTCCGCGCACCACCTCGATGCGCTGGGCGTCGCCGAGCGTGTCGGACCCGAAATTGAACACGCCGGGGGCCGAGCTGGCGTCATTGATGCGGATGCCGTCATAGAGCGCCAGGGCGTGCTTGGAGTTGGAGCCGCGGATAAACAGGCTGGTGATCGAGCCGGCCGGTCCCGACCGCACCGCCTGCAGGCCCGGCACGGTCGCAAGCGCGTCCGCAAGATTATTGAGCGCGCTTTGCTCGAGCGCGTCGCGGTCGATCACCGTGACGCTGGCCGGCAGGCGATCGGCGTCGGCCTCCACGCGCGTCGCGGTGACCAGAACGACATCCGCGTCCTCGGCGAGCAGGGGGGCGGTCAGGGCGGTGGACAGCAGCATGGCGGCGCCGAGGCTGCGGAGATTGAGACAGGTCATGGACCATCCGTTTGTTTGCGGCGCGCCGAGAGCGAAGCGGGCCAAGAGCGACTTCCGGCGCATCGGGCAAGGCCCGGCTCACGCGCCATGAGCGTCGCTTCAAACGGATAAATTCCGCGTCCGGCCGGCGTGCTCCCGCACCGCGAACGAGCGACCGCGCCGGCAGGTCTCCTGGCTTGCAGATCATCGCCGATTGCGCCGCCTTCCCGGTTGCCCAGTGGCGTGTGGCGCGGGCTCACTGCTTACAGTAGCGGGCACTGCCCCGGACTTGGCTTGAAGCCGCACCGGTGTTCCCTCTTCACTCCCTCGCGGGAGAACCGTCGCATCATCACCGATAAACTCGCACGGCCATTGGGGTCAAGACGGACGGCGCGTCGCAGGGCGTTGACGCCGATTGAACCGCCGCCCGCCCCCTTGTCCGCGGGGGAGCCGCGCCGCAAGCTCGTCGCGCCGAGCTGATTCCTGGAGATCGCCCATGTCCCTCGCTCTCGCCGCCCTGCTTTTGCAGTCCGCGCCCGTCTCCGTGGACGAGATCGTCGTCTATGACCGCGCCGCCTATGCGCGCGAGGTCACCGATTGCGACCGGCAGGCGGGCCATCCGGACGATCCTGAAGCCGTGACCGCAGGTCTTTCGCGGTCCGAGATGAATCTGCAGGCGGCGATCGCGGCCTGCCTGGCCGCGGTGGAGGCCGACCCGGTCAATCCGCGGCTGAATTACCAGCTCGCGCGCGCCTATGGGTATTCGGGCCTGCACGCCGAAGGCCAGCCCTATCGCGACGCCGCCTTGCGGGCGGGCTATCCGCAATCGCTCTTCGTGGTGGGTTATATCCGCCTGACCGGTTGGGACGGCCGCGACGCCGATCCCTGTTATGGCGCCGAATTGATCCGCCGCTCCGCCGAGGCGGGCCGCTTCGCCGGCCTGGTCGGCTTTCCCCACTACGCGCTGGAGGGCGCGTTCGAGGGCTGTGAGACCTATCCGGTGATCGACCAGGCCGAGATGCTCGGCTTCCTTGATCGCGCCGCCGCGCAGACCACGGATTTTTACCGCTCCATGCTGGTGACGCATTTAAGGGCGCGGGTTGAAGGGTAGGCCGGTCTATCTGCTCGTCATCCCCGCGCCGGCGGGGACCCAGATTCGCAAGGTGCGTGGGTTCAGCACTGGGCTCCCGCCGACGCGGGGGTGACGAATTGGCTTGAAACCAAAAAATTCGGCCGACGCGCGAAGAGGAGGAGGTGCGCGCCGGCCGAGGGGCGCGGCGCCGAAAGCTGGACGGCGCCGCATCAAGGGGAGCTTCAGGTTCAGCGGTTCAAACGCCCCTCGATCAGGTCGTCGACCACGGACGGGTCGGCGAGGGTGGAGGTGTCGCCCAGGCTGTCGAACTGATCTTCCGCGATCTTGCGCAGAATGCGGCGCATGATCTTGCCGGAGCGGGTCTTGGGCAGGCCCGGGGCGAATTGGATCAGATCCGGGCTGGCGACCGGGCCGATTTCCTGGCGCACATGGGCGCGCAGCTGCTTGGCCGTGTCGTCGGTCGGTTCAAGGCCGGCGTTCAGCGTGACATAGCAGTATACGCCCTGACCTTTGATGTCGTGGGGATAGCCCACGACGGCGGCTTCCGCGACCAGCGGGTGAGAGACCAGCGCGCTCTCGATCTCCGCCGTGCCCAGACGGTGGCCGGAGACGTTCAAGACATCGTCCACCCGGCCGGTGATCCACCAGTATCCGTCTTCGTCGCGACGGGCGCCGTCACCGGTGAAGTAGAGCCCGCGATAGGTAGAGAAATAGGTCTCCGCGAAGCGCTTATGGTCGCCATAAACGGTGCGCATCTGACCGGGCCATGAGCCCTTGATGATCAGATTGCCTTCGGCCGGCCCCTCGTCGGGAAGGGGGGCGCCGTCATTGTCGACGAGCGCCGGCTGGATGCCGAATATGGGGAAGCTGGCCGCGCCGGGCTTGAGGGCGTGAGCGCCGGGCAGCGGCGTCATCAAACAGCCGCCGGTCTCGGTCTGCCACCAGGTGTCCACGATGGGCAGCCGGGACTTGCCGACGACCCGGTGATACCAGGACCAGGCTTCCGGATTGATCGGCTCGCCCACCGTGCCCAGAAGGCGCAGGGACGACAGATCGTGCCGTTCGACCGGCTCGTCGCCCTCGCGCATGATCGAGCGCAGGGCCGTCGGCGCGGTGTAGAAGACATTGACCTTGTGCTTGGCGCAGACCCGCCAGAAGCGGTCCGGGCCCGGATAGGTCGGCACGCCTTCAAACATCAGCGTGGTCACGCCGTTGGCCAGCGGACCATAGGTCAGATAGGTGTGCCCGGTGATCCAGCCGATATCGGCGGTGCACCAGAACACCTCGCCGCGTTTCACGTCGAAGACCGCGTCAAAGGTCAGCGCCGCCCACAAAAGATAGCCGCCGGTGGTGTGCAGCACGCCCTTGGGCTTTCCGGTCGAGCCGGAGGTGTACAGGATGAAGAGCGGGTCCTCCGCATTCATCGGCTCGGGCTCGCACTTCGCGTCGACCTCCAGAGCGAGGTCGTGATGCCAGAAGTCCCGGCCTTCCACCCAGGGCACGCTCGCGCCGGTATGGCGCACGCACAGGACCGCGCGCACGCCTTCGACCAGGTCGAGCGCCTTGTCGACATTGGCCTTGAGCGCCACGCCCTTGCCGCCGCGCACGCCCTGATCGGCGGTGACGACGAATTCCGAGCCGCAATCCTCAATCCGTCCGGCCAGCGCTTCCGGCGAAAAGCCGCCGAACACCACGGTGTGCACCGCGCCGATGCGTGCGCACGCCAGCATGGCGTAGGCGGCCTCGGGGATCATCGGCATGTAGATCGTGACCCGATCGCCTTTGCGCACGCCGATCTTCTTCAGCTCATTGGCGAAGCGGCAGACATGATTGTGCAGCTGGGAGAAGGTGATGGCGTGGTGAAAGCCCGGATTATCGCCTTCCCAGATGATCGCGGTGTCGTTGGCCCGCTCGGGCAGATGCCGGTCGATGCAGTTATACGCGACATTCAGCTCGCCATCCTCGAACCAGCGGATGTGCAGATCGTCGGGATCCCAGCTGACGTCGGAGATCTTGGTCGGGGTCTTAAACCAGTCCAGACGGCCAAGCTCCTCGCGCCAGAAGCCGTCAGGGTCCTCGAGCGAACGCTTATACTTCTCCGCGTATATCTCGGCGGTGACCGAGGCGCGCGCGGCGTAGTCTTCCGGGACCGGCGCCAGCGCCGGGGCGCCGGTGGCGGGCTTGGGGCTTGATCCGTCCATGGTGCGACCTCCTCTAAGATCGTGCGCCGGCGCCCGCATCGCGAAGCGCCGGACTTGGGCTAGAAGCTGTACTTCGTTGAAATCGTGGCGCGGCTGATGGTGCCGGTCGCGCCGTTCTCCAGTTCGCGCGTGCCGATCATCACCTCTCCGCCGATCGTCACGCCGCCGGGCAGGGTGGTCAGCAGCGCGGCGTAGCCGGACTGGACCGAGCGGGTCGCGCTCATGCCCGTCAACGCCACGTCATTGTCCGCTTGCAGATAGGAATAGCCGATATTGAAGCGCCGATTGCCGCCCAGCTCCTGGCGCCAGGCGAGCAGGCCGCCCAGCACCGGGATGGGCTCAAGATCGCCGTTGGCGTCGGCGACCGCGCCGTTGATGGCATTGAGGCCGATATAGCGGCCCACGCCTTCCCCGCCGGTCAAAGAGAAGCGCAGATCGGACGTGTCGGTGAGCGAGACCCGCCCCTGGACCGACAGGCCCCAGCCGAAGGCGTCGCCGTCAATGCCGCCGACTTCCGCCGACAGGCGCCGGGCGATGCCGGCGACGGCGACGTTCACGCCCTCGCCGCGCAGATTATAGCGCGCCACCACGTCCGGCATGGCGCCGTCGCCCGCTTCGATCCGGCCGCCGCCGCCAAAAGGCGTGACGGTGGTGTCGGTGTTTTCCAGCGAGGCCTGGAAGCTGCCGTTGGTGTAGCGCACCTGGGCCTGGCGCACGAAGACCATGCCGTCGGACAACACCAGGAAGCTTGCGCTTTCCGGAATGGCGGCGGTGTTCTGGAAGGTCGACCAATCCTGGCCGATCCGCCAATTGCCCATCTCCGCCCAGGCTACGCGCAGGCGCGGATTGTAGGAATTGGACACGCGCTCATTGCCGCCCGGCGAGCCCAGGAAATCAAATTCCAGGCGGCTGCGGACCTCGCCGCGATCGGTCGGGGTGGTGGTCGCGAAGAAAAAGCGCGAGCCTTGGGCGGTGAAGTCGAAATCGGCTTCGCCCTCGCCGGCGCCGCCGATGGGCGTCGCGCCCGGGATATAAAAGTCGCGGGTGATCGAATTGGGCGCCAGATCGCCGTCGGACAGATCCGTCAGGTGGGCGTCGATATCGATGAAGCCGCCATAGGTGATGTTGGTGGCGCCGGCCATGAAGCCGTTTCCGGGCGGGCTGGCCGCCGCGGTCACGGGCTGGGCCGCTTCACGGGTCTCCAGGATGGCGACCCGGTCGACCATGGCGTGATCGCGTTCGGCGCTGCGGGCGCGTTCAGCCTCGAGCTCATTGCGCAGCTCGGCGACCATGGCTTCCAGCGCGGCCAGACGCGCTTCCATTTCTTCCGGATTGGACGCCTGGGCGCCGGTGGTGAGCGCCAGGGCGGAAACGCCCGCGGCGAGCGTGGTCTTGAGGACAGAAGTGAACGTCATGAATTTTATGCCTCCCGATGGCGCCGGCCCGAAACGCCGGCGGGGCGCGCCGGTCCTCCGGCGTCATGACGGCCAGTATCGGGAGGCCCGCCCGGAGCCGATATCCGCCAATGGTCTGAAAAGACCTGAATTTGTGTGCGACTTTTTGGTGAGGCGACGGCGCATCGCTGCCGCGCTAGCGTGTGACAGTTCTATGGCGTGGGGAGGCGTCCATGGACGCGATGACACAGATGAGCCGGATCGTACTGGCCGACGACCATCCGCTGTTCCGCGCGGCGCTCGCCGCGGCTGTCGGCCGCGTGGCGCCGGACCGGGCGGTGGTGGAGACCAGTTCTTTGGAAGAGACCTCGACCGCGCTGCAAACCGGCGCGGCGGAGCTCGTCTGCCTCGATCTTCACATGGAGGACAGCTCCGGCTTCATCGGCCTGGCCGAATTGCGCCGGGCCCATCCCAACATCCCGATCGTGGTGATCAGCGCCTCGACCGCGCCGGGCGTCGCTGCGCGCGCGCTGGAATTTGGAGCTTCAGGCTTCATTCCGAAGACCTCCGGCATGGACACGCTGTGCGAAGCCCTGACCGCCGTGCTCGACGGCGAGGTCTGGGCGCCCGAGGATGAAGGCCCGGAAGCGGACGAGGCTGCAGAGGCCGCCGCCAAGCTGGCCCAGCTTACGCCGGCGCAGCTTAAGGTCATGCAAGGGCTCGCGGCAGGTCGGCTCAACAAGCAGATCGCCTATGACATGGGCATCTCCGAAGCCACGGTGAAAGCGCATGTCACCGCGATTTTCCGCAAGCTGGACGTCATCAACCGCACCCAGGCGGTGTTGGTCGCCCAGGCGCTGACCGTCGAGCCGCCTGCCGACGGCTGAGGCTTTCGCCCGGACCGCGTGGACAGGCGGCGGACAACTCCTTAAATCTCAAAAATGCTGCGTCGCCATAAGGGCGGCGGGGTGTTGGATTCACATCAAGTCAAGAAAACGAACCCAGTCATGTCGCAAGACGCTTTTCCCGTAGAGACGCGCCGCCACTCGGCCGCGCACCTGATGGCCGCCGCGATCAAGGATTTATATCCGACCGCGCGCTTTGGGGTGGGACCGGCGACCGAGACTGGATTCTTCTACGACATCGCGCTCGATGAGCCGATCACGGTGGAAGACCTGCCCAAAATCGAAAAGCGCATGAAAGAGCTTCGCAAGAAGAAGCATAAATTCGAGCGTGAGGAGGTCAGCGCAGACGAAGCCATCGAATACATGAAAAAAGAGGGGCAGGACTTCAAAGTCGAGCTCCTCGAATTGCTGCGCGACAAGGGCTCCACGGCGATCGCCAAGGAGACCGGCGATGAAGCGGTCGTCGGCGACGGCGAGACCACGATCAGCTTTTACCGCACCGGCGACTTCGTCGATCTGTGCCGCGGCCCCCATGTCGACCATTCCGGCCAGGTGGGCCATTTCAAGCTGCGCTCCATCGCCGGCGCCTATTGGCGCGGCGATGCGAAAAACGCCCAGCTTCAGCGCATCCACGCGCTGGCTTTCGAGACCAAGGAAGAGCTGGACGCGGAAATCCACCGCCTGGAAGAACAGGCCAAGCGCGATCACCGCAAAATCGGCAAGGAGCTGGGGCTTTACGCCTTATCCGAAGAGGTGGGCGCGGGCCTGCCGCTCTGGCTGCCCAATGGCGCGGTGTTGCGCGACGAGCTGGAACATCTCGCCCGAGTCACCGAGCATCGGGCCGGCTATAAGCGGGTGTTCACGCCGCATATCACCAAGGGCGAGCTTTATCATTGCTCCGGCCATCTGCCCTATTACGCCGAAGACATGTACGCGCCGATCAAGATTGATGATCAGGACTTCTATCTGCGGCCGATGAACTGCCCGCACCACCACATGGTCTACGCCCAGGCGCAGTATTCCTACCGCGATCTGCCGGTGCGGCTGACCGAGTACGGCCAGGTCTACCGGTATGAAGCCTCGGGTGGTCTGTCCGGGCTGATGCGGGTGCGCGGCTTTTGCCAGAATGACGGGCATATCTATTGCCGGAAGGATCAGGCCAAGGACGAGTTCGTCTCGGTGATGCATATGCATGCCGATTATTATCGCCTGTTCGGCATTGAAGATTTCTGGATGCGCCTGTCCCTGCCGGACATGGATAATCTGGACAAATATGTCGACGACGCCGACGGCTGGCGCGAAGCCATGTCGATCCTCAAAGCGGCGATGGATGAGTCCGGCTATCCCTATACCGAGGTAGAGGGCGAAGCCGCCTTTTACGGGCCGAAGGTCGACTTCATGGTCAAGTCGGTGGTCGGTACGGAATACGCCATCTCCACCAATCAGCTCGACTTCATCGCGGCCAAGCGCTTCAACCTGGTCTACACGGCGGACGACGGCTCCAAGCAGCATGTCTATGTGCTGCACCGCGCGCCGCTGGGCAGTCATGAGCGCTTCGTCGCCTTTTTGATTGAGCATTTTGCCGGCAAATTCCCGACCTGGCTCGCGCCCGTGCAGGCCATGGTGATCCCGATCGCGGATCGTCACGAGGATTACGCCAAAAAGGTCAAGGACCAGCTCTACTTCTCCGACGTCGCCACGGTGAACACCGGTATTCGCGCCGAGGCCGATCTGGCGTCTGATCGCATGCAGAAGAAAATCCGCAACGCGCAAAACCGCCAGATCCCTTACATGCTGGTGGTCGGCGATGCGGAGGCGGAAGCGGGCGAAGTCGCGGTGCGTCACCGTGATCATGGCGATCTGGGCACGATGAGCGTTGAAGCGTTAATCGAGCGCATCGCCATCGAGCAACGCACCCGCACCGACCAGCCGGCCGAAGCGGAAAGCTCAAAAGGCGCGGCTTAAGGCCTTTGTCCTGCCTTTGTCGTCCCCCGGCTTGTCCGGGCCGCCCCTGCTAAGACCGGTCAGGCCGACCGGCATGGGCGGTCCGGATCTGCGGGGCCCTGACGGCGGTCAGGTTTTCCGTTTCTTCCGTTTGAGCCGTGGCTGATCCGGGCGGCCCTTCTCGCTTTTCTCGCGTCGGGTTTTGGAGCCGCGCTCGCCGCCCTGGGCGGGCTTGGATTTCGCCGGCGGTTTTGCCCCAGGCTTTTTGCGCGGCGGACGGGAGGGCGTGTCCTGCGCCCCGCTGAAAGGCTGGCCGGCCTCCACCACCTGGACATTGGCGTCCCGTTCGCCTCTGGGCGCTTTAAGGGCGGTCACAAACGCGTCGCGCTTATCGCTGGCGATCTGAAAGCGCGTGCGCGTGTCCTCGATGCGGATGGCGCCGATATCCCCGCCGGTGACCTGGCCGATGCGGCACAGCATGGGCACCAGCCAGCGCGGCTCTGCTCTTTGCTTCCGGCCCAGATTGACCTCGAACCAGCCGCCATCATCAAAGTCGGATCGGTCGCGGCGCGGCGCGCGCTCTGTCTTCGCGCGCTTGTCGCCGGGGCGGTCTTTCGGCGTCGGGCTGAGCTCCTCGGGGGCCGGCAGGCGATGTTGGAGTTCCGCCAGGAAGGCTGCGGCCAGGCGTTCCGGACCGAAGCGTTCCAAAAGCGCGCGGGCTTCCGCCAGCTGGTCGGGATCGGGCTCGACCGACAAGGCCGGATGGTCGGCCAGCCGTTCGCGGTCCTTGTCGCGCACCGCGTCCGCGCCTGGCGCATCGATCCAGTCCGCGTCGATCTTGGCGCTCCGCAACAGGCTGATGACCCGGCCTTTGCGCGACGGGGCGGTGATCAGCACGCTGACGCCCTTTGCGCCGGCGCGGCCCGTGCGCCCGGAGCGGTGCAGCAGGCTTTCCGCATTGGTGGGCGGTTCAGCGTGGACCACCAGATCCAGCCCCGGCAGGTCGATCCCGCGCGCCGCGACGTCCGTGGCGACGCAGACGCTGGCCCGGCCGTCGCGCAAGGCCTGCAGGGCCTTGGTGCGTTCAGCCTGAGTCAATTCACCCGACAGGGCGACCGCCTTAAAGCCGCGATTATGCAAGCGGGCGGCGAGCCGGTTCACCGCCTCCCGGGTGGCGCAGAACACCAGGGCGCGCGGCGCATCATGAAAGCGCAGCACATTGATGACGGCGTTCTCGCGCTCATGGCCGGCGACGGTGTGCGCGAGATAGGTGATGTCGGCGTGCTGACCGGTCGCGGCCAAAGTCGACAGGCGCAGCGCGTCGCGCTGATAGCGCTGCGCCAGCTCGGCGATGGGTTTGGAGACCGTCGCGGAGAACAGCAGGGTGCGCCGGTCGGCCGGCGCGGCGTCGAGGATGAACTCCAGATCTTCGCGGAAGCCGAAATCGAGCATCTCGTCGGCTTCGTCGAGCACCGCGACCCGCAATTCAGACAGGTCCAGCGCGCCGCGCTCGATATGATCGCGCAAGCGTCCCGGCGTGCCGACGACGATATGCGCGCCGCGTTGCAGCGCGCGGCGTTCGGTGCGGGCGTCCATGCCGCCGACGCAGGAGGCGAGCCGCCCGCCGGCCTGAGCATACAGCCAGCCCAGCTCGCGCTGCACTTGCAGGGCCAGCTCACGCGTCGGGGCGATCACCAGCGCCATGGGCGCGCCGGCATGGGGCAGACCGTCGGCCTCGCCGAGCAGTTCCGGCGCCATGGCCAGGCCGAAGGCGACCGTCTTGCCCGATCCGGTCTGGGCTGAGACCAGCAGGTCGCGGCCGGCGGCTTCAGCGCCCAGCACCGCGCTCTGCACATCGGTGAGGGCGCTATAGCCCTTGTCGGAAAGCGCCTCTGAGAGGGCCGGGGCGAGGGTGTCAGGCAAGGTCATGGAGGTCCGATCCGCCCGCAGGCGCTAGCTTACAAAAAAGGCCGGGCGTCGCGCCCGGCCTTTCTCATCGAGACGTCGAAGACGCCGATTACTCGGACTTTTCTTCCTCAGCAGCGGCTTCAGCGGGGGCTTCGGCCTCCGCGGCCGGCGCTTCAGCGGCGGTCTCTTCAGCCGGGGCTTCTTCAGCCGGCGCTTCTTTCGCAGCGGCGGCTTCGGCGGCGGCTTCTTCTTCAGCGGCCTTCTTGGCGGCTTCTTTCTCCGCCTTCTCTTCGGCGCGTTCCTTGGCCTTTTCGCCCGGCTCGCCCTTCTTGGGGTTGTCGCCGTGCTCCCACTCATAGGCGCCGGCGGCGCTCAGGAAGCGGGCGACGCGGTCGGACGGCTTGGCGCCCTTCTTGATCCATTCAGCGGCGCGCTCGACGTCGATGACGACGCGCTGCTCATGGTCTTTGGGCAGCATCGGATTATAGGCGCCGATCTTCTCGATGAAGCGGCCATCGCGCGGCATGCGGCTGTCGGCCACGACGATGCGGTAGTAGGGACGTTTTTTCGCGCCGCCACGGGCGAGACGGATTTTCACAGACATGGGTTTTCCTTCGTCAATTCTCTTGGCGTCATTTCTTGGATTTGCCGCCGGGCAGGCCGGGTTGGCCTCCGGGGCCGCCAAGTCCTGGCAGCCCGGTTGACCCGCCAGCGCCCGGCAGGCCTGGCAGGTTCGCGCCGCTCGGCGCGTTTCCTTTGAGAAGATCGGACGCGGCCTGATCCAGGCCCGGCGGCATGGCGCCCGGGGGCATTGCGCCGCCCGGCATGCCGGGCATGCCCGGGAAGCCGCCTTTGCCGCCTTTCTTGCCCATCTTCTTCATCATGTCCGCCATCTGGCGGTGCATTTTCAAAAGCCGGTTCACCTCCGGCACGTCCACGCCGGCGCCTGCGGCGATGCGGCGCTTGCGGCTGGCTTTGAGGATGTCCGGCTTGGCGCGCTCCTGGCGCGTCATCGACAGGATGATCGCCTCCTGGCGCTTGAGCATCTTGTCGTCCATGCCGGCGGCGGCCATTTGCTGCTTGGCCTGTTTGTTCATGCCCGGCAAAAAGCCCATCAAAGAGCCTAGCCCGCCCATTTTCTGAAGCTGGCGCAGCTGCTCGGCCAGGTCTTCCAGGTCGAACTTGCCCTTCGCCATCTTCCTGGCGAGCTTGGCGGCCTTTTCTTCGTCGACCTCGGCCGCGGCCTTCTCCACCAGGGAAACGATGTCGCCGCGGCCCAGAATGCGGCCGGCCAGGCGCTTGGCCTCGAAGGCGTCCAGCCCGTCGACTTTTTCCGACACGCCGAGAAATTTGATCGGCAGGCCGGTGACCCAGCGCATGGACAGCGCCGCGCCGCCGCGCGCATCGCCGTCCATCCGGGTCAAGACCAGGCCGGTCAGCGGCAGGCGTTCGTTGAAGCGCTTGGCGGTCTCCACCGCGTCCTGGCCGGTCAGGGCGTCGGCGACCAGAAGCGTCTCGCGGGGCCGGGCGATCTCGGCGATCTTGGCCGCTTCGCCCATCATCTCTTCATCGATCGAGGTGCGGCCGGCGGTGTCGAGCAACACTACGTCATAGCCCTGAAGCCGGGCCGCGCTCATGGCGCGCTTGGCGATGTCGACCGCGCTTTGACCCGCCACGATGGGCAGGCAGTCCACGCCCGCTTTCTCCGCCATCTGCGCCAGCTGCTCCATGGCGGCGGGGCGGCGGGTGTCGAGCGAGGCGACGAGGACTTTCTTCTTGTCGCGCTCGGTGATGCGCTTGGCCAGCTTGGCGGTGGTGGTTGTCTTACCCGAGCCCTGAAGGCCGGCCATCAAAATGGCGACGGGCGGCTCGCCCACCAGGGACAGGCCCTCCGGCTCGCCGTCCCCGCCCAGCAGCTCCACCAGGGCGTCATGGACGATCTTGATGACTTGCTGGCCGGGCGAAACCGAGCGGATGACCTCTTCGCCCACCGCGCGTTCGCGCACCTTGGCGGTGAAATCCTTCACCGCCGGCAGGGCGACATCGGCCTCCAGCAGCGCCACGCGAATCTCGCGCAGGGCCGCATCGACATCCTTCTCGCCCAGCGCGCCGCGCCCGGTGAGGGTGTCGAATATGCCTGTCAGGCGTTCGCTTAAACTGTCGAACATGAGCCCTGCTTACATCTGCTTCTCGTCTCACCGATTAGGTGAGGGTGGTCTGGTCTTCCTTCAACCGCGCTTGCGTCCCTCATCCTGAGGAGGCCCGAAGGGCCGTCTCGAAGGACGCGCACGCCGCAACCGCCCCGCTGGACGAGCCTTCGTCGAGCGGGGGACCTCGCCAGCCTCCGGGCGTGTGATCCTGACTTTCGTCAGGACGCCGTGTGCCGGTAAGGCAAGCGGTCAGACGCTTGCGCAGAAGCGTGGGTGATTAGTGGGGGGAGGGGGGAGAGTCAAGGCAAAGCGCCCGGTTTGCTAACAATGGCTCAGTCGTCCATCTCCGTCGCAGCTTCGGCCGGGCTCTCTTCAAACGGATCCGGACCACTCGCCCAGCCGTCGAGATGGGCGAAATCGCGCTCCGCCGCTGTTGTGATTGGTGAATACAGATAGGCGTAGCTGCCAGCGGCCAAGTCCCAGTCGAGAATGTCCAAGAAACCCAAGCGAACACCGGCGTAGACTGGGATCAGCAGATCATTGCTTGCGGCCCTAGGCTGTGACGGATCAGCGTGCAATCTTGCAGCCTCGGCGAAGCAGTCAAAAGCGTCCTGCCGCCCGGCCTGCGCGGCGTACTTCACAGGGCGGTAACCCCTGGGCGTCATGGCCGATAGGGCTTCCGCGTCGCACTCGTCAAAGGGCAGGACTGCACTTAGCGATGCGAAGTCTTGCGGATCCGGCGAGGCCTCTGCGAGCCGCGCGCACATTTGCGACGTTTCACCCGGCTGCGCCGCGTCCCAGACGGTCTCCAGCAATTCTGAAGGGCGATGACATCCATAAGCATCGGTGGGAAAAGCCGCCGAAAGAGCGTCACCGGCGCGCGCGACAAGCGTATCCCGCGTTAAATCGGCCGCCAACCTGAGCAGCGCCTCATCAACCTTTGAAGTGAAAACCGCGTCCGCGATGAGGTGTGTCACAAGCTCAGCTCTTGCCGTGGGTAGGCCCGCCGCAACACCGACCTGGTGAAGCGCTATCTGGCACCCTCGCCATGCTGCGCGGTCAAACGCCCGATCGAGGTCGAAGTGCGGTGGTGCGGTCGATGCGGCGCAGGCTTGTGAGACCGCAAGGAAGGGTTCAGGCGCATCATCGGTTTCAAAGGCGCCACCTTTGACCCATGCCTCAAGTATGTCCTTATACTGATCGTCTGGCTGGAGGCCCGGTTGCGGCTCGGACCAGCTGGGGTGAACATCCATCCCTGCCGCGCGGGCGAGCGTGATCAATCCCGCCATTTCGATGGCGAGGAAGGACTCCGGCGTGGCATGGATGAGCGAGTCATCCGCGGCTAGTCGTGCTAAGGCGTCCAAATCAGCAAGTCCCACCTGGTCGCTAAGGCTGAACGCTAGCCCATAGTGGAGATCACGCTTGATCTGCTCATCTTCGGCGTGGGCGATCACGTCGCGGACAATCGGCTCCGCCAAGCCGCTTGGCAGCATCATGGCGGCGCGGAACCAGAATTGGACCCAATCGGGCTCTTCGGCTTCACGATGCGATTTAATCGCGTCGCTAAACGCCTCAACGCACACTGTAAGCTGGTCACGCTCGGCTCGTAGCGCTGGAATCGTGCGTACATCTCTGCGCTGTAGATAAATATCGATCAGCTCCGGCCTGCGGGGATTGGGCTCAAAGATAAAGCGGCGACACCTTTGAGGCAGAGCGTTGATTTGGTCCATAGCGCGGTGAGCGGCGGGGCTAAACCAGCTCTCCAACCAGACATGTCCACGCCTTATCCATGAGTGGGAAAGCGGGCCTGTCGATGTGGTGATGCTGAGTGTGAAATCGCCCATCCGCATTGAGAACGGATCTGAGCAGAGCGGCGGTTCGTCTAGTTGTCGAATTTCGTTCGCCACTTCGTAAAAGCGCGCTTGGTGCGCGATTTCGGCATGCGCCTCGCGTGCTAGACAGTCGCCAGTAGCGACCCGCGCCGCCGCGTCTTCATAGAGTCGCTGGCCAACGTCTCCGCTCGTTTCGCAAGCGGAGAGAAGGCAAATCAAGAGAATTGCGGGAGCAAGGGCACGCATAGGACGAAAGCTAGCGGCGAACGCGTTGCCTCTCAACGACGCCGTCTTCCCCTTCGCCGTCTAATCGCCTAGACCCGTTCTCGACGGATTCACCAGGGTGCGCGTCATGTCAGAGACATCAGATCGGCGGACGGGGCGGTGTCTGTGCGGCGCGGTCACGCTGAGCGCGCGCCTGCCCAAGTCCGACATTCATGTCTGCCATTGCACCCAGTGCCAGCGCTGGACCGGGGGCGGGCCGCTTTTCGTCGTCGAGGTTGAAGATCTTGAGGTGTCCGGCGCCGATCAGATTTCGACCTATCGGGCGAGCGATCATGGCGAACGCGCCTCCTGCGCCACGTGCGGCTCGCCGCTCTGGTGGAAAATGCAGGGCCGGCCGGTGCGTTCGGTCGCGCTTGGGCTGCTCGACGATCAAGCCGGGCTTAAAGTCGGTGAGGAAATCTTCGTCGACCATCGGCCCTGCTGGCTGGACCGGTTCGACGGCGCCAGCCAAAGCACAGAAGCCCAGGAATTTGAAAAGCTTCGCGCCTTCCTCTCAAAGGGACAGACTTAAACCATGCTCAAAATCGCTTTCCAGATGGATCCCATCGCCCATGTCGATATCGATGGCGATTCCACCTTCGACATTGCGCTGGAATGCTTTAGCCGGGGCCATGAGATCTGGGTTTATGAACCCAAGCATCTCTCTTTTGAGGACGGGCAGGTGCGCGCCAGCGCTCAGCAGGTCAAAAAGCTGCAGCGGGTGCGCG
>LYSW01000029.1:0-3725 GCA_001657295.1 Oceanicaulis sp. BBD 1991-10 | reverse complement strand
GTGATCTTCCTGCGCCAGGATCCGCCCTTCGACATGAGCTATATCACCTCCACTCATATCCTCGAGCATCTCCAGCCGGAGGTGTTGATCGTCAATGATCCGCGCCATGTGCGCGATGCTCCGGAAAAGCTCTTCGTCACCCATTTCGACGGCTTGATGCCGCCGACGCTGATCACCTCGTCGGAGGCCGAGATCCGCGAGTTTTTCGCGCGGCATGATCAGGACATCGTGGTCAAACCCTTGTTCGGCAATGGCGGGGCGGGGGTGTTTAGAATCCGCGAGACGGCGGAGAATCTCGCCTCGCTGGTGGAGCTGTTCCAGCAGGTCAGCCGCGATCCGATCATGGCCCAGGCCTTCGTGCCGGACGTGCGCAACGGCGATAAGCGCGTCATCCTGGTCGACGGCGAACCGGTCGGCGCGATCAATCGCGTGCCGGCCGAAGGCGAAGTGCGCGCCAACATGCATGTCGGCGGCAAGGCGGTGGAGAGCGATCTTTCCGCCCGCGACCGCGAGATTTGCGCCGTCATCGGTCCGGAGCTGAAACGCCGGGGTCTGGTGTTTGTCGGCATCGACGTGATCGGCGACGTGCTAACCGAGATCAACGTCACCTCTCCGACGGGCATCCAGGAATTGCGCCGCTTTTCCGGCGTCGATGTCTCGGAAATGCTCGCCGACTGGGTCGAGGCGAGACGGGCTTGAGGCTATGTCACGTCACGGCCGGGGCGCGTCGGCGCGATCGGTTTCACGCGCGCGCCAAACTGCAATAATCCACATAATCGTCAGGCGAAGCCCGCCCACAAAGAGAAGAAAGATCAGCGCCGCGCCAAATTGGCCCAGGCCGCGACTAACGGAGCGCGGTAAATCGAAGTCAAACATTGAAAACACGTCTGACCACCAATGTTGGCGTCGCGGTGCGGGTGCGAGATCGCCAAAGGGAGACCTGCCCGTCGATATGTACGCTTCAGTCGTTGGAAGCACGCGTGGCTCAGTGACCGGTCCAAGCCGAGAGAATCTTGGGTTGAGCCTGCGGTGAAGGGACACGATTGGCAGGCGCGTCCTGATCGCTCTGATTGAAGCGTCGGAAATCGACTCGCCGAGCTCGCCGGCGGCGTCCTGGGCCAGCGTTTCAATCAGATCGGACGGGCTTTCGAGATCATAGCCTTGGGGAACAGGGCATGACGACGGATCCAGAGAACAGTCTTGCTGCGCGAGCCAGACATGTTCGTAGAGGCGTCTTTCTTGCCGATATCTGAAATCGCGCACAATCGCGGCCGCTTTGGCATAATCATGGCCGGGAAGGCGGCCAATATGGGTGTAACTCGTAGCCTGACGCGCCCAAACATACTGCCCGGCCGCTGAAGCGTCGGTTTCAGGTTGCGCGCCGAACCAATTGGACAAGTGAAATTGCCCGATCGGGCTGTCCAAAAACGCTGATAGAATATAAAATTCAACAGGCTCGATATCATTGACGCCCTGGCAATATCCCATCTCGATCGCGTGGCCCAGATGAGCAATTTGCGTCCCGTCTCCGGCTGCCGCGTCTCGCCAAGCCGCGTTGCAGTCATAGGGAGAGATCGGACCTGCGCTCCCAACTCCAAAGGCTACAATCGCCAACAATAGAGCCATCGCGTGTCGCCCTTGGTTGAGTGTCTAATTTTCCAGTAGAATTGTTTGAAGCCAGTTGCAATCAGGACCTGTAAATGGATGATCCTGTTATCGCTATTTCGTCGCATGGGCGCGCTCGTCCAGCTGGCCTTAAACTTGGCTTGTTATGGGACAGGAAATCGCCAGCGACGAAGCGTTTGACGAAGACGGGTTTAAGGCGCGATTGCGCTCAGAAACTCGTCTGGTCATGCAATGGTTCAAGGAGGACGCATTCCAGCGCGCCACTCCGCCGACGATCGGCGCGGAGGTGGAAGGCTGGCTTCTGGACGGCGATCTCATGCCGACCCCGGACAATTCCGATTTTCTGAAACGGGCGTGCAACACCGATCTCGATTCAGAGATCAGCCAGTTCAATTTCGAGCTCAATCTCGATCCGCAAAGCCTCGGCGGAGACGGTCTGAAGCGGCTGGAAGACGGGTTTGACGCGCTCTGGGGGCACTGCTGCGCCACCAGTCAGGCGATGGGCGGACGGGCGGCGATGATCGGCACTCTGCCGACGCTGCGCGAAGGCATGCTCGACCTGGAGACCATGACGCCGTCCAACCGGTATCGCGCGCTCAACGCCCGCGTCATGGAGATGCGCAGCTTTGAGCCGATGGCCTATGACATCTCCGGGCTCGAGCATCTTGAGACGCTTGATGATCATTTGATGCTGGAGGGCGCCTGCACCTCGCTGCAGACCCATCTCATGCTCGACCCGGACCGGCAGGCGCGCCAGTTCAATGCAGCCGTCATCGCCTCCGCGCCCGTGCTGGCGGTCTCGACCAATTCACCCTTCCTGTTCGGCAAGCAATTGTGGGAGGAGACCCGCATTCCGACCTTCGAGCAGGCGATTCGCGTGGTCAGCTTCAAGGATAAGGCCGGGCGGCCCATCGGGCGCGTGGACTTCGGCACGCAATATATCCGAGACAGCCTGATGGAGCTCTTCCTGGAGAATCTGGACGGCCATCCGGTCCTGCTTCCAGTGCTGGAGGACGCGCCGGAATGGCGGATCCGGCATTTCAAGCTGCAAAACGGAACGCTGTGGCGCTGGAACCGGCCGATCGTGGACGTGAATTCCAAAGGCGTGCCGCATCTGCGGGTCGAAAACCGTATTACGCCGGCGGGGCCGACACCGGCGGATATGACGGCGAACTCCGCCTTTTTCCTGGGGCTGACCCTGCATCTTGCGAGCCTGGAGGACGCGCCGGAACACGGCCTGCCGTTTGAGACCACCCGCCGGAATTTCTACGCGGCGGCGCGTCATGGCCTGGGCGCGCGCGTCACCTGGATCGACGGCGAGGAGGGCGATGCTCAGGCCCTGATCGCACACACGCTCGCCGATCAGGCGGAGGCCGCGCTGGTGAAGGCCGGCGCCGATGCGGAAATCGCCCAGCGCTATATGGACATGATCCGCGGCCGCGTGCGCCACGGCATGACCGGCTCGATCTGGCAGCGCGCCTGGGTGGATTGCCATGGCCGGGATTTTCAGGGGCTGATGGCTGCATATCTGGACTTCCAGATGCGAGGTGATCCGGTCCATACATGGACGGTATGAACCTCAAGCTGGACAGCTACGACCATCTCCCCGACGCGCTCGCGACCGTCAAGGCGCGCGACTTGCGCTCGGTATTCCCCAACTCCGCGCTGATCCGCCTGGAGGGCCGGCGCAAGGATCCGCTGGTGCTGGGCGTCATGCTGCATGGCGATGAGACGGTGGGCCTGGCTGTGTTGAAACGCCTGCAGGCCTGGATGGCGACCCATCCCCTGCCGCGCAGCCTGGTGATCTTCATCGGCAATGTCTTCGCCGCCGAGGCCGGCGTGCGGCTCTTGCCGGACGGACAGGATTTTAACCGGGTGTGGAAAGGCGGGCCCGAACCGGAGCATGATCTCGCCCGCCGGGTGCTCGAAGCGATCGATGCGACGACGCCCTTCGCCCATATCGATCTGCACAACAACACCGGCGCCAATCCCAATTATTCCTGCGTCCACAATGACCGGCCGGACACGCTGCAGCTGGCGAGCTTTCTCAGCCCGCTGGCGATCTACACGCACAATCCGCCGACCATGTTCTCCCAGTC
>LYSW01000028.1:3026-36974 GCA_001657295.1 Oceanicaulis sp. BBD 1991-10 | reverse complement strand
AAGTCGAAGAGATCGAGCGCAAGCTGTAAGCTTTATCGCTCAGGTCTGAATGGAAGCGGGCGGTCCTTTGGGCCGCCCGTTTTGGTATGGCTGGCCTATCCGAACCAAGAAGCACCTCGAAAACAATCTATGATTATTTCGTTGGAGCATTGACTCGCTTTTGGGGGGTGGCATTTAGTTGGAGCCGCGTGCACATGATAACAGCGTCCACACTACCGAGAGCAGGGGTGATTTCTGATGCTACGCGCAATCTTGGTGACTCTAGTCGTGTTCGCAGTCAGCGGCTGCGCAACTTCCAGCGGATGGAATGACAGTTCGGTTACCGATCTCCGAGAGGGAATGACACAGAGTGAGGTAACGGCTTTGCTAGGTTTACCGACTAGCCGCAGTACCACATCCGAGGGCGAGGAGGTCTGGCTTTTCAGACGAGCGTCGGATGACGGGGGACTTAGACAGTCCTATGTTGCAGTTGCCACAATGGGTCTGAACTCCGGGGCGAATGCCGTTAAAGTTGACGTTCTAACCATCGAGTTTGAGGACGGATTGGTCTCAAGCTACCGATACGATCAGAATCTCGATAACTCACTTCTGAATGCCGGCCAAAATCAGTAGTATAGTCTGAAGAGCGTTGAGCTCACCGATCATAAGCGGCAATGACTGTTCCTGAACAGATGAGCCGTGACTCCGCTGATTGTTGACCGGTGGCATCATAGTGGGACTTGGGGCCGGAAGGCCTGTGAGGTATCTCTTAAAGCTGCGATGCTGCTTTGAGCGAGCCCTGCTATGTCTATTGCCCTTCACGGCTTTTCCTGGGACGCCAGCTCGTCTTACGCCCGCGGCGCCGCGCAAGGCCCGGCGGCGATCCGGTCCAATCTGTTTTCCGAGCATTCCAGCGCGCTGGCGCTGGACGGCACGGATATCGCCTCGAAGATCGCAGCCTATGATTTTAATGATCTACCCAGCGACGCCGCGGAAGCGCGCGAGGCGATCATGGCGCGGGTCGCCGCCAGCCTCGACGCCGGGCTGAAGCCCCTCAGCCTAGGCGGCGATCACTCGGTGACCTACCCGACCCTCAAGGCCGTGGCGGCGACGCATGGCCCCGTCAACATCCTGCATATCGACGCTCATCTCGATCTCTATGACGAGTTGGAGGGCGACCGCTTTTCCCACGCCTGCCCCTTCCGGCGGGCGATCGAAGACGGGCTGGTCCGCAATCTGGTGCAGATCGGAATCCGCAGCGCGCCGCCGGCGCATCTGGAGTTCGGCGCCGCCCACGGCGTCGTCTCGCTGGGCTCCGAGCAGATCGGCGACATCCCCTGGGACCGGCTCAACGCCCCGCTCTACATGACGATTGATCTCGACGGCCTGGACCCCGCCTTCGCGCCGGGCGTCTCGCATATCGAGCCGGGCGGGCTGACCAGCCGCGAGGTGATCGGCCTGATCCACACGCTGCCGGTCTCGCCGGTCGGCGCGGATATTGTGGAGCTCAATCCCTCGCGCGACATCAATCTGATGACGACGCATCTGGCGGTGCGGCTGGTGAAAGAGCTGGCGGCGCGATTGTCGGCTTAGCCGGGCGCAAACCGCCCCGGCCACGTTCCGCTCAGATAAAAGGTTTCCATCGGTCCCACCGCGTTGGCCAGATTGACCGTTCCAAAACCGGGCGGAGTGAGATCGTGGCGAGCGCCGCTGTCCATCCGCAGATAGCAATCACCCAGCTGCGGCGCTCGGATCGCAACCAGGAGTCCTTTTTCGCTGACCGGGTTCTGACCTTGCAGGACCAGGTCAAATCTCTCGTGCGAGCCGTCATAGCTTTTCGGCGCATTATTCACCGACTGCACGTTCACAACGCCGAATCCGTTCGCGGTGGGCGTCTGGCCATTCGGGTCAGCGCGCAGAAGGCAGCCTGGGAAATTGATGGATTCAAAGGACCAGTTCTGCGGGCCGGGGCCGAAGCTCGGGACCAGCTTGTATCGCTCCCAGACGTTGGCGTCGGGCCTGTTGGGATCGACACCCTGGCAATTCACGGTCCCGAATCCGCCCGCGGTCCAGACGGGATTGGGTTGGCCCGCCAGGCGCAGCATGACCGGGAAGCCAGCCTGGCTGACGATATAGAATTCCTGTTGGCTCTGGCTGAGTTCGGTCAGATGCTTGTGATGGGCGTCCATGGCTCGCCTCCAGCTCAGTTGAAGGGTATGCAACTTAAGCTGACAGTTTCGCTCAGGGCGCGACAGGCGACAAGCGAAACCTGATTGGCTTCGCCGGACGTTCAGGCGTTTCTCGTCGATGGCGGCTCGAAGGCTAGCCGGCGTCGCCCGCCTGCTCCGCCAGCCAATCGCGCATCTTCGCTTCCATGTAAGCCAGCGGCACGCCGCCCTCGTCGAGGATCCGGTCGTGGAAGCCGGCCAGGTCGAAGTCTGCGCCGAGCGCGGCTTCGCCTTCAGCGCGCAGCTCCCGGATCAGCAATTCGCCGGTCTTGTAGGCCAAAGCCTGGCCCGGCCAGCTGATATAGCGGCTGACTTCATTGCGGATGTTGAAGGGCGCCAGCGCCGAGTTCTCCAGGAAGCACGCTTCGGCCTCCTCCCGGCTCCAGCCATACCAGTGGATTCCCGTGTCCACGACCAGGCGGCAGGCGCGCCACATCTCATAGGTCAGGCGGCCGAAATGCTCATAGGGCGTTGAATACATGCCCATCTCCTGGCCCAGGAATTCGGTGTACAGCGCCCAGCCTTCACCGAAGGCGGTGATATAGGTCTGTTTGCGGAATTCCGGGACATTCTCCAGCTCTTGCGCGATGGCGACCTGATGGTGATGGCCGGGCACGGCTTCATGGACCGTCAGGGCCGGCATCTCATAGAGCGGGCGCTGATCAAGCCTATAGGTGTTGACCATATATCCGCCCGCCTGGCCGGTCTCAGCATCACCGGGCCAATAGCGGGCTGTGGTGTAGTTCGGCGCGATGGCGGCCGGCACTGGACGCACGCCATAGGGCAGGCGCGGCAGATTGTTGAAGAAGGCCGGCATGGCGTCGTCCGCCTTCTTCGACAGATAGGACGCCACCATCATCAGCTCGAGTTCGCTATCGGCGTAGAATTGCTCGTCCGTGCGCAGGAAGTCGAGAAATTCCGCGAACGAGCCCTCAAACCCGGTTTCGGCGATGACGAGATCCATCTCCGCCCGGATGCGCGCGACTTCCTCAAGCCCGGTCTGGTGGACCTCTTCCGGCGTCAAATCCAGCGTCGTGTGCTGGCGCACCAGCGCCCGGTAGAAATCGTCTCCGCCGGGCAGTGACCGCGCGCCCAGCGTTTCGCGCGCGGCCGGCATATAGGTCTCGGTGAAGAAGGCGTGGATGGAGCGCAGCGCCGGCAAGGCCGCAGTTTCGATCGCGTCCAGGGCGCCGGCCCGCAAGCGCTCTCGCTCGGCCGCGTCGATCGTCGCGGGCAGATTGGCGATCGGCGTGAGCAGCTGGCTGTCTTCGGCCGGGACGATCTGGGCTTCAATCTGGTCGGCGACGCCCTGCAGGATTTCGCGCGGCTGGGTCCAGCCGGTCTCGATGCCGCGCTCCAACCAGGCTTGGTGCTGGGCGAAATACTCGGGCAGCGCATTGATCTTCGTAATCCAGGCTTCCGCCTCCGCCACAGAGCGCACGCGCGTGGTCAGCGCCGAAAAGCCCGGCGAGGTGTGAAAACCGCTGTCATTGGTGAAGGGCGTCATCGCGGTGCGCGCGCGCGGAATGGCGACGGCGCTGTCCAGGAGGTAGGCCAAAACGGCGTAACTCGCCTGGTGGCGGTCGCTCAGATCGGCCGGGTCGATGGCGTCGATGCGCGCATCAAAGCCGGCCATGGCCTCATCCCAGCTCGTCACAGCCTCGAGGCTTGAATCCGGCCATTGCGCCGCCGCCTCCAGATCGCCGCGCCGTGCGCGGGCGGTGACGTTTCGTTCTTCCGTGAAGGCTTCATATTCGGCGACCAGCGCCTCGAAATCCCCGGCCGGATCGGCGAGGGCGGGAGCGGTGAGCGCTGCGGCGAGCGCAAGAAGGGCGAAAAGGCGCATGGCGAACACGTCCTGGCTAAAAGGCCGCGGCAGGATAGTGCGGCGACGTCTGAAGTCTACTTGAAGCGCACGGCGCGCAGCGCCGCCCGGCGCCTCGATCCGCTCGATCATCAATGACGCCTTCACGCGCGGTGCAGGCGGATCAGGAGGATTGCTGGTCCGCCGTCAGGTTCAGCTGCTTGGTGATCATCTTATCGGTCATGCGCGCCGGCAGCACAGACAAGAGCCATTGCTGAAATCGATCCGGGGTGATCACGGTGTTCAGCCGCGGCTTGGCGTCGGTCAAGCCGGCGTAGACGGCTTCCGCCACTTTGACGGGCGGCAAGCCTTTGCGCCCACGCTCCAGCATATAACCCAGCAGCTTCCGGATCGGCCCGTCATAATCGGTGTGGGCGTATTGTTCCGGGTCGAGCTCTTCGGCCTTGTCCCAGATCGGCGTCGCGATGGGACCGGGATTGATCGCGATCACGTCGATACCATAAAGCATCAGCTCGCGGCGCAGCCCCTGGGTGAAGGCTTCCATGGCGAATTTCGAGCAGGCATAGGGGGTCACCAGCGGCATGGCGTTGAATCCCGCGACCGAAGAAATGTTGACGATGCGCCCCGGCGCGCCGCCGCGCCCGCGTTCCGCGCCCAGAAGCGGCGCGAAAGCTTGAGTGGCGCGCAACTGACCCGTGACATTGATCTCCAGCTGCGCCTGCATGTCTTCGACGGGCAAGTGAAGCAGGGGCCCGGCGACCGCAACGCCGGCATTGTTGACCAGGCCGGTAAGATTGTCGTCGCCGAGCGCCGCCCGCACGGCCTCGCCGGCCGCGTTGACCTGATCGCCGTCGGTGACGTCGCACAGGACCGGCGTGACGATCTCGCCCAGCGCGTCGGCCAGGCGGTCCGCGTCGGCCTGTTTGCGGACGCCGGCGAAAACCCTCCATCCCTTCGCAGCGAGATATTCGGCGGTGGCGAAACCGATCCCGGTGGAGGCGCCGGTGATCATTACGCTCTGTTGGGTCATGGCGGTGTCCTTCGCGGTGATGAGCGGCGCAGACCGTGGCGAGGTCCGCTCGCGCCGTCAAATGCGCGCGACTTGTTTTTCACCGACCAGTGATTTATTGCTTCTCCATGGCCCGCCCCAGAACATACGACGCCGCCGCCGTGCGCACCGGTTTGTTGGCCGCCTTCCATGAGAAAGGCTTCGAGTCAGCATCTTTGAGCGATCTGGAAGCCGCATCCGGCCTGAACCGGCGCCAGCTCTATGACGGCTTTGGCGATAAATCCGACATGTTCAAACAGGCGTTGGATGATTTCGCGGAGCTGGCGGGCCGGGAATTTCTGGCGCCTCTGGAGATCGATCCGCCAGGTCTTGCGGCCATCCGCGCCGCGCTGGAGACCTTGCTGGCGCCGCTTGGAACCAAGCGCGGCGCGCTGGGCTGTCTGATCTGCAATACGGCGCGCGAGCCCGTGGCCCGGGAAGCGGAGATCCGGGACCGGATTCACGCCTATTTCGACCGCATCCGTCTGGCCTATCGGCGCAATCTGGATGCGGCGGTTCAGAGCGGCGTATTGGCGAAGGACCGCGATCTCGATGCGATGTCGCGTCACTTGCTCGCCACCCATATCGCGCTCTGCGTGCTGGCCCGCGCCGGCCAGACCCGGGACGAGCTTGCGCCCATTGCGCAAGAGGCGTTGCGCCAGATCGGCGCGTGAGTTTTGCATATTTATCACTGATCAGTGAAAAAGGAGGAGACGATGAATGCCAACACCACGGTCAGGTTCAGCCTGACAGCCCTGGCCGGCCTGATCCTGTCCGGCTGTCTGCAGATCATGCCCATGATCGCGCCCAAGGTGGCCGATGTGGAGCCGGGGATCAGCGCGGACTTTCCCTATGAACGCCAGTTCGCCGAGGTGCACGGTCATCGCATGGCTTACGTGGAGGCGGGCGAGGGCGATCCGATCCTGCTGCTCCACGGCAATCCGACCAGCGCCTATCTGTGGCGCAATGTGATCCCGCAATTGACCGGCGCGGGCCGGGTGATCGCGGTGGAGATGATCGGCTTCGGCGCCAGCGACAAGCCGTCGATCGACTACACGTTCGAGGATCACGCCCGCTATATCGCCGGCTTCATCGAAGTGATGGACCTGACCGATATCAGCCTGGTCATGCATGACTGGGGCGGCGGGGTCGGGCTCGATTACGCCGCGCGCCATCCCGACACCGTGAAGGCCTTGATCTTCATGGAGGCGGTGATCCGGCCCATGGCGTGGAGCGAGGCCACTTTGCCCGAGCGCCTTATGTTCGGCAGCCTGCGCGATCCGGAACGCGGTTTCGAGATTGCAGCCGAGGACAATTATTTCGTCGAACAAATGCTTCCGATGCTGTCCGGACGCGATCTCACAGACGCGGAGATGGACGCCTATCGCGCGCCCTTCCCGACCGTGGAGAGCCGCCGGCCGGTCGCCCAGTGGCCGCGGGAAATCCCCATTGGCGGCGAGCCGGTCGACACCGTCCAACGCATCGGCGCCAATTATGACTGGCTGGTGGCGTCCGACACCCCGGTCCTGCTGGTTTATGCCGAGCCCGGCATGATCGTGAAGCCGGCCTTTCGGGAGGCGCTGCAGGCCGACCTGCCGCGTCTGGAGACGGCCTTCATCGGCGAGGGCCTGCATTATATTCAGGAAACCCTGCCGACCCTGATCGGCCAGGTGGTGGCGGACTGGTTAAGCGAGCTGCCGTCTTGACAAGGCGCCCGCCGCGCAGCGACGCCGGTCGCCTCTCTCGGCGTCCGGCGTTCGCGTTTGAGAGCCATTCGCAAACAAAGACTTCACAAGGCGCCCGCCGACTTCAGAGCCGCGTTGACCTTGCACGCCTTGAGATTATTGTCCCGCTACGACTGGCCGCTTGCGGATGACTCGCAGAGCGGCGCGGCTGTCTTAAGGGGGGCCGAATGGCCAAATCGACCGGACCGTCCCGTCCGCTGTCTCCGCACCTTCAGGTGTGGAAATTTCATCCGACCATGTTGTCGTCCATCCTGCACCGCGCCTCCGGGGTGGTGAATTATGTCGGCGTGGTCCTGGTGGCGATCTGGCTGATCGCCCTGGCGTCCGGCGAAGCGGTCTATATCGGCCTGATGGATATCCTCAACGGCCCGGTTAAGCTGCTGGTTTTGCTGGCGCTGGCCGGTTTCACGCTCTCGCTGGTCTATCACCTGCTCAACGGGCTTCGGCACCTGGTCTGGGATTTGGGCAAGGGCTTTGACCCGGCCGGTTCCAATCAGCGCTCGGTGCTGATCATCGCGGCCTCGGTGGCGCTGACCGCCGTGATCTGGATTCTGGGACTGGGGGTCATCGGATGAGCGATTTTCGCACGCCTCTCGCCCGCGCCCGCGGCCTCGGCGCCGCGAAGAGCGGGGTCGGCCATTTCATCGCCCAGCGCGTGAGCGCCGTGGCCTTGCTGATTCTGGTCCCGATCTTCACCTGGTCGCTCGCGAAATACGGCTTTGCGGACTACGCGTCCGCGCGCGCCTGGATCGGTTCGCCGCTGGGCGCGATCGTGACGCTTCTGACGCTGACTGCGGCGTTCTACCACATGCGTCTGGGTCTTCAGGTGGTCATCGAGGACTACATCCATAAGCCGGGAACGAAAATCGCCCTGCTGCTGGCCAATACGCTGCTGGCGACCGGGCTCTGGCTCGCCACGCTTTACGCGGTCCTCTCGGTCGCGACGTAAGACATCAATAAGAGGCGCCCCTTCATGGCTGCTTACGAGTTTATCGATCACACCTTCGACGTGGTTGTCGTCGGGGCCGGCGGCTCCGGTCTGCGCGCGGCTTTGGGCGCGGCGCAAGCGGGTCTTAAGACGGCCTGCATCTCGAAGGTTTTCCCGACGCGCTCGCACACCGTCGCGGCGCAGGGGGGCATTTCCGCGTCGCTGGGCAATATGGGCGAGGACGACTGGCGCTGGCACATGTACGACACCGTGAAGGGGTCGGACTGGCTCGGCGATCAGGACGCCATCGAATATCTCTGCCGCGAAGCGCCGGCCGCCGTTTACGAGCTGGAGCATTGGGGCGTGCCGTTTTCGCGCACGGAAGACGGCAAAATCTATCAGCGCGCCTTTGGCGGCATGACCAAGAATTACGGCGAAGGTCCGGTGCAGCGCACCTGCGCGGCCGCCGACCGCACCGGTCACGCCATCCTCCACACGCTGTATGGCCAGTCTCTGCGCCATGCGACCGAATTCTTCATCGAGTATTTCGCCCTAGATCTGATCATGGACGATGAAGGCGCCTGCCGCGGGGTCACCGCCTGGAAGCTGGACGACGGCACGCTGCATCGCTTCCGCGCTCAAAAGGTCATTTTGGCGACCGGCGGCTATGGCCGCGCCTATTTCTCGGCCACCTCGGCGCACACCTGCACCGGCGACGGCAACGCCATGGTGCTGCGCGCCGGCCTGCCGCTCCAAGACATGGAATTCGTGCAATTCCACCCCACCGGCATTTACGGCGCGGGCTGCCTGATCACCGAAGGCGCGCGCGGCGAAGGCGGCTATCTGACCAATTCACAAGGCGAGCGCTTCATGGAGCGCTATGCGCCCAACGCCAAGGACCTCGCCAGCCGCGACGTCGTCTCGCGCTCGATGACGATGGAGATTCGCGAAGGCCGCGGCGTCGGCGAAAACGGCGACCATATCTTCCTGCACCTGGACCATCTGGACCCGGATATTCTCGCCGCTCGCCTGCCGGGCATTTCGGAAAGCGCCCGGGTGTTCGCCGGGGTGGACGTCACCAAGGCTCCGATCCCGGTTCTGCCGACCGTGCACTATAATATGGGCGGCATCCCGACCAATTATCATGGCGAAGTCCTCACCAAGGTGGGCGGCGATCCCGACACCGTGGTGCCGGGCCTGATGGCCGTGGGCGAAGCCGCCTGCGTGTCGGTTCACGGCGCCAACCGTCTGGGCTCGAACTCGCTGATCGACCTGGTGGTGTTTGGCCGCGCCGCGGGTCTGCGCTGTGCGGAAACGACCCAGGCCGGCGCCAGCCAGCCCGACCTGGCGGAGACCGCCGGCAAGGCGACGCTCGACTGGCTCGACAGCCGCCGCCATGCCGACGGCGGCACCAAGACCGCTCAGCTGCGCCTGGATATGCAGCGCGCCATGCAGGAAAACTGCGCCGTCTTCCGGACCCAGGAAATCCTCGACGAAGGCGTGCAGCGTGTCGCCAAGGTCTATGACGGCGCCGGCGACATCACCGTCGCGGACCGCTCCATGATCTGGAATACGGACCTTTTGGAGACTCTCGAGTTCGACAATCTGATCGCCCAGGCCGCGGTCACGGTCGGCTCCGCGGCGGCGCGCACGGAAAGCCGCGGCGCCCATGCGCGCGAGGACTATCCCGATCGCGACGACGCCAAGTGGATGAAGCACACCCTGGCCTGGTTTGCGGACGGCGAGGTCAAGCTCGACGACCGCCCGGTCCACGAATACACCCTGTCCAACGACATCGCCTATATCGAACCCAAGGCGCGGGTTTACTAAGGCGGTGGCGCCCGCCCCGGTCGGATACTCAGGCACGCCGCTGCCGAAAAAGCTCGGATTGAAGGACGGGCAGTGCGCGGCGTTTTTGAATCTGCCGGAGGACTTGGCTGACCTGACGACGTCGCGGAATTTTGCACGCGTCGCTTCGAGCCTTCGGGGCGAGGCCGAACTCGATTTCGTGCAGGTTTTCACCAAGGTGCGGGCCGAGCTGGCCGATACGCTCAAGACAGCCCGTCAGCAGATCAAACCGGACGGCATGATCTGGGCGAGCTGGCCGAAAAAGGCGTCGAAAGTTCCCACCGACATCACCGAAGACGTCGTGCGTGAAGAGGCGTTTCCGCTCGACCTCGTGGACGTGAAAGTTTGCGCGGTCAACAACATCTGGTCGGGGCTCAAGCTGGTGATCCGCAAGGAGAAGCGATGACGCGCTCCGCCCTGACCCCCAGCCTGATGGTTCCCTCGGTTCCAGACGCGGTTGACTTCTACACGCGCTGTCTCGGTTTCGAGCAGACCGGCGGATGGGACGACCAGGGCGAGCTGGTCTGGGCGGAGGTCAGCCGCGGCGAAGCCCGCATCTGGTTTTACCGCGACGCCATGCGTCCGGACGCGCCCCCCGCCTTTACCGGCTTCCTTTACCTTTTTGTGGAGGATGTCGACGCGGAGGCGGAACGGCTCAAATCGCTGGTGAAACCCATTTGGGGCCCGGAAGACATGGATTACGGTCTTCGCGAGTTTGGCTTTGAAGACTTGAACGGCTACAGGCTTGTCCTGGCCAAAGACATCTAGCGCGTGGAAAGACGACGATGGTTGCACTCACATTGCCGAAGGGCTCCAAGGTTCAAAAGGGCAAGGTCTGGCCCAAGCCGGACGGCGCCGACGCCAAGGATTTGCGCGAATTCAAAGTCTATCGCTATGACCCCGACAGCGGGGCCAATCCGCGCTGGGACACCTATTATGTCGACACCGCCAAATGCGGGCCGATGATCCTGGACGCGCTGTTCTTCATCAAAAACGAGATCGACACGACGCTGGCTTTCCGCCGCTCCTGCCGGGAAGGCATTTGCGGCTCCTGCGCGATGAATATCGGCGGGCGCAACACCATCGCCTGCACCAACGGCATCGACGAGCATAAGGGCGCGATCACCATCTCGCCCTTGCCGCACCAGCCGGTGATCAAGGACCTGATCCCGGATCTGACCAATTTCTACGCCCAGCTCGCCTCCATCAAACCCTTTCTCCAGACCGATACGCCGGAACCGGAGAAGGAATGGCGTCAAAGCCAGGAGGACCGCGAAGAGCTTGACGGGCTTTACGAGTGCATTCTGTGCGCCAGCTGCTCGACCTCCTGTCCGTCCTATTGGTGGAATTCGGACAAATATCTCGGCCCGGCCGCCCTCTTGCAGGCCTATCGCTGGATCGCGGACAGCCGCGATGAAGCCACAGGCGAGCGCCTGGATGAGCTGGAAGACCCCTTCAAGCTCTATCGCTGCCACACCATCATGAACTGCACCAATGTCTGTCCCAAAGGCCTCAACCCGGCCAAGGCGATCGGCAAGATCAAGGAATTGATGGTCGAGCGGCAGGTCTAGACCGTCTATAGGCGGCGGGCGTTAAGCCGGTCTCGCGCTTGAACGCCTTGTAGAAGGTTGAGCGCGAATTAAAGCCGACGTCCAATGCGACGGTGAGGACCGAGGCTTCGCCTGCGGCGAGCATCGGCTTTGCGGTCTCCACGCGCCATTTCGCCACATAATCGAAGAAGGTGGCGCCCAGATGCTCATTGAGCGTTTGCGAGACGAGGTTGGCGGGCGTCGCCACATGACGGGCGAGCCTGGTCAGCGACAATGTCGGATCAAGATGGAGCTGATCGCGTCTCATCGCCGCCTCGATCCGTTCGGCGATCTTGCGTGCGCGCTCTTCGCTGAGCGCAGAGCGTGCGTATTTGCCCTGCCGCTCCAGGGCGGCGTCCACCTCCGGACCGCCCTCCGGCTGTGATGGGGCCGCGCCCAGGCTCAATGCGATCAGGACCAGCAGCACGCCCGCGGTCAGCGCCAGAACCAGTTCACTATTGATCACTACGCCCAGCGCGAGATTCTCGCTCGCCACCGCCAGAGCGCTGACCAGCCAAAGGCCGACAAGCAGGATGAGGAAGGCGTCCATCCAGCGCAGCTCCCGGCCCTCAGTGTTGGAATAAACCGCCTTCAGGGCCGCCCGGTGCCGATGGAGCGCCCGCAGCGTCGCGATAAGGTAAGCCGCCGACACCGCGATCCAGGCCAGCACCAAGACAAAGGTGATGAGGGCGAGCGCCGCCGCCGCCACGCCGCCTGGTAGCCGCCCTTCTATGAACAGGATGGCGTGACTGTCTCCCGGCAGCATCCAATAGCCCGCCATCACCAACAGTCCGGTCGCAGGCAAGCTCGCATCACGCAGCTGCGCCCGCCGTCGATAGGGCGCCCCGGTTCGCGCCTCCGCCTGGCGGTGAACCGCAACCGGCAAGGCGAGCAGCATGGGCAAGAGCGCGGGCATATATAACGGGTAGGCTGCCCGGAAGAACCCGACGACGAGCGGCCACGCGCTCAGGCCTGCAAACAGGATAAACACGGCCGCCAGCGAGAGGCGCACGTCCTCAGGCTCGCGGCTCCGAACGCTGACGAGCGCTCCGGTCAGGGCGATTCCGGTCACGAAAGCGGAAAGCGCCACAGCGCTGTCAGTGTCCATAGCCCCGTTTTACGTCACGCACACGGCGTTTCAATCATGCGCCCGTAAGGACGGATCGAAACTCTGTCCGCGCCTGCCCGCGCGGACGACAGACGCGCCCTGGCGCCTGCAGGCAGAGCTGAGCGGCGCAGAGGCCGCATGGGTGCGCGCAGGGCGGAGTTCAGGATATTATGAGCGAACCGGAGAGTTTGGGCTCGGTCCATTTCTGGATCGGGTGTTTGGCGCTCGCTTGCGGTCTTCTCGCGTTTGCAGCGCCCAAGGGCGGCCGGGTGCATCGCAGCGCCGGCGGCGTTTTCGTCGCCGCCATGATCCTTCTCAGCCTGTCGGGTCTCTGGTTGAGCCTGGCGCGCGAGATTCTGTTTACAGTCTTTCTCTCCTTCATTGCGCTTCACGCCATCCTGACAGGCTGGGCGGCGGCGCGCCCCGCCGACACGCTGGGCCGCCTTGTGACGCAAAGCGCAGGTGCGGCGTCCGCCTTGCTGTCGCTGGGCGCCCTGTCAGGCGGGATCATCGCGGCAGGCGCGCCGGACGGCGCGTTGAACGGGCTTGAACCAAGCGCATTCCATGTGCTGGCGGCCGTCAGTGCGGTTTTGTGCGTGTTCGACTGGCGTTACGCGATGACGCCGGCGCCCTCCCGGCGCCGAAGGCTGACACGCCATCTCGGGCGCATGGGCTTCTCGATGTTTCTCGCCACCGGGATTTTCTTCTTCGGCAACAGCCACGTTCTGCCGGAAGCGGCTCGAACGCCAGCCTTGCTCAGCGCGCCGGTTCTGGCGGTCGTGCTTGGCACATTGATCTACGCCGCGCGCACGCGGTTCGCCGCTCGGACCGCGCGATCTTTCTAACTCACAAAAGCTGGAGATTCTCCATGGTTTTCCAACGCATCAGCGGGCTCGCCGCCTTGGGCGCGGGTGTGACTTACATCATCGGATTCTGGTTTTATTTCAGCATTCTAGGGCCAGCCCAGTACGGCGCCGCGAATGTGCCGGCTGCCCAGCACGTGCAGTTTCTCATCGACCATCAGGCGATGATGATCTCATGGAATCTCGTCATCTACGTACTGAACGCGATCCTGATGGTGCTCATCGTGCTCGGCGTGCATGAACGGATCAGGGCTGGAGCGGCGCGCCTGGCGCAAACTGCGGCGGCGTTCGGATTGATCTGGGCGGGGTTCATTCTGGCTGCGGGGATGGTGTTCAACGTGGGTGTCGCGCGTATCGTGGCTCTGAATGCGCATGATCCGTCCGCTGCAGAAAATCTCTGGCACGCCGTCGTGGCGATCGGCTCCGGTCTTGGCGGAGGCAATGAAATCACCGGTGGGCTGTGGATTTTCCTGCTCAGCATCGCAGGCTGGGGATCGCGATCGATATCGCGCGCGACAAGCGCGCTCGGTCTTCTCATTGGCGCCGCCGGTCTGGTTTCCACCATTCCCGCACTCGCGGAAGCGGCCATCGTCTTTGGTCTGGGCTTCATCCTTTGGTTCTTTGCGATCGGCGCCGAGCTGATCCGAACGCCCGCCCAGCCGCAGCCTGACGCTTAGAGTCGTCGCCGATCCACGCCCGGATCTCGCAACCGGCCCGGCCGCCAATCAGGTCCGGCGAATACCCGAAGCTCCGCTGCGAGAGTTCCGGGCGCCGAAAGCCACACACCCAATCGGGTGATTTACCAATCATGAGGATCAGCGCCGCATCCTTTGACCGGGTCAGGACAGGAGGACAGGGTGGATCTTCACCGACTGATTTATATCAGCCGGCCGGCATTCCCGGTGCGCGCGGGCTGGCTGCAGGGGCCGCTGGCGCAGATCCTGTCGGCGGGCATGCGCAATAATGTGGCGGCGAACATCACGGGGCTTCTGGGCGTGGAGCGAAACCGCTTCTTCCAGATTCTCGAGGGCGACCGGCCGGCGATCGAGACAACGCGGGCGCGCGTCTTCACCGACACGCGTCATTTCGACATTCATGTCGTCGCTTTCGATCCGATCATCGAGCGCAGTTTCAGTGATTGGGCGGTGGCTTTCGCGATGAATGCGACCCTGCCGGCGGACGCGCCGCGGCGGCCGGATTTCATGACCATGACCGCGCCGGAGATTCTTGAGCGCGGCCTGCTGCTGCGCCGGGTCGGCGTGATCGCCGAGCAAGGACCTGACGCGCCGGGCGCCGTCGCTTGATCAGGCCCAGGCCAGCTTTTCGCACATCGCCTTCAAGGCTTGGGTCGCCGCGGCCTCGTCACCGGGCAGCGCCCGGGCTTTCACGGGCGCTCCAAAGGCGAGGCGGTATCGTGCGCCGCGCTGGTTCAGCAGGCCGTGGAACAGGGTGATGTCGCGCAATTCCTCATGGATATGCGCCAACACATAATAGGCCAGCGGCATGCGCTGGGCGACGCCCATCGGGATGATCGGCGCGTCGAAACGCCGGGCGATGGATACGCCGGTCGCCGACCAGTCCGGTTCGACGATACGCCGCTCTTTCCAGCTCCAGTCCGCCATGCGGCCGGCGGGAAACATGACGACGCAGCGCCCGGCGTTGAACGCCTCCATCGCGCTTTTCAGCGTCTCGCGGGCGCGCTGGCGGCTGAGCGCGTGTTTGCGCCACTCGACGGGGATGATCCGGTCGCGCAGGCCCGGACAGATACGCAGCGCATCCCGATTGGCGAAGAAGGTCAGATCCTTGCGGACGGGCTGAACCGCCTTGTAGAGGGCGTTGCCGTCCGGAATGCCGCCGGGGTGGTTGGCGATGATCATCGCCGGGCCCTCGGCGGGCACATGGGCAAGGCCTTCGGCGTGCACTGTGAGGTTCAGGAATCGGTCCCCCCACTCAAAACAGCTGTCGGCGTCGAGATCGCGCACCGCCTCGATCAGCCGGACCGCGTCCCGATAGCCCAGGAAAGGGAAGACCGCGGTCCGCAGGATCGGCCAGAGCCAGCCCACGCGGCTCAGGCGGGGCGCGCGTTCCTCGATCATCGCGTCGACAAGGGCGCGCGCGTCGCTGACGCGCGTCGGGTCCTCCAGGACGGACAGGCTCATGGCGCCTCCTGCGCGAGGCTTTCGCTCATCCGCCGCAGCGCTTCGCTGGCGGCCATATCGTCGGCCGGCAGGTCTTCGGGCGCGACCGGCGCGGCGAATTTCAGGCGGTAGAGCGCGCCCCTTTTCGCCAGCAGCTCGTGAAACACCGTCATATGCTTGAGCTCGTCATGCAGCTGGCCCAGCCCGTAATACATGACCGACATGCGCTGCTTCAGGCCCAGCGGCACGACCGGCGCATCGAACTTGCGCGCCAGCGACACGGCGGTGGGCGCCCAGGCCTGCTCGACCAGGCGCAAGGTGCGCCAGTCCCACGCCGCCATGCGGCCGGCGGGGAAAATCACGACGCAGCGGCCGTCCTTGAACGCCGAGACGGCCTGGCGCAGCGTCTCCCGTGTCTTGTCGCGCGAGCGCGCATCCGCGCGCCATTCCACCGGAATGACCAGGTCGGCCAGACCTGCGCAAACCCGGATCGCATCGCGATTCGCGAAAAAGACGGCGTCCGGCCGCCTTTGTTTGAGCACAGACCACAGCGCGATCCCGTCGGCGATCCCGCCAGGATGGTTCGCTACGATCACGCAGGGGCCTTTTCCGGGCACATGGTCCAGCCCGGCCGCGCGAACCCGCATCGCCAGAAAGCGTTCTGACCAGTCCATGGCCTCGCGGCCGCCCAGGGGCGCCATCGTGTCGGCGATCTCAGCCGCCCTTTCATACCCCAGCAGCGGATAAAAGATGCGCTTCACCCACGGCCACACCAGGCGATTGCCGCGCAAGCGAACGGCGCGTTCCTCGATCAGCTGGTCGACGATGTGAAGCTCTTTGGCCGTCATGACCGGCGCATCAAGGCGAAAGCGCGCCGTCAGCGCAAGAGCGCCGTCAGCAGGCCTGCTTTTCCGCGCCGCCGACTGGAAGCTGGGCGCAGACTTCCGGACGGCCGTCGCAGCAATCCTCCACCAGGAAGCTGATCAGGCTCGCCACCGCACCCAACTCTGGCGCGTAGTAGCGTCTGCGGCCATCTCGCGTCATTGCGGCGAGGCCGGCCTCCGTCAAGACGTTCAGGTGCGCTGACAGATTGCTGGGCGACACCTTGGCGGCTCTCGCCAAGTCCCCGGCGGTGACGCCTTCAGGACCCGCCTTCATGAGCGAGCGAAAGACGATCAGGCGGGTGGCGTGGGCAAGAGCGCCGAAACGCCTCACCGCATCAGCATCGGTGGTGTTCATGCTCATTTCAGGAGGTCTTGAAATAACAGCGATTCTACCTTAACGCCATGATGCACTGCGGCAAACCCGGGATCAAATCCGTGAACATCCTCATTCTCTGCACCGGCAACAGCGCGCGTTCGATTTTGGGCGAAGCGTTGTTCAATGCGCGCTCGGGCGGGCGGGTCCGCGCCTTCTCCGCCGGCTCGAAGCCGGCCGGCGCTCCGAACCCGTATGCGCTCGAGACTTTAGAGCGCCATGGCGTGCCGAGCGACGGCGCCCGGTCGAAATCCTGGGACGAGTTCGACGGCGAGGATGCGCCGCGCATGGATGCGGTGATCACGGTCTGCGACAGCGCCGCTTCAGAGACCTGCCCGGTCTGGCCCGGCGCGCCGGTGCGCGCCCATTGGGGCTTGCCGGACCCTGCCGGGATCGAGGATCCGGACCGGGCCCGCGCGGCGTTTGAGGCCACTTATCAGGCGCTTGCCGCCGCCGTCGACGCGGTCCTGGCGAGCGAGGACTGGCAGGCGGGCGGGCCCGCGCTCAAGGCGGCGCTGGAACAGGCGAAACCGCAATGACGACAGGGCTCGGCTATCGCCTGGGCGCGGAAGCGCTGGGGACTTTCTTCCTGCTCGCCGCGGTGGTCGGCTCGGGAATCATGGCGGAGCGCCTGACCGGCGACGTCGCATTGGCGCTTTTGGCGAATACGATCGCCACCGGGGCGGCGCTTTATGTCCTCATAACGGCCTTCGGTCCGGTGTCGGGCGCCCATTTCAATCCCGCCGTGACCCTCGCCATGGCGCTGCGCGGGCGTATCGGCTGGGGCGAGGGCGGGCTGTTCGTCATCGCCCAAATCCTGGGCGGCCTGCTGGGCGTCGTCTGTGCGCATGTGATGTTTGAGATCGCACCGCTTCAAATCGGCGACCAGACGCGCACCGGTCCCGCGCAATGGCTGGCGGAAGCGGTCGCGACCTTCGGTCTCGTCTTCTTCATCTTCATGGCGGTGGCGCGCCGGCCCGACAGCGTCGCCATGGTGGTGGGCCTCTACATCACCTCGGCCTACTGGTTCACGGCCTCCACAAGTTTCGCCAATCCGGCGGTCACGATCGCGCGCGCCTTCACCACGACGTTTTCCGGCATCGCGCCCGGGGACGCGCCCGCCTTCATTGCGGCGCAGCTGGCCGGCGCCGTCCTGGCCGCCCTGGCGGCGATCTGGTTTGACCGCTTCAAGCCTGCATAAGGGCTTGCGTCCACGCCTCGACACCGGCTTCGCCCGGCGTTAAACCCGCGCGCAAGACAAGCGGCGCGTCAGGCGCCCTGGCGTCAGCCACACCCGGAGGATCTCCCATGACCGCCCAGCGCGACATCCATCACTTCGTCAACGGCAAGGCTTCGCCCGGCGCGTCCGGCCGCTTCGGCGAGGTGTTCGATCCCAATACCGGCGAGGTTCAGGCCAAGGTGTCGCTGGCGTCTGCCAAGGAATTGGCCGACGCGGTTGAAATCGCCAAGGCGGCCCAGCCGGCCTGGGCGGCGACCAATCCGCAGCGTCGCGCCCGCGTCATGTTCAAGTTCAAGGCGCTGGTCGAAGAGCATATGGACGAGCTGGCCCGACTCTTGTCGGCCGAGCACGGCAAAGTCGTCGCGGACTCCAAAGGCGATGTGCAGCGCGGTCTGGAAGTGATCGAGTTCGCCTGCGGCATCCCGCATCTTTTAAAGGGCGAGTACACCGAAGGCGCGGGTCCGGGCATCGATGTTTACTCCATGCGCCAGCCGCTGGGCGTGATCGCGGCGATCACGCCGTTCAATTTCCCGGCCATGATTCCCATGTGGATGTTCGGCGTCGCGCTGGCCTGCGGCAACGCGGTCATCCTCAAGCCGTCCGAGAAAGATCCCAGCGTGCCGGTGCGCCTGGCTGAGCTGATGCAGCAGGCCGGCCTGCCGGATGGCGTGTTCAATGTCGTCCATGGCGACAAGGAGGCGGTCGACGCGATCCTGGACCATGAGGACATCAAGGCGGTCAGCTTTGTCGGTTCCTCGGACATCGCCCACTATGTCTATTCGCGCGGCACGGCGAACGGCAAACGCGTCCAGGCCATGGGCGGCGCGAAAAATCACGGCGTGATCATGCCGGACGCCGATATGGACCAGGTGGTTCGCGACCTGGTCGGATCGGCCTATGGGTCGGCGGGCGAGCGCTGCATGGCGCTGCCGGTGGCCGTTCCCGTCGGCGAAGGCACCGCGGACAAGCTGATCGAAAAGCTGATGCCGGAGATCGAAAAACTGGTGCCCGGCGCCTCGACCGATCCCGATGCGATCTACGGTCCCGTGGTCTCCAAAGCCCATAAGGAGAAGGTGGAAAGCTATATCCAGATGGGCGTGGACGAGGGTGCGGACCTGTTGCTCGACGGCCGCGGCTTCAAGCTTCAGGGCCATGAGAACGGCTTCTTCATCGGCCCCTCCCTGTTCGACAATGTCACGCCGGATATGACGAGCTATCAGGAAGAGATTTTCGGCCCGGTCCTGCAGATCGTGCGTGCGGACGAATTGGAGGACGCCGCCGCGTTGGCCAGCAATCACCAATATGGCAACGGCGTGGCGATCTTCACGCGCAACGGTCTTGCGGCCCGCGAATTCGCCTCCAAGGTCAATGTCGGCATGGTCGGCGTGAACGTGCCGATCCCGGTGCCGGTCGCCTATCACACCTTCGGCGGCTGGAAGCGTTCGGCCTTCGGCGACAGCAATCAGCACGGCTTTGAAGGCGTGCGCTTCTTCACCAAGATCAAAACGGTGACCCAGCGCTGGCCGTCGGGCGAAGTGGCGGATCAGGCCTTTATTATTCCGACGATGCAGTAGGGCGCTGCGCCGCCGCGGCGCCGGTCTTCAAGCCTTAGCTCTGCCCTCCAAATCGCGTCTTCGCGCGATTTGGCCGCGCGATCGATGTGGGATTGCGCGGGGGCTCCCCCATGCTTTTCAAACGCCATATGGGCGATTAGCATCTATTTTTGATTGAATAATGGGCCTGAAACCCGGGGGATTCGGGGCTTCGCCCTTGACGATTTGCTGATGTGGAATATTTATGCAGATAGAGAATGACGCTTTTGAGGCGATCGACGCTCTGTTTGACTCCGATCCGAAGCTGGCTGGCCGCCTCACCAAGCAGCTTCTGGACCACGCCAAGGGTGACAAGAGTCGCTCCAGGCGCATCACCCATCCCAGCGGCGGGGTGATCTGGACGGTTCCCAGCTATTTCACGGCGATGGAGCGCGGGATCGAGAAAATCGCCCTTGTGTATGAGAGCCGGAATCCGGAACGGCGCATTTGTTTCGCCTTGATGGACATCACCGCGGTGAAAACTCCTGGCGAGTTGGTCCGCCGTATTCGTAGACAAGGGAAGGAGTGGTTTGATGCATGGGAATGAAATGACCGACATCAAGAAAAACCGGCGCTCCTTATCCGAGCTTGAAGCGCGCCTGGAGAGCGCGCCCAGCGAAGCGAGGGAAGCCGCGCAAGCGGAAGCAGCAGCGGCCGCCTTCCTCGTGCATGTGGGCGAGCGGCTGCGGATCGCGCGCAAGAGCGCTAACATCACCCAGGCGCAACTCGCTAAGTCGCTCAGCGTGAGTCAGTCGACGATTTCAAGAATGGAGACCGGCAAGGACATTCCGCTCGACTTGCTGCATCAGTACAGTGAAGCATGTGGCGTCACGCCATTCGTCACATTCGCATATACGGAGCAAGAAAGCCTTGCCGGCCTTAAGCCTGATGCTTCGCTCGCCCCAGGAAAGCTGCACATTGTCGAAGAAGCGTTGTCTCGTATTGTTCAAACCACGATCAATGACACGCTGACTTTGTTTCTGCGGCGATGATTTCGACGCTCCTGGCGCTTCTCGGCGGTCTTTTCTTCGCGATCCCTCCTTTGGTCGACCAAATTGGCCGGTGGCGGGTCCGGGAAAGACAAGTGGATGCAGCGGCCGCCAAAAAATCGAACTGGCCGCAGCTGAGCAAGCTGTTGGATAGATCCGCTGATTATCATGAGCGGGAACGCAACAAATTTTCCTGGTTTTTAGTGTGTTGCTGCGTGCTGGGCCTGCTCTCGCTCGTTGCGTCCGTGCTTGTCTTAATCGGCGGACTCTAGCGGGCCGGCGCGCACGAGCGGGCCCTTACGAGTCCGGGCGTCGCGCCTTATCCCAGCAGGACCCGCGCCGCCAACAGCGCGAGCAACGCCAGCGCCGCCACAGCGGCGACCGCCCGCCAGATCGTGTCGCTGAGCTGGGCCTGGTCGACCGTCATGGTGCGGTTCGGCGCGGGATTGCGCGGATCGCGTCCGGTTTCTTCCCGGACCATCTCGCGCGCCAGATGGTGAAGGGCGCTGCGCGGGCTTTCAAAGCGGTGCACCCGCAAGGCGTGCCGGACCAGGGCCTTCCAGGCCTCGTCGCCGCCACTTTCCGGGTTGGCCGTGACCGCCAGCACCGCCAGTCGCCGCGCGGCCCAGCGCACCGGCTCGTGACGGCGCATCAGGCGCACCTCCAGCCAGGGCGCGGCGGCCAGCAGGACGCCGAGAATCGGGATCAGCGTGGTCGCCAGCCAGCCCAGATCGTCCCCGAAAATCTGAAGCGCGCCCAGGACGAGCGCGCCGAAGGCCGCCGCGATCCCGGCCAAGGCGTTGCCGCTTTGCCGGCGCAGCGCCAGAAGCCGCATGGTGGCGGCTTCGTCCGACACCGCCTCAATGAAACGCGCCGAAAACCCCGCCGATTGCAGTTTGGCCAGTTCTTTTTCGTTCAGACCGCCGGAGACCATGGATACCGTTCTTCCACGCCGCTTGAAGAGTGCGGCGCAGACCCGATAGCGTCAACGTGTCTTGGTTCGATCGCTCGGCTTGGGCTAGACACGGGCCATGCGCCAGATCGAACGCCCCGTCTTTCTCATCCTCGCCACCTTGCTCGCCTTCGCGCTGCTGGGCGCGGCGGTGCTGGTCTGGGCCCTGAAATGACGCCAAGCGAGGCGCTTCAGGCCGCTGTCGACCGCGGCGCCTTGCAGCCGGATGACGCCCAAAGGCGCGCGGCGGCCCTCCTGACCGAGTTGTCGGAGAAACTCGCGGCGTGGAAGGGCGCAAAGCGCGGCCTGTTCGGCCAGCGCACCCCTCCGCCGGCGGGCGCGTATCTATGGGGCGGGGTCGGGACCGGGAAATCCATGTTGATGGATTTATTCTTCGACACGGTGGCGATCGAGGCTAAGCGCCGGGTCCACTTCCATCAATTCCTGCAGGAGATTCAGGCGCGCATCACCGCGGAACGGGCCCGGCAGGATCGCGATCCGCTGCCGCGCGTGGCCAAGGCCATCGCGAAAGAGACGCGGCTTTTATGCTTTGACGAGTTGCAGGTCACCGATGTCGGCGACGCCATGATACTGGGGCGGCTGTTTCAGGGTCTGTTTGAGAACGGCGTGGTGATGGTCGCCACTTCGAACCGGCGCCCGGACGACTTGTACTGGAATGGGCTGAACCGACAGCTCTTCCTGCCCTTTATCGATCTGATCAAAGCGAGAATGCAGGTTTTCGTGCTCGATTCCGGGCGCGACTACCGCCTTGAGCGGCTGGAGGCCGCGCCGGTCTATTACAGCCCGCTGGGTGATGCCGCCGATGCGGCGATGGACGCCGCGTTCGAGCGCCTGACCCTGGGCGCCCATGCGCGCACTTGCGCGATCACCATCAAGGGCCGTGCGCTGGAGATTCCGCGCGAAGCGGCCGGCGTGGCGCGTTTCAGCTTTGCGGAGCTGTGCGACCGGCCCCTGGGCCCCGCCGACTATCTGGCGCTGGCGGAACGCTTTCACACGCTGATGATTGACCGCGCGCCCTTGCTCACTCCGGATAAGCGCGATCAGGCCAAACGCTTCGTGACGCTGATCGATGCGCTTTACGAGGTGAGGACCAAGCTGGTCATGAGCGCGGCGGCGCAGCCGCAGGCGCTTTATCCGGAAGGCGACTACGCCTTTGAATTTCAACGCACGGCCAGCCGCCTCGTGGAAATGCGCAGCCATGAGTATCTGGCGGCCGAGCGGCGCGAGCCCGACGCGCCCGCCGCCTAGAGGAGACACCGCCATGTCCCGATCCATCGGTCTAAGCGACGCCGTCACGGATTATATCCGCACCATGAATCGCGGTGAGAGCCCGGCCATGGCGCGCTGCCGGAAAGACACCGCCGCGATGGGCGGGATCTCCCGCATGCAGATCAGCCCGGAGCAGGGCGCCGTGCTGGAATTCTTCATCCGCTTGCTCAGCGCGACGCGCGCAGTCGAGATCGGCGTCTTCACCGGCTATTCCGCACTGGCGACGGCGCGCGCGCTGAAAAGCGTCGGCGCGGACGCCCGGCTCTACGCGCTGGATATGTCGCCCGCCTATCTGGAGACGGCCGCCGGGTATTGGCGCGAAGACGGCGTTGAGGAGGTCATCGATGCGCGGGCCGGCCATGCGGACAAAAGCCTTCAGGACTTGCTGCACGAGGGCCTCGGCGGTCAGATCGATTTCATCTTCGTGGACGCGGACAAGACCGGCTATCCGCAATATTTCGAGCTGGGGCTCAAGCTGTTGCGGCCGGGCGGCGTGATCGCATTCGACAATGTGTTGTGGAGCGGATCCGTGGCGGATCCAGGCGTCGCCGATCCGGACACCGACGCCCTGCGCGCCGTCGCCCGGCGGGTCCGCGACCATCAGGGCGTGGAGCCGGTTTTCACCTCCATCGGCGACGGATTGCTGCTGGCGATGAAACGCTAGCCTTTCGCCGCATTGCCCTTCGCGCGCGGCAGGGTTAGACCGGCGCGCAACTATTCCTTCCGCGCCCGCTCCGGCGTTCTCCAGCTAAGAGGTTTCCCATGGCTCGCAAGAAGATCGCCCTAATCGGCGCCGGCATGATCGGCGGCACGCTCGCTCACATCGCCGCGCGCGAAGAGCTGGGCGACGTGGTCCTGATGGACCTGGCCGAAGGCACGGCGAAGGGCAAGGCGCTCGATCTGTGCGAAGCCAGCCCGGTCTTCGGCAAGGACAGCCATCTGACCGGCGGCTCGGTCGAAGACTATTCCCCGATCGCCGGCGCGGACGTGTGCATCGTCACCGCCGGCGTGCCGCGCAAGCCGGGCATGTCGCGCGATGATCTTCTGGGCATCAACCTTAAAGTCATGAAGGCCGTCGGCGAGGGCATCAAGGCCCATGCTCCGGACGCCTTCGTGATCTGCATCACCAACCCGCTCGACGCCATGGTCTGGGCCCTGCGCGAGTTCTCCGGCCTGCCGCACAACAAGGTGGTCGGCATGGCGGGCGTGCTCGACGCCGCACGCTTCCGCTGGTTCCTGGCGGAAGAATTCAGTGTCTCCGTCGAAGACGTCACCGCCTTCGTGATGGGCGGCCATGGCGACACCATGGTGCCGCTGACCCGCTATTCCACCGTCGCCGGCATTCCGGTGCCGGACATGGTCGAGATGGGCTGGTCCACCAGCGACAAGATCGACGCCATCGTCGACCGCACCCGCAAGGGCGGCGGCGAGATCGTCGGCCTGTTGGGCAATGGCTCGGCGTTCTACGCGCCGGCGGAAAGCGCCATCGCCATGGCGAAATCCTATCTCAACGACAAAAAGCGCATCCTGCCCTGCGCCGCGCACCTGACCGGCCAGTTCGGCGTGGACGGGCTTTATGTCGGCGTGCCGATCCAGATCGGCGCCGGCGGTGTGGAGAAAATCGTCGAGATCAGCCTGAATGCGGACGAACAGGCCATGTTCGACCACTCGGTCGATTCGGTGAAAGGCCTGGTGGAAGCCTGCAAGGGCATCGATCCGAGCCTCGCCTAAGCCCGCGCCGCCGCAATCTGCGCATGAAACCCTGGGGCCCAGGCCGGCCTCAGGGTTTTTCATGTCCGGCGACGAGTTGCGCCGGCACGGCCGGATCGCTATCTCCGGCCCGACCCAATTTCTGAAGGAGACGCCCGATGGCGCTCAATATCGCCGTTCTCGGCGCGACCGGTGCGGTCGGCGCGGAGATGCTGACCATTCTGGAAGAACGCCTGTTTCCGGCCGAGACCGTCTATGCGCTGGCGAGCCGCAAATCGGTCGGGCGCGAGGTCAGCTATGGCGACAAGACGCTCAAGATCAAAGACGCGGAGACGTTTGATTTCTCAAGCGTCGACCTGGTGCTGATGAGCGCGGGCGGGGAGTTGTCTAAGGAGATGGCGCCCAAAATCGCGGCGGCGGGCGCCCTGGTGATCGACAATTCCAGCGCCTGGCGCATGGATCCTGAGGTGCCGCTGGTGGTGCCGGAAGTCAATGCTGAGGCGCTGGCTCAGCGGCCGGCGAAGAATATCATCGCCAATCCCAATTGTTCGACCATTCAGACCGTGGTGGCGCTGAAACCCATCCACGACGCCGCCGGCATCTCCCGGGCGAGCGTGGCGACCTATCAATCCACCTCCGGCGGCGGCAAGGAGGCGATGGATGAATTGTGGAATCAGACCCGCGCCATCTATGTGAACGACCCGATCGAGCCGGAGGCTTTCGACAAGCAGATCGCGTTCAACGTCCTGCCCAAGATCGATGTCTTCATGGAGGACGGCGCCACCAGGGAAGAGTGGAAGATGACGGTCGAGACCAAGAAGATTCTCGATCCGAAGATCAAGCTCTTCGCCACATGCGCCCGGGTGCCGGTCTTCGTCGGCCACTGCGTCGCCGCCCATCTGGAGCTGGACAAGGAGCTCTCCGCCGACGACGCCAAGGCCCTGTTGCGCGAAGCGCCGGGCCTGATGCTCATCGATCGCGCGGACGAGGACGACCCCGCCTATATCACCCCGGTCGACAGCGTCGGTGAATTCGCCACCTTCGTCAGCCGCGTGCGCAACGATCCCACGGTGGAGAACGGGCTCGCGCTGTGGATCGTCTCCGACAATCTGCGCAAAGGCGCCGCGCTCAACGCCGTGCAGATCGCGGAAGGCTGCGTGAATGCGGGATGGCTGAAAGGCTAGGGCCCCGGCTTGGACGTCGGCCGCCTCGGCAGTGGAAATCCGTTTTCAACTGGCGGACCGACAGCGCCGATCCGTCCCCTGAACCCGCCCAAGCGTGCGATCGCCTATGGCTGCGCGCAAACCAGCGCGGTCCCGGGCGGGATCACGCCGGTCGCCGCCGGCGCAATTACGCGGGCCGGCCCGGAGTCTCGATGGGCGATTCCGTCGCCATGACGGTGATCAATCTACAGCCGCACCGTCGTCATCCGACCATTTCGCGTCGTGGTGTGAGCCGTCACAGAAGGGTTTGTTCTTGGACAGGCCGCAGCGACAAAGCGAGTATTTCGTGCGGCTGGCGCCGGCTCCGTTGAACTCGGCGTCAAGCACGGCGTTGGTGACGTGATAGGGGCCGTCCTTTTCAATCCGGATGCTGACGTCCCCCGTCGTCAGATGTTGCGGCGCCTGGTCGCCGGCAGCCAGCCTCAAGGCGCCCGAAGGGCAGGCCGCGATCACGTCAAGAATGGCGTCGAGCGTGCCGTTTTCCGGCTGAATCCAGGGCTTTTTATGCGGATCGAACACCGTCGATGCGCGGGCTTGGCATTGGGCTGCATGGGTGCAGAGCACCGGGGTGTAGCTCACGGTCACGTCCATTCCGCCGACCTCGCCGGAATAGTCAATCGGCGTGTTGCGCAATCCGCCTTGATCCGGCGCGCTGTCGAACCCGGCCTTCACATGGGCGCCGTCGCAAAACGGTTTGTTCGCCGAGGCGCCGCACCGGCACAGCGCCACTTTCGGCCTGCCGCTCAGGTCGATCTGCACGGAACCGGACAGGTCCGGAGGGTTCTCCACGACGAGCGGACCGTTCTCGGCGGGTGTGATTTTCGGCATGTCGCTCATGGCGCGCGCCTTCCAGTCGATCTGAAGCTCCAGACCGGCTATTATGCCTTGCTCCGCTCGGTCAGCCAGACCCAGAAGCTCAACGCCGCCGCGCTGGCGGATATGAGGGCCATCAAGGCGCCGGGGCAGAAATGCACCGAACCGGGCGAATCCGCGAACACGAGATCGCCGATTTCCAACAGCCCGCCGACCATGCCGGTCATCCAGATCGAGCTCAGATTCCGGCGCCAGATAAAAACCGCGCCGATCATCCTCGCGAGCCCGCCGCTTGAAGGGACCGGGCAGCGCTGTCCACCGCCCCGTCCTTACGCACGTCAGACAACCGCCGCGCCAGAGCCCCACTTTCGCCGCCAAGCCGCGCCCTGCTGAGCGTCGGCGGGCGGGGCGGTTGGGACGGGGAGACCCATCATGCTTCGAGTATTGGGACTGATATGGGCGGGCCTGGCGCTTGCGGGCTGCGCCTATGGGACGCAGACCACTTCCGGCGCAGATTTTCTCGCGGGCTATGACGACCCGGCTTATGCGGCCGGCGCCGGGACGGACGCGGCACAGGCGCTGGACGCGGAGATTCGCGCGATCGCGGCGGTGGAGCCGAGCCTGCATTTTCCCGCGCGCATCGGCCTCGCCCGGCTGGAGGCTCGTCAGCTGACCACCGTGCCGCCGGAAGAGCTGGTCCATTGGGGCGCGCTGGCGGACGGGCTGGCCCCCGATGTCGGCGAATTCGTGCCGGTCAGCCCGCTGATCGCCGCCATGGTCGACCCGCAGGCGCATGATCCGCGCCGGATGCCAACACCGGCGGACCTGATCGCGGACATTCGCCGCGGCGCCGCGCGCCAGCATCTCGATTATGTGCTGGTCTATGAATTAAGCGGCGCCTTCACCCAGACCTCCAACGCCTTTTCGGCGGCGGATGTGACGATACTGGGCTTCTTCCTGCTGCCCAGCCGAGAGGTGCAGATTCGCGGCGCCGCCAATGCGCTGTTGCTGGACGTGCGCAACGGCTACCCCTATGGAACCGCGGCGGCGGTCGTTGAGGACGCGCAGCTTTCGCGCGGATCGACCGCCTGGGAGCGCGGCCAGGCGGGGGCTGAACGCATCAAGATCGAAGCCGTGGCCGACCTGACCGGCGAGGTGGAGGCCATGGTGCGCGATCTGCAGTCGGCCGCGCTCGCCGAGGCGTCGTTGCGCGAGGGCGCCCGGCCTTAAGAGGACAGGAGTCTCATGGCGAAACCGGATCTGGTGGTGATCGGCGCGATCGCGGGCGCTCACGGCGTGCGCGGCGACGCCAAGGTCAAACCGTTCGGCGACCCGGCGTCGCTGACCGCCTATGGACCCTTTCTGGATGCGGACGGCGAGGTCCTGCTCACGCCCGCCGGCTCCAAGCCCGGACCCAATGGCCTGTCCATCGTCTGGTTTAAGGAGCGGCGCTCGCGCGAAGAGATGCAGGCGCTCAAGGGCACGCTGCTGCACGCGCCGCGCGCCGCCTTTCCGGCGCCGGACGCGGATGAATTCTACCATGCCGACCTGATCGGCCTTGAGGTGCGGGACCTGGAGGGCCGGGCGCTGGGCCGGGTCAAGGCGGTGCAGGATTTCGGCGCCGGCGATCTTCTGGAGGTGACCGGCGAGGAGGGGGCGCTTTTCATTCCCTTCACCAAAGCCGCCGTGCCCCATGTGGACCTCAAGGCCGGCCTGATCACCGCCGATCCGGACGAAGGCGAAGAATAGATTCCGCTCCGCATTCGCGGGCTCGGCAAGCCTCTGGCGCGCCTGTCTTTTCGCATGAAAAGCCGCGGAGGATACGGTCCGTTTCCCCCCGGCGGCGCCCGGGCTTGAGACCGGCTGGGCCTTGATCGCGGCGAAGGCCGCCTTTCCGCCCCTGGACGCCGGCGATTGGACGCGCGACACCGGCGCGATCTGGCTCTTGCGTCTAGGCGCCAGGCGGGTCAAGCGGGCGGAGCCGTCGCCGGCCCCTTGCCCCATCGCGCCGCCAAGCGCATAACCGCGCGCCATGAGCGCTCCCGCACCCTTCACCGCCACGGTTTTGACCCTGTTTCCTGACGCCTTTCCGGGACCGTTGGGCGTGTCGCTTTTGAAGACGGCGCAGGAGAACGGCCTTTGGGCGCTGGAAACAGTAGACATACGGTCATTTTCCCGTCATAAGCACGCCTCCGTTGACGACACGCCGGCTGGCGGCGGCCCTGGAATGGTGCTGCGCCCCGATGTCGCTGCGGACGCGATCGACAGTGTGGACAGGCGTTCACGCCCGTTGATCCATCTAACGCCGCGCGGTCGGCCGCTCTCCCAGACCATGGTCCGGGAGTGGGCGGACGGTGCGGGCGTTATTGTGTTTTGCGGCCGCTTCGAAGGTCTGGACCAACGGGTCGTCGAAGCGCGCGGAATGCAGGAGGTGAGCGTCGGAGACGCCGTGCTCGCCGGAGGAGAAGCCGCCGCTCTGGTCCTTATCGAGGCCTGCGTGCGTTTGATCCCCGGCGTCCTCGGCAAGCTGGCGTCCACCGAAGACGAGAGTTTTGAAGGCGATTTGCTGGAATATCCTCACTACACCCGGCCGCGGGTTTTTGAGGACCGGGAAATCCCAGAGGTATTGCTGTCGGGTGATCACGGCCGAATCGCGCGATGGCGACAAGAACAGGCCGAAGAGATAACACGTCAGCGCCGTCCCGATCTCTGGGCGAGATATCGGCGGCGCCAAGGAGAAGAGCCATGAACCTGATTCAGCAGCTCGAGCAGGAAGAAGCCGCCCGCGTCCTGGGCGACAAGTCGATCCCGGAGTTTTCCCCGGGCGACACCCTGGCCGTCCATGTGTGGATCCGCGAGGGCAACCGCCAGCGTATCCAGCGCTTTGAAGGCGTCTGCATCGCGCGGTCCGGCGGCGGCCTGAACGAGAATTTCACCGTCCGCAAGATCAGCTTCGGCGAAGGCGTCGAGCGCGTCTGGCCGGTGCATTCCCCGCTGATCGACAAGATTGAAGTCAAGCGCAAGGGCAAGGTTCGCCGCGCCAAGCTGTATTATCTGCGTGACCGCCGCGGAAAGTCCGCGCGGATCGCCGAGCGCACCACCGGCCGCGGCATCGAAGCGCGTCCGGCCAAAGGCTCGAAGAAGAAAACCGACGCCTAAGTCCGAATCTCTTCATGCAAGACCGCCAAGCGCTCGCCGGACCTCCGGCGGGCGCTTTTTCTTCGCCTTAAACCGGTTAGGCTGACGCTCCCGCCGTTGGAGAGCCGCCTGATGCCCACCGTTTCGCCCGCCCGTCCCTTCGACACGCCAGAACGCGCACAGTTTCGCGACACCGTCGAGCGCTTCATCGAGACCGAGATCGCGCCCTACGCAAATGACTGGGACGAACAGGGCGATTTTCCCTGGGCGCTGCATGAAAAAGCCGGCGCGCTGGGCCTGTTCGGCTTCGGCATCGAGGAATCCCATGGCGGCCTGGGCTTTGACGATGCGCTGATGCGGTTCGATTGCGGCGTCGCCATGGGCTATGCCGGGGTGGGCGGCGTGAACGCCTCGCTGTTTTCGCGCGGCATCATGACCGGTCCGATCCAGCATCTGGCCAGCGAGGATCAAAAACGCGACGCGCTGACCGCCATCGTCTCCGGCAAGGCCGGCGGCGCGCTCGCCATGACCGAACCCTCGGGCGGGTCGGATCTGGCGCGGCTGAAGACCAAGGCGGTCCGCGACCATGGCGACTGGCTGATCTCCGGGGAAAAAACCTTCATCACCGGCGGCATGAAGGCGGCCTGGTTCGTCGTTGGCGCCCGCACCGGCGGCGAGGGATTTGGCGGCGTCTCGCTGTTTCTCGTCCCGTCCGACGCGCCTGGATTCTCCCGCACTGCGATCACCAACAAGATGGGCTGGTGGGCGTCCGACACCGCGACGCTGCATTTCGACGAATGCCGCGTGCCGGCCTCGGCTCAGCTGGGCCAGGAAGGCGCCTGTCTTTTGGCGATCATGGATAATTTCAACTATGAGCGCCTGTCGTTGTCGGCGGGCTGTCTGGGCATGGCGCGGCGCTGCCTGGACGATGCGATCGGGTACGCGCAGCAGCGGGAGACCTTCGGCAAGCCGTTGATCAAACATCAGGCGATCCGCCACAAGATCGCCGATATGAGCGCGAGGATCGACGCGCTGGACGCCTATTTGCAAATGATCGCCTGGCGCATCAACCGCGCCCGCGAGGACGGCGGCCCGATGCCGGCGGCGGAGCTGGCCAAGGTGAAGGTCCTGGCGTCGAAGACCGCCGAGTTCTGCGCCGGTGAAGCCATGCAGATCCTGGGCGGCGCCGGTTATCTGCGCGGCTGCGCGGTCGAACGGATTTATCGCGAGGTCAAAGTCATGGCTATCGGCGGCGGGTCCGAAGAGATCATGCGCGATCTCGCGGTCAAGCAGATGGGGCTCTAGCCGGCGTCATTTCTCCACCGATGTGAGAAATCCATAAACCGTCGTCGCGCAGTCGGTGATGAAGGCGTCGTCGCTGACGCGCAGCGCCGCGCCCGGGCCCGCGTCGCCATAAAGGCCTTGCTCCACCATGACGGTGTTCAAGAGGTAGAAGGCCATGCGCGCGGCCGCATCGCGGTCGGGCCGTCTCACCTCATGCGAGAAATGCTCGATCACCTGGCGGAACTGCCCGACCGCCGCCTCGATGATCGCGTCCCAGTCCTCGCCCACCAGATCCGGGCGAAGGCGGGCGTATAGGTGCGCGGTGCGGATCAGCTGAGGTTCGGCCCGCAACAGGCGCCAGGCTTGCGCGCAGATCTTCTCCAGCGCCGGGCGCAGCGTGTCGGTCTCGTCCAGCGTCAGGGCGTTGGCCGGGTCGCCGGCATAGTGCTCCAGCATTTTCAGATAGACTTCGAAGATGACCGGGATCAGCGCGTCTTTGTTGGCGAAGCGGCCATAGACCGTGCCCACGCCGACCCCGGCGCGCTTAGCGAGTTCAGCGATCGTTATAGAATCAAAGGGTTTTTCACGCAGGAGCTCGGCGAAGCCCATCACCAGCTTCTCGCGCGTCCGCCGCGACCGGCCCTGCTCCGCCTGAATTTCGCCTTGACGCATGCCGCAATCTCGATCAAAAATCCGAATACGAATTCGTATTCGTGTTTAACAGCTTTCCATGACCTGGCCGACAGGGCAAGGGCGAAAGCGGACCCCAGGCCGGGCGCGGGCGATCTGCCGCGCGGCCATGCGAACCGAACCGGAGAATCTCATGCTCGACCTCATTTTCAGCCCGGACGGTTTTCTGGTCGCGGCGTTGGGGCTTCTCGCGCTGGCGGTGTGCGTGATTCCGCTGCTCGATCACCGAAAGTCCACGCCCGACGCCGAGCCGCCAACGCCCATGACGACCTATCGACAAACCATGGTCATGCTCTGGGTCCTCGCCGCGGTGTGCGTGGCGGGCTGGCTTCTGTCCGGCCGCACGCTGGAGGAGATCGGTTGGCGGCCCGTCGCGCCTGGATGGGGCGGTTTGCTGGCCTGGGCGCTTGCCGGATCGGCGCTGGTCTATTGCCTTTACCAGATCGTCGGTACGGCTGTTTCCGCGAAGACGCGGGCGTCCGTGCGCCGACAGCTCGGCCAGGTCGAACTTGATCTGGTGCGGCCGCAATCGCGCGAAGACGCGGTGGCGTTTCAGGCCCTGTCGATCACGGCCGGGGTGACCGAGGAAGTCATCTTTCGCGGCGTGCTGCTGGTTTCGATCAGCCTCGTCGCGCCGCTCTGGGCGGCGGCGCTGATCAGTCTGGCCGCCTTCATCCTGCTCCATGCCTATCAAGGCCTGGGCGGGCTGGTCCGCGTGGCGCCGACCGCGGTGTTTTTGACCGCCATCGTCCTGGCGGGCGGATCGCTCTGGCCGGCCATTCTCGCCCATATCGTCATCGATATGGCCGCCGGCGCGGTGTTCGCGATTCTGGACCGCACCGAAGCGCAAGACCGGCGGACGGAGTCAGCTCTGGCCGCGGCGCCGCCCGCGCCTTGACGCGCAAGGGCTTCATGCCCACTTTGCGCCGCCATGACCGCATCTGTGGAAAACCCTGCCGCGCCGGATGATGCCGCCGAGCGCAAGGAGGTGGAGCTTGTCACCTTCGGCTGCCGGCTGAACGCCTGGGAGAGCGAAGTCATGCGCGACCACGCCCAGGCCGCGGGCCTGACCGATACGGTGATCATCAACACCTGCGCGGTGACCAATGAGGCGGTGCGCCAGGCCCGCCAGACCATCCGCCGGATCAAGCGCGACCGGCCGCAGGCCGAGGTGATCGTGACCGGCTGTGCGGCCCAGATCGATCCCGGTCAATTCGCGGCCATGCCTGAAGTCGGCCGCATCATCGGCAATGCCGAAAAGCTCCGCCCCGAAGCCTTCCGGTCCAGCGCCGTTTCCGGCGGCGAGCGGGTCTCGGTCGGCGACATCATGCAGGTGCGCGACGTCGCATCCCACCTGGTCGACGGTCTGGATGGCCGCGCCCGCGCCTATGTTCAGGTTCAGACCGGCTGCGATCACCGCTGCACCTTCTGCATCATCCCCTACGGCCGCGGCAATGCGCGCTCCGCCCCGGCGGGCGAGGTCGTCGATCAGGTCCGCCGCCTGGTGGAGACCGGCCATAGCGAGGTGGTTTTGACCGGTGTCGACATGACCAGCTGGGGTCAGGACCTGCCGGGGACCCCGCCCCTGGGCCGCCTGGTCCGCGCGATCCTGAAACAGGTTCCCGAGCTTCAGCGCCTGCGCTTGTCGTCCATCGACGCCATCGAGATCGACGATGATCTCTTCCGCGCCATCGCTGAAGAGGAACGGCTGTGCCCCTATATGCATCTTTCGCTGCAGGCGGGCGATGATTTGATCCTTAAACGGATGAAGCGGCGGCATCTGCGCGATGACGCGATCAGCCTGGCGCGCCGGCTTAAGTCGGTGCGCCCGGACATCGCCTTCGGCGCCGATCTCATCGCGGGCTTTCCGACCGAGACCGAAGCGATGTTTGAGAACTCGCTTCGCCTCGTGGACGAGTGCGGGCTCGCCTATGTGCATGTTTTTCCTTATTCACCGCGACCGGGAACGCCGGCGGCGCGGATGCCGCAAGTCGATCGTGCGGTGATCAAGGACCGCGCGGCGCGCTTGCGCGCCAAGGCGAAAGAGGCCCTTCACCGCCACCTGACCGCACGCGTCGGCGCGGAAATGGCGGCCATCGTGGAGAAGCCGGGCTTCGCCCGCGGCGATGATTTTTCACCGATCAGCCTGGCGGCGCCGGCGCGCCCCGGCGCCTTTATCCGTGTACGTATAACCGGCGTCGACGGAGACGCGCTGACCGGTCAGGCCTTGGAGGCGGTGCAGTGAGCTGGTTCAAATTCGGTTTCGGCAGGAAGAAGAAAACCGAGGCCGAAACCGAAGCCGATACTGGGGCCGATATTGCGGCCGATACGGGGGCCGACGCGGTTAAGACCTTAGAGGATGCGGTCATTGACGGCGTCGATGCGGTTAAAGAGCCGCCCGCCGCAAGTGTCGACGCTGGTGAGGATGAAGCCCGCGTCTCGCCAGACGCCGCTGCGCCCCCCGCCAAGCC